>NZ_JADILJ010000061.1 GCF_017355185.1 Rathayibacter sp. SD072 | reverse complement strand
CGATTCAGAAGTGCCCGGAACCCCTGCAGCCGACGCCCCTGCACCCGACACCCCCGCTCTCGACACCCCTGCCCTCGACACCGCGTCCCGCGCCGCGACCGCCCGCACCCCCTTCGCCGCCGTCGGAGCCGTGAGCGCGATCCTCCGCACCGAGGGCGCCATCTACGGCACGGTCCTCGCGATCACGCTGATCGCGGTCGGCTGGGACGACGACACCGATCTCGAGGTGCTGCTGTTCCTCCTGGGCTCGGTGAGCGTCTTCTGGCTCGCGCACCTGTACGCGGGCACGCTGGCGCGGCTGCCGGAGGCGGAGCCGGGCGCGCGCACGATCCTCGACGCGGTGCTCGCCACGGCACGGCACTCGATCGGGATGCTCGTGGCCATGGTCGTGCCCGCGGCGCTGCTCGCGCTCGCCCCCCTCGGACTGGTCGAGGAGTGGACCGCCTACTACCTGGCGCTCGGCTCGGGCGTCGCGATCCTGGCCCTTCTGGGCTACCTCACCTCGGCCCGCCGCGGGAGCCCGCCCGGCCGCCGCGTGCTGAGCACCCTCTGCACGATGCTGCTCGGGCTCGTCGTGGTCTGGCTGAGCACGCTGGTGCACTGAGCACGCTGGTGCACTGAGTCCACCCACTGACAGGCTGGGGGCATGACATCGCAGTCCTCGAATTCGAGCTCCCCTCTCCTCCGCCCGTTCGGCCCCTCCGGCGCCTCGGTCACCCGGCTCACGCTCGGCACGTCCTGGAACCCCGAGCGCGTGCGGGACCTCGAGACGGTGCCCGCCCTCGAGCGGGTGCTCGGCTCCTCCGCCGATCGCGCCGTGTCGGTGATCGACACCTCCAACGAGTACGCGCAGGGGCACAGCGAGCGGCTGATCGGCGAGGCGCTGCGGGCGCACGGCGGGGTTCCGGACGGCATCACCGTCGTGACGAAGCTCGACCGCGATCCCGAGACCGGCAGCTACTCGGGCGAGCGGATGCGGCGCAGCCTCGACGAGAGCCGCGAGCGCCTGGGCATGGACGTGCTCCCGCTGCTCTACCTGCACGACCCCGAGCGCATCTCGTACGAGGAGGCGTTCGCCGAGGACGGCCCCGTGCGGGCCCTCGTCGCGATGAAGGAGGCCGGCGTCGCGCTCTCGATCGGCATCTCGGGCGGACCCGCGCCGATGCTGCAGCACTACGTCGAGACGGGGCTGTTCGACGCGGTGATCACGCACAACCGCTGCACGCTCGTCGACCGCTCCTCGGACGAGCTGATCGACGTCTCGGTCGACCGCGGCGTCGTCGTGGTGAACGCGGCGGTCTACGGCGGCGGCGCGCTCGCCCGCTGGCCCCAGCCGGTCGAGACGTACGCCTACCGCCCGGCTCCCCCCGAGATCGTGCAGGCGGTCACCGAGATGGGCGAGGCGTGCGACCGCGCCGGGGTGCCGCTCCGGGCCGCCGCCCTGCAGTTCTCGACCCGCGACGAGCGGATCACGACCACCGTCGTCGGCGCCACGACGGCCGAGCACTTCGACGAGTTCGTCGCCGACGACGCGCTCGAGATCCCGGACTCGCTGTTCGAGGAGCTCGCCGCGCTCACCCCGCCGAGCACCGTCTGGCAGGAGGCGCCCGGCTCGACCTGGCCGAGCTGACCCCTCGCGCCGCCGGGAATGACGGGCGGCCGGGAGCGGTTGTCACCTGGATGACCACCGCTCCCGCTCTGCTCCAGCCCCTCACCCTCCGCTCCCGTACCGCCCGCAACCGCCTCTGGGCGGCTCCGATGTGCCAGTACTCGGTCGAGGCGCGCGACGGGGTGCCGACCACCTGGCACCTCGTGCACCTGGGCTCGATCGCGCGCGGGGGCGTGGGCGTGCTGATCGCGGAGGCGACGGGAGTCGTGCCGGAGGGACGGATCAGCCCCTGGGACACCGGCCTCTGGAACGACGAGCAGCGCGACGCCTGGGCGCCGATCGTCGACTTCGTGCACGAGCAGGGCGCCCTCGCCGGGGTGCAGCTCGCGCACGCCGGGCGCAAGGCGTCGACGTACCGCGAGTGGAGCGGGCGCGGAACGGTGCCGGCGGAGGAGGGCGGCTGGGACACGGTCGCCCCGTCGGCCGTCGCCTTCGAGGGCTACGCCGCCCCGCGGGCCCTCGACGCGGACGAGCTGCCCGGCCTCGTGCAGGCGTTCCGCGACTCCGCCCGCCGCGCCGTCGAGGCCGGCTTCGACGTGATCGAGATCCACGCCGCCCACGGCTACCTGCTGCACCAGTTCCTGTCGCCGCTGTCGAACCGGCGCGAGGACGAGTACGGCGGCTCCCTCGAGAACCGCGGGCGGCTCCTGCTCGAGGTCGTGCGCGAGGTGCGCGCCGAGATCGGCGAGCTGCCGCTGCTGGTCCGCTTCTCGGCGACCGACTGGGCGGAGGGCGGCTGGGACCTCGACGAGACGGTGACCGTCGCCGGCTGGGCGCGGGAGGCGGGGGCCGACCTCTTCGACGTCTCCACCGGCGGCCTGGTCCGCGGCACGGACATCCCGGTCGCTCCGCTCTATCAGGTGCCGTTCGCGGCCGCGGTGCGCCGGGCGACCGGAGCACCGGTGGGAGCGGTGGGCCTCATCACGACGTCCGAGCAGGCGGAGGGGGTGCTCGCCGCGGGCGAGGCCGATGTCGTGCTGCTCGCGCGGGAGCTGCTGCGCGACCCGCACGCCGCCTCTCGCATGGCGCAGGAGCTGGGCGCCGACCTCGATGCGGTCGTGCCGCCGCAGTACGCGCGCGCCTGGCGCTGAGGCGCACCCGCGCACACGCGAGATGCCACTCGCGGACGCCCTGGGGCGTGCGCACGAGTGGCATCTCGCGGAGGTGTACCCGAGTCTCAGGACTCGTCGTCTGCGGGCGCGTCCTCTTCGGGGTTGAAGTGGGAGTCGCCGGTCACTCCGACGGCCAGGCCGCTCTCGGAGTCGGGGATGGTGCCGTCGTCGCCGAGGCCGCCGTCCTTCTTCTCACCCTCGGAGTCGTTCAGGGAGCCGGTCGTGTCGGACATCGGAGCCTCAGGCCTCGACGTCGCCGCGCCAGGCGCCGTCCGGGGTGCCCTTGGACTCGATGTACTCCTTGAAGTTCTTCAGGTCCTTCTTGACGGCGTGGCTGCCGGCGCCGACGAGCGAGCCGAGCGACTCGAGGAAGCCCTTGGGCTCCCAGTCGAGCTGCACGGTGACGCGGGTCTCGGAGTCCGAGAGCTTGTGGAAGGTGACGACACCGGCGTGGTCGGTCTCGCCTCCGGTGCTGTTCCACGCGACGCGCTCGTCGGGGTGCTGCTCGGTGATGTTGGCCTCGAACTCGCGCTCGACCGGTCCGACCTTCACCTTCCAGACGGTGAGGACGTCGGTGACCTGCTGGATCGACTCGACCTCGTCGAGGAACTTGGGGAACTCCTCGAACTGGGTCCACTGGTTGTAGGCGACGGACACGGGGACGTTGACGTCGACGGTCTCGATGATCTGCGGCACGGTGGTGCTCCTTGCTCTGTCACTCGGTGTGCGGCGGTCCGCTCTTGCGGCCGTCTTCCTCGACGTTAAGCGCGAGCCGCCTGGGAGCGCACCGGGTTGCGGGATGCCCCGAACGTGATAGAAACCCGTCCGGGACCCCGCTCCCAGCTTCAGACCAGCAGCTCGAGCTCCGTCGCCAGCGGGACGTCCTCGAGCGAGGTGCCGACGCGGATCGTGAAGGCTCCGGCCTCGTAGTCCCAGCCGTCGCTCCACGTCGCGAGCAGTCGCGTGGGCACGGTCACCGCGATCTGCGCGGCGGCTCCGGCCTCGATGCTCGCGCTCTCGAAGCCGACCAGCCAGCGCACCGGGCGCTCGACGGCGGAGTCGCGGCGCTCGGCGTAGGCCTGCAGCACCACCTTGCCCGCGCGGTCGCCGGTGTTGACGACGTCGACCAGCAGCACCGCGTCCTCGCCGGCCCGGGCGGGCTCGACGGGGGCCAGCGACACGAGGTCGAACGACGTGTAGCCGAGGCCGTGACCGAAGCCGTAGGCCGGCTCGACCTCGCTCCGCAGCCACGCGCGGTAGCCGATGTGGATGCCCTCGTCGTAGTGCAGCTCGCCGTCGGTGGGCAGCGTCGAGAGCACGGGGACGTCCTCGATCGCGGCCGGCCACGTCGTGGGGAGGCGGCCGCCCGGCTCGACGGCGCCGAGCAGGACGTCGGCGACCGCGTCGCCCATCTCCTGCCCGCCGAAGTAGCCGACGAGCACGGCGGCGACCTCGTCGCGCCAGGGCAGCAGCACCGGGGATCCGGAGTTGACGACCACGACGGTGCGCGGGTTCGCCGCGGCGACGGCGCGCACCAGGGCGTCCTGCTGCCCGGGGAGGTCGAGGGAGCTGCGGTCGTAGCCCTCGGACTCGACGGCGGAGTTGGTGCCGACGACCACGAGCGCGACGTCGGCGTCGCGGGCGAGCGCCACCGCCTCGGCGATGAGCTGCTCGGCCGGCGTGTCCTCGGGCTCGATGCCGTAGGTGAAGCCGAGGGCTCCCTCGAGCTCGCCGTCGGTGTGCTCGATGTCGTACTCGATGCGGATGTCGACGGGCGTGCCGGCGGTGACCTGCAGCGGGCCCGAGACCGACGGCGGCGCCAGGAGCGCGGCTCCGAGGTCGGCGCCGACCGGGGCGAGGGTCTCCTCGAGGAACAGGTCCCCGTCGACGAAGATGCGCGCGGTGCCCACGACCGCGAAGCCCAGGCGCACGGTCGCGTCGGCCTCGGGGGTCAGCACCGTCGAGAACTCGACGCGAGCGGACGCCGCGATGGGCGCAGTGCCGCCGAACCAGACGAGCGCGGTGGCGCGGCGGTCCTCGACGAACAGCTCGGTGCCCTCCGCATCGAGGAAGCGCACGCGCTGGCCGGGCTCTCCCGTGACCGGGTTGGTGATGGTCTCGAGCGCGAGCGGCGCGACTCCGTCCTGCACGATCGCGCCGAGGGCGTAGTCGACGCGCGCGCCGGGCAGCGCTGCGCGGATCCCGTCGAGCGGAGTGACGACCTTCTCGGGCAGGACCGTCGCCGAGCCGCCGCCCTGCGTGCGGGCGTCGCGGGCGTTGTGGCCGATGACCGCGACCGAGGAGAGGGCGGAGGCGTCCCAGGGCAGCTCGCCGGTGTTGCGCAGCAGCACGCTGCCCGCGGCGGCGGCCTCGCGGGCGAAGGCGCGGCCGTCCTCGACCAGGACCGGCTCGGCGACGGCGGGGGCGAAGCCCTCGAGTGCACCGACGCGGGCGGCGAGGCGGAGGATGCGGCGCACCTTGCGGTCGATCACCGACTCCTCGATCGAGCCGTCGCGGACGGCGGCGACGAGCGCCGCACCCCAGGGCCCGTCGGGGCCGGGCATCACGAGGTCCTGCGCCGCGCGGGCGCTGTCGACCGAGCGCACCGCGGTCCAGTCGCTGATGACCACTCCGTCGAAGCCCCACTCGCTGTTCAGCGGGGTCTCGAGCAGGTCGTTCTCGGTGGCGGTCGTGCCGTTGATCGAGTTGTAGGAGCTCATCACGAGCCAGGCGCGCGTCTCGACGATCGCGCGCTCGAAGGCCAGGAGGTAGAGCTCGCGCAGAGCGCGGTCGCCCACGCGCACGTCGACGGTGAAGCGGTCGGTCTCGGAGTCGTTGGCGATGTAGTGCTTGGGAGTCGCTCCCACGCCGTTCTCCTGCACGCCGCTCACGTAGGCCGCGGCCAGGTCGGCGGTGAGCACCGGGTCCTCGCTGAAGCCCTCGAAGTGGCGGCCGCCCAGCGGTGAGCGGTGCAGGTTGATGGTCGGGCCGAGCACGACGTCGACGTCCTTGCGGCGCGCCTCGACCGCGGCGGCGGCTCCGTAGCGCTTGGCGATCGAGCGGTCCCAGGAGGAGGACAGCGCGGTCGCCGAGGGCAGGTTGAGCGAGGGCGAGCGCTCGTCCCAGACCTCGCCGCGCACGCCGGACGGGCCGTCCGAGACGAGCATGCGGCGCAGGCCGATGCTCTCGATCGGCCAGGTGGTCCAGAAGTCGCGGCCGGTGAGCAGCTGCACCTTCTCCTCGAGGTCGAGGCGGCCGATCAGCTCGGTCAGGCGGGCGTCGGCGTCGGGACCCTCCGCGGAGAGGAGGGAGGCGGTGGTGGTGTCGGTCACAGGAGTCTCTCTTCGTCGAACGGGCTCGGCGACGGCGTCGTCACTCGAAACCTAGCATTGGTTGGTTTCTATGCGCCCAGGCTGCAGTGCAGAAGGGTTCAGTGCAGCAGGGCTCAGCGCTGCGCCGTCAGCAGGGCTCGGCGCTGCTCGCGCCGCTCCTCCTGCCGCACCGGGTCGGCCACGGGCGCCGCGAGGAACAGGCGCTGCGTGTAGGGATGCGCGGGACGCGCGGTGACCTGGTCGCCGTCGCCCCACTCCACGATCTCGCCGTGGTACATCACGGCGACGCGGTGCGAGAGGTGCCGCACGACGGCCAGGTCGTGCGAGACGAAGAGGTAGGCCACTCCGGTGCGCTCCTGGATCTCGGTGAAGAGGTCGAGGACGCGGGCCTGGGTGGAGAGGTCCAGCGCCGAGACGGGCTCGTCGCAGACGATGAGCCGCGGCTCGAGGGCGAGCGCCCGGGCGATCGCGATCCGCTGCCGCTGCCCGCCCGAGAACTCGCGCGGGAGCCGGTCGGCGGCGGACTGCGGGAGCCCGACCTGATCGAGCAGCTCGCGCACCCGCTTCGACGCGACCTTCGCGTCGACCTTCCGCACCGTCAGCGGCTCGACCAGGATCTGCTCGATCGTCAGCGATGGGTTGAGCGAGGTGTACGGATCCTGGAACACGACCTGGATCTCGGACGAGAGCCCGCGCCGCTGCCGGCGGTCCAGGTGCGCGATGTCGCGGCCGTTGTAGAGGATCTCGCCGCCGGTGACCGGGGCGAGCCCGAGCACCGCGCGGCCGAGGGTCGTCTTGCCCGAGCCGGACTCGCCGACCAGTCCCACGGTCTCGCCGGGGCGGATGTCGAGCGAGACGCCCTTCAGCGCGCGGAAGGGCGTGGCGCGGAAGCCCTTGCCGGGGTACTCGACGACGACGTCCTTGACGTCCAGGAGCAGATCGCTCATCGCCCGTCCTCCTTCGATGATGCCGCGGTGGTGGCGGTGGTGGCGGTGACGAGCGGTCCTCGGGCGGGCCCCTCCTCGAGGATCGCGTCGAACAGGGCGCGGGTGTACGGATGGCGGGGGTCGGCGAAGATCGAGCGGACGGGGCCGGTCTCCACGATCCGCCCGTCGCGCATCACGGAGACGCGGTCGCACAGGTCGGCGACGACGCCGAAGTTGTGCGTGACGAGGATCATGCCCATGTCGAGCTCGGACTGCAGCTCGCGGAGCAGGTCGAGCACCTCGGCCTGCACCGTCACGTCGAGCGCGGTGGTGGGCTCGTCGGCGATCAGCAGGTCGGGGTCGCACGAGACGGCGCCGGCGATGAGCACGCGCTGAGCCATGCCGCCCGAGACCTCGTGCGGGTAGGCGTCGAACGTGCGCTTCGGGTCCGGGATGCCGACGCGGGCGAGCAGCGCGAGCGCCCGCTCCGTGGCCGCCGCCTTCGAGAGGCCGAGGCAGAGCCGGATCGGCTGCACGAGCTGGGTGCCGATGGTGAAGGACGGGTCGAGGTTCGACATCGGCTCCTGCGGGATGTACGCGATGCGCTTGCCGCGCAGCTTCGTCATCTCCTTCTCGGAGAGGTGGGCGAGGTCGGATCCGTCGAAGACGATCGAGCCGCCCGTGATGCGGCCGCCCTCGGGCAGCAGGCGCAGCACCGACCAGGCGGTCTGCGTCTTGCCCGAGCCGGACTCGCCGATCAGGCCGTGGATCTCGCCGCGGCGCACCGACAGCGAGACGTCGTGCACGACGGTCTTCACGGAGCCGTCGCCCTGGCCGTAGCCGACCGACAGGTTCGTGACGCGGAGGACCTCATCGGCGCGGATCGCTCCTGCGGGCTCCTCGTGGACGACGGTCTGCGGAGTCGCCGCGTCCTCCTCGAGCATGGTGCGGATGCCGATGGTCGACAGGGTCGTCGGCACGGTCGCGGCCGTCGAGGCGGCCTTGCGCTTCTTCGAGCGGGTGCCGCCGGAGGCGCTGCGCTCGAGCTCGTCGCGCATCGCGTTGCCCAGCAGGGTCAGCGCGATCGAGGTGAGGGCGATCGCGAGGCTCGGCCAGAGCATGAGCACGGGGGCGTTGAAGATGTTCGAGAAGCCGTCGTTGAGCATCGATCCCCAGGTCGGGATCGAGAGGTCGCCCAGACCGAGGAACTCGAGTCCGGCCTGGATCGCGATGGCGATGCCGGCGATGAGCGCCGCCTGGATGATGACGGGCGCGCGGACCACCGTGAGGATGTGCCGCGCGATGATCCGGCCGTTCGAGAGGCCGGAGACGCGGGCCGCGTCGACGAACAGCTCGCCGCGCACCGCGGTGACGGAGGCGTAGACCAGCCGGTGGAACGCCGGCGACATCAGGACTCCGAAGATCGCCATCGACAGCCACATCGACGGGCCGATGACCGCGCGGGCCGCCAGCAGCACGACGAAGCCGGGCAGCGCCATGATCAGTCCGGAGGTCCAGGCCGACACGGAGTCGAACCAGCCGCCGAAGTAACCGGCGAGCAGGCCGCTCGTGACGCCGATGACGAGCGCGACGAGCAGGGCCACCGCGGCGCCCGCGAGGCTGAACTGCGTGCCGAACAGCAGCCGCGAGAGCACGTCGCGGCCGGCGCTGTCGGCTCCGAGCGGGTTCGCGCCGCCGGGAGCGGCGAGCACGTCCTGCAGCGAGGCGCGGTTGGGGTCGGCGGGGGCGAGCAGCGGGGCGAGCAGCGCCGAGAGCACCACGAGGGCCAGGAACACCAGCGACGCGAGGCCGACCGGGTTCTTCAGGAGACGGCGGAAGAGGTGCGAGCGCGCGGCGCGCTCCTCCACGCCGACGGTGAGAGCGGGATCGGGCAGCGGGGCGGTCGCGGTCATGAGAGGCGCACCTTCGGGTTGAGCCAGCCCTGGGCCAGGTCGATGAGCAGGTTGACGATGACGACGATGATCGCGGTGACGAGCACGAGGCCCATCACGAGCGGGATGTCGCCCTGGGTGGTCGCGGTGACCGCGACCTGGCCGAGACCCGGGATCGCGAAGATCTGCTCCACGATCACCGCGCCGCCGAGGAGGCCGATGAACTGCACGGCCAGGACCGCCAGCGCCGGACCGCCGGCGTTGCGCAGCACGTGCTGGAACACGACGCGGGAGGCGGGGATGCCGCGGGAGCGGAGCGTGCGGACGTAGTCCTGCCGGAGTGCGTCGATGACCGAGCCGCGCACCTGCTGGGCGACGCCGGCGATGCCTCCGATCGCGAGGGCGAGGATCGGGAGGGTCACCGTGGCGATCCAGCCCGAGGGCGAGTCGGTGAAGTTCACGTACCCGGTGGGCTTGAACCAGCGCAGGTTGATGGCGAAGACGGTCACCAGGCCCAGGGCGATGAGGAAGCCGGGGATCGCGAAGCCGAGGATCGAGACGAGCTGCACGAGCTTGTCGGCCCAGCCGCGGCGGACCGCGGCCCACACTCCGAGCACCACGGCGACGACCGCGGAGATCACGGTGGCGCCGACGACCAGCGAGAGCGTGACCGTCAGTCGGGTGGAGATGGCCGCGGTGACGGGCTGGCCGGTGAACCACGAGTTGCCGAGGTTCCCGGTGACGGCCTGGCCGAGCCAGGACGCGTACTGCAGCCAGATGGGCTGATCGAGGCCGAGCTGCGCGGCCCGCTGGGCCACCGCCTCCGGTGTCGCGTTCTGTCCGAGGATGCGGCGGGCGATGTCGCCGCCGCCGAGGTAGAGGAGGGCGTACGCGACGATCGAGATCAGCACCACGAGGATGATCCCCGAGATGACGCGTCGCAGGATGAACCTGGTCATCAGTGGTCCTTCCGGTCGGAGACCGACGGAGCGGGAAGAAGGAGAGGGGGCGGGCCGGCCTCGACGGAGACCGGCCCGCGGGGGCGATCAGGCCGGGGTGATGTTCCAGAGGTACGGGTAGGCGTTGCCCGTCTGGGTCTCGACCTTCGTGTTCGCGTCGGTGACGAAGCTCGACTGCTGGCGGTACCAGGGGGCGAACCAGGCGTTCTCGACCGTGTAGGCGTTGACGGCCTTCACCGCGTCGGCGTAGCCGGCCTCGTCGGCGGTGCGCACGGCCTCGACGAGCGCCTGCAGCTCCGGGTCCTCGTTCTTGAACGGGTTGAAGATCGCGTTCGGGGTGAGCTCGAAGTTGAGCAGCGCCCAGTCGGGGTCCTGCTGCAGCGTCAGCCAGGTGGCGGGGTACTTCGGCGCCAGCACGTCGGCGATGAAGTTGTTGCCCACGTCGGTGTAGTTCACGGTGATGCCGACCTCGGACAGCTGCTGCTGGATCAGCGTGAAGGTCGCGGAGCCGACGAGCGAGGAGGAGGGCATCTCGAGGGTGAAGCCGTCGGGGTAGCCGGCCTCGGCGAGCAGGTCCTTCGCCTTCTCGGGGTCGTAGGGGTAGGCGTCGTCGAGCGACTCGTCGTAGCCCTCGGACGAGGTCGGGAAGATCTGGGTGGTCGGCGTGCCGTAGCCCTGGCCGATCGCCTTGAGCAGCGCCTCCTTGTCGAAGGCGTGGTTGATGGCCTGGCGGACGCGGACGTCGCCGAGGGCGGGGGCGAGGGTGCCGTCGCGGTCCAGGAGGAGGAGGCCCGTCCAGTTGAGCTCGAACGCGTTGACGGTGAAGCCCGACGCCTCGATCTCCTTCAGGTCGTTGTTGTCGACGGTGTTCGCCGCGTTGACCTGGCCGCCCTTGATGGCGTTCACCAGAGCGGTGGAGTCGCTGTAGACGTTGATGACGAGGTCGTCGTAGTGGACGGACTCCTCGTCCCAGTAGTCCTCGCGGGCCGTGAAGGCGTAGGAGGTGCCGATGACGGTCTTGGACGCGTCGAGCTCGTACGGGCCGGAGCCGACCGGGGTGGTCTGGATGTCGGCCGAGTCGAACGCGGAGGGCGCCTCGACGAGGCCGGCGTTCTGCGTGAGGTAGAAGAGGAAGGTGGGGTTCGCCTGCTTCAGCGTCACGGTGACGGTGGAGGCGTCGGTCGCGACGGCGTCGGCGAGGTCGGCCATCTTGTTGGTGTCGGGAGAGTTGCCGTCGCGGAAGCGGAGCAGGTTCGCGGCGACCGCCTCGGCGTCCAGCGGCGTGCCGTCGCTGAACGTGACTCCGTCGCGGATCGTCAGCGTGAGGACCGTGTTGTCCTCGTTCCAGGTCCACTCGGTGGCGAGCCCCTCGACGATCGTGCCGTCCGGGTCGGCGCGCAGCACCGTGTCGTACACGGCCTGCATGTAGGGCGACTCGTTCGCCCAGTAGGAGTCCGCCGCGGCGAACGTCGACAGGGTCTGGATGGCGCCGAGGGTGAGCGTGTCGCCCGAGCCGCCGGAGGAGCCTCCTCCTGCATCGGCAGCGCAGCTGGTCAGACCGACCATCGTCGTGACGGCGATCGCAGCGGCCGCCAGCCTCTTCCATCGGAACATCTTTGGTCTCCCGGTTCTCCCGGCACGTCCATGAGCCGGTGCCGAGGAAGCTAACACGAAAAACAGACGACCCCTAGGTTTTGGTGGAAAAAACTTCTCGGCGTTAGGTTTTCGTGATCTCGGCGGTCTGCCCGGTGCTTCGGATGCCGCTCGATCCGCGCCGTTCCAGCCCTGTGACGAGAAAGTTCTCGGGAAAGGTTTTTGACGCAGAAACCTCGACGGGCTAGGTTTCTCACACCGGGGGCCGTGATCGACCTCCCCCGACGACCGGCGTCGGCACCGCTCGCGCTCGGCTCCCTCGGCACTCGCCCACACCCCTCGCAACGACGCGCCAGGAGGAACCCCATGGCACTCCCCACCTCGCCACCGCGCCGACCGCGCGGGCAGTACGCGAAGACCGCCGCGCGCCGGGCCGAGATCGTCGCCGCGGGCCTGGAGGTCTTCTCGGCGAGCGGCTACCACGCCGCGTCCCTCCGCGAGATCGCCGAGAAGGTCGGGCTCAGCCAGGCCGGCGTGCTGCACCACTTCGCCAACAAGTGGGAGCTGCTCTCGGCGGTCCTCACACTCCGCGACGACCACTCGATCACCCGGGTGCCCAGCGGCGGGTCCGTGCCCGGCATCCAGACCGTCCGCGCGCTCGTCGACCTCGTCGCCTACAACACCCGCATCCCCGGGCTCGTCGAGCTGCAGTGCGTCCTCTCGGCCGAGGCGACGCACGCCGACCACCCCGCGCACGAGTACTTCGCGAAGCGCTACCGCTTCGTGATCGACCTGTTCACCGACGCGTTCGGCGACATGCTCACCCGCGGCCAGCTCGTGCCCGGAGTGGACCCCCGCAGCGCCGCGATCCGCGTCGTCGCGACCATGGACGGACTGCAGGTGCAGTGGCTCCTGCAGCGCGACTCCCTCGACATGCAGGCCGAGTTCCGCCGGACCGTGCAGACGCTGATCACCGTGGAGGTGTGAGATGGCCTTCACCCGCGACTCGACTCTGGCGAGCGTCCTGGACACGCCGGAGGCCGCCGCTCTCGTCCGACGTCACGCGCCCGGCGTCGTGAACTCGCCGCTGCTCGTGCAGCTGCGCTCGGCTCCGCTGGGCCTGGTGGTGGGCCTGGATCCTCTGCTCGGAGGCGACGAGGCGCGCGCCGAGGCCTTCTGGTCGGCCCTCGCCGAGGTCGACGACTCCGCCCTCGCACCGCCCCGACCCGAGCGCGTGATCGCGGCGCCCCGCGACGACTACGAACCGGAGTCGTCGCCGCGCGGATCCGCTGCGCTGCGATCACCCGCGGCCGGGTCGGTGCACGCGCCCTGCGAGATCGTCGTCGACGGCCCGTCGCACGGGAACCCGTTCGTCGACGTCGAGTTCTCGGTAGAGTTCCGGCTCGCCGCCTCGGTCCCGCAGGCCGCCGCCTCGGTCGTCCGGGCTGGCGGCTTCTACGACGGCGACGGCGCGTACCGCGCCCGCTTCCTCCCGAGCGCCGCGGGGACCTGGACCTTCCGCACCTCCTCCACAGCCCGCTCGCTCGACGGCCTGACCGGAGCGGTCGAGGTGGGGCCTGCGCTGCCGGACGCGCACGGTCCCGTCCGCGTCGCCGACACCTTCCACTTCGCCCACGCCGACGGCACCCGCCACGTCCCGCTCGGCACGACCGCGTACGCCTGGACCCACCAGAGCGCCGAGCTCGAGGAGGCGACCCTCGCGACGCTCGCCGAGGGCCCCTTCACCAAGGTGCGCATGTGCGTGTTCCCGAAGGCGTACCTCTACAACGCGAACGAGCCCGAGCGGTACCCGTTCGAGCGCGACGCCGAGGGCGGGTGGGACGTCGAGCGGCCCGTGCCCGAGTTCTTCCGCCACCTCGAGGAGCGCGTCGCCGACCTCGACCGGCTGGGGATCCAGTCCGACGTGATCCTCTTCCACGCCTACGACCGCTGGGGCTTCTCGGACCTCGGACGTGCCGCCGACGGCCTCGTCACGCGGTACGTCGTGCGCCGGCTCTCGGCCCTGCCGAACGTCTGGTGGTCGCTCGCGAACGAGTATGACCTGCTGTGGTCCAAGAGCGTCCAGGACTGGGAGCGGCTCGCGGCGATCGTCGTCGACGAGGACCCCGTGGGGCACCTGCTGTCGATCCACAACTGCTTCGGCTTCTACGACTACTCGCGCCCCTGGATCACCCACGCGAGCGTGCAGCGGATCGACGTGTACCGCACCGCCGAGAACACCGACGCATGGCGCGAGGAGTGGGGCAAGCCCGTCGTGATCGACGAGTGCGCCTACGAGGGCGACATCGACCAGGGCTGGGGCAGCATCACCGGCGAGGAGATGACCCGGCGGTTCTGGGAGGGAGCGGTGCGCGGCGGCTACGTCGGCCACGGCGAGACCTACCTCAACGACCGCGAGGAGCTGTGGTGGTCCAAGGGCGGCGAGCTCGTCGGCGACAGTCCCGACCGCATCGCGTTCCTCCGCCGCATCACCGCCGAGATGCCCGACGGCCGCATCGACCCGATGGCGTCCGAGTGGGACGCGCCGTGGGGCGCCTCGGGAGGAGTGCAGCTCGTCTACTTCGGCTTCAACCGGCCGCGGTTCCGCACGATCGTGCGCGATCCCGCCGACCGCTGGATCGTCGATGTGATCGACACCTGGTGCATGACGGTGGACCGCGTGCCGGGGGTCTTCTCGGGGTCCTTCCGCGTGGAGCTGCCGGGCCGGCAGTACGTGGCGATCCGGCTGACGAAGGTCGCGGAGGCCGCCGGAGCCTCTTCTTCCGCGGGGGTCCCCGCATGAGCGCCCGCCTCCGCGTCGTCTCGGACAACGACTACTCCGGCGACCCCGACGGACTGGTGCAGCTCGCGCAGCACGCGCTCTCGCCCTCGGTCGAGCTCGCGCTCGTGATCGGCTCGCACCTGCGGCCCGGCGATCCGTTCGACCCCTCCGACCGCACCTCCGAGAACGCGGCCGACGCCGCACGGCGGGTGCTCGAGCTGTGCGGTCGCTCCGACGTGCCGGTGATCGCGGGCTCGCCCGTCGCGCTCGCGGCGAACCCGACGCCCTCCCCCGCCGCGCGCGCCCTGGTGGCCGAGGCTCTGCGGGACGACCCGCGACCGCTGTACGTCTGCGCCGGCGCGGGGCTCACCGAGATCGCCGCCGCGCTGCGCCTCGAGCCGGCGATCGCCTCGCGGATGACCCTCGTCTGGATCGGCGGGCCGGAGCACCCCGGCCTCGCCTCACCGCCGCCCGGCGCGATGCCGATCGAGTACAACCTCCTGATCGACGTGCCCGCCGCCGCCGAGGTGCTGGCCTCGGCCGTGCCCGTGCAGCAGTTCCCGCGCGACGCGTACCGCACCGTGCTCGCCTCCGTCGCCGAGCTGCGCGTGCGGATGGGCGGCGCCGGCGAGCTGGGTCGGCACCTGTTCGACGCGCTCGACTCGGTCGCCCGCATGGCCGAGCGGCACGGCCTGAGCCTGGGCGAGACCTACGCGCTCGGCGACAGCCCGCTCGTGCTCGCGACCGCCCTGCTGTCGGCGTTCGAACCCGACACGTCGTCGAGCCGGAGCGTCCTCGTGCCGCGACCGGGCATCGACGCCGACGGGCAGTACTGCGCGGGGAACGGCGGACCGGACCTGCGCGTGTTCACCCAGGTGGACACGCGGCTGCTGCTCGAGGACCTCTACGCGAAGCTGGCGCTGCACTCCCTCACCCGCTGAGGCCGGGGGCGGCGGGGCCGAGCACGGCAGAGTCGGGCGCGCGCAGCGTCCTCGGCACCAGGCCCTCGTCGGCGAGCAGCCGCGCCGCCGCGAGCGTCGCCAGGTCGTGCCCGTGCCGTCCGATCAGCTGCGCCGCGATCGGCAGTCCGGAGTCGCGACCGAGAGCGATCGGGACGACCGTCGACGGTCCGCCGGCGAGGTTCGCCAGGCAGCTCCAGCGCCCGATCACGCGCGTGGATCCGGCCTCGAGCGGCGCGAGCGGTGCCGCGGAGGGCACGGTCGGGGCGAGGACCACGTCGACGCCGTCGAGCTGATGCTCCCAACGCTCGCGGAGTCGCAGCTGGGCGTCCCAGTCGGCCCAAGCCTGCGCGACGGGGGCGCCCGCGGTGAGGTCGCCGACCGTGTCGAGGGCGCGCTCGCGCTCGGGCCCGGTGCTGCTCTCGAGCAGCACCCCGAAGGCGATCTCGTGCTGCACCAGGCGGTCGAAGAGCTGCTCCGCCTCCTCCGCGGCGAGGACCGAGCCCGTGATCGGCACGAGCGTCGCCCCCGCCCCGCTCAGCCGCCGGGCGAGGTCGTCGAGCGCCGCGGCGGTCTCGTCGTCGACCGGGGCGGACTCCTCCGACAGCCAGAGCCCCACCCGCAGCCCGCGGACGTCGGTGAACGGCGGTCTCGGCAGGTCCAGCCGCCAGGGCCCGGAGTCGACCGTGCCTGCGAGCACCGCGACGAGCGCGGACAGGTCCTCGGCCGAGCGCGCGAGCGGTCCGGCGACGGAGGCCGTGGGCTCGAGGCGGGTCGCCGTCGGCCAGGGCAGATGGCCGCGCTTGGACACGAGCCCCGCGCTCGGCCGATGCCCGCAGACCCCGTTCCAGGCCGCCGGGATGCGGATCGAGCCGGTCAGATCGCTCCCGAGGTCGCCCCACGAGAGCCCCGCGGCGACGGCCGCCGCCGACCCGCCCGACGATCCCCCCGCCGAGCGGTCGGCTCCCCACGGATTGGCGGCGCGGCCGTGCAGGTCGTTCACGGTGTCGTAGGAGTCGAGCAGCGGAGGCACGTTCGTCTTGCCGAGGAGGATCGCGTCGGCCGCGCGCAGGGCGGCGACCGCGGGGGCGTCCTGCCGTGAGAGGTGGAGCGTGCCGGACGTTCCGGCGCTGCCCGGGAGGCCGCGGACCTCGAAGGAGTCCTTCACGGTCAGCGGCACCCCGGCGAGAGGCCCGAGCGGCTCGCCCCTCCTGCGCCGGTCGTCGACGGACCGCGCCGCGACGAGCACCGCCTCCGGATCCCAGGCGACGACCGTCCCGCTCTGCGCGTCGAGCGCCGCGAGCCGGTCGGCGGCCACCTCGACGGCCGAGACCTCGCGGGACTCCAGGGCGCGGAGCAGCTCCGTGATGCTCGAGAACGGGTCGGCGGCGGTCCTCCCGATCATCGGAGGCTCGACGTGGTTCCCGCGAGCACGCCGGCCTCGACATCCGCTGCGACCCGAGCCAGACACGCCTCGAGATCGCCGCGGACGACGGTGCTCGAGGAGGACAGCATGAGGTTGAACGGCGCGCCGAAGTCCTCGACCGACATGCCCTCGGCGTCGACGTAGCCGGTCGGAGTCGCCGTGACCGGTCCGTGGAAGGCGCGCACGCGGTCGACCGCGGTGTCGCCGTCGGCGGAGTGGACGTAGGACGGCTTCCCGCGGCCGACCGCGTAGCCGACCTCGAAAGAGGTGCCCGAGTCGGGCTCGGGTCCGCGGAAGTGGTTGAGGTCGGCGACGATCACGTCCGCCCGCTCGATGAGGGCGATGTTCTTCGCGTAGATCGCGTCGGCGAGAGCGGTGCTGCCGGCCCCGGCTCCGCTCTTCTCGGTGACGTCGCCCTTGTCGAGGGGCGAGATCGGCTCGAGTCCGTAACGGCGGCAGAGCTCGCGCGTGCGCTCGGCCCGCTCGCGGGCGTCGGGGGCGAAGACCTCGACGCCGGCGAGGTAGACGTGGACGGGCATGGTGGGACCTCTC
>NZ_JADILJ010000060.1 GCF_017355185.1 Rathayibacter sp. SD072 | reverse complement strand
GGCGGCTGGTCGCTCCAGGGTAGGTCAGGAATCCGGGAGTTGCGGAACCGAGAAGTTTCGAGACTTCTCAGTATCGGAACCACTCAGTCTCGTATAGGTTCTCCCTCATGACGCAGACCTCCTCCCTGCCGGCCGTCGCCGCCTCCGCGGCCCCGGCCCCCTCGAACCGCCGCTGGTGGACCCTCGTGGCCGTCGGCCTCGCCCAGCTGATGGTGGTCCTCGACTCCACGGTCGTGAACATCGCCCTCCCGGCCGCCCAGGCCGACCTCGGCTTCTCGGACGGCGACCGCCAGTGGGTCGTCACCGCCTACTCCCTCGCCTTCGGCAGCCTCCTGCTGCTCGGCGGCCGGCTCTCGGACCTCCTCGGCCGCAAGCGCACCTTCGTGATCGGCCTGATCGGCTTCGCGATCGCCTCGGCCCTGGGCGGCGCCGCCGGCAGCTTCGAGCTGCTGATCGCGGCCCGCGCGCTGCAGGGCGTCTTCGGCGCGCTGCTGGCTCCCACCGCGCTGGCGGTCCTCACCACGACGTTCACCGTGCCGAAGGAGCGGGCGCGGGCGTTCGGCGTCTTCGGTGCGATCGCCGGCGCGGGCGGCGCGGTAGGCCTCCTCCTCGGTGGAGTGCTGACCGAGAGCTTCGACTGGCGCTGGAACCTCTACATCAACGTCGTGATCGCGGTCGTCGCCGTGATCGGGGCGATCGTCTTCGTGCCGCCGATCGAGCGCAGCGGCCCGCGCCCGAGGCTCGACGTGCCGGGCACGCTGCTCGTCTCGGCAGCGCTCTTCGGGCTGGTGCTCGGCTTCGCCAACGCCGAGTCCGACGGCTGGGACTCGCCGATGACCTGGGCGCCGCTGGCGGCCGCCGTGCTGCTGCTCGCCTGCTTCGTGCTGCGCCAGCGCTCGACGGAGCACCCGCTGCTGCCGCTGCACATCGTGCTCGACCGCGATCGCGGCGCCGCCTACCTCGCGGTGCTGATCGCCGGAGCCGGCATGTTCGGCATCTTCCTCTTCGTCACCTACTACCTGCAGGTCTCGCTCGGCTACTCGCCGATCCGCACGGGGCTCTCGTTCCTGCCGATGATCGGCATGCTCGTGCTCGCCGCGCAGCTCTCGACCAACCTGCTCCTGCCGCGCTTCGGCCCGAAGATCATGGTGCCGTCCGGCATGCTGCTCGGCGTCGTCGGGATGCTGCTGCTCACGCGCCTCGACCTCGACAGCGCCTACGCGGCCGACGTGCTGCCGGCGCTGATGGTGCTCGGCGCCGCGATGGGCTCGATCATGCCCGGGGCGATGCAGACGGCGACCCGCGGAGTGGATCCGCGCTTCGCCGGCGTCGCGTCGGCGATGGTCAACACCAGTCAGCAGGTCGGCGGATCGATCGGCACCGCGCTGCTGAACACGCTCGCGGCGACCGCGGTCACCGACTACCTCGCGGCGAACTCCCCGGTCACCTCGCTGGTCGCAGCGCAGGCCGCGGTCCAGAGCTACGCGGTGGCCTACGGATGGGGTGCGGGCTTCTTCGCGCTCGGCGCCGTGCTCTCGGTGCTGCTGTTCCGCCGCCGATCGGCTGCCGCCCAGGAGCCGTCCGCCGCGGAGCCGGTGCTCGCGCACTGACCCCGCGTGCTCCGCTCGCCCCCGCTGCGGCCTCCGGTCCGCGGCGGGGGCGCCGCCGTGTCGCCGTGTTGCGGTCCGGGTCGCCCGACGGCGAGGGCCTCCCTAGCCTCGGGAGCATGCCGGAGACCCTCGACATCGTCCACCTGCGCACGCTCGTGGCGATCGCCGACTGCGGTGGATTCGGCCGTGCTGCGGTCGCCCTGCACATCAGCCAGCCCACCGTCTCGCAGCACGTCCGCACCCTCGAGCGCCGCCTCGAGCGGACCTTCATCGAGAAGGCGGGCCGGAAGGCGCGGTTCACTCCGGCCGGCGAGCGCCTGCTCGTGCAGGCCCGCCGCATCCTCGCCGTGCACGACGACGCGCTCGAGGCGCTCGACGCCGCCACCGAGAACCCGCTCGCCCTCGGGCTCACCGAGCCGGCGGCCGAGCAGCTGCTGCCGCGCCTGCTCAACACTCTGCGGCGCGCGTTCGACGACCGGCCGCTGACCTTCTCCCTCGACCGCTCGACGCAGCTCGCCGAGGCCGTGGCGCGAGGAGTGGTCGACCTCGCGGTGATCCTCGGCGTGGGCGGCGACCTGCCGGGACGCCAGGTCGCGACCCTCCCGCTCGACTGGTACGCGGCGCCCGGCTGGCAGGCGCCCGAGGGCGTCCCGCTGCCGCTCGTGGCCTACTCCGAGCCGTGCGGCATGCGCCAGCGGGCGCTGCAGCAGCTCGGCGCCTTCGGGCACGAGGTGCACGTGGTCGCCGAGGCGGCGGCGCTCGAGGGGGTCATCGCCGCGGCACGCGCCGGCATCGGAGTGGCCGTCCTGCCCACCGCGCACGCGGGCGCCGTCGCGGAGGGGCTCGAGGTGCGCCGCGACCTGCCCGCGCTGGGCTCTGTGAACCTCCGCCTCGTCTCGCGCCGCGGACTCGCTCCGGACGTCGAGGAGACGGCGCTCGCCGCACTCGCGGAGGTGTTCGGGACGACCCGTTCGCGGCTCTCGCCCGTACCCCACGGACTGCGCGCGTGACGTCCCTCGCGACGAATGAGTCGGGAGGTTACCAACGATCGGGAGCGCCGATCGGAACGCATCCGGAATCATCGTTGGACGCCCCGCGACCCCGCCCCGTAGCGTCGTGGACATGACCTCCTCCCGTGCCCTCGCCCCGGCCGCGCCCCTCCGCGCCGACCGTGCGATGCGCCGTGGAGTCGAGGGGTCGACCTGTGCGCGAATGCGCCAGGACGGGAACACCTCCGCGCCGGTGCGCGGATGTTCCTGTCCGGTCTCCTTCTGACGCGCCGCTTCTGACGCGGCTTCTCACGCGCCGCGTCTGACGCGCTGATCCTGTCGCGCGGCTACTGACGTGCTGCTGCCGACTCGCTCGTCGCGCCGAGCCCCTCCGGGGTCCGGCCGACTCCTCCGCACGCGATCGACCCTCTCAGCGGGGTCCCTCCGCCGCGCCCTCCTGCGCTCTGCTCACCCTCCTGAAAGGACCTCCCGTGGCCGTCGAGTTCATCTCCGCCATCAACGTCAACCGCTCCAACGAGGTCAACGGCCTCGCCGACAGCGCGATCGACGTCCCCTATCTCCGCCGCTACTCCCGGATCCTGGAGGAGGGCGGATTCGACTACACCCTCGTCCCCTACGGCAGCGCCGGTCACGACCCGTTCACGATCGCCGCGGCGGTCACGCAGTCCACCGAGCACCTGAAGCCGATCGTGGCGCTGCGCCCGAACACGGTGTACCCGACGGTCGCGGCGAAGGCGCTCGCCACCCTCGACCAGCTCTCGGGCGGCCGGGCGGTGGTGCACCTCATCGCCGGAGGGAGCGACCACGAGCAGGCCCGCGAGGGCGACCGCCTCGACAAGGCCGAGCGCTACGCGCGGCAGGAGGAGTACATCCGGATCCTGCGGCGCGTCTGGTCGGCGACCGAGCCGTTCGACCACGTCGGCCGGTACTACCGCTTCGAGGACTTCGTCTCCCGGGTCCGCCCGGTGCGCGGCGACATCCCGGTCTCGGTCGGGGGATCGAGTGACGAGGCCTACCGGCAGGGCGGGGCGCTCGCGGACGTCTTCGGGCTGTGGGGCGAGCCGCTGGCCGACACGCAGCAGCAGATCGACCGGATCGCGGACGCGGCGATCGCGGCGGGCCGCGCGGACACTCCGCGCACCTGGGTCACCTTCCGGCCGATCATCGCGCCGACGGAGGAGCTCGCCTGGGAGAAGGCGCACCGGATCCTCGGGATCCTGCAGGGCCGCACGGCCACCGCGCACCCGCGCAAGGGCGAGAAGGGGCTGTGGGTGCAGACCCCCGCCGCCGCCGGCCCCGCGAACGTCGGCTCGCAGCGCCTGCTCGACATCGCGAAGCGCAAGGACCTGCACGACCGCGCGCTCTGGACGCCGACCGCGACGGCCACCGGCGCCCAGGGCGCGTCGACCGCGCTCGTCGGCACCCCGGAGACCGTGGCCGCGGCGATCCTCGACTACGTCGATCTCGGCGCCGACCTGATCTCGATCCGCGGGTACGACAACCTCGACGACGCGATCGACTACGGGCGGTACCTCATCCCCCTCGTGCGGCAGGAGCTCGCGCACCGCGACGCGACCGGGCGCCGAGGCGAGATCGTGGCGCAGCCTCCGCTCGAGGCCGAGCGCGAGCTCGCGGAGGTGTCCGCGTGACGCTCCTGACGGAACCGCTGCCGGCCACCGCCGATCTGTCGGACCGCGCCCTCGCCCGCGTCACCGCACGACTCGCCGAGACGGCGGAGCACTACGACCGCACCGCCGAGTTCCCCTGGGAGGGCATCCGCGCGGTCCACGACGCCGGACTGCTCACCCTCGCGGTCGGCACCCGCTACGGCGGCCGGCCCGCCTCGACGGTGGATCTCGTGCGCGTCTTCGGCGCCCTCGGCGCGGGCGACCCGGCCGTCGCGCTGATCTCGGCGATGACCGCGCTGCAGCACGCGGCGCAGGACCGCACGGGCGTCTGGCCCGAGGAGCTCTACCGCGCCGTCCTCGCCGACTCCCGGGAGCGACCGGTGCTGCTCAACGCGGTGCGGGCCGAGCCGGAGTGGGGAGCGCCCGCCCGCGGAGGACTCCCGGCCACCACGATCCGCCGCCAGGGCGACCACTGGGTCCTCGAGGGGCGCAAGGGCTTCGCCACCGGCTCCGAGGGCCTGGCCTACCACCTGGTCTGGGCAGTGGATCTGCAGGGCGGGTCGGGGGAGCCGGAGCTCGGCCACGCGATCGTCCCCGGCGACGCGGAGGGCGTGCGGATCGAGAGGACCTGGGACCACCTCGGTCAGCGCGCCTCGAGCACCCACGACGTGCTCTACGAGCGCGTGCGGATCCCGCTCGAGCACTTCCGCGGCACGCCGCGCTCGCAGCTGCCTCCCGAGGCGGGGGCCGCCGGCGCCTTCGGACTCGCGGTCGCCGCGCTCTACGTCGGCGTCGGGCGCGCCGCGCAGCGCTTCTTCGTCCGGTTCGCGAACGAGCGGATCCCCACCTCGCTCGGGCGGCCGATCGCGACCACCGAGCGGATCCGCTCCGTCGCCGGCGAGATCCAGGCGCAGCTCGTGCAGGCCGAGGAGGTCCTGCTCTCGCTCGCCGCGCGCGTGGACGCGGGCGATCCGCAGGCCGCGGAGCGCGTCCTTCTCGGCAAGCTGCTCGCCACCCGCTCGGCGGTCACCGCGGTCGAGACCGCGGTCGCCGCCCTCGGCAACCCGGGGCTCACGCGGCACAACCCGCTCGAGCGCCACCTCCGCGACGTCCTCGCCTCCCGCGTGCACCCGCCGCAGGACGACGCCGCCCTCCTCCTCGCCGGCACCCGCAGCCTCGCGGCCGCCGCGCACTGACCCCTCCTGGAGACATCGACATGACCGCACCCTTCCGACGATCCCGCGCCGCGGCGCTCGTCCTCGCCTCGGCCCTCGCCCTCACCGCCTGCTCCGGCGCGTCCGAGGCGGGCACGGGCGCCGACTCCTCGACCCCGGTCGACGGCGGACGGCTCCGGCTCGCCTTCTTCCCGGACAACGCCGCGTTCTCGTGCGTCGACCCGTTCCAGACCTACTGGATCGAGCACCGCACCGTGATCCGCAACGTCGCCGACTCCCTGACCGACCAGGATCCCGAGACCGGCGAGATCCGGCCGTGGCTCGCCACCGACTGGACGGTCAACGAGGCGGGCACCGAGTACACCTTCGACCTGCGCGACGACGTCACCTTCACGGACGGCACCGCGTTCACCGCCGAGAGCGTGAAGACCGCGTTCGACAGCGCCCGGGCGACGCTCGCCGAGCTGCCGTCGGCCTACGGCGGCGTCTACCTCGCCGGCTACGCGGGCACGGACGTCGTGGACGCCGACACCGCGACCGTGCGGTTCTCCACCCCGAACGCCTCGTTCCTGCAGGGCACGTCGACGACGAACCTCGCGATCCTCGCGGCCTCCTCGTACGCGGCGACCCCGGAGGAGCGCTGCCTCGGGAACGTCGTCGGCTCGGGTCCCTTCACCCTGACCGACTACACGCCGGGCACGGGCATCACGCTCGACAAGCGCGAGGGCTACGCGTGGGGCTCGGCGCTGCGCGAGAACACGGGCGAGGCGCACCTCGACGGGATCGACGTCACCTACGTCGCCGAGGACAGCGTGCGCGTGGGCCAGCTGACCAGCGACGAGATCGACATCGCATGGCCGCGCAACCCGATCTCCGAGAACGACCAGGCGGTGATCACCGGCGGAGGCGACACCGTCGAGAGCCGTGCGCTGCCCGGTCCGGCGAGCAACTACTACCCCAACGTCTCCGAGGGGCGGATCCTCTCGGACGAGCGGGTGCGCAAGGCCGTGCAGAAGGCGATCGACCGCGAGACCTACGCCTCGACGGTCTTCGGCGCCGAGTACCCGGCGGTCACCAGCGTCTACAACACGACCACGCCCTACTACGCCGACCACTCGGACGCGCTGGCGTTCGACCCCGACGGCGCCGCGGAGCTGCTCGACGAGGCGGGCTGGGTGCTCGGAGACGACGGCTACCGCTCGAAGGGCGGCGAGAGGCTCACGCTCTCGGTGCCGATCGTCACCCAGTTCGGCGCGGGCGACCAGCTGATCCAGGACCAGCTGAAGCAGGTCGGCATCGAGCTCGAGCTGAACGTGATCACCAACGCGCAGCGCGCCGAGGTGCTCGGCAGCGGGCAGTACGACCTCATCTCGACCTACTACACGCGAGCGGATCCCGGAGTGATCCAGTGGATCGTCGACGCGCGCGTCGCCGGGTCGAAGGCGCAGGCGCTCAACAACTTCGCGCCCGAGCAGGCGACGGAGGTGCAGGCGCTGCTCGACGAGGGCGTGCAGACGATCGACCCGACGGCACGCGCGGCGGTGTACGCCGACCTGCAGGAGTACCTGATCGACAACGCGCTCGTGCTGCCCTTCGCCGAGCGGGTGCAGCTGGCGGGCGTCTCTTCGAGCGTCCACGGCTTCCGCTTCACCTCGGAGTCGTTCGGCGACTTCGCCGACGCGTGGATCCAGCGATGACGACGCTCCAGGCGGCGCCGGCCACGACCGGGGTGCGCTCGGCGCCCTCAGATCTCGGCCGCTACCTGGCCGGGAGGATCGCCCAGGCCGTGCTGGTGCTCTGGGCCGCGTACACCCTCACGTTCGCGGTGCTCTGGCTGCTGCCGAGCGATCCGCTGGCACTGCTCCTCTCGGCGAACAACGTGGAGCTCGACTCCCTCTCGCCGCAGCAGCTCGCCGAGGCGCAGGCGCGCTACGGCCTCGATCAGCCGGTGTGGCAGCAGTACGCGGGCATGCTGGCCGACGCGCTGCGCGGCGACTTCGGCACGTCGATCACCAAGGGGATCCCGGTCACCGAGCTGATCGCCCAGAAACTGCCGGGCACCCTCCAGATCAGCGCGCTCGCCATCGGCCTCGCGCTGATCGGCGGGACCGCGCTCGCGTACCTGGCGGCGTACGTGCAGTGGCGGCCGCTGAAGGTCGTGCTCGGCCGGCTCCCGTCGGCGGGGGTCGCGTTCCCCGGCTTCTGGATCGGGCTCCTGCTCGTGCAGTTCTTCGCCTTCACGCTGCACCTGCTGCCCTCCACGGGCAGCGCGACTCCGGCGGGTCTGATCCTGCCGGCGGTCACGATGGCGATCCCGACCTCGGCGATGCTGGCCCAGGTGCTCACCCGCAGCTTCGCCGACGTGCAGGCGGAGTCGTACATCACTACTGCGCGCGCCAAAGGCCTGGGCCGCGGGGCGGTGCAGTGGCGGCACGCGTTCCGCAACGCCTCGCTGCCGACCCTCACGATCCTGGGCGTCCTCGCGGGCAACACGGTCACCGGCGCGATCGTGGCCGAGACGATCTTCGCCCGGCAGGGCATCGGCACCCTCGCCCAGGAGTCGGTGCTCACCCAGGACGTGCCGGTGGTGCAGGCGATCGTCGTGCTCGCCGCCGCGGTCTTCGTGGGCATCAACCTGCTCGTCGACCTGCTCTACCCGCTCCTGGATCCGCGCATCACCCACACCTCGAAGGCGGCTCGACCATGACGCTCGAACTCACCCGGCCCGGGGCGGCCGTCACGACCGCCCCGGCGACCGCTCCCGTCGCCGTCCCGCACGGGCGGGGCGCGAGACGGTGCAGGACGCTCCGACTCCTCCTGCGCCGCCCCGGCTTCCTCCTGGCGCTCGCCTTCGCGGTCTTCGTGCTGCTCTCGGCGATCGCGCCGGCGCTGTTCACCGCCTACGACCCGTTCGCGACCGCTCCGGCGGACAAGCTGCAGGCGCCGAGCCCCGCCCACCTCTTCGGCACCGACGAGCTCGGACGCGATCTCTTCGCCCGGGTGCTGCACGGGGGAGCACTGACGATCCAGGCGACGGTCGTCGCGCTCGCCATCGCGCTCGTCGGCGGTCTCGCCCTCGGGGTCGTCTCGGGCTACGCCGGCGGAGTGGTGGACGCCGTGATCATGCGCGTGGTCGACGTCCTGCTCGCCGTCCCCGGGCTGCTGCTCGCCCTCGCGATCGTCACGGCGATCGGATTCGGGACGCTGCCCGTCGCCCTCGCGGTCGGCATCGGCATCCTGCCCGGCTTCGCGCGGACGACCCGCGCCGAGGTGCTCCGGGTGAAGACGCTGCCCTACGTCGAGGCGGCGCGGACGGGCGGCGCGACCCGCCTGCGGGTGCTCGTGCGGCACGTGCTGCCGAACTCCTGGGGTCCGGTCGCGGTCCTCGCCGTCCTCGACCTCGGCACGGCGATCATCGCGGTCGCCGCGCTGAGCTTCCTCGGCTTCGGTGCCGCTCCGCCCGCCGCCGAGTGGGGCACCCTCATCTCGACCGGGCGCAACTACCTCGTCACCAGCCCGTGGCTCTCGCTCCTGCCCGGGCTCTTCGTCGGACTCCTCGTCTTCTCGCTCAACCACGTCGCCAAGACCGTCGAGGAGGTGCAGCGATGAGCGCCCTGGTCCGTCTCGATCACCTGGCTGTCGCGTACGACGGGCAGCCGGTCGTGCACGACGTGTCGCTCGAGATCGCGCCCGGGGAGATCGTGGCGGTCGTCGGGGAGTCGGGGTCGGGCAAGTCGACGACGGCGAACGCCCTGCTGGGACTGCTGCCCGCGAACGGGCGCGTCACCGGTGGCTCGATCACGATCGGCGGAGCCGACGTCACCGCGGCGTCCGAGAAGGAGCTGCGCCGGCTCCGCGGCCGCGTCGTCGCCCTCGTGCCGCAGGACCCGATGGTCGGGCTGAACCCGACGCTCCGGATCGGCGCCCAGGTCGCCGAGGCCGTGCGCCTGCGCGGAGTCGACCGCCGCTCGGTGCCCGCCGAGGTGCGCGAGGCACTCGAGCAGGCGGGCATCGACGATCCCGACCTGCGCGCGCGGCAGTATCCGCACCAGCTCTCGGGCGGACTCCGCCAGCGAGCGCTCATCGCGATCGCCCTCGCCGGGAAGCCGCGGCTGATCATCGCCGACGAGCCCACCTCGGCCCTCGACGTGACCGTGCAGAAGCGGATCCTCGACCACCTGCAGTCGCTGGTCCGCGAGCAGGGCATCTCGCTGCTGATCATCACGCACGACCTCGCCGTGGCCGCCGACCGCGCCGACCGCGTGCTCGTGATGCGCGCCGGTCGCGTGGTGGAGCAGGGCACGCCCGAGCGGATCCTGGTCGCTCCCCGCGAGGAGTGCACCCGCGCTCTGATCGCCGCCGCTCCCGGGCTCGGGCACGGCGGAACGATCGCGCCGCGGTTCACGCGCGTCGAGCCGGCTCCCGAGGTGCTCCGGATCAAGAACGCGGTGAAGGAGTACGCGCTGCCGGGGCGCCGAGCCGGTTTCCGCGCGCTCGACGACGTCTCCTTCTCGCTCCACGCCGGGCGCACGCTCGCCCTGGTGGGGGAGTCCGGATCGGGCAAGACCACCGCGCTGCGCGTCGCCCTCGGTCTCGTCGCGCCGACCAGCGGTCGCGTGCTCGTGGAGGGCGTCGACGTGACCGGAGCGCGCGAGCGGCAGTGGCGACCGCTGCGCCGCCGGATCCAGCTCGTCCACCAGAACCCGTTCGCGGCCCTCGATCCGCGCTTCACCGTGCTCGAGTCGGTGATCGAGCCGCTCGTCTCCTTCCGGGTCGGCGACCGGGCTTCGCGGATCGAGCGCGCGCGGGAGCTGCTGGACCGCGTCGGCCTGCCCGCCTCGTCCCTCCCGCGCCTGCCCGCCGAGCTCTCGGGCGGCCAGCGTCAGCGGGTCGCGATCGCCCGGGCGCTCGCCCTCGGCCCGGACCTCGTGCTGCTCGACGAGCCCGTCTCGGCCCTCGACGTCTCGGTGCAGGCGCAGATCCTCGCCCTGCTCGTCGAGCTGCAGCAGGACCTCGGAGTGGCGTACCTGTTCGTCTCGCACGACCTCGCCGTCGTCGCCGACGTGGCGCACGAAGTGGTCGTGCTGAACCGGGGGCGCGTGGAGGAGACGGGCACGACCGCCCGCGTCTTCGGCGCGCCCGAGGCCGAGTACACGCGCGCGCTCCTGGCCGCGGTCCCGGGCGCCCGTGTCTCGGCAGTCCCGGCATGAGCGGCCGCATCGTCGTCATCGGGGCGGGCGCCGTCGGCTCCGTCCTCGCCGCCCAGCTGCACCTCGCCGGGCACGCCGTGGTCCTCGTCGCCCGCGGCGAGCAGCTCCGCGTGCTGCGCGAGCGGGGGCTGAAGCTGCGCCGTCCCTCCGGAGACGAGACCGTCGCGGTCCCGGTCGCCTCGGGCCCGGAGGAGGTCGCTCCCACCCGCGGCGACGTGCTCGTGCTCGCGGTCAAGGCGCAGGACGCCGCGGCGGCGCTCGCCGAGTGGGCCTGGACGCCGCTCGCGGGAGGAGGCGCGGGGGCGGAGCTCCCGGTGCTGACCCTGCAGAACGGCCTCGCGGCCGAGGACGCGGCGCTGCGCCGTTTCCGGGACGTCTTCGGCGTCTCGATCGGCATCGCCGCGAGCTTCCTCGCACCGGGCGAGGTCGTCTCGCCGTCCTTCCCGACCGTCGGGGTCCTCTGGATCGGGCGGTACCCGGACGCGCTCGACCCGCGCGCCGAGGAGTACGCCGCGCTCCTGCGCAGCGCCGGATTCGCCGCGCGCGCCGTGCCCGGCATCAGCGCCTGGAAAGCGCGGAAGCTGATCGTCAACACCGCGAACGGCCTCGACCTCTTCGCCGGGAGCGACGACGAGCGGACGCGGGCGCGCACGGCGCTCGCCGCGGAGGCGCGTGCCGTGCTGCTCGCCGACGGCCGCGCGATCGCCGAGGACGACGGCACCCGCCTCGTCGTCGAGCCCGTCCCCGGTCACGTCCCCGGCCGCCTCTCGACCTGGCAGAGCTTCGCCCGCGGAGCCGGCAGCGAGGTCGACCTGCTGACCGGAGAGATCGTGCTGCTCTCCCGGCGCACCGGCGTCCCCGCTCCACTCAACGAGCGCCTCCAGCACCTGCTCGGCCTGCGCGGGGCGGAGGCGGCCCGCACGCCGCTCGCCCTCGCCGAGCTCCTGGATCCCGTCCCCGTCCCCACCGTTTCAGAGAGGGTCCCCGCATGACCGTCACCGCCCCCGCCGCCACCACCGCACCCGTCCTCGCCTTCGACGAGCCGGACGGGATCGCCCCGCGCGGCACCCTCGTCGTCCTCGCCGGCCGCGGCGAGACTCCGGCCGTCTACGAGCGCTTCGGCACCCGGATCGCCCGCGACGCCTACCGGGTCCGCGTCCTCGGCGACGCGACGGCCGAGAGCACGGTCGACGCCGCCCGCGCCCTGCTCGCCGACCGCTCGCTCGCCGCTCCCGTCGTGGTCGTCGGCTCCGACGCCGGAGCGGCGGTCGCCCTCGAGATCGCCGCCACCGCGGAGGTCGACGCCGTCGTGGTCGCAGGACTGCCGGTCCGCTCCGGGGGCGCGGCCATCGGCGACCGCACGGCCTGCCCGAACCATGCGGGCGTGCTCGAGCGCGAGACCGGCTCCGCTCCCACCGTCGTCCTCCCGCCCGAGCTGCTCGCGGTGGCGGCGAGCGCCGTCCGGGCGCCGCTGCTGGCGCTGCACGGCGACGCCGACCCGGTCAGCCCCCTCGACGAGGCCGTCGCGGTGCTCCGGACCGCCCCGCACGCCGAGATCCACCTCGTCGCGGGCGGACGCCACGACGTCCTCAACGACGTGTCGCACCGCTCCGTCGCCGCGACCGTCGTGCTGTTCCTCGAGCGGGTGAGGGCCTCGCCCGAGGGGGCTCCCCTCATCGTGCGGGCCGGAGCATGAGCGCCGTCGACGTGGAGGTGGTCCGCGCCGACCGCTCGGGCTGGTCCCCGGGCGGAGTGCCGGCGGGAGTCGTCCGCGCCCGCTCGGTCGACGAGGTGCGCGCGACCCTCGCGCACGCCTCCCTGCACGGCCTCCCCGTCGTGACCCGCGGCGCCGCCTCCGGACTCGCCGGCGGCGCCAGCGCGGGGGAGGGGGCCCTGGTGCTCGACGTCTCGGGTCTGGACCGCATCCTCTCGATCGACCCCGTCGACCAGATCGCGCGCGTCGAGCCCGGAGTGATCACCGCCGACCTCGACCGCGCGGCGGCCGAGCACGGGCTCCTCTACGCCCCCGATCCGGGCAGCGTCGAGATCTCGACGATCGGCGGCACCATCGCGACCAACGCCGGGGGTCTGCGCGGGGCGAAGTACGGCGTCACCCGCGACGCCGTGCTCGCCCTGGACGTGGTCCTCGCCGACGGCTCGCTCGTGCACCTCGGCCGCGACACCCTGAAGGGCGTCGTCGGTCTCGACCTCACCGCGCTGGTCGTGGGGTCGGAGGGGAGTCTGGGCGTGATCGTCGGAGCCACGCTCCGCCTCCTGCCGCGGCCCCGCTCCACGGCCACCGCCGCCGCCTACTTCACCGACGTCGCCGCCGGTGCCGAGGCCGCGACCGCCCTCGCACGGGCGGGGCTCCGGCCCAGCGTCCTCGAGCTCGTCGACGACCGCACGCTCGGGGCCATCGACGCGCTGCGCGGCACCGGCCTCGCCCTGCGCGGCGGCGCCTTCCTGCTGGTGCAGACCGACGGCTTCGGAGCGGCGGAGGAGATCGAGGCCGTGCGCTCCGTCCTCGCCCCCACCGCCGTGAGCGTCGAGACGACGCTCGATCCCGCGGAGGGACTCGCCCTCGCCTCGGCCCGCCGCGACGCCCTCCCGGCGATCGAGGCGCGCGGGCGGGTCCTCATCGAGGACATCGCCGTGCCGCGGTCCCGGCTCGCCGAGGCGATCCGGAGGGTGCACGCGATCGCGGACGGCACCGGCGCCGACGTGTACGTCTTCGCCCACGCGGGCGACGGCAACCTGCACCCGATCATCCGACTCCGCGACGACTCCGAGGCCGCCCGCCTCCAGGCCGAGGCAGCCGCCGACGCGGTGTTCGCCCTCGCCCTCGAACTCGGCGGAACGGTCAGCGGCGAGCACGGCGTCGGAGTGCTCAAGCGCGAGTGGGCCCGCCGCGAGCTCGGCCCCGAGGTCGTCGCCCTGCAGCGCGCGCTGCGGCGGGTCTTCGATCCGCAGGGCATCCTGAATCCCGGAACAGCGCTGTGAGCGCGCCCCTCGAAAGGACCGTCATGACCGACATCCCCGCCCGCAGCTCCGTGCTCGTCGCACCCGACGAGCTCGAGGCGGCCCTCGCCTCGCCCGCGCCGCCGCTCGTCCTCGACGTGCGCTGGCGGCTCGATCGCCCTGACGGGCGCCCCGCCTTCCTCGAGGGCCACGTGCCCGGCGCCGTCTACGTCGACCTCGATCACGAGCTCGCGCAGCACGGCGCACCGGAGGAGGGCCGGCACCCGCTGCCCTCCGTCGACCGGCTGCAGGAGGCGGCGCGGCGCTGGGGGCTTCGCCAGGGGCAGCCCGTCGTCGTCTACGACGACCTGAAGAACCTGTCCGCCGCTCGCGCCTGGTGGCTGCTCCGCTACGCGGGAGTCGCCGACGTGCGCCTGCTCGACGGATCCCTCCGGGCCTGGACCGCCTCGGGCCGCCCCCTCGAGACCGGACCCGTCGAGCCTGCCGCGGGCGACGTCGAGCTGCGCTACGGAGCACTCCCGGTGCTCGACATCGACGAGGCCGCCGCCCTGCCCGAGCACGGCGTGCTGCTCGACGCCCGGGCGCCGGAGCGCTTCCGCGGCGAGGTCGAGCCGATCGATCCGCGCGCGGGGCACATCCCCGGCGCGCGCAATGCTCCGGCCACGGCGAACGTCGACGAGAGCGGCCGCTTCCTCCCGGCCGACGAGCTGCGCGCCCGCTTCGAGTCCCTCGGCGTCACCGCGTCGGCACCCGTGGGCGTCTACTGCGGCTCCGGAGTGACGGCCGCGGCCGACGCGGTCGCCCTCACGCTCGCGGGCTTCGCCCCGCAGGTGTTCCCGGGCTCCTGGTCGCAGTGGTCGAGCACGCCCGGCCGCCCGGTGGCCGTCGGCGAGGACTGAGCCGGGCGGAACGCCGGAGCGGCCGCCCTCGGACCCCGAGGACGGCCGCTCTCGCGTTCGAGCGGGTCAGCCCAGGCGCGAGTGCTCGCCGAGGTGGTGCCAGGTGCGGTTGTGGTAGACGAGCGGAGCCGCGGCGTCCGAGTCCTCCGGCACGTGCGCCTCGAGGGCGTGCACCGCGACGATCGTCGACGAGCCCGCCTCCATGCGGTTGATGACGGTGCCCCGGATCCACGCCGCGGCGGCCGGGAAGTACGGCTCGCCGGTGGGCAGTCGCGACCAGAGCGACGTGTCGGCGAAGCGGTCGATGCCGCTGGTCGAGCCCAGGCGGGCGAGGTCGAGCTGCTGCGCCCCGAGCAGGTGCACGACGAGCGTCTCGGAGGCGCGGATCGCGGGCGTGCTCGAGGAGGCGGCGGACAGCGAGAAGACGAAGAGCGGGGGCTCGGCGCTGACCGAGAACACCGACGTCGCGGTCAGCGCGACGGGTCCGGTGCCCGGGTCGGCCGTGATCAGGGCGACGCCGGCGGCGTGATTGCGGAACGCGAGCTTGAACTCCTCCGGTGACAGGCCGGCGAAGGCGGCGCGGTGGTGCCCGCTCGCATCGGCGTCGGAGGTGGTGGCGAGGTTCTCACGGCTCATCGGAGACTCCTGATCGTTCGGGGTGCGGCGCGGCGACCGGGACGGCCCGCCTCCGTGCCGCAGCACGGTCCCTCCAGCCTGTCGTACCGGCCGGGGGCGCTGGGCCGCATTGCGGAGTATGACACCGGCTCCTGCAGGTCCCCTCGGCATCCCGCAACCGGTGGCACAGGATCGGACGCCCGCGCAGACTCGGAGCATGGCCCACCGCGTCCGCGAGTCCTCCGCCCGCCCCGAGAGCAAGACCTGCGCCTCCTGCGGGCGCGAGATCCAGTGGCGCGCGAAGTGGGCGCGCGACTGGGAGAACGTGAAGTACTGCTCCGACGCCTGCCGCCGCCGCGGCGTGGGGCCGGAGGAGGCGCGGCTGGAGGACGAGATCCGCACCGTCCTGCTCGCCCGGGCCGCGTCCTCGACCGCCTGCCCGTCGGAGGTGGCGCGGAAGGTCGGCGGCGAGGACTGGCGGCCCCTGATGGAGCCGGTGCGCCGCGCCGCGCGCCGACTCGTCGACCGCGGCGAGATCGACATCGTCCAGGGCGGGCAGATCGTCGATCCTTCCCGCGCGAAGGGGCCGATCCGCCTCCGCCGCCGCCCCGGCGGTCCCCTGTCGCCGGGCGGCGCCGCGGGCTAGCGTGGGGGGATGCCCCGTGACGCCGTCGTCCTCACCGTCCCCGGACCGCACGGCGAGCGGGAGGTGCGGCTCTCGAGTCCCGACCGGGTGCTCTACCCCGAGCCGGGGATCACGAAGCGCGAGGTCGCCGAGTACCTGATCGCTGTGGGCGACGCGTTCGTGGCGGCCAACGGCGACCGGCCGATCTCGCTGCAGCGCTTCTCCTCCGGGATCGACGGCGAGCAGTTCTTCTCGAAGAACCCGCCGAAGGGCGCACCCGAGTACGTGCGCTCGGTGCCGGTGACCTACCCGAGCGGCCGCGTGCATCCGCAGCTCGTGATCGACGAGCCGGCCGTCGCGGTCTGGGCCGCCCAGATGAACACGCTCGTCTTCCACCCGTGGGCCTCGCGCGCCGAGGACTCCGACCACCCCGACCAGCTGCGCATCGATCTCGACCCGCAGCCGGGCACCGGAGTCGCCGAGGCGGTCCGCGCCGCGCACGTGCTCCGCGAGGTCCTCCGCGAGGCCGGGCTCGAGCCGTTCGTCAAGACCTCCGGCAACCGGGGTCTGCACGTGTTCGCGCCGATCGTGCCCGAGCACGAGTTCCTGGTGGTCCGGCACGCGGTGATCGCCGCCGCCCGCGAGCTCGAGCGCCGGATGCCCCGGGACGTCACCACCGCGTGGTGGAAGGAGGAGCGCGGCGAGCGCCTCTTCGTCGACTTCAACCAGGCGAACCGCGACCGCACGATCGCCGGCGCCTACAGCCCCCGCCCGCTGCCGCACGCGCCGGTCTCCTGCCCCGTGGAGTGGGACGAGCTCGACGGTGTCGATCCGACCGCGTTCACGATCCGCACCGTGCCCGACCGGCTCCGCGAGACGGGCGATCCGTGGGCGCGCATGCACGACGCGCCCGGGACGCTCGAGACGCTGCTGGGCTGGTGGGAGCGGGACGTCTCGGCCGGGCTCGGCGAGCTGCCCTTCCCGCCCGACTTCCCCAAGATGCCGGGGGAGCCGCCCCGCGTGCAGCCCAGCCGCGCGAAGAAGACGGCCGACTGAGCCTCAGCCCAGCACGTCCTGCAGGTCGTAGGCGACCGGCTGCTCCAACTGCTCGAACGTGCACGAGCGCGCCTCGCGGTCAGGGCGCCAGCGCTCGAACTGCACGGTGTGCCGGAAGCGGTCGCCCTCGCGCTGGTCGTAGCGGACCTCGAGCACGCGGATCGGCCGCAGGCGGACGAAGGACGTGTCCCTCCCGCTCGAGAACCGGCTCCGCTCGCCGTCGCCGCGCACGGGCTCCCCGGCCTCGTCGCGCTCCACCGCGTCGGCGAGCTCCTCGACGAGCTCGAGCCGGCGGGCGTCGGTGAAGGCCGAGGCGCCGCCGACCTGCCGCAGCTCGCCGTCGGAGTCGAAGAGGCCCAGGAGGAGGGAGCCGACGCCGGGCTTGGACGTGTGCTCGCGGTACCCGATCGCGACGACGTCGACCGTGCGGTGGTGCTTCACCTTGAGCATCGTGCGCTTCCCCGGGGCGTACGGGGCGTCCAGCGGCTTGGCGATCACTCCGTCGAGCCCCGCGCCCTCGAAGCGGTCGAGCCAGTCACGGGCCAGCGCCTCGTCGGAGGTGGTGCGTCCGAGGTGGAGCGGATGCGGCACGCCGTCGAGCAGGTCGGCCAGCGCGGTGCGGCGCGCCGAGTACGGCTCCTCGAGCAGCGAGCGCCCGCCGACGGCCAGGAGGTCGAAGGCGACGAGCATGGCAGGAGTCTCGGCGGAGAGGGTCCGGACCCTGCTCGCCGCGGGATGGATGCGCTGCGAGAGGAGGTCCCAGTCGAGCCGCTGCGCGCCCTCCGGCCCGGTCGCCAGCACGATCTCGCCGTCGACGACGCAGCCGTCGGGGAGGAGGCGGGCGAGGGCCTCGACGAGCTCGGGGAAGTAGCGCGTCAGCGGCTTGGAGCCGCGGCTGCCGATCTCGACGACGCCGTCGGCGATCGAGACGATCGCGCGGAATCCGTCCCACTTGGGCTCGTAGGAGAAGCCGCCCGCGACGCTGTCCTGCGCGGGGACGGCGGCGACCGCCTTGGCGAGCATGGGGGCGATCGGGAGCGGGAACGGGAGGTCCATCCCCCGATCATCCCGGCCGCACCGGTTCCGCGCACCCCCGCACGGGGTCGAGCGGAGGAGGCGACACGCGGGAGTCCCGTGCCCCCAGCGTTTCGTTTCGCGCCACTGCACCGGAAGACTGTGCCCATGCACAGGTGGGGACGCGCTTCCGCAGCGCACGACGGACCAAGCCGATCGACCGGAGGGCTCCGAAGAGGAGACATGACCCTCGGACGACGGAACGAGCCCGGACGGAGCGTGCGCTGATGGCGCGCGCGACGACCGCGGCCCGACGTCTGCTCTCCTTCGTGCGCCCCGGTGCCGACGCGGAACCGGATCACTCCGCGCAGGATCACCGCGACGCCTCGTCTCACGGGACCGCCGTGCCGCCCCGTCCGCCCGCCCCGGAGCCCGTGCCGCCCCGGGACCTCCCCGTGTTCGAGGTCCCCGCGCCCGTCCTCGGCGAGACGTGCGAGCTCGACGCCGACGCGATCGAGTTCCCGAACCCGGCGGTCGCCGATTTCGTCCCCGACCTCTCCCGACCCCGCGCCGCCGCCTTCAAGCAGGAGCGGACGCCCCGCGAGGTGCCCGCCCGCTCCGAGGTGCCGGTGCCCGTCCTCGAGGTCGATCCTGCGCGACCGGAGTCGGACGAGGCGCCGACCGTGCACGAGGTCGACCACGCCGTCGTCGCCCCTGCACTGCTCGCTCCGGCACTGCTCGCTCCGGCGCTCGCCGCAGGCGGAGGGGCCGTCGCGCCGGTCATCGGAGAGTTCTGCGAACTCGACACCGACCACGTCGAGTTCCCGCACCCGGCCGTGGCGTCCTTCGTCCCCGCGGAGGGTCGTCGTCGGGGAGCGTTCGGAGCCGGCGCTGCCCCCCAGCCGACGGCGCCCGCGGTGCCGGTCGTCGTCCCTGAGCCGGAGCCCGTCGTCGCGCCGGAGCCCGAGCCCGCGCTCACGCCGGAGCCGGAGCCGAGGCCCGTCGTGGCGCCCGAACCCACACCTGAGCCGGAGCCCGTCGTCGTGCCGGAGCCGGAGCCCCTCGTCGCACCCGAACCGGAGCCCGAGCCCTTCGTCGAGCCCGAGCCCCTCGTCGCACCCGCGCCGCCGACCGCTCCGGAGCCGTTCGTCGCGCCGGTGCCCGTGCCGCACCGTCCGTCGCCTCCGTCCGTCTTCCCGGAGCCGGT
>NZ_JADILJ010000006.1 GCF_017355185.1 Rathayibacter sp. SD072 | reverse complement strand
GACGGCGGCGGTCACGAGCGAGCGGCGGTCGAAGAAGCCCATGGGGGAAAGGTACGGGACGCGGCGTCCGCCCCGCGGTGGCTTGACGCCGGGCCCGACGGCCTCGCGGCCGGCCTCGGGAGGCGGTGATCCGGCCGTCGCCGGCCGACCCGGTCGTGGGCGGAGCTCTGCGCCGCGGTCTTCGGATTCCGTCGCTCCCGGAACGAGAAGCGCGGGAAAATTACCAGTTCCGGAGCGAATGCGGCCGTCTTCGACGTCATTCCATTGCCAACGCGACGGATCGCGCACTAGGGTCGGCACGTCCATGCAGGCGCATGGGGTGCGGCACCCGAAGCCGCGCTGCAACCGCGCCCGCTGAACGGCCTCCCGCGGGCGGGAACCCGAATCCCCGCCCGCGTCGGAGGCACAGCGCCTCGCCGCGGGAACCCGAACGTCTCGCGGCCCGCGGCCGGGAACCCGAAGCTCCCGACCGCTCAGCGGCGAAGCACCCGTCCCCGGAACACCCCCTCCCTGGAGTACCCGCATGTCCCGCACCCCCCTCGGGGGTGACTCCGGAGCGTCCTCGCACGCTCCGGAGCACTTCCGTGCGCTCTCGAGCGCCCCGTCCCTCGACCGCCGCTCGCTCGTGACCGCCGCCGTCTGGAGCGCGCCGGTCGTCGCGATCGCCCTCGCGGCGCCGGCGGCGTCGGCGTCCCAGCCCGCGCCCGCCCCGCGCACCTCCGACTCCACCCTCTCGTTCGACACCCTCTCGAGCTGGGGGACGTGGGGCGCCACGGGCGTCACGGGCGCCGAGACGATCGTCCAGATCCAGAACTGCTGGGCGCACGGCGCCGGAGTCGGAGCGCCGGTCCACGAGCTGAGCGTCGTCGTGCGCTACCCCTCGACGGCGACGCTCGAGTCGACCGCCGTCAGCGTCTCCGGAGTGGGCTGGGCCTTCGTCGCCCGCACCGTCGACGCGAGCGGGGCCGTGGACCTCGTCTTCCGGTGGGCGGGCGACCGGGCCCTGGAGCCCGGCCACTCCACTGCGCAGCTCCGCTACTCCGTCTCCGCGCACTTCTCGGCGCCGACGGTCCTGACCGGAACCGTCTCGGCCCCGAACGCCGACGCCGCGACCCGGACGGGCGACGGCTCGATCGGCTGACGCCGCCCCGTGACGACGCAGGCCGCCCACCCGGAGGGGTGGACGGCCTGCGAGCGCGCGGGAGGGCCTACGCGGGCACCCGGACGGTGAGCCCGCCGGGCTCGATCCACGTGCGGAACGCCGAGGTCGAGCCGAAGGGGTCGCCGTCGAGCTCGATCTCCTGCGCCTTGTCGAGGCGCACGATCAGCTCCTTGCCCTTCACGTACCGCAGGGCCGCGACCTCCTTGGTCAGGCCCATGAGCTTCTGCCCGACGACGCCGGTGCGGCGCAGCACGCCGTTCTCCCACACCACCTTGAAGATGATCTGCACCCAGCCGAAGAACCCCTCGGGGCGCAGCAGCACGATGTCGAACTCGCCGTCGTCCACGGCCGCGTCCGGCAGCAGGAGGATGTTGGCGGGCAGGGCGCCGCAGTTGCCCACGATGATCGTGTGCGCGCGCACCTTGCGCGCCTTCTGGCCGTCGAGCCGGTAGCGGAACTCGAGCTGGTTCTTGTCCAGCAGGGACTTGCGCAGCGCGTCCACGTAGGCGAGCCAGCCGGCGCGCTTCTTGAGGTCGTCGTCGGTGTTGGCGAGCATCTTCGCATCGAGGCCGAGACCGGCCATGACGACGTAGGCGCGCCGGTCGCGGCCCTCGGCGGTCTCGATGTCGATCATGCCGATGTCGATCGCGCGGTCCGTGCCCGAGAAGGCCACGGTCAGCGCGTTGTCGATGTCGTCGAGGGTGAGGTTCAGGTTCCGGGCGAGCAGGTTGCCGGTGCCCGAGGGCAGCAGGCCCAGCGGGATCCCCGAGCCGTGCAGCGCCTCGGCGACGACGCGGACCGTTCCGTCGCCTCCCGCCGCGATCACCATGTCGACCCCGGCGTCGAGCGCCTCGCGGGTCTGCCCGGCTCCGGGGTCCTCCACGGAGGTCTCCAGCCACAGCGTCTCGGCCCAGCCCGCGGCCCCCTCGGCGCGCGTCACCGAGGCCTTCAGCGGTTCGAGGTCGACCTTCACCGGGTTGTAGATCAGGGCGGCGCGTCGCTGCTCAGTCATCGGAGCCGTCCTCGTCGTCCTCGACGCGCCCCGGGCGCACGGCGGCGTCCTCGCGGATGTCGATGCGGGTGTCGCCCGCCTCGGTCGTCGAGACGTCGATGCGCGGTGCGGCATCCGCCTCGGTCGCCTGCGGGGCGCTGGTCAGCTGGTCTCGGCGATCGTCCGCCGTCTGGTCGCTCATCCCCGGAAGCTAGCAGGGCGGATGCTGAATGCGCGCGGGCTTGCGCCGGGCCGTGCTCACCCTCGCGAGCGGGCGGCCTCGAGGCCCCAGAGCACCAGCGGGACCTGCAGCGGCAGGCGCAGGAGAGTGATCGCCCGGGTCCGCGGACGCCGCGCGTCCCGTGCCATCTGCACGTTGCCGGGGAACACGGCCGCCATCAGCGCGGCCGAGGCGAGGCCGCCGATCCTCCGCGTGGAGGGCCGCAGCATCGCCGCGGCGCACGCGAGCTCCGCGACGCCCGAGACGAGCACCCAGGCGCGGGCCGACCCCGGCATCCCGCGCGGCACGACGGCGTCGAAGGTCCGCGGATGCACGAGGTGCACGACCCCGGACACCGCCAGGGCCGACGCGAGGACGCGCGGTCCGGCGCCGAGTCGTGCGGCGCGCCGCCTCACCGTCCCTGCGCCCCGCGCTCGAGCGGAGCGACGTGGTCGAGGATCCGGCGCCACTCGCGCACCAGGGCGAGACGGCCCGCGCCGGCCACGCTCGCGGTGCGTGCGTCGGCGAGGCGCCCGCGGAACCAGCGCCCGTCCTCGGTCCCCGCGACCGGGTCGTGCTCGCCGTTCACGATCAGCACCGACGCGGTGACCGCGTCGAGCTCGTCGGCCCAGCTCCCGTCGCGGAGCGCGGCGAGATCGGTCGCGGCCCCGAGCGGGCCTTGGCGCCAGCCCTCGCCGAGCATCCGCTCGAGCCGATTGCGCAGACCGCGCGTGCCGGCGAGCACCGGATCGTCGGGATCGACGCCGAGCGCGGTCAGATCCGGCGTGCCCTCGGGCAGGGTCCCCGCCAGGGTCCCGGCCCCCTCGCCGGGCAGCACGTCGCGGCGCTCCCAGGCCGTGGTCGGCTGCACGAGCACCCCGGCCTGGGGCGGTGCGGGCGTGCCGACGATCGCGAGGCGGTCGACCAGATCGGGGTGCCGCGCCGCGAGAGAGAGGGCGAAGACGCCTCCGGAGCCCCAGCCCACCACGCCGACGCTGCCGAACTCGGCCCCGTCGATGATCCGTGCGGTCCGCTCGGAGCGGCGGAGGTACTCGGCGAGGTCGTCGGCCCGGTCCTGCACGCGGGCGTGCCGCGGATCGACGGGGTCCGAGGCGCCGTAGCCCGGGCGGTCGAGGATCATCAGGTGCAGGCCCCAGGGTCCCGTGACGAGGGGATCGGGGTCGAAGCCGCCCGCTCCCGGCGTCGGGTGGCAGAGCACGACCAGACGATCGGCGACCGGATCGCCCGCCGCCGAGACTCCGATGCCGCGACCCGACCGCAGCTCGAATCGATGGTTCGCCATGTGACCTCCCCCGGGCGCGCCGACGATCGGCGACCGTCCCAGTCAAGCGGAGAACGCCCCGCGCCCGCTGGCCCTTGACCGCGGAGCACGTGCCTCCCGTGCCGCTCGGGCGTATCGTGACGCCATGGCTGATCAACGACCGATCGGATACTGGCTGACCCTGGTGGAGCGCCTCGTCGACGAGCGCTTCGCCGTCACCCTCGAGGAGCACGGCGTGACGCGGAGGCAGTGGCAGCTGCTGCAGCAGCTGCAGCGCGGGCCGTCGGCGCTCGCCGACCTCGACCGCGCCCTCGCCCCGTTCCTCCGGGCGCCGACCGCGGAGGACCCGGCGGGGGAGTCGGCGGCCGAGCAGCTCGCCGAGCTCCTCGAGAGCGGCTGGGTCGTCGTCGAGTCCGAGCTCTACGCGCTCACCGAGCGGGGCGGAGTCGCGACCGCGCGGCTCGAGGAGGTGGTCGCCGAGCAGCGCTCGGCCGCCACCGCCGGAGTGGGCGAGCGGGAGTACGCCGTCACCGTCGCGACGCTGCGCACGATCGCCGGCAACCTCGGCGCGGCCGAGTCGTCCTGACACGTCGACCCGGTGCCCGCTACCCCCTGCCGTCCGACGCGGTCGAGGAGCAGAGTGGGAGTCTCGGCAGACCGCCGAGACGAAGGGAGAGCAGCATGAGCAGCGACCGCACCACCGACGAGGACGTCGAGAAGACCGAGGAGCTCCCCGACGGCACCGGGACCGACACGTCCGAGGGCGGCGGCGACACCGACACCGTCTCGGGCGGCGACGCCGACGACGAGTAGACCTCGCACGACCCGGAAGGGGCGAGCCGGATGCCGGCTCGCCCCTTCTCGTCGTCCCGTCGGGACCGATGTCCGCCGATCAGATCAGCGGGCCGTCCGTCTCGCTCGTGCGACGCGTGACCTGCTCGCCGCTGGCCGGGTCGACGGCCGAACGGGTGGTCGCGACGGCCTGGCGACGGCGCGTCATCAGGACCAGGCCCAGGATCAGGCCCACCAGTCCGGCGGCCATGAGGATGTATCCGATCAGCGTCAGGTCGACGCCGGCCAGCTGGACGTCCACGGCGAAGGCCAGGACCGCGCCGACGACGAGGAGGAAGATCCCTGCTCCGATGCTCATACGTGCTCCTTCTGACGACCGCCGGTCGGCGCGGGGGCGCACGAGGGCACCGGCGTGCGATCGCCCCACGGTAGTGCGCGGCGGGCGCCGACCGGAGGCCCTTCCGGTGACGGGCGCGGGGGTGTAGGACTCAGGAGATCCTCAGCATCACCCGGGTGCGGTCACCGCGGCTGACGAGGCGCTCGATCACCATGAACACGCGGTACTCGAGCCGGTACTTGCCCAGGAACACCCGACCCAGCCGCTCCACCGTGTCCTCGTCCGACACGATCCGGGCGCTCGCCTCGACGACGGGGGCCCCCTCCTTCACGCGGCCGCGGCGGTCGCACGGCACCAGAGTCACCCGCGGGTCGTTGCGCAGGCGCTTCACCTTGCCGCTGGTGCGGGGAGTGGTGACGATCAGGTCGTCGCCGTCCCGGGCGATCCACACGGGGGTCGAGACCCCGACGCCGGTCTTCCGGAAGGTCGTGAGCGAGACGAAGGAGGCGCTGGACAGGTCCGCCAGGGCGGGGGAGAGGGTCATCCTCGAACAGTAGGGGCGCACGGGGCCGCCTCCGCACGCCTCGCCGAGCCTCCGGCTCGGGCCCGGGCGGCGGACGTAGTGTGGAGGCATGACCGACCCGACGCCCCTGATCGGTCCGACCGAGGCGCCCGAGCTGCACGTGATGACCTACAACATCCGTCGGCGGATGCCGCGCCTCACCTCGCGGGGGGTCGACCTCTGGGATCGTCGGCAGCCGCTGGTGCGGCGCCTGCTCGAGACCGAGCGCCCGTCGATCCTCGGAGTGCAGGAGGCGCTGCCCGACCAGGCGGCGTTCGTGCAGGACGTGCTCGGCTCCTCCTTCGAGGGCATGGGCTTCGGGCGCGATCCCGACCGCGGAGGAGAGCGCGTGATGCTCTTCGTCGACCGCCGCCGCTTCGCGGTGCGCCACTGGTCGCAGATCGCCCTGTCCGACACCCCGGACGTCGCGGGATCGCGCAGCTGGGGCAACCGCATCCCGCGCACGGCGGTGATCGCCGAGCTCGTCGACCACGCGACGAACCGCGAGCTGACCGTCGTGTCGACCCACTTCGACCACCTCTCGCGCAACTCCCGACTGCACTCGGCCCGGCTGCTCGCCGAGCGGGTCGTCGCGCTCGATCGCCCGGCGATCGTCCTGGGCGACGCGAACACGGATGCCGGCTCCGCCCCGTACCGGGCGCTGCTGGACGGGGGCCGGCTCGCCGACTCCTGGGTGGTCGCAGGCCGGCACCTGACGCCCGGGTGGGGCACCTACTCGAACTACCGCGCACCGCGCCCGGGCCGGCGCATCGACTGGCTCGCGGTGACCGCCGGCGCCTTCGAGGTCGTCTCGACGGGCGTCAACGCGGTCCGCTACGACGGAGCCGCCGCCTCCGACCATGAGCCCGTCCAGGCCGTGCTGCGGTTCACGGCACCGTGAGCGCCGCCGTCCTCGTCGACACGTTCCTCCAGCCGCCGCGCACCCGCGGCGAGTGGTTCGCCGACGCCGTCCGGATGCTGGGAGCGGCGAGCATCGTCGCGGCGGGCATCGGCTGGGGCTTCGTCGACGTCGCCGTGTTCGCGCTGTCGTCGATCGGGCTCGTGCTCACGCGCTTCCTCGGCATCCGGCCCGCGCTCGACGCGGCGTTCGGCGTCTCGCTCCTCGTCGCCTCCTGGAGCAGCGTGCTCGAGCTGTACCAGGCGTGGGCGGCGTGGGACCTGGTGGTGCACTTCACCCTGAACGGGCTGGCGGCCGCGGTCGCGTACATCGTCGCGGCGCGGGCCGGAGTGGTGCCGACCGTCGCGGGGGAGCGCGGGCCGCTCGCTCCGGCGATCGTGCTCTGCGCGTGCTTCGGCACGACGGCGGGAGTGCTGTGGGAGTGGGGCGAGTGGGCGGGCCACCGCTTCGTCGACGAGTCGATCTTCGTGGCCTACGAGGACACGCTCGCCGACCTGGCCGCGGGGGCTCTCGGCTCGATCCTCGCCGGAGCGCTCATGCGGTTCTGGTCGGCGAAGAGCCGGGTGCCGGCGCGGCAGCACGCCGACGCCCTCTAGGACCTGTCGAACACGATCTCGCGTGCTCCGCTCGGCCTGATCGCACGATCTGCGGCGTCGGAACCCTCGGTCGATGCCCGCATCGGCCTTCGGCGTCCTCCTTGCAGCTCGCACGACCAGGCCGTGCTCGCGACGGCGATCTCTTGTTCGACAGGCCCTAGCTCTCGGCCTCGGCTGCTCGGGGCCTCACGTCCCGCAGAGCCTGGAGGACCAGGGTCCGCGCCGGGCTGCCCCGGCTCGAGCGGCGCCAGGCCGCCGACACGACCCGCGTCGAGACCGGATCCACGGCGGGCACGGCGACCACCGCCTCCGGCAGCGGCTCGCGGCCGAGGCGCGGCACGAGCGCCACGGCCGCCCCCGCCTCGACGAGTGCGATGTGGGTGCTGAAGTCCTCGTCGTAGTAGGCGATGTCGGGCAGGCGGCCGGTGCCGGCGAAGGTGCGCAGCAGCCAGGCGTGGCAGATGGCGCCCGCCGGGATGCTCACCCACGTCTCGTCGGCGAGGCGGCTCGGAGCGAGCGCCGGACTCGAGGCCAGCGGGTGCTCCCGGTGGATCAGGACGTCGGCCCGGTCCTCCAGCAGCGTCTCGGTCTCGATCGACGAGGGGAGATCGAGCGAGAGGCCCGGCCAGTCGTGCAGAACCGCGAGATCCGCGGCGCCGCGCTCGAGCCGCTGCGCCGCCTCCCACGGGTCGAGCTCGTCGAGCGTGATCCGCAGTCCGGGCGCGCGCCTGCGTATCACGGCCAGCGCGGGCACGAGCAGCCCGCGCATCGCGGTCGAGAACGCGGCGATGCGCAGCGTGCCGGTCACCTCCTCGGCGGGCGCGGCCCCCAGGTGCTCGAGCGCCTCGAGCTCGGCCAGGAGGCGCTCGCCGCGGTCGGCCAGCGAGCGACCGTGCTCGGTGAGGAACACCGAGCGCCCCGCCCGCTGAGCGACCGCGCCGCCCGACTGCCGTTCGAGCCGCTTGAGCTGCTGCGACACGGCGGACGGAGTGAATCCCAGCGCCTCCGCCGCTGCGGCGACGGTCCCGCAGTCGCGCACGGCGATCAGTGCACGGAGGGCGGAGGGCTCGATCATGAACGCACGCTACCGGGTCGGCGGTAGCGACCTGCGCTGGTGCTGTCGGTTCGCGTCGGACAGTCTCGAGGCATGTCCCGTCGCCACAGCCTCCTCGCCCTCGTCGTCGTCCTGCTGTGGGGGCTCAACTTCGTCGTGATCGACGTCGGTCTCGCGGACGTGCCGCCACTGCTGTTCCTGGCGATGCGCTTCACGGTGGTGGCGGTACCGGCCGTCTTCTTCGTGCCGCGCCCCGAGGCTCCGCTCCGGACCGTCCTCGTCATCGGCGCCTTCATGAGCCTGGGGCAGTTCGCCCTGCTCTACCTGGCGCTCGCCCTCGGCATGCCCGCGGGACTCGCCTCGCTCGTGGTCCAGGCGCAGATCGTGCTGACGGTGCTGATCGCTGCCGTCGTCCTGCGCGAGCGCCCGACCCCCCGTCAGCTCGCGGGTCTCGCCGTCGGAGTGGCGGGCCTGGTGATCGTCGGCATCGCCCACGGCACGACCGCGCCGTGGCTCCCGTTCGTCGTCTGCCTCGGCGGGGCACTGTCGTGGGCGATCGGCAACGTGCTCACCCGCCGCGCGAAGGGCGCCTCCGGACTCTCGCTCGTCGTGTGGTCGGCGCTCGTCGTCCCGGTGCCGGCGCTGCTGCTCTCGCTCCTCGTCGACGGCGGGCCTGCGATGGCGAGCGCGCTGTCGGGACTCTCGACGGCGGCGGTGCTCAGCACCCTCTACACGGCGGTCTTCGCCTCGCTCGTCGGCTACGGCATCTGGAACTCGCTCCTCGCCCGCTACCCGGCGGCGTCGGTCGTGCCGTTCACCCTCCTGGTGCCCGTCGTCGGGGTCCTGTCGGCCTGGGCTCTGCTGGGCGAGGCGCCCTCGGCAGGCGAGCTGATCGGAGGAGCGGTGATGGTCGCGGGGCTCGCCGTCGCGACGATCCGCCGGGTGCGCCCCGACCCCCTGCTGGCCGCTGTCGCCCCTCGGGCGTAGCGTTCCTCCCATGTGCGGCCGCTTCGCGATGGACTCCGAGACCGATGAGCTGATCCGCGAGTTCGTCGCGGCGGGCGGGAGGGCCGCCGACTGGGCGCCGGACTTCAGCGTCGCCCCCACCGACTCCGCGCCGATCGTGCGCGAGCGCCTCCACGACGGAGCGCTCGAACGCGAGATCGAACTGGCTTCGTGGGGCTTCACCCCCTCGTGGGCGAAGGGGAAGGGCCCGTCCCCCATCAACGCGCGACTCGAGTCGGTCGCCTCGAACGGGCTCTTCCGCGGCGCCTTCGCCAAGCAGCGCGCGATCGTGCCGATGCGCGGCTACTACGAGTGGGAGGCGCGCGCCGATGGCAAGCAGCCGTGGTTCCTGCACGGGGAGGAGCCGATCCTGGCGGCGGCCGGCCTCTACACGGCGCGCAAGGAGGGGGAGGCGTGGCGGGTCTCGTTCACGATCATCACCCGCGAGGCGCGCGACGCCTCGGGCGAGGTGCACGACCGGATGCCGGTCTTCCTCACCCCCGACGTCCGCGACGAGTGGCTGCGTCCCGAGCCGCTCGACTCCGCGGAGGAGATGCTCGCGACCCTCGATCGGGCCTCGGTCGCCGTGGCCTCCACCATCACGGCGTACCCGGTCGACCGGCGGGTCAACAACTCCCGCACGGTCGACCGTCACGACCCGTCGGTGCTGGAGCCGGTCGAGCTCTAGCGGGTCGGGGACTCAGGCCTCAGTCTTCATGCCGTTCCGGCACGACCCCGCGGCGCAGCCGCTGAAAGAGGATTTCCGGGTCGTGTCGGATCATGCCGTTCCGGCATGACCCCGCGGCGCAGCCGCTGAAAGAGGATTTCCGGGTCGTGTCGGATCATGCCGTTCCGGCATGACCCCGCGGCGCAGCCGCTGAAAGAGGATGTCCGGGTCGTGTCGGATCATGCCGTTCCGGCATGACCCCGCGGCGCAGCCGCTGAAAGAGGATTTCCGGGTCGTGTCGGATCATGCCGTTCCGGCATGACCCGGAAACGGCTTGCCGTTCAGGTGCACCTCGCCCGGGGGCACCTCGACGTCTCCGACGTCGTCCGGTCCGCCCGTGCCGGGCACGGCCTTGACCTCGGCCTCGCCCGAGACCTCGGTCGCGCTCTGGTCCGGAGCGCTGTCCTGCTTCGCCGCGGTCTCGCGCTCGCTGCCGGGCGACTCCGTCATGTCCTTCTCGATGGTCTCGCTCTCGCTCGACGTCGGCGCCGCGGCTCCGTCGGGCTTCCCGATGGTCGACCCCTGGTCCTCGAGGGTCGATCCGTGGTCGTCGTCGTGCGTCGATCCCTGGCCGTCGTGGTGCGTCATGCTGTTCCCTCCGTTGGATGGTCTCGACGTTACGTCCGCCCCCGGAGGCGGGGCACCCGCTTGACAGCGTCCCGTGGCCCCTACGGCCCACAGGCGCGACGTACTACCCTGGAACGACGGTCGCACCGGGGGGGCGCGGCAGAAGCCGCAGCACCCACCGCGCGAGGAGGAACCCCGTGGCATCGCACCGAACGGGCGAGACCCGTGTCGTCGGAACGACGGTCGGCGACCGGTACACGATCGAGGAGCTGATCGGCCGCGGCGGCATGGCCACCGTCTACCGCGCGCGGGACGAGATCCTCGGCCGCTCGGTGGCCCTGAAGATGTTCGCGGCCGGCATCGACGACGCGCAGGACCTGCAGCGCAAGTCCTCCGAGATCCGGCTGCTCGCGGCTCTCAACCATCCGGCGCTGGTCACCCTCTACGACGCGCACGACGGCGGCGACGACACCGGGGGCCAGGCCTACATGGTCATGGAGCTCGCCGAGGGGCCGAGCCTGTCCGAGCGCCTCGCCACCGGCCCGGTCGCTCCCAACGACGTCGCCGCGATGGCCGCCGACCTCGGTGAGGCGCTGCACACGGTGCACGCCGCCGGAGTGGTCCACCGCGACGTGAAGCCGTCGAACGTCCTGCTCGTGCCGAGCCCGCTCACGAGCCGCGAGTTCCGGCCCAAGCTCGCCGACTTCGGCATCGCCTACCTGATCGATGCGACCCGCATCACCTCGCCGGGCACCCTCATCGGCACCGCCGCCTACCTCAGCCCGGAGCAGGCCCACGGGCAGCCGCTCACCGCGGCGAGCGACATCTACTCCCTCGGACTCGTGCTGCTCGAGTCGCTCACCGGCAAGCGCCCCTTCACGGGCACCGCGATCGAGGTCACCCTCGCCCGCCTGCTGCGCGACCCCGAGGTGTCGGCGTCGCTGGGCAGCGGCTGGTCGGGGCTCCTGGGTGCGATGACGCGACGCGAGCCCGACGAGCGCCCGACCGCGCTCGAGGTGGCCGAGTCGGCGCGCAAGCTCATCGACCCCCGCCGTGACGGGCCGCCGACGGCGATCGTCCTGCCCGATGTGCCGCCGACCGCGGTGCGCACCGAGCCGGTCGGCACCACCGAGGTCATCGGCACCACCGAGCTGATCGGCACGACGGAGCTGATCGGCACGACGCCTGACGCCACCGCGGTCTACCCGGTGCACGAGGGGGCAGACGGAGCGACGTCCGTGCTGCCCGTCGGCACGGGGACGACCCCGGCGCCCGTCGCAGGTCCTCCGGCGACCGCCGCCGTCCCGCTCCGCCGCGCCCCGCAGCGCCGGGGCGGACCCAATCCGTGGCTGCTCGTGCTGGTGCTGGCCCTGGTGGCGATCGCCGTGGGCCTCGCCGTCGTGCTGCTCGGCGGCGACCAGCAGACGCCGCTCCCCGCCGTCGACGGCGAGCTCGGCGAGCACCTGCAGCGCCTGCGCGAGAGCATCCGCTCGTGATCGCGCGCCGCTCCTGGCCCGCCGCCGTCCTGGCCGCGGTCCTCGTCCTCTCGGGCTGCTCCGCGTCCGACTCCTCGATCGACGACGCCACCGCGCAGACGCTCGACGACGCGGTCGTCGCCGTCGCGGAGCGGGCCTCCGTCGACGACTTCGCCGGCGCCCTGAGCGAGCTCGAGGCCCTGCAGGCCGCTCTGAACGCCGCTCTCGAGGCGGGCAGCGTGACCGCCGAGCGCGCCTCGGCCGTGCAGGCCGAGATCGAGGTCGTGCGGAGCGACCTCGCGGCCGCGATCGCCGCGGTCCCGACTCCCGCGCCCTCTCCCGAGGAGACCCAGGAGGAGGAGCCCGCCGAGGAGGCTCCCGTGGAGGAGGCTCCCGTCGAGGAGGAGCCCGCGCCGGTCGAGACCGAGGAGGCGCCCGCCCCTGTGCCCGAGGAGACCGCTCCTGTCGAGGAGGAGTCCCCCGAGGAGGAGGCTCCGGAACCCGCGGAGTCGGAGCCCGCCGAGGAGCCGCCGGCCGAGGAGCCGCCCGCCGGCGAGACGCCGGGGAACGGCAACGGCAGCAACGGCGGCGGCAACGGCAACGGGAACAGCGGCAGCAACGGGAACGGGAACAGCGGAAGCAACGGGAACGGGAACGGCTGATCACCCCCGCCCGCTCCGGCGTCAGTCGTTCGTCGCGACCACCGCGAAGTCGGTGCCGAGGTCGACGTCCACGTCGGTGCCGTCCTCGCGCGTGACCTCGACGTCGTAGGCGTGGTCGGCGTCGTCGCTCCGCTCGGCCTCGGTCACGGTGCCCGTGCCGACGGCTGCGAGCGCGGCCTCGGAGGCGCGGGCCAGCTCGTCGCCGGTGAGGTCGTCGGCGTCGACGGCTCCCACGGCGGGTGCGTCGGGTGCGTCGGAGGCGTCCGCGCCGGTGCCCGCGGCGCCGCCCGTGACGGCGCGGCCGTCGTCGTCCGCGTCCGCGTCCGCGGACAGCACCTCGAACGAGTCGTCGAGCCGCACGTCGTACTCGAGTCCGTCCTCGCCGCGCAGCTCCAGCTCGTAGCCCGAGGCGCCGTCGTCCTCGCGCTCGGCCGACGTCACTGTGCCGCCGCCGATCTCGGCGAGCGCGGCCTCGCTCGCCCGGTCCAGGTCCGCTCCGGTCAGCCGGTCGGACCCCTCGAAGCCGTCGGTCGCGGCGTAGGCGATCCCGGTGCCGGCTCCGAGGAGCACGAGGACTCCGGCCGCTCCGGCGATGATCGTGGTCTTCTTCTGCATGATGATCGGCTCCTTCTCCGGCGCCGTTCCTCGACGCCGTGACCACTCTCGCGAGCCGCCGCTGAAGCCAGCCTGAAGCGCGGGACCGTCCGCGAGCGCCTCGGATCCCCCGAGGTGCCGTGGATCGTCCGCCGGATCCTCGATCCGCGTCCTCCTGCGAGCGCGAGTGCGAACGGACTCGAGACGGGCCCTGCCAGCACCTCGAAACCCTTTCCGCGTCGACTCGGGCCCCCGAGCCGGACCGAGTGGCCGCGGGACGGGGTCCGGCGGCACTCCCGACCCCGTTCCGCGCCCACCCGCGGACGGGCGCGACCACGTGAGCGAGCGGGCAGGCGCCGCCGCCCGCGCCGGCGCAGCCGCGACGGGCCCGAGCTCAGCGCTCCCGGGGCACCCGCACCGCCACGCGCGCCCCGCCCAGCGGCGCGTCCTCGATCGTCACGGTCCCGCCGTGCGCCCCCGCGATCTCCGCCACGATCGCGAGCCCCAGCCCCGATCCTCCGGCGTCGCGTGCGCGCCCCTCGTCGAGCCGCACGAACCGCCCGAGCACCCGCGAGCGCTCGGCCGCGGGGATCCCCGGGCCGTCGTCGTCCACCACGATCAGGGCCCCGTCGCCGTCGACCCGCGTCGCGAGAGCGATCCGCTCCGAGCGGTGCCGCACCGCGTTGTCGACCAGGTTCCGCAGCGCCCTCGAGAGCAGGACCTCGTCGGCGACGACCTGAACGGGCGAGACGCCGCTCGCGTCCACCTCGACGCCGGAGTCGCGCAGCCGCCGCACCTCGCGCAGCGCCAGGTCGTCGAGGTCGACCGGCGCACCGGCGATCGCGAGCCTCGCCTCGTCGGCCCGGGCGAGCAGCAGCAGTCCCTCGATCAGCCCGCCCATCCGCACCGACTCCTCGGCGACGGTCGTGGCGAGCCGGGCGGAGTCGAGGCGGTCGGGATGCGCGAGCGCCACCTCCGCGGTCTGCCGCAGCGCCGCGACGGGGGAGCGCAGCTCGTGCGAGGCGTCCGAGACGAAGCGGCGCTGCCGCTCCTGGGCGCTCTCGAGACGCTCGAGCATGCGGTTCAGGGTGCGCGCGAGCCGATCGATCTCGTCGCCCGAGCCGGGTTCCGCGACCCGGCGGTCGAGCTCTGCGGCGGTGACCGCCTCGGCCTCGGCGCGCATCCGGTCGACGGGGCGCAGCGCCCTCCCGACGACCACCCAGCAGAGTGCCGCGACGAAGGCGACGAGCAGCGGGACCGCCACGGCGAGCAGCGCGATCGTGGTCGCGACCGCCTCCGCCCGGCCCTCGTCCGGCACGCCGACCACCACCAGCGACCCGTCGTCGAGCTCCTGTGCGGCGACGACCAGGGGATCCTCGTCGTCGACGGCCACGGTGACGGGGTCCTCGCCCTCCTCGGTCGCCAGCGCCGGCAGGTCCTCCGCGTCCTCGCCCGCCGCGACCACCCGGCCGGCGACGACGAGCTGCAGCATTCCCTCCGACGCGCGGACCGCCTCCGCTCCGCCGCTCTCGACCAGGGAGACCGCGCGCTCGGCCTCCGTCTCGGCCGCGGTCGAGGCGCTCGACGCGAGGACCCAGGAGAGCACCAGGGTGAACACGACGCCGCCCAGCACGCCTGCGAGCGCGACCACGGCGGCGGCCGCGAGCGTGATCCGGGTGCGCACGCGCCTCACGGCGCGACCAGCGAGTAGCCGGCGCCGCGCTGCGTCCGGATGGTCTCGACTCCGAACGGCCGGTCGATCTTGTTGCGGAGCGTGCGGACGTAGACCTCGACGATGTTGGGGTCGCCGTCGAAGTCGAAGTCCCACACGGCGCCGAGGACGTCGCGCTTGGAGACCACGTCGCCGACGCGCGAGACGAGGTACTCGAGCACGCTGAACTCCCGCGCGGTCAGCGGGATCGGAACGCCGCCCCGCTCCACGCGCCGCGAGGCCGGATCGAGCACCAGATCGCCCACCACCCGGACGACGGGCCGCTCGGCCGCGCCCCGGCGGATGAGCGCCCGCAGCCGGGCGACGAGCACGGGGAACGAGAAGGGCTTGGTGAGGTAGTCGTCGGCGCCGGTGTCCAGCGCCTCGACCTGGTCCAGGTCGCCGTCCTTGGCGGTGAGCATCAGGACGGGCGTCCAGTCCTCGGCGGCGCGCAGGCGCTCGCAGACGCGGAACCCGCTGACATCGGGGAGCATCAGGTCGAGCACGATCGCCGCGTACTCCGCCTCCTGCGCGAGCCAGAGGGCGTCCGTGCCGGTGGTGGCCGTGTCGACCGCGAAGCCCTCGGCCTCGAGGCCCGTCTCGAGAGCGCGCAGCAGGTTGATCTCGTCGTCGACGACCAGGATGCGGATGGCGTCCTCCGAGCACGTCCCGCGACGCAGCGCGGCTCGGGCCAGGCTACGGCCGCTGCGCTGAAGCCCGGCTGAAGCGCGATCGGAGAGGCCGCGACACCTCCCGTTCCCCTCGGTGCTGTAGAAGTGTCCGGTGACTCCGCCCGCCTCCCTCGCCCGCCGCCTCGGAACCGGTGACGCCGTCGTCATCGGGCTCGGCTCGATGATCGGAGCCGGCGTCTTCGCCGCCTTCGCCCCGGCCGCCGCGGCCGCCGGACCGTGGCTGCTGGCGGGCCTCGCCCTCGCGGCGCTCGTGGCCTTCGCGAACGCGTCCTCGTCGGCGCAGCTCGCCGCGCAGTACCCGCGCTCGGGCGGCACCTACGTCTACGGCCGCGAGCGCCTGGGCGAGTGGCCGGGGTTCCTCGCCGGCTGGGGGTTCGTCATCGGCAAGACCGCCAGCTGCGCGGCGATGGCGCTGACCTTCGCGGCCTACGCGGCTCCGACCGGCTGGGAGCGCCTCGTCGCGGTGCTGGCCGTCGCCGCGCTCGTCGGCGTCAACGCGCTCGGCGTGACCCGCACCGCCCTCGCCACCCGGATCATCGTCACGATCGTCCTGGCGGTGCTCGCGCTCGTGGTCGTCGCCGCCCTCGCCTCCCCGCCCTCGACGGCGCCCGTGCCCGCTGGAGTCGGCACGATCGGTCCGCTCGGAGTGCTGCAGTCGGCGGGCCTGCTCTTCTTCGCCTTCGCCGGCTACGCGCGCCTGGCCACCATGGGGGAGGAGGTGCGCGACCCGGCGCGGACGATCCCGCGCGCGATCCTCGGCGCTCTCGCCCTCGCCGTCGTGGTCTACGCCGTCGTCGGCGCCGCACTGCTGCTGACGCTCGGACCGGAGCGCCTCGCGAGCTCGACCGAGCCCCTCGCCGAGGCCGCCGCGATCTGGCCGTGGACCGGACCGGTCGTCCGCATCGGCGCCGCCGCCGCATCCCTCGGAGCCCTGCTCGCCCTGATCGCCGGCATCGGCCGGACGAGCCTGGCCATGGCCCGCGAGGGAGACCTGCCCCGGATGCTCGCGCACGTGGACCCGGTGCGGCAGGTGCCCCGCCGGGCCGAGATCGTGCTCGGCGCCGTGGTGATCGTGCTCGTCCTCGTCGCCGATCTGCGCTCGGCGATCGGCTTCTCGTCCTTCGGCGTGCTGCTCTACTACCTGGTCGCCAACGTCTCGGCGCTCACGCAGGAGCGCGGATTCCGTCTCTACCCCCGCGTCGTCGCGATCGGAGGGGCGCTCGGCTGCGTCCTGCTCGTCGCGACCCTGCCGCTGCCGTCGATCCTGGCGGGCGCGGCCGTCTTCGCGGTCGGAGCGGCGTATCGGCTGGTCCGGCTCGGGATCGCCGGGCGGGCCCGCGCGGCCGGGGAGTGACTCCCGGCCGCCGCGCGCTCACTCGTCGCGGTCGGTGTACTCGCCCTCGGCGTCGGAGTCGGGCCCCGCGGTGTCGGAGTCGACGTAGCTGCCCTCGTCGGTCGACGTCTCCTCGTGCACCGAGGTGTCCACGTAGCTGCCGCGGTCGTCGGTGGCGGTGTGCGAGACGCCGTCGGTCGAGGTGTACTCGCCGTCGGGGGTCTCGGTCGTGTTCGCGGACTCGGCCGCGTGGCGGCCCCGTCGCGCCTCGGTGGCGGTGCCGGGGGTCTCGTCGTCGTGTGCCATGGCGGTTCCTCGCTTCGTCGCGTCCGAGGCGCACCGAACGGCCGCCTCGAGTCGAGGGAACTCCATCCCGCCGCGCGGTGCAAGGCGTTGCGCCTGCACATCCGTGCCGGTGCGCGCCGACCGCTCCGGCCGCACGACGACTCCGCCGTCCGGCGCAACTCCTATCCGCCCCCGGATCGCGCGCCTAGCGTGACGGGCATGAGCATCCCCACCCGCACCCGCTGGAGCGTCATCGGCCAGCTCGGCCCGCTGTTCGACGACGGCGGCCCGATGCTGCTCGTCGAGGCGCGGTCGGCCTTCGGGCGCCGGCCGATGCACCGCGCGAAGGCGCAACTGTGGCTCTCGGCGCTGCGGCACCGCGCCCGCGAGCTGGGCGACCGCGTCGAGTACGTGCGCGCCGGGACGTTCGCCGAGGCGCTCGAGGGCCGCGACGACCTCGAGGTGATCGATCCGCCCACCCGCGGCGGCCGCCGCCTGGCCCGGCGCCTGGGCATGAGCGTGCTGCCCAGCCGCGGCTTCGTGACCGAGGAGGAGGACTTCCGCGAGTGGGCGCTCGCGCGGGCCGGCTCCCGGCTCCTGCTCGAGGACTTCTACCGCTGGAGCCGCGAGCGCACCGGCGTGCTGATGCGCGGCGACCAGCCGGAGGGCGGCACGTGGAACTACGACCACGACAACCGCCAGCCGCCGCCCAAGGGCGCGGCCCGGCTCGGGCTCCCCGATCCGTGGTGGCCGGTGGAGGACGACATCGACGAGGAGGTCCGCGCCGACCTCGCCCGCTGGGAGCGCGAGGGCGCCGTGCACCTCGTCGGCGAGGACGGCCCGCGGCGCTTCGCCGCGACGCCCGCCGAGGCGCAGGAGGCGCTCGCCGACTTCGCCTCGTCGCGCCTGCAGGACTTCGGTCCGTACGAGGACGCCATGCTCTCGGGCGACTGGACGATGGCGCACTCGCTCCTGAGCGCCCCGATGAACCTGGGCCTCCTGGACCCCCGCGAGGTGATCGACACCGTCGTCGCCGAGCACGCCGCCGGAGGCGCTCCGCTCGCAGGCGTCGAGGGCTTCGTCCGGCAGATCATGGGCTGGCGCGACTACGTCTGGCACCTCTACTGGCACCTGGGCCCGGAGTACCGCACGCGCAGCAGGGCCCTCGGCGCGTCCACCCCGCTGCCCGCCGCGCTGCTCGAGCTCGACCCGTCCGGCATCGAGGCCAACTGCCTGCACGAGACGCTGGACGACGTCCGGCGCCACGGCTGGGCGCACCACATCCAGCGCCTGATGGTGCTCGGCAACTGGGGCCTCCAGCGCGGCTGGGATCCGGCGGAGCTGAACGACTGGTTCGTCGACGTCTTCGTCGACGGCACCGAGTGGGTCATGCCGGCGAACGTGATCGGCATGTCGCAGCACGCCGACGGCGGAGTGGTCGCCACCAAGCCCTACGCCTCGGGCGGCGCCTACATCAACCGCATGTCGGACTACTGCGGCCGCTGCCGGTTCGACCCGAAGGTGCGGCTCGGCGAGAACGCCTGCCCGGTGACGGCCGGCTACTGGGCGTTCCTCGACCGCGTCGAGCCGGTGCTGCGCACCAACCACCGCATGGCGCAGCCGCTGGCCGGGCTCCGCCGGCTCTCGGACCGCGCGGCCGTCGTCGATCAGGAGCGCCTGCGCGAGTCGTACTGACTCTCATCCCCGGAGGAACACCGACAGCGTCACCGCGACGGTCACCTCCGTGGGCCCCTCGAGCTCGGCCAGTACCGCGTCGAGCACCGCCGCGTCCACGTGGTGCGCGCTGGGGCCCATCAGCACCTCGGCCCGCAGCTCGGCCGGCGACATCGCCACCTCGTAGTCGAGCTCGCGGCGCTCGGCGAGCGCGAATCCGGCGAGCTGCTCGTCGAGCCGCTCGGCCTTGCCCGCGTCGATCCCGAGCATCCCGAAGACCGGGCGGATCTCGTGCAGGTGCCGCTCGCGCGGCGTGACGACGACGGCGGTCCCTCCCGGCCGCAGCACGCGGAGCATCTCGGGGGCGTTGCGCGGGGCGAAGACGGTGAGCAGCGCATCGGCGCAGCCGTCGACCAAGGGGAGGGGCTGCCAGAGGTCCGCGGTCGCGATCGCGGCGCGGGGGTGCGCCCGAGCGGCGCGGCGGGCGGCCGGCGCCGAGAGGTCGAGTCCGAGTCCGCTCGCCTCCGGATGCGCGTCGAGGACCGCCGCGAGGTACGCGCCCGTCCCGCAGCCGAGGTCGACGACGAGCCGCCCACCGCCCGGCACCGCCGCCGCGACGGCGTCCTGGATCCCCCGGTAGTGCCCGGAGGCGAGCAGCTCCTCCCGCGCCTGCACCATCGCGGCGGTGTCGCCGGACGTCGCGTGCTTCCCGCGCAGGAGCGAGACGTAGCCCTGCCGGGCGATGTCCGCGCTGTGCCCGTTCGCGCAGCGCAGGAGCGAGGGCCTGGGCAGCGCATCGGGCGCGAGTCCCGCCCCGCACACTGGGCACGCGAGCGCGGGCAGCACCGCCGATCCGGGGGTCGCGGCCGGATCGAGGGGGTGGGCGCTCACGCCGCGGTCCGCTCGCGCAGAGCGGCCGACCGGTCCCGCATCGCCGTGACCCCGGAGTTGACCGTGGCGATCACCGGCACCGCGAAGAGCGCGCCGGCCAGCCCCGCCACCTCGAGCCCGGTGGCCACGCCGAGGACGACGGCGAGCGGATGCACCTTCACCGCCGAGCCGAGGATCAGCGGCTGCAGCACGTGCCCCTCGAGCAGGTGCACCACGATCACCACGCCGACCATGACGAGCGCCGCCACCGGCCCGATGAACAGCAGCGCGACCAGCGCCGCGAGCGCTCCGGTCACGATCGCGCCGAGGAACGGCACGAACGAGCCCAGGAACACCGTCACCATGATCGGCACGACGAGGGGGAGCTGCAGGGCGAGCGCTCCGATGCCGATGCCGGTCGCGTTGATCGCGGCGACGGCGAGCTGCGCCCGCACGAACTGGGTGAGCGCCTCGAAGCCGGCCGCGGCGCCCGTGAGCAGCGGTGCCCGGGCCGGGAGCGGCAGCAGGCGCAGGGCCCACGACCAGATCCGCCGCCCGTCCAGCAGCAGGAAGATCAGCGAGAAGAGGGTGAGCAGGGTGCCGGCGAAGACCTCGGCGACCTGCGAGCCGACGGCGAGGGCTCCGGAGGCGAGCGTCGCGGCCTGCGCATCGGCCCAGGTGATCCCGCTCTGCGCCCAGTCGCTCAGCTGCACCTGCGTGAATCCGAGCTCCCGCACCCACTCCTCGACGTCGTCCACCGCGTCGAGGGTGCGCTGACCGATGCCGCCGAAGCCGGCGCGGGCCTGCACGACGACGAGGGAGATCAGGCCGGCGAGCGCCAGCAGCAGCGTGAGGATCGAGACGAGCACGGCGAGCCCGCGCGGCAGGCGCAGGCTCTCGAGCCGGTCGCGCAGAGGGGTCAGCAGCGCGGTGAGCAGCAGCGCGACGAGCACCGGCACGACGACGACCGGCACCAGCGAGACCAGCTTCACGACGAGCCAGAGGACCGCGGCGACCGCGAGCACGCGCCAGGACCAGGCGGCGGCGATGCGCAGGCCCGGGGTGACGTCGTCGGCGTCGGAGCGATCGGGTGCGGCGTCGACGGCCGGAGCCGTCGCGGACGAACCGAGACTCGGCTCGTTCCTCCGGCGTCCTCGCATGACCCCTCCCCGTTCCCTCGCAGTGTACGGCGGGGCGCGCGGGCGGGGCAGGGAGAGAGCCGAGGGCACCGCGGCGACGGGCTGATTCGACGGATCCGGTTGCAGAACCGGGTGATCACTGACTGAATGGGAGCATCATGCCCCGATCGACAACCGTTTTCGAACGCGATGCCCCCTCCTTCTCCGCGATCGACTCCTCCCTCTCCGGCTCCCGTCACGGCGTCTACTGGCTCGAGGACGCCCCGGCGTCCCGTCCGCGCCTGACCGGCGCGAGCCGCGCCGACCTCGTGATCGTCGGCGGCGGCTACACCGGCCTCTGGAGCGCGCTGCGGGCGAAGGAGCGCGAGCCCGACCGCCGCGTCGTCCTGCTCGAGGCGCGCTCGATCGGCTGGGCCGCCTCCGGCCGCAACGGCGGCTTCGTCGAGTCGAGCCTCACCCACGGACGCGAGAACGGCCTGGCCCGCTGGCCCGAGGAGGCCGAGGAGCTCGAGCGTCTGGGCGTCGAGAACCTCGACGGGATGCAGGAGACGATCCGCAGCCGCGGCATGGACTGCGACTTCGAGCGCACCGGCTCGCTCTCGGTCGCGACCGAGGAGTACCAGGTCGCCGGGCTGGCCGAGGCCGACGGGGTCGCGGGTGCGCACTTCCTCGACGCCGCCGGCATCCGCTCCCTCGTCGACTCGCCCACCTACCTCGCGGGACTGGTGGTCCCCGCCGAGCAGTGCGCGCTCGTGCACCCGGGGAAGCTCGTGCGCGAGCTGGCCCGCGTGGCCGAGGAGCTCGGTGTCGAGGTCCACGAGGACAGCCGGGTCCTGGGCCTCGAGCGGACCTCGACGGGCGTGCGGGTGCGCACCGCGGAGGGATCGGTCGACGCGGCCCGCGCGATCCTCGGCACCAGCGCCTTCCCCTCCCTTCTCGCGCGCACGCGCCTGATGACGGTGCCGGTCTACGACCACGTCCTGATGACCGAGCCGCTCGACGCCGCGGCGCTCGACGCGATCGGCTGGCGGGGACGCGAGGGCGTCAGCGATGTGGCGAACCAGTTCCACTACTACCGCCGCACCGCCGACCACCGGATCCTGTGGGGCGGCTACGACGCGGTCTACCACCCGGGCGGGCGCATCCGCTCGCGCTACGAGGACCGCCCCGAGACCTACCGCGCCCTCGCCTCGCACTTCCTCACGACGTTCCCGCAGCTCGAGGGGGTCCGCTTCAGCCACCGCTGGGGCGGGGTCATCGACACCAGCACGCGGTTCGCGGCGTTCTACGGCACGGCACTGGGCGGCCGGGTCGCCTACGCGGCGGGCTACACGGGGCTCGGAGTCGGCACGACGGCCTTCGCGGCGGACGTGCTGCTCGACCTCCTGACGGGGCGGCCGACCGCTCGGACCGAGCTCGAGATGGTGCGCTCGCGCCCGCTGCCCTTCCCGCCCGAGCCGTTCGCCACGGTGGGGATCCAGGCGACCCGCTGGTCGCTCGACCGCGCCGACCACGACGGAGGGCGCCGCAACGTGCTCCTGCGCTCGCTCGACGCGCTCGGCCTCGGCTTCGACTCCTGAGGCCCGGCCCCCGGATCCGTCGTTCCGCGACAGCACCGCGCCTGGCGCACCGCGTCGGGTAGCGTCCCGTGCGGAGCACCGGCGGCCGGTGCACGAGGAGGACGGATGCTCGCGGTGCTGCTCGCGCTGGCCGGCTGGTGCGCCGGCACCGTCCTCGTCGTCAGCGGAGCGCTCAAGCTCGGCCGGACCGAGCGGTTCCGCGACTCGCTCCGGGCCCTCGGACTGCCCGCTCTCTTCTCGCGCTCCCCGCTGTTCGCGCGCGCGGTCCCGGTCGCCGAGATCGCCCTGGGCCTGGCCGTCGTGCTGCTCCCCGCGCCGCTGCACCGCGCCGCCCTCGCCGCCGCACTCGTCCTCTACGGCGCGTTCCTCGTCGTGGCGATCCGCGCCGCTCGGGCGCCGGAGCCCGTCGAGTGCGAGTGCTTCGGCGGCCTGGGCGAGTCGCGGATGAGCGGGCGCACCGTCGCACGCAACTCCGCTCTCGCCGCCCTCGCCCTCGCGGGCCTCCTCGGTCCCCTCGCGCCCGGCACCGTGCCGGTGGTCGGCATCCCGGCCGTTGTCTCGGCGGCGCTGGCCGTCGCGCTCGTCCTGGTGCGCGACCGGCGCGCGGCCGCCTCCGTCCCGATCGACGCCTCCTCCCGGCTCGCGCTCCTCACCGCCTCGGGGGAGCGGATCCCGCTCGCCGAGTTCGCGTCACCGCCCACCCATCTCGTCGTCTTCTCGCCCTCCTGCATCTCCTGCCACGAGCTGGTCGAGCGCTTCCGCTGGTGGCCCAACGGGCTGCGCGAGGGCGAGGAGCTCGTGCCCGTCTTCCTGGGCCGTCCCGAGGACTTCGCCGCCCACGAGGTGTTCGCCCCGCTCGTCGAGCATGCGCTGTACGACCCCGACCGCTCGGTGGCGGCGGCCCTCGGGCGCGGCGCCACTCCGGGGCACGTGCTCCTCGACGCCGAGAACCCGCTCGGCTCGGGCTGGACCTCGGGCTGGTTCGAGATCGAGCGGAGCGTGCTGAGCGCGGAGTTCTTCACCGGCGTGCACCAGGGCCGCATCGTGCCGGACCCCGCGGCGCTCGAGCGCGAGGCCTCCGAGCGCGCCGCGCAGCAGGGCGATCCGGCCGCGCTCTGAACCGCGGCGACGCGTCGCTCCGGTGCCACCATGGGTGCGACCCGTCCTCGACCCAGGGAGTCCCCATGACCGCCGCCCTCGGCTCGCTCCTCCCCCTTTCCGCCTCCGAGCACTCCGAGCTGCTCCCCGCACTCGTCCTCGCCGCCGCTCGCCGCGACGGCGTGCTCGCCGACCTCGGAGTCGTCGGGATCGACCCGGCGCTCTCGGACACCGCGGCGACGAAGGCGCACTACGGCCTCGACGACGCCGATCTCGCCAACTGCGTCCTGGTCGCCGGTTCCCGGGCCGGGCAGGAGCGGATCGCCGCCTGCGTCGTGCTCGCCGACTCGCGAGTGGATGTCAACGGAGCCGTGCGGCGCCTCCTCGACGTCCGCAAGGCCTCGTTCCTGCCGATGGACCGCGCTGTCGAGGAGTCGGGGATGGAGTACGGCGGGATCACCCCCGTCGGCCTCCCCGTCGGATGGAGGGTGCTCGTGGACGCCCGCGTGCTCCTGCGCCCGCTCGTCGTGATCGGCAGCGGAATGCGCCGCTCCAAGATCGTCCTCCCGGGCTCCGCGCTCGAGCGACTGGCCGGCGCCGAGGTCGTCGAGGGGCTCGGCCTGCCGACGGCCGTCTGACACCCCCCCCCCGCACCTCCGCCGCCTCCGGGCAACCCGTACCTCCCCGAAACATGAGCGCCGTACGGTGGGCGCATGCGCGCAGAACTCACACTCGGCGCGGAGGAAGAGCTCCACCTGATCGACCTCGAGACGAAGCAGCTCTCCGCGCACGCACCCCAGGTGCTGGCGCGCCTGCCGAAGGACAACTTCTCGGCGGAGCTGCAGCGGACCACGGTCGAGACGAACACGCCGGTCGTCGACTCGCTCGACGGACTGCGCGAGCAGCTCCTCTCCCTCCGCAGGGCCGTCATCGACGCCGCCGCCCCCGACGGCATCGGCATCGCCGCCGTCGGAACGGCCCCCCGCTCCGAGCACACGGACTTCGAGCTCACGAGCACCGGCCGCTACGGCCGCATGCAGGAGCAGTACCGGATGCTCGTGGACGAGCAGCTGATCTGCGGCACGCAGATCCACGTCGGCGTCTCCGATCGCGAGCTCGCCGTGCAGATCGCGCAGCGGATCGGCCGCGACCTGCCCGTGCTGCTGTCGGCGAGCGCGAGCAGTCCGTACTGGAACGGCCAGGACACCGGCTACGCCAGCATCCGCACGATCATCTGGCAGCGCTGGCCGAGCGCCGGGGCCACCGGCCCTCTCGCCTCCGCCGCCGAGTACGACCGCCTCCTCGACGACCTGATCGCGACCGGCGTGATCGCCGACTCGAAGATGGCCTACTTCGACGTGCGCCCCTCCTCCCACGCGCCGACCCTCGAGCTGCGGGTCTGCGACGCCATGCCGCTCGTCGACGACGCGGTCCTGATCGCGGGTCTCTTCCGCGGACTCGTCCGCTCGGCCGAGCTCGACATCGAGGCGGGCCGGCCGTTCCGCTCGACCCCGCCGCCGATCCAGCGGGCCGCGACCTGGCAGGCCGCGCGCGGAGGGCTCGCCGGCCAGCTCCTGGACCACACCGAGCACCCGCGCCCCGTGCCCGCCGCGGAGGCGCTGCGCAGCCTGATCGCGCGGCTCCAGCCCGCGCTCGACGAGCTCGGCGACCTCGAGCAGGTGCGCGCGCTCGCCGAGGCGCTGATCGCCCGCGGCAACTCGGCCGACCGCCAGCGCGCGGTCTTCGCCGAGCACGGCACGCTCGAGTCGGTCGTCGACTCCGTGGTCGCCGAGACCCACGGGCCCTCCAGCGGTCCCACCCTCCCCGCGCCGAGCCTGCGCACCTACCGCGTCCGCGCGGGCGACGAGGCCGTGGCGACCGGCGGGCGTCCGCGCACGGCCTACCAGCCGATCCTCGAGCACTTCCGCGGTCTCGGGCCGGAGCGGCTCGTCGAGCTGCACGGGGCGCGCGATCAGCGCGTGCTCGACGCGGGCATCACCTTCCGCCTCGGCGACGAGGACCGCCCCTTCCCCGTCGACCTCGTCCCGCGCGTGCTGCAGGCGCACGAGTGGAACGAGCTGGCCGCCGGCCTGGAGCAGCGCGCCCGCGCCCTCGAGTGCTTCCTGCAGGACGTCTACGGCGAGGGCCGCGCCGTCCGCGACGGCGTCGTGCGCCGACCCGCGGGCACCGCGGGCTGGCGCGAGGAGGCGACCCGGCTGCCGCGCGGCGCGGTGCGCGCACCGGTCATGGGCTTCGACCTGGTGCGCAACGAGTTCGGCGGTTGGCGCGTGCTGGAGGACAACCTCCGCAACCCCAGCGGACTGGCCTACGCGATGGGCATCCGCTCCCTGCTGGACGACCTCGTGCCCGATCTGCCCCGTCCCGCCGGACTCGTCGATCCCGCCGGCGCGCTCGACGACCTGCGCCGCACCCTCGCGGCCGGATCCCGGCGCTCCGACGGCCGCGACAGCGTCCTCGCGCTGCTCTCGAGCGGCCCCGGGAGCGCGGCGTGGTTCGAGCACCGGCGCCTCGCCGAGGGTGCCGGCATGCTCCTGCTGGAGCTCGGCGATCTGGACGTGGTGGACGGCCGCGTCGTCGCCTCCGGCACGCAGGTCGACGTGCTCTACCTGCGCCTGGACGACGAGCTCGCCGACCTCGCCCTGGGCGGCCGGCCGCTCGGCCGCGAGATCGTCGACGTCGCGGCCGCGGGCGGGGTGTTCCTCGCGAACGCGCCCGGCAACGGCATCGCCGACGACAAGGCGCTGTACTGCGCGGTCCCCGAGCTCATCGGCTACTACCTCGACGAGCGCCCCCTGCTCGAGTCGGTCCCGACCTACCGGCCGGAGGACGAGGCCGAGCGCCGCATCGTCCTCGAGCGCGTCGGCGAGCTGGTCACCAAGCCGGTCGACGGCTACGGCGGTCGCGGCGTGATGATCGGCCCCTCCGCTCCCGCGGCCCGCGTCGCGGAGCGCCGAGCGGCGATCGCCGCGGATCCCGGCGGGTGGGTCGCGCAGGAGGTCGTGCGGCTCTCGTCGCTGCCGTCCTTCTCGGGCACCGAGCTGCAGCCCCGCCACGTCGACCTGCGCGCGTTCGTCTTCGTCACGGGCACCGGAGCCGCCGACGTGCGTCTCGCGGACCTGGCCCTGACCCGCGTCGCGGCCGAGGGCAGCATGATCGTCAACTCGTCCCGCGGCGGCGGCGCGAAGGACACCTGGATCGTGAGGGCCTGACATGTGCGGACTCGCGGGCGAGATCCGGCTCGACGGCCGCCGGGCCGAGGTGGCCGCGGTCGACCGGATGAGCGGATGCCTGACCCATCGCGGTCCGGACGGCGACGGCGTCTGGGCGCGCGGCCCGGTCGCCCTCGCGCACCGACGGCTGTCGATCATCGACCTGTCGGTCGCCGGCTCCCAGCCGATGGTCGACGCGGCGCTCGGGCTCTCGATCGTCTTCAACGGCTGCATCTACAACCACCGGCAGCTGCGCGCCGAGCTGGAGGCGAAGGGGCACCGCTTCTTCTCCCACTCCGACACCGAGGTGATCGGCAAGGCCTACGCGCAGTGGGGCGAGGACTGCGTCGACCGGTTCCTCGGCATGTTCGCCTTCGTGATCGTCGAGCACGAGTCGGGGCGCGTCGTGATGGCCCGCGACCGGCTCGGCATCAAGCCGCTCTACCTCGACGAGACGCGGGAGCGGATCCGCTTCGCCTCCACGGTGCAGGCGCTGCTCGCGGGTGGCGTCGCCGACACCTCGATCGACCGCACCGCCCTGATGCTCTACCTGAGCTTCCACTCGGTCGTGCCGGCTCCGCGCACGATCCTCGCCGGAGTGACGAAGCTGCCCCCCGCGACCGTCCGCGTGATCGAGCCCGACGGCACGAGCCGCGAGCACGTCTACTGGGAGCCCGTCTTCACCCGCGATCCCGAGCGCGCCGACTGGTCGGAGCGCGACTGGCAGGACGCGCTGATCGCCTCGTTCCGCACGGCGGTCGAGCGGCGGATGGTCGCCGACGTGCCCGTGGGCGTGCTGCTCTCGGGCGGCATCGACTCGAGCCTCGTGGTCGCCCTCCTGGCTGAGGCGGGGCAGTCCGGACTGCAGACCTTCTCCATCGGCTTCGACTCCGCGGGCGGCGAGTCCGGCGACGAGTTCGAGTACTCGACGCTCGTCGCCCAGCGCTTCGGCACCGATCACCACCGCATCCGGATCGACTCGTCGAGGCTCCTGCCCGGCATCGACGGAGCCGTCCGCGCGATGAGCGAGCCGATGGTGTCGCACGACGCGGTCGCGTTCTACCTGCTCAGCCAGGACGTGGCGCAGCACGTGAAGGTGGTGCAGTCCGGCCAGGGCGCCGACGAGGTGCTCGGCGGCTACGACTGGTATCCGCCGCTCGCCGGCGTCCCGCGCGCCGAGGCGGCCGAGGCCTACGCCTCGGTGTTCTTCGATCGCCGCTTCCCCGAGTTGCAGGCGCTGCTGCGGCCGGAGTGGCGGGGCGAGGACGCGGCGACCGCCTTCGTCGCCGAGCGGTTCGGCCGCCCCGGTGCCGACACCTCCGTCGACGCCGCGCTGCGCAACGACACCACCGTGATGCTGGTCGACGACCCCGTGAAGCGCGTCGACAACATGACGATGGCCTCGGGACTCGAGGGCCGCGTGCCGTTCCTCGATCACGAGTTCGTCGAGCTGGTCGGGCGGATCCCTCCGGAGCTCAAGCTCGCCGATGGCGGCAAGGGCGTGCTCAAGCGCGCCGTCCGCGGCATCGTCCCGGACGAGGTGATCGACCGCCGGAAGGGCTACTTCCCGGTGCCCGCGATCCGGCAGCTCGAGGGCCCGTACCTCGAGCGCGTCCGCGCCGCCCTCACCGATCCGTCGGCCCGTGCGCGGGGGATCTTCGACCCGGCCGTCGTCGAGGCGCGCCTGGCCGCGCCGAACGAGACCCGCACCCGGCTGGGCTCGAACGAGCTCTGGCAGCTCGCCCTCCTCGAGATGTGGCTGCAGGAGCACGGCGTCGGCTGACCCGCGCGCCGTCGACGCAGTGTTCGCGCGGCGTTCGCCCCTCGCGGAACACCCGTCGCCGCCCGTGCCGGAGGATGGAGGCCATGACCTCCACCGCGACATCCCGGCTCGTCGCCGCAGAGCACCTCGGTCTCGACCTCGTCCACGCCTGGGGCAGCTGGGGCCCGACGATGACCCCGGACGCCGCCCGCACCGCGTTCATCAGCGATCGCGGCGGCTCCCCCGAGGTCTGGGTGCAGGACGTCGTGATCGACGGCGAGCCTCCGGAGGCGCACTGCATCCGCTTCACGGAGGACCCGGTGCTCGAGGTCTCGTGGTCGGCCGACTCCGCCTGGCTCGCCTGCCTGGTCGCCACCGACGGCGGCGTGCGCACGCAGGTCTGGGTGGTCCGCCCCGACGGCTCCGACGCCAAGCGCATCGCGGGCTCGCGCGACGCTCACGCCGAGCTCGGGCCCTGGACCAGGAGCGGGCACCACGTCGTCGTGACCGTGCCGTCCGCCGAGCCGGAGCAGCCGACCCGGTCCTTCCTCGTCGATCCGGTCACCGCCGACCGCCGCCCGCTCGTCGACGGCGACCTCATCTCGGTCCTCGACCTCTCGACGGAGGAGCGGCTCGTCGTGGTCCGTGACGGCCAGCGCGGCCATCAGCGCTGCTCCGTCGTCGACCGCCTGACCGACGAGAACCACCCGCTGCTGCCCGATTCCGGCACCGGATCCACGGACGTCGCGTTCCTGCGCCCCGCTCCGCTGAACGACAACGAGAGCCCGATCGTGGCGTACCTCGCGACCGACGTCGACCTGCCGCGGCGCCAGCTCGTCGCGATGCCGCTGGGGCCCGACGGCTGGCGCGGGCGCATCCGCCGCCTCGCCGCCCGCGACGACGCCGAGCTCGAGGGCCTGGATGCGGACGACGCCGGGCACCTGCTGATGCTCGTGTGGAACGTGGCCGGGTCCAGCGAGATCGAGCTGTTCGACACCCTGACCGGTGAGCGCGTCCCCGTCTCGGGTCTGCCCGGCCTGGTCGCGACCACTCCGGTCCTCTCGCGCGACGGCAGCTCGGTGGTCCTCGGCGTCGAGGGTCCGGAGCGACCGCGCGAGCTGTGGCGGATGGACACCGCGACCCACGAGTGGTCGCGCATCACCCGGGTGCCGCCGCTCCCGGCCGCGGCGCTCGTCGTGCCCACCCTCGAGCGGTTCACCGGCCGCGACGGACTCGAGCTGTCGGGCTGGCTGTACCGCGCACCCGGTGCCGAGGGCCCCGGTCCCGCGATGCTGAGCCTGCACGGAGGACCGGAGTCGCAGGAGCGGCCGACCTTCTCGGCGCAGCACCAGGCGGTCGCCGCCTCGGGCGTCTCGGTCTTCGCCCCGAACGTGCGCGGCTCCTCCGGCTTCGGCCGCGACTTCGTGCACGCCGACGACGTCGAGCGCCGGTACGGGGCGTTCCAGGACGTGCTCGCCGCCGCCGACCACCTCGTCGACTCCGGAGTCGCCGCCCGCTCGCGGATCGCCGTCACGGGCCGTTCCTACGGCGGCTACCTCACGCTCGCCTCGCTCGCGTTCTCGCCGGGGGTCTTCGCGGCCGGCGTCGACATCTGCGGCATGTCGCACCTCCTCACGTTCTACCGCGACACCGAGCCGTGGATCGCGTCGGCCGCGGTGACGAAGTACGGCCACCCGGAGCACGACGCCGAGCTCCTCGAGGAGCTGTCGCCGCTCGGACGGGCGTTCGCCATCGATGTGCCGCTGCTCGTGGTGCACGGCGAGCTCGACACCAACGTCCCGCTGGGCGAGGCGACGCAGATCGTGGCCGCCCTCGAGGCGCTGGACCGGCCGGTCTCGTACCTGCAGCTCGACGGCGAGGGCCACGAGTACCGCCGGGCCGACTCGAAGGAGCTGCTGCTGCTCTCCCTCGTGCGCTTCCTGCACGCGTCGCTGCTGCCGGCGGACGAGTCGCTCGAGGCGGACGCGGCCCTCGGGGCGGACGCCGCCCACGAGTCGGACGAGTCGCTCGAGGCCGTCGCGGGCTGAGTCCCGGCCCGAGCGGCGATCGGAGCGGCCGCGGGGCGCGGACGGGCGTCAGCGCCGCTCGAACTCCTCGGCGAAGGAGCCGTGGATCGGCTTCTCCGGATCGTCGCCGACCGCCCGTGACGGGTCCTCGATCTCGACCGCTCGCGCGAGGTCGGGTGCGGGGGCGCGCACTGCGGCTCCGGCAGCGGCGAGGTCCTCGGGCACGTCGTCGAGCAGCTCCTCGGCGATCCGGCTCGACAGGCCGCTCCGCTCGCCCGGTCCGGGGTCGCTCACCGGATCGGCCGGAGCGTCGAGGGCCTCGCCGAGTCCCTCGCCGAGCCCTTCGCCGAAGCCCGCGCCGAGCCCCGCGGGCACCCCCTGCGGAGCGTCGTGCCCCGTGATCTCGTCCTGCATGCCCTGCTCCTGCCTCGTGCGCACCGGCCGGGCCGGGCGGCACACTCCGTCCTGGGATGAGGAGAGGATACCGCCGGCGCGATCAGTCGAGCAGGAGCCAGGAGTGGCCGCCGACCTCCACGCCGCCGACGCTCGCCGCGTCGTCGCCCAGGTTCAGCGCGAGCCGGGCGGACTCGCCGTCGGGACCCTCCGCGACGAGGAGCACCGCGGTGTTCGTCAGATCGACGGCCCGGGTGCGCGAGTGCACGAGCCACGGGTGCCGGCGCCGGAACGCGACGACCTCCTGGTGGGCCCGGTACGCCTCGCCGCCCGGCGCGCTCGCCGGATCGGCCGGGAAGGCCGGTCGGATCGCGTCGTCGCCTCCGACGCGCTCCTCCTTCACTCCCTCGAAGCCCCGCTCGTCGCCGGAGTAGATGCTCGGCACGCCCCCGACGAACCCGAGGATCGCGACCGCGTGGGCGTGGTGGCGCTCGTCCGTCACCGCGCTCGCGATGCGGGTCACGTCGTGGTTGCCGACGAAGGTGAGGGGGAGGAAGACGTCGAGGAACTCGTCGTGCCGCTTCAGCGACCAGGCGAGCTCGAAGAGGTTGAGCTCCTCGAGGGAGTTGCGCACGGCCTTCCAGAGCTCGTACTGGGTCACGGAGTCCAGGCCCGACTCCCGCACGTACCCGGCGTAGTCGCCGTGGATGACCTCGCCGACGAACCACGCCTCGGGGAACCGCTCCCGCACCGGGTCGATCGCCGCATGCCATGCGGCGGGGGCGACCGCGTACGCGGCGTCGAGCCGCCAGCCGTCGATCCCGCGCTCGAGCCAGTGCGCGAGGACGGAGGAGACGTACGCCGAGACCTCGGGGTTCGAGTGGTCGAGCTCGACCAGCGCCTCGTGCCCCTCGAAGACGTCGACGCGCAGTCCGTCGACCTCGCGGGCGGAGTCGCTCCGCGAGAACCGCGCGGCCGCCGCGGACCCGGGACCCGCCGCCACCGCCTCGCGCCACCACGGGTGCTCGCGCCCGACGTGGTTGAAGACCCCGTCGAAGAGCACGCGGATGCCGCGCTCGCGGCAGGCGGCGAGGAGCGCGTCGAGGTCGCCCTCGTCTCCCAGGCGCGGGTCGACCCGGAAGTGGTCGACGGTGTCGTACCCGTGGGTGCTCGAGGCGAACACCGGGCCCAGCAGGAGCCCGTTGCAGCCGAGGGCGAGCAGGTCGTCGAGCCAGGGCAGGAGGGCGGGGAGCCGGTGCTGCGCGGCATCGGGAGCCTCGGCGGCCGTGGTCTCGGCGCCCGTGAACCCGAGCGGGTAGACCTGCCACCAGATCGCCGTCGTGATCCAGCCGTCCGTCGTCTGCGCCATCCCTGCCGCCCTCCCGCCGCGCTCGGCTGCGCGACGTCGCGAGTGTACTGACGCCTCCTGGCCGCGCCCCGAGCCGTGGCCGGGGAGCGAGCCGTGCGCGAGGCCGGGAGGAACGACCGTGCGAGGCGTGCGCGCGCTCACGGGCGCAGGCTCCCGATCCAGGCGAGGACGGCGGCAGCGCCCTCGAGGGTGGCGGGCACCGTCACCGACGCGATCGCGAGCGCGAGGAGCGCCGCCGCGGCGCCGACCGCGCCCTGCCGCCGCTCCCCGGCGCGCAGCAGCGCCAGCACGGCCACGGCGATCGCCCCGACCGCGAGCCCGATCGACGGGACGGTCCAGAGCGGATGCACCGAGGAGGTGAGGGCGAGCAGCCCCAGGCCCAGCGCCGTGAGACCCGGCTCGCGCGGTGGACCGAGCCGCGCGAGGAGCGGGGCCCGCCGGGACGCAGCGACCGCGGACGGTCGGGCGACGGCGGTGGGGGAGGGGAGCAGGGGCAGGAGGCTGATCGACATGGCCCGATCCTCGCGAGGCGGCGGAGGGTGCGGAGCCCCTGCTCGCGGATCGGTGGAGGCGCACCGCGATCGGGCGCCTGGGGAGGGCGAGGAGCCCCCCGCGGGCCACCGGAGGCGCCGATCGGCGTGATTCCGGGGTTCTCGGCCCCGGAATCACGTGCATTGGCGGGTCGGGCTGGTAGGTTACGGACGGTCCGACCGGTTGAGGGAGTCCGTCCCCGGCCGAGGACGATCCACAACCACCAGCTGTTCCGAACAGCACGAACGTCCTGGGAGGACACTCCAATGGCTGACAAGTCGCTCAACCGCACCGAGCTCGTCGCGAAGATCGCCGCGGACTCCGGCCAGAGCCAGGCCGCCGTCAACGGCGTCCTCGACTCGCTCTTCTCCACCCTCGCCGACTCCGTCTCCAACGACGTGAAGGTCACCATCCCCGGCTGGATCGCCGTCGAGCGCACCTCCCGCGCCGCGCGCACCGGCCGCAACCCGCAGACCGGTGAGACCATCCAGATCGCGGCCGGCCACTCGGTCAAGGTCTCGGCCGGCACCAAGCTCAAGGCCGCCGCGAAGTAGCACGGCTCCACGACGAGGGCCCCGGCATCGCGCCGGGGCCTTCGTCGTCTCCGGAACCGGTGCGACGCGGCTCGCGATCAGCCGGGGAACGTAGGCTTGACGGGTGAATCGAACCGTCCGGATCGCGGGGCCCGCGCTGCTGCTCGTCGCGGCCGCGCTCCTCGCCCTCCTCGCGGCACTCGCCTTCGGCCGGGGAGCCGCGGCCCCCCTCCTGAACGACCCGGGTCCCGTGGTCCGCTACGGCCTCCCCGTGGCGAAGCTCGCGGTCAACCTCGGCGCCGCCGGGATGATCGGCGCCCTGGTGCTCGCGCTCTTCGCGCTGAGCCCGCGCGCGAGCGCGACGCGCGCCTCCCGGTCCGCCACCCCCGAGGGACCCGTCGAGCAGCGCACCGAGTACACGGTGGCCCTCGACGTCGCCGCCGCCGGCGCCGCCTTCCTCGCCGCCGCCGCCGCGGTCACCGGTTTCTTCACCTTCCTCAACGTCACGCAGACGCCGCTGAGCTTCGACCGCGACTTCGGCACCAAGCTCAGCTACTTCATCGGCAGCATCGAGGTCGGCCAGGCCTGGCTCGTCACCACGCTGCTCGCCGCCGTCGTCACGGTGCTCTGCTTCGCCGTGCGCAACCAGACGGCGCTCGTCTTCGTCACCGGGGTCGCGCTGCTCACCCTCCTGCCGATGGCGCAGCAGGGCCACGCAGCGGGATCCGCGGGGCACGACGCCGCGGTCACGGCGCTCGGCCTGCACCTCGTCTTCGCCGCGATCTGGCTCGGCGGTCTCGTCACGATCATCGTGCTCAGGCCCCTCCTCGACGGCGCGCGCCTGCTCCCCGTCGTCCAGCGCTACTCGAGTCTCGCGCTCGTCAGCTTCGTGGTCGTGGCGGCGTCGGGCTACCTCAGCGCCGAGCTGCGGCTCGCGACCCTCGACAACATCCTGACGGGCTACGGGATCCTCGTGCTCGTGAAGGTCGCCGCCCTGATCGCGCTGGGCCTCTTCGGCGTCGTGCAGCGCCGCGTCCTCATCGAGCGGATGCGCACCGCCGGCGGTGCGGGCGGACGCAGCTTCTGGTGGCTCGTCGCGGCCGAGGTCGCCTTCATGGGCATCGCGTCCGGAGTCGCGGCGGCGCTCGCCCGCACCGCCACTCCCGTCGACCAGGTCGCCGCCGCGCAGCTGACCGACCCGACCCCGGCCGAGCTCCTCACCGGCGAGCCGCTCCCGCCCGCCCCGAGCGCGCTGAACTTCGCCACCCTCTGGAACGTCGACCTGATCTGGCTGCTCGTCTGCGGCTTCGGCATCGCCTTCTACGTCGCCGGCGTCCTGCGCCTGCGCCGCCGCGGCGACTCCTGGCCGATGCTCCGGACCGTGCTGTGGATCGCGGGGATGCTCCTGCTGGCGTACATCACCAACGGCGGCGTGAACGCCTACGAGAAGTACCTGTTCAGCGCGCACATGCTCTCGCACATGGTGCTCACCATGGCCGTCCCGCTCCTGCTGGTGCCCGCGGCCCCCGTGACGCTCATCGCCCGCGCTGTCGTCCGCCGCACCGACGGCTCCCGGGGACCTCGCGAGTGGGTGCTGCTCGCGGTCCACTCGCGCTTCGGCACGATCGTGTCGCATCCGATCGTCGCCGCCCTGCTCTTCGTCGGCTCGCTCTGGGCGTTCTACTACTCGCCGCTGTTCCGCTGGGCGACCACGGACCACATCGGCCACGAGTGGATGATCGTGCACTTCCTGATCACCGGCTACCTCTTCGTGAGCGTCCTGATCGGCGTCGACCCGTCCTCGCACCAGGTGCCCTATCCGATGCGGCTGCTGCTCCTGCTGGGCACCATGGCGTTCCACGCGTTCTTCGGCCTCGCGCTGATGACCGGCGAGGGGCTGCTCCTCGCCGACTGGTACGGAGCGATGGGCTGGGGCACGAGCGCCCTCGCCGATCAGCAGGCGGCCGGCGGCATCGCCTGGAGCATCGGCGAGATCCCCACGCTCGCACTGGCGATCGTCGTCGCCGTGATGTGGAGCAGGTCCGACGACCGCGAGACCAAGCGCCGCGACCGCCAGGCCGACCGCACCGGGGACGCCGAGCTGAACGACTACAACGAGCGGCTCGCCGCGCTCGGCAAGCGCCGCTGACGCTCCTCCCCAGGGGGACGGCGCCCGGAGCCGCCTCCGTCCCCGATCACGGCCGCACCGCCGCGGGTACAGTGGACCGGTGACCCAGCCGACCCTCTCCGACGAGCAGCAGCGGGTGTTCGACCTCATCGAGAACACCCGCGAGCACCTGTTCGTCACCGGGCGCGCCGGCACCGGCAAGTCGACCCTGCTGAACCACCTCAGCTGGCACACCGGCAAGCAGATCGTCATCTGCGCTCCCACGGGGGTCGCGGCGCTGAACGTCGGCGGGCAGACGATCCACTCGCTGTTCCGACTGCCGATCGGCGTGATCGCCGACTCCGATCTCGATCAGACCCCCGAGCTGCGCAAGCTCCTCAACACCATCGACACCCTCGTGATCGACGAGATCTCGATGGTGAACGCCGATCTGCTCGACGGCATCGACCGCAGCCTCCGCCAGGCCCGGCAGCGCCGGTCCGAGCCCTTCGGAGGCGTCCAGGTCGTCCTCTTCGGCGACCCGTTCCAGCTCGCTCCCGTTCCGGGCGACCCCGAGGAGCGCGCCTACTTCGCCGACCGCTACCGCTCCCTGTGGTTCTTCGACGCCCTGGTCTGGCAGGAGGCGCCGCTGCGGATCATCGAGCTCGGCCGCATCCACCGGCAGAGCGACGAGCGCTTCAAGTGGATGCTCAACGCGGTGCGCTTCGGGATGGTGACGAAGGAGATCGCCGACGTCCTCAACGAGGCGGGCGCCCGCACTCCGCCGACCGACGGCTCCATCACCCTCGCCACCCGCAACGACACCGTCAACCGGATCAACCAGACCGCGCTCGCACGCCTCAAGGGCCCGCTCAAGACCGCGACGGCCGAGATCAGCGGCGATTTCGGCGGCAGGACCTACCCGGCCGATCAGAACCTCGAGCTCAAGATCGGCGCGCACGTGATGTTCCTCCGCAACGACGCGGAGCAGCGCTGGGTGAACGGCACGATCGGCATCGTCACGAAGGTGGCCGGCACCGTCTGGGTCGAGGTGGACGGCGAGGTGCACGAGGTCGAGCCGGCCACGTGGGAGCGCTACCGCTACTCCTATTCAGCGGCGACCAAGAAGCTCACCCGCGAGATCGTGGCCGAGTTCGCGCAGTTCCCGCTGCGCCTGGCCTGGGCGGTGACGATCCACAAGTCGCAGGGCAAGACCTACGACTCCGCGGTCGTCGATCTCGGCCAGCGCGCCTTCGCGCCCGGCCAGACGTACGTGGCGCTGAGCCGCATCACGAGTCTCGAGGGGCTGTACCTCACGCGGCCCCTGCGGCCGAGCGACATCATCGTCGACAAGGACGTGCTGCGCTTCATGTCCGAGCGGCGCACCGAGCCGGCCGCCGTCGCGACGCCGGAGGGCGACTCGGCCACCGCGTGACCCGTCGGCTCGAGCAGCGGCGGTCAGGCCGCGACGCGCGAGCGGGCGAGGTCGCGGAACAGCTCGGTGGTGAGCCGGTACGCCTCCGCCACCTCGGCGATGACGCGGTCGCGCTCGGCGTCGTCCCAGTCGACCGCGTCGAGCTGCTCGCGGTAGACGGCGCGGAACTCCGACGGCGTCGCGATCTCGCCGTAGAGGTAGAAGCCGACTCCGTTGGTCTCGAAACCGAACCGGCGCTGGAGCAGGGCGCGCACGATGCTGCAGCCCGACATGTCGCCGAGGTAGCGCGTGTAGTGGTGCGCCACGAAGCCGCCGCTCCAGCCGCTCGCGACGGTCGTGATGCGCTCGACGTAGGCCGCGGTCGAGGGGAGGGGCCGGATGCGCTCGCGCCAGTCCTCGCCGATCAGGAAGCGGAGGTCCTCGGCGATCGCGGGGAGGCGGGTGAGCTTGGCCGAGATGAACGGCGCGGCGACGGGGTCCTCGCTCATCCGGTCCGCGACGGCCTCGAGCGCCTCGTAGACGAAGTAGTGCTGCGAGACCAGCGCGATGTAGTCGTCGCGGCTGCCGGCACCCGTCATCAGGGCGGTCATGAAGGCGGCACCCTCGTCGTCGACGGCTCCGGACTGCCCGATGCGCTCGCGGAGCGCCTGCGAGAACGGGATGACGTTCGACACGACGGCCTCCGATCGGCTTCTTAGGTTGGCCTAACCTTAGCCGAGAGGGAGGGCGGAGACCAGAGTCCGCGCCCTCAGTGCCCGAGTCGGTCAGTGCCCGTGCCCGTCCTCCACCACGCCGTGCATGCCGCCCATGCCGCCGGAGTCGCCGGCCGTCGCTGCCATGGAGGGCGTCGCGAGCGCCGAGACCACCAAGGCGCCGGCCAGCAGCCCGATCACGGTGCGGCCGGCCGGGACCTGCCGCTCGGGGGCTGCGGCCCGGCGGAGGGACAGCGCGACGATCGCCGCGGCGGCGAACTGGAGGACGCCGCCCGCGAGCGCGGGGAGGGGATCGCGCAGGAGGCCGGCCGTGACTGCGAGGATCGACCCGGCCACCGTCGCCGAGACGACGACGAGTGCGATGCGCGGTACCACGATCCGTCCGCAGCCGAGGACGGCGAGGGCCCAGACGAGCTCCCCCGCCCCGAGCAGGACGAGCGGCACGAGCGCGGCGTCGTCGCGCACCGACGCGAGGGAGAGGTGGACGAGACCGGCGCCGAGAGCACCGAAGGCGGCCCAGCCGCGGATGATCGGGTTCACAGCAGCCTCCGGAACGAGAGGGGGCCCCGGATCGACACACCGCATCGTGTCGTCCGGGGCCGTGGAGTCCGTCCGCCGCGGAAAACGGCGGGCCCGCGGCGGACGGAGCTGGAGGGGGCGGCCGGAGCCGCCCGGGTCAGACGGTCGCTGAGCGCGACCTCGTCGTCTTCTTCTCGGTGCCGAGACCGACTCCGAGCAGCACGATCGCGCTGCCGAGGTGGAGGAAGTGATCGGCGGTGTTGAGGGCGAGGACGTTGACGGCCGTGTTCTCGATGAAGAAGCCGACGATGCCGAGCAGCAGGTACGCGGCTCCGACGACGGTGTTCACGGACTTCGCCGCAGGAACGCTCGACAGTCCGCCGATCAGCAGCGCGCCGCCGATGAGCAGGTGCGCGATGTTGTGCAGCGGGTTCACCTCGAAGATCCCGAGGAGCAGACCGCCCTCGGTCGCGAGGAACTCGACGCCGCCGGTCACGACGAAGCCGAGCAGTCCGACGAGCACGTAGACCGCTCCGAAGAGAGTGGCGAGCAGACGATTGGGGGATCTGCGCATGATGACTGGACCTCCTTCGCGTGACGGCCCTGTGCCGACACCCTCTCTTCGTAGCCCGCCCCCGGATGGTTTGGAAACGGGGTGGACTCCTCGCATCACGGTCCGGACACGAACGCGCAGGGCGCGCGCACTCGTCTCCTGGGCGTCGGATCGCGCCCGTACAGTGGGGTCGTTCCAGAGGATGTCCGGGGGGAGCCGAGGGTCATGGTCGTGCGTCGCAAGCGGAGACGGGTCGCGGCTGCCGTCGTGCCCGCACTGGTCCTGGCGCTCGCCGGGTGCACCGGGGGGACCCCCTCCGTCGTCGAGGACGCGCAGCCCGGCCCCGTGCCGGACGAGCTCGCGGTCGCCCTCTCGGGGTTCCTCGAGGAGGCCCGAGGAGCCGCGGGAGCGACGGGCGCGGTCGCGGGGGTCTGGTCGCCCTGGGCGGGCGGCTGGGAGGGCGCGATCGGAGTCGCCGGCGACGGCGACCCCACTCCTCTCACCACCGAGGCGCATGTGCGGCTCGGCACGGGCGGCACCGAGGCGATGACCTGCGACGTCGTCGTGGCGCTCGCCGAGGAGGGACGGGTCGAGCTCGACGCCGACATCACCGAGTCGCTCACCTCGCTCCCCGGCCTGGAGGGGCTGACCCTCCGCCAGCTCTGCTCCCACACCTCCGGGCTCGCCGACTTCCGCGCGTCGCTCTGGCCCACGATCGTGCAGAACCCCCAGCGGGAGTGGCCGACCATGGAGCTGATCTCGGCGGCGCAGGTGCACTCCCCGTCCGCCGCCCCGGGAGCCGCCTGGTCCGACTCCTCCACCGGTCCGCTCCTCGCCGGTCTCGTCGTGTCCGAGCGGACGGGCCGCAGCGTTGCCTCCCTCTACGACGAGTACCTCGTGCCCCGCTACGGCCTGCGCAGCACGACCCTCCCCTCCGCCGGCGACCTCGCGCTGCCCGCCCCCGCGCCGCGCGGCTACGCGGCCGCGATCGACCCGGGCAGCGGAGCGGTGCGGTGCGACGTGCGCCGCGATCTCACCGAGGCCTCGCCGTCGGCGCTGGGCGCCGCCGGGGGAGCGGTGACCGACCTCGAGGATCTGCGCCGGCTCGCGACGGGGATCGCCGCCTCCCCGTCGGGCGACGCGGTCTGGGCCGACGCTGTCCCGCAGGGGCAGGGGCGCCCGGAGTGGCTGCTCGCAGGACTCGGCGGCCACCAGGTCGGCCCGCTGAGGGGCTTCTCGGGCATCGCGCCCGGATTCGTGACGGCCGCCTACTCCGATCCCGTCTCGGGACTCACCGTGGCCGTGTCGTTCAACAGCTCGACCCCGGGAGCCGACTTCGCCGGGAACGCCGCGCGCGCCCTGGCCTCGATCGCGGTCGACGCGGGCGCCGCAGCGGGAGCGGCCGACCTCCCCGCTCTTCCCTGGACCGCCGAGAGCGAGCGGACCGCGACCCTCACCGCCCACCCCCGCTGCTGAGCGCGGTCGAGGGTGGCAGGAGGGCGCCGCGGCGTGACCGTCCGGCGCCGCTCGGTGTCGGCGGAGCGCCCTACCCTGGGCTCATGCCGATCACCCCCGACACCAAGGACTGGACCTGGGCCGCCGAGCGCCCCTGCCTCGAGTGCGGCTTCGACGCCTCGCTCGTCGACGCGTCCGAGGTCCCGCACCTCATCCGCGAGAACGCCGCCGCGTGGCCGTACGTGCTCGAGCGCGACGACGCCGTCGGGCGGCCCGACGACGAGACCTGGTCGCCGCTCGAGTACGCGGCGCACGTGCGCGACGTGCACCGCATCTACCGCCTGCGCCTGGGCCTGATGCTCGAGGGCGACGACCCGCTGTTCCCGAACTGGGACCAGGACGTCACCGCGGTCGAGGACCGCTACTCCGAGCAGGACCCGGCGACGGTCGGCCGCGAGCTCGTCGAGGAGGCCGGCCTGATCGCGGGTGTCTTCGAGGGCGTCCGGGGCCGTCAGTGGCAGCGCCCCGGTCGGCGCAGCGACGGCGCGACCTTCACCGTCGAGACGATGGCCCGCTACTACCTGCACGACGTGCAGCACCACCTGCACGACGTCCGCGGCTGAGCGCCCCCGGGTCCGCGCTGCTCAGTAGTCGATGAGCTGGGGATTCAGGAACGACACCGTCCGGGCGTAGGCCAGGGCGGCGGAGGAGGGGTCGACCGCCTCGCGCAGCGTCCCGTTCGCGAAGTGCCGCACCGTGCCGGCGTACGTGTGCGCGGTGACCGGGGTGCCCGCGTCCTTGAGGCGTCCGACGAACGACTCCGGGTCGTCGCCGTCCGGCCACTCGTCTCTCGCCGCGTAGTGCAGGAGGGTCGGGCAGGGCACGAGGGCGTGCTCCTCCTGCCCGAGGGTCGCGTAGTAGGCGACGACGGCGTCGACGAGCCCGGTCGCGGCGGCGAGGAGCCCGAGCCGGCCGCCGAAGCCGAACCCCACGATGGCGCTGCGCTGCGATCCCTCGGCGGCTCCGGAGCGGATCGCCTCCGCGATCGCCGCCATCGCCCGGTCCTGCGCGGTCATCGCGGCGAGATCGCGCGCGTCCTCCGGAGCGAGGGTCGCCCATCCGTCGTAGAGGTCGGGGACGAGCACGTGGTAGCCGTGCTTCGAGACGGCCTCGGCGAAGGGCTCCATCCACGGCAGCCGGCCGAACACGTCGTGGAGCACGACGACGACCGGGCGGCCGGGGCGCCCGTACTCGAGGGCGATGCCCGGCGACGGGATCTGGACGAGCTCTGTCACTCGTCCAGCCTGCACCGGTGCGGCGCGGAATCCGCGTGACTGCAGCGATCGCGTCGGCGTGTCGCCCGAGAACGGAGCCGAGAACAGCCCGGGGACGGGCGGGGAGGTGGAGCGAGTGACGGGAATCGAACCCGCGCCATCTGCTTGGGAAGCAGAAGTTCTACCATTGAACTACACTCGCGCGGCGCCTCGGAGGCGCACTCGTTCATCGTAGCAAGCCCCGCGCGCCCCCCACGTCGCGGCGGGCACCGCACGCCCTAGGATCGCCTCGTGCTGCTCTCCGATCGCGACATCCAGACCGAACTCTCCTCCGGCCGGGTCGGACTCGAACCGCACGATCCGGCCATGATCCAGCCGTCGTCCGTCGATGTGCGTCTCGACCGCTTCTTCCGGCTGTTCGACAACCACCGCTACCCCTACATCGACCCCGCCGAGGACCAGCCCGATCTGACGCGTCTGGTCGAGACCCCCAAGGGCGAGCCGTTCATCCTGCACCCCGGCGAGTTCGTGCTGGGGTCGACGTACGAGGCGGTCACGCTGCCCGACGACATCGCCGCGCGCCTCGAGGGCAAGAGCTCGCTCGGGCGTCTCGGCCTGCTCACCCACTCGACCGCGGGCTTCATCGATCCGGGCTTCACCGGACACGTGACCCTCGAGCTCAGCAATGTGGCGACGCTGCCCATCACGCTCTGGCCCGGCATGAAGATCGGGCAGATGTGCTTCTTCCGGCTCAGCTCGCCCGCCGAGAAGCCGTACGGATCCACGGAGTACTTCTCGCGGTACCAGGGTCAGCGCGGGCCGACGGCGTCGCGCTCGTCGCTGAACTTCCACCGCACCGACGTCTACGGCGACTGACGCGGCAGCGCCGGTCGACGCCCCGCTCAGCCCAACAGGCGCGGCAGCTGCAGCACGAGCCAGGGCGAGAACGCCCACGGGGCGGCGCGCACGGCGGCCAGCGTCGCCTCGGGGTCGACCCACTCGTGGTCCATGACCTCGTCCGCGCGCGGTGCCAGCGCCTCGCGGCTCGACAGGGTCGCGGTGTAGACGGGGCAGATCTCGTTCTCGACGATCCCGGAGGCGTCGACCGCGCGGTAGCGGAAGTCCGGCAGCGCGACTTCGAGCGTCTCGAGGCGGGCGCCGAGCTCGCGCTCCGCCCGACGGACGACGGCGTCCTCGATCCGCTCGCCCGGCGCCGGGTGGCCGCAGAACGAGTTGGTCCAGACGCCCGGCCAGGTGCGCTTGCCCAGCGCGCGGCGGGTCACGAGCAGAGCGCCGTCGGGCGCGAACACGTGGCACGAGAACGCCAGATGCAGGGGCGTGTCGGTGTCGTGCACCGTCGCCTTGTCGGCCACGCCGACGGCGTCGCCCGTCTCGTCGAGCAGGACGACCTGCTCGATCTCGTCCTCGCGCACGGCGATTCCTCCCGAAGTCATGGCTGTAAGTCAAGCACGACCGCGGAACTCAGCCGGCTTAGTGCTAGACAAGCGAACTTGTTAGCCTCTCAACCGTGGATACACGCGACCCCGTGGTTCTCTCCCGGAAGCGGCAGGAACACGTCGATGCCGTGCTCGACCGGTTCTTCTCCCTGGCGCGCGCCCGGGCCGAGCGGCTGGGAACGCGGTACACGACCCTCTGGCACACCCTCGAGGCCAACACCCGCGGAGGCAAGCGCTTCCGCCCCCTCATGGTCATCTCGGCGTACGAGGCGCACGGCGGACGCGACTCCGAGGCGGCCGCCCACCTCGGCGCCGCGTTCGAGCTCCTGCACACCGCGCTGATCGTCCACGACGACGTGATCGACCGCGACTTCGTGCGGCGCGGCGGCCCCAACGTCTCGGGCAGCTACCGCGACGAGGCCACCACCGCCGGTCTGTCGATCCCGATCGCCGAGCACCGCGGCACGTCCGTCGCGGTCATCGCCGGCGACCTCGCCCTCACCGGCGCCCACCGGCTCGTCGAGGGCGTCGGAGCCGACGACGCCGTGCGCGCGCGCCTGCTGACCCTGCTCGACGAGGCCGTCTTCGCCTCGGCCGCCGGCGAGCTCGCCGACGTCGACTTCTCGCTCATGCCCGGCATGCCCTCGGTCGAGGAGGTGCTCGAGATGGAGCGCCTGAAGACCGCGGTCTACTCGTTCGAGGCTCCTCTGCAGGCCGGGGCGATCCTCGCGGGCGCCTCCGACGAGGCCGTCGAGGCACTGGGCGAGTTCGGCCGGTGCATCGGCATCGCCTATCAGATCGTCGACGACCTGCTCGGGGTCTTCGGCTCGGAGGGGCAGACCGGCAAGACCACGCTCGGCGACCTCCGCGAGGGCAAGCGCACCGTCCTGATCGCGCATGCGGCCGGCACCGACTGCTGGCCCGAGATCGAGGGCCTGATCGGCGACGAGCACCTCGGTACCGAGACCGCCGAGCGCGTGCGCCGGATCCTCGAGGAGTGCGGAGCCCGCGGCTTCGCCGAGTCCCTCGCCGGCGACTTCGCGAGCCGCGCCTGGGAGGCGCTCGGAACACCCGCCGTGTCGGAGGAGTTCCGCGCCGAGGTGCGTCCGCTGGTGGCGAGCGTGCTGGGGCGCACCCGGTGATCCCCGCTCCGCCGGGCCGCCACGCGCGGCCCGCCGCCCCGATGACCGCACGCACGCCCACGACCCCTACGGTGGCACGATGACCCGGCAGAGCGAACTGTACGACCGAGTCGCGCACGAGGCGTCGGCGCAGGTGATCCGGAGCTACTCGACGTCGTTCGGGCTCGCCACGCGGCTGCTCGGCCGCGGCGTGCGCGAGCGGGTCGAGGACGTCTACGCGCTGGTGCGCGTCGCCGACGAGATCGTCGACGGGGTCGCCGAGGCCGCCGCGCTCGACCGGGCCGCCGTCGAGGAGGCGCTCGACGCGTTCGAGGCCGAGACCGATCGCGCGCTCGCCTCCGGCTACAGCTCGAACCTCGTGGTGCACGCGTTCGCCCGCACGGCCCGCGCCACGGGATTCGGCACCGAGCTCACCCGCCCCTTCTTCGCGTCGATGCGCGCGGACCTGCGCGAGACCGTGCACACTCCCGAGTCGTTCGAGCGCTACGTCTACGGCTCGGCCGAGGTCGTCGGCCTCATGTGCCTGCACGTGTTCCTCGCGGCGGAGGATGCGGGTCACGTCTCGCCGGTCGCCCGCGAGCGCCTCGTGGCCGGCGCCCGCCGCCTGGGCTCGGCGTTCCAGAAGGTCAACTTCCTGCGCGACCTCGCCGCCGACGTGGACGGCCTCGGCCGCAGCTACTTCCCGGGCATCGATCCGCGCGCCTTCACCGAGGACGACAAGGCGGTCCTGCTCGCCGACCTCGACGCCGACCTCGATGAGGCCGCCGCGATCATCCCGGAGCTGCCGCGCTCGAGCCGCCGCGCGGTCGTGCTCGCGCACTCGCTCTTCCAGGCCCTCGCCGATCGCATCCGAGAGACGCCCGCCGACGAGCTGCTGCGCGCCCGCGTCAGCGTGCCGACGGCGACGAAGGCCGCGCTCGCCGCCCGGGCCGCCGCCTCGACCCTCGCGCCCCGGCTGGGTCGGGGTCCCGCCCGGGCGAGCCGCTCGGCGACCGGGCCGCACCGCGCCGTCGTCATCGGCGGCGGTATCGCGGGACTCGCGTCCGCCGCCCTGCTCGCCCGCGACGGCTGGGACGTGACCGTCCTCGAGAAGCGCGAGGTGGTCGGCGGCCGAGCCGGATCATGGGAGCGCGACGGATTCCGCTTCGACACCGGGCCGTCGTGGTACCTCATGCCCGAGGTCTTCGACCACTTCTTCCGACTGATGGGCACGAGCGCCGACGAGCGCCTCGACCTGGTGAAGCTCGACCCCGGCTACCGCGTCTACAGCGAGGGCGTCGACGGGCCGATCGACGTCCTGGCCGATCTCGAGTCGAACATCGCCCTGTTCGAGAGCGTCGAGCCCGGCTCGGGTGAGAGGATGCGCGCCTACCTCGAGTCGGCGCGCGACACCTACGAGGTCGCCAAGCGCCGCTTCCTCTACACCAGCTTCGCCTCGTTCCTGCCGCTGCTGCGCAAGGACGTGCTGACCCGCACGGCGACGCTCGGGAAGCTCCTGCTGACTCCGCTCGACTCGCTCGCGGGCACGGCCGTCAGCGACAACCGGCTGCGCCAGATCCTCGGCTACCCGGCCGTGTTCCTCGGCTCCTCGCCGTACGACGCTCCGAGCATGTACCACCTGATGAGCCACCTCGACCTGGCCGACGGCGTGCTCTACCCGATGGGCGGATTCACGCGCCTGATCGAGGCGGTCGCCGAGGTCGGCGAGGAGGCGGGCGTCACGATCCGCACGTCGTCGCCGGCCACGCGGATCCTGACGGCCCGCGCGCCCCGAGGCGGCCGCCGCGGCGCCGAGGTCGTCGGAGTCGAGTTCGAGGGTCCGGACGGCGTCGAGCGCCTCCCCGCTGAGCTGGTCGTCAACGCGTCCGACCTCTTCACGACCGAGCAGTCCCTCCTGCCCGACGAGCTGCGCACCTTCCCGCCCGAGTACTGGGAGGACCGCAACCCCGGCCCCAGTGCCGTGCTCGTCCTGCTCGGCGTCCGCGGCGAGCTGCCGCAGCTCGAGCACCACACCCTGCTCTTCACGCAGGACTGGCACGACAACTTCGACCGCATCTTCGGCGAGACCCCCTCGGTGCCCGACCCGGCGTCGATCTACGTCTGCCGTCCGAGTGCGACCGACCCGGGCGTCGCTCCGGAGGGGCACGAGAACCTCTTCGTGCTCGTCCCCATCCCCGCCGACACCTCGATCGGGCACGGCGGCGTCGGCGGCGCGGGCGACGCCCGCGTCGAGGCGATCGCCGACGCGGCGATCCGCCAGATCGCGACGTGGACGGGAGCGACCGACCTGGCCGAGCGCGTGGTCGTCCGCCGCACCATCGGACCGGCCGACTTCGAGAGCGATCTCGGAGCGTGGCGCGGCTCGATGCTGGGTCCGGCGCACGTGCTCAAGCAGAGCGCGTTCTTCCGGGCCGGCAACGCGAGTGCCCGCGTCGACGGACTCCTGTTCGCCGGCAGCTCGACGATCCCCGGCATCGGCCTCCCGATGTGCGTGATCAGTGCCGAGGTGATGCTCAAGCGGGTCCGCGGCGACGTGTCCACCGAGCCGCTCCCGGTGCGCGGGGCGCCGGGGGCCCCCGTGGCTCCGAGCGTCCGATCCGAGGTGCGCGACGCCGTGCTCGCGGACGCGGGGGAGTAGCCGGTGGGGGTCGTCTACCTGCTCGCGCTCGCCGTCTCGATCACCGGGATGGTCGTGCTCGACAGGCGCTTCGGGCTGTTCTTCTGGAACGACGCGCGCAAGGCCGCGATCGTGCTCCCCGCGGGCGTCGTCTTCTTCCTGATCTGGGACCTGTTCGGCATCGGGCTCGGCGTGTTCTTCCGCGGCGAGACCCCGTACATGACCGGGCTCCAGCTCGCTCCCGAGCTGCCGATCGAGGAGGTCCTCTTCCTCACCCTGCTCTGCTACCTGTCGATGGACGTCTACGGGGCGCTCTCGAAGCGGGCGGAGGCGGCCGCATGACGTACCTCGTCCTGAACGCCGTCTTCCTCGCGGTTGTCCTGGTGGTCCTCGTGATCGCCCTGCGCCGCGGGCGGCTGCGCCTCGGCGCCCTCGCGGGCACGCTCGTCGTGCTGCTGGTGATGACCGCGGTGTTCGACAACGTGATGATCGGAGTGGGACTGCTCGTGGCCTACGACGACTCCCTGATCTCGGGTCTGCGGATCGGCGTCGCGCCGATCGAGGACTTCGCCTACGCGATCGCCGCGGCCGTCGCCCTGCCCGCCCTCTGGTCGATCCTCCCGGACCGCCGCCGTGCCGATCGGAGCCCCTCGTGAACCGCCTGCGCGCGCTCTTCGTCTCGAGCCGGCCGCTGAGCTGGGTCAACACCGCCTACCCCTTCGCGGCCGCGTACCTGCTGACCACGCGCGAGATCGACCTCGCCTTCGTGCTCGGCACGCTCTATTTCCTGATCCCGTACAACCTCGCCATGTACGGCATCAACGACGTCTTCGACTACGAGTCCGACCTTCGGAACCCCCGCAAGGGCGGCGTCGAGGGCGCGGTCCTCGACCGGAGCGAGCACCGCGCGACGCTGATCGCCGCGGTCGCGACGAACGTGCCGTTCCTGATCGCTCTCGTGCTGCTCGGCTCGCCGCTCTCGTGGCTCGTGCTCGCGGTCAGCGTCTTCGCCGTGATCGCCTACAGCGCGCCGGGACTGCGCTTCAAGGAGCGCCCGTTCGTCGACTCCCTCACCTCTGCGACGCACTTCGTGAGTCCTGCCGTGTACGGCATCGCATTGGCGGGAACGACGGTGACCGGGCCCCTGGTGGCGCTGCTCGTCGCGTTCTTCCTGTGGGGGATCGCCAGCCACGCGTTCGGAGCGGTGCAGGACATCCTCGCCGACCGCGCCGGGGGGATCGGGTCCATCGCGACCGTCATCGGAGCGAAGGCGACCACGCGGTTCGCCATCGGCGCCTACGCGGCGAGCGGGCTGCTCCTGCTGCTCCTGCCGTGGCCCGGCACGCTCGCGGCCCTGCTCGCGGTGCCCTACGCCGTGAGCATCTGGCCGTACCGCTCGCTGAGCGACGCGGAGGCCGAGCGGGCGAACGCGGGCTGGAAGCGGTTCCTGGCGCTCAACTTCCTGACCGGGTTCCTGGTCACGCTGCTGCTGATCGTCTTCTGGCTCGCGACCTGAGCGCGGGCCGGACGGCCGGTGCGCCTCAGAACAGCTGGTGCGGCGCGACGATGAGCGCCACGACGACCGCGAGGCCGGCGAGCAGCGCGACGACGAGGGCGGCGTAGCCGATCCGCTTCGTCGTCTTCGCGAGTCGGACCCGACGGGAGACGCGGCGCTTCTTGACGCGGATCGACGCCGGACGGTCGGCGGCGGCCTCGCGCGCGGGAGTCGCTGGGGCGACAGGCCAGTCGTCGGCAGGGCTGGTGAGGGGCGCGTCGACCGCGGGCACGGTACTGCGACTGTGCCGCTCGGGTCCGCGTCGTGCGGCGTCGTCGTCCGTGGTGCGCCGCGACATGCCGCTCCTCCGCTGGTCGGGCCGACGGAGCCGGCGCTGCGCCGTCGAGCGACGGCTCAGACACTCTAGGGGAGCGGAGCGCCCTGCCGCGCGGACGACGCGAGAGGCGCACCGGCAGGCGGCCGGCGGACGGGCAGGAGGAGGACCAGCCCGACCGCGAGCACGAGGACGAGGCCGAGGATGCCCCAGTACTGCACGTTCGACTCGTCGCCGCCGGAGGCCGCCGCGGCGATCGAGACGAAGGCCGCGAAGGCGGCCGGCGCGAGGAAGGACGCGGCGCGGCCGGTGGTCGCGTAGAGCCCGAAGATCTCGCCCTCACGGCCCTCCGGGATCAGACGGGCGAGGTAGCTGCGGCTGGCCGACTGAGCGGGCCCGACGAAGAGGCAGAGCAGCAGTCCGAAGATCCAGAAGACGGTGGCGCCGCCGTCGTGCAGGACGAAGACCGCCGTGCCGCAGACCACGAGCCCGACGAGCGAGGCCACGATCACCGTCTTGGGACCGAGCCGGTCGTCCAGGGCCCCGACCGAGATGGTGGCGACACCCGCGACCACGTTCGCGGCGATCGCGAAGAGGATCACCTCGCCGGCGCTGAAGCCGAAGGTGCCCTGGGCGAGCACGCCGCCGAAGGTGAAGACGCCGGTCAGGCCGTCGCGGAAGACCGCGCTGGCGATCAGGAACGCGACCGTGCTGCGGCTCTCGCCCCAGAGAGCCCGGATCTGGCGGAACAGCGCGCGGTAGGAGGCGATCACGCCGATCCGCTCGCGCCCGCCGGCCCGCGCCGGCAGCTCGGGGACCGAGACGAGCACCGGGACCGCGAAGACCGCGAACCAGACTCCCGCGAGCAGGATCGAGACGCGGACATCGAGTCCGTCCTCGCCGGTGACCCCGAAGAGCCCCACCTCGGGCGAGATGAAGCCGAAGTAGACGATCAGCAGGAGCACGATGCCGCCGACGTAGCCCATGCCCCAGCCGAAGCCCGAGACGCGGCCGATCGTGGCGCGCGTCGAGACCTGGCTGACCATGGCGTTGTAGTTGACGCTCGCGAACTCGAAGAAGACGGTGCCGACGGCGAGCAGTCCCAAACCCAGCCAGAGGTACGCGGGGTCGGGGCGCACGAAGAACATCAGCAGGATGCACGCGACGACGACCGCGGAGTGGATCCCGAGCCAGAGACGGCGGCGTCCGCCCAGATCGGCCCGGCGTCCGGTGAGCGGCGCGATGAGCGCGACCACCAGTCCCGCTCCGGCGAGCGACCAGCCCAGCGCGGCCGAGACCCCGCTCGGAGTGCCGAACAGGCCGTCGGTGGTGAGGTAGACGGTGAAGACGAAGGTCGTCACGACGGCGTTGAAGGCGGATCCGCCCCAGTCCCACAGTCCCCACGCGAGGACTGTCCTGCGGCCGGTGCGTTCGGTCATGCGCTCACCGTAGGGCGTCCGGGTGAACGGCGGGAAGCGGGCCCTGAGAGTTGAGCCGACTCGACTCAGGTTCTCGGCTCCCGGCTTGACTCCAGGATCGACCTGCGTAAACTTGAGTGTGCGGGGCTCAAGTCCCGCGGAGGTTTGCACCACTCACGTCAGCACCACTCACGACAACTGATCGACCCCCTCACGGACGGCCGGTCGCGAAGGAGAAACACGCTATGTCCCGTGCCGTAGGCATCGATCTGGGAACCACCAACTCGGTCGTGGCCGTCCTCGAGGGCGGCGAGCCCACCGTCATCGCGAACGCCGAGGGCTTCCGCACCACCCCCTCCGTCGTCGCGTTCACGAAGGACGGCGAGGTGCTCGTCGGCGAGACCGCGAAGCGCCAGGCCGTCACCAACGTCGACCGCACCCTCGCCTCGGTCAAGCGCCACATGGGCACCGACTGGACCTTCGGGGTCGAGGACAAGAAGTACACGCCGCAGGAGATCTCGGCCCGCATCCTGGGCAAGCTCAAGCGCGACGCCGAGCAGTACCTGGGCGAGAAGGTGACCGACGCGGTCATCACCGTCCCGGCGTACTTCAACGACGCCGAGCGCCAGGCCACGAAGGACGCCGGCGAGATCGCCGGACTGAACGTCCTCCGCATCATCAACGAGCCCACCGCGGCCGCCCTCGCGTACGGCCTCGACAAGGGCAAGGAGGACGAGCTCATCCTCGTCTTCGACCTCGGCGGCGGAACCTTCGACGTCTCCCTCCTCGAGGTGGGCAAGGACGACGACTTCTCGACCATCCAGGTGCGCTCGACCTCGGGCGACAACCGCCTCGGCGGCGACGACTGGGACCAGCGCGTCGTCGACTACCTCGTCAAGCGCTTCAAGGACTCCACCGGCGTCGACGTGTCGAAGGACAAGATCGCCCGCCAGCGCCTGAAGGAGGCCGCGGAGCAGGCCAAGAAGGAGCTCTCCTCGAGCACCTCGACCAGCATCCAGCTGCCCTACCTCTCGCTCACCGAGAACGGCCCGGCGAACCTCGACGAGACGCTGACCCGCGCCAAGTTCGAGGAGCTCACCAGCGACCTCATCGAGCGCACCCGCAAGCCGTTCACCGACGTCATCGCCGAGGCGGGCGTGAAGGTCGACGACATCGCGCACGTCGTGCTCGTCGGCGGATCGACCCGCATGCCGGCCGTGGCCGAGCTCGTCAAGAAGCTCACGGGCGGCAAGGAGCCCAACAAGGGCGTCAACCCGGACGAGGTCGTCGCCGTCGGCGCCGCGCTGCAGGCCGGCGTCCTCAAGGGCGAGCGCAAGGACGTCCTCCTCATCGACGTCACCCCGCTCTCGCTGGGCATCGAGACCAAGGGAGGGATCATGACCAAGCTCATCGAGCGCAACACCGCGATCCCGACCAAGAGGAGCGAGACCTTCACCACGGCCGACGACAACCAGCCGTCCGTCGCGATCCAGGTCTTCCAGGGCGAGCGCGAGTTCACCCGTGACAACAAGAACCTGGGCACCTTCGAGCTGACCGGCATCGCGCCGGCGCCGCGCGGCATCCCGCAGGTCGAGGTCACCTTCGACATCGACGCCAACGGCATCGTGCACGTGTCCGCGAAGGACAAGGGCACCGGCAAGGAGCAGTCGATGACGATCACCGGCGGCTCGTCGCTGCCGAAGGACGACATCGAGCGCATGGTGCGCGAGGCCGAGGAGCACGCCGCCGAGGACAAGGCCCGCCGCGAGGCGGCCGAGATCCGCAACAGCGCCGAGACCCTCGCGTACTCGATCGACAAGCTGATCAAGGACAACGAGGACAAGCTGCCCGAGGACGTCAAGTCCGAGGTGCAGGGCGACGTCGACGCGCTGAAGACCGCGCTCGCCGGAGACGACGACGCGGCCGTCAAGACCGCGTTCGACGCCCTCAACGCCTCGCAGACCAAGATCGGCCAGGCCATCTACTCGCAGGACCAGGCCGCGCAGAGCGCCCCGCAGGACGCGCCGGCCGAGGACGAGAAGAAGGACGACGAGGACATCGTCGACGCCGAGGTCATCGACGAGGACGAGCCGAAGGACACCAAGTAGCGATGGGCAAGCACAACCAGGAGCCGACCGAGGGCGTGCCCGAGGACGAGCCGACCACCGGAGCCGAGGCGGCCGAGTCCGCCCAGGACACCGAGGGTCTGATCGAGGCCGAGGGCCCCGACGTCGAGACGACGCTCTCGGACGCCGACCTCTCGTTCCTCTCGGGCCAGTCCGACGCCGAGACGCTCGCAGCGGAGCACCTCGCCGACCTCCAGCGGGTCACCGCGGAGTACGCGAACTACCGCAAGCGCACGGAGTCGAACCGGCAGGTCGAGAAGGAGCGGGCCATCGGCGACGCGGTGAAGGTCATCCTCCCCGTGCTCGACGACCTCGACCGCGCCGAGAAGCACGGCGACCTGCAGGAGGGCGGTCCGTTCACCGCCATCGCGCAGAAGCTGCGCGGCGGGATCGAGAAGCTCGGGCTGGTGAAGACCGGAGCCGTCGGGGACCTGTTCGACCCGAACATCCACGAGGCGATCTTCCAGCAGCCCACTCCGGGCGCCGAGACCTCCACGGTCGCGGACGTCGTCGAGGCGGGCTACTACCTCGGAGGCTCGCTGCTGCGGGCCGCCAAGGTGGTCGTGGCCGTCCCCGCCGACTGACACCCTCCCGCACCACCGCGAGGGACCCCGCCCCGCACCTGGTCCGCCCCTTCGGGCGAGGCCCGGTCGGGTCGGGGTCCCCCGCCGCACTCGACACAGGAAGAGGCACATGGCCAGCCAGGATTGGTTCGAGAAGGACTTCTACAAGGTCCTCGGCGTGTCCAAGGACGTCTCCGCGGCGGATCTGAAGAAGACCTACCGCAAGCTCGCCCGGCAGTTCCACCCGGACTCCAACCCGGGGGACGCCCGGGCGGAGGCGCGCTTCAAGGAGATCAGCGAGGCGTACACCGTCCTCTCGGACGCGGATCAGCGCAAGGAGTACGACCAGATCCGCGCGATGGGCGGCGGCGCGCGCTTCACCGCCGGCGGCCAGCCCGGCGGATTCGACGACGTCTTCGGCGACGTGTTCGGCCAGGGCGGGCGCCCCGGCGCCGGCAGCAGGCAGGGCCCCCCTCCCGGATTCGAGGACCTCCTCGGCGGGATGTTCGGGGGAGCGCCGGGCGGCAGCCGCTTCGGCCAGCCCACGGGCGGCTTCCGCGGGTTCGGCGGACCGCAGAAGGGGTCCGACGTCACCGCCAGCACGACCATCGACTTCCGCACCGCGACCCGCGGCGACACGGTGCAGCTGCAGACGGGCGAGGGCCGACCGCTCTCCGTCCGCATCCCCGCCGGCGTCGCCGACCAGCAGAAGATCCGCGTGCGCGGCAAGGGGCGCCCCAGCCCCGACGGCGGCGAGCCGGGCGATCTCGTGCTCACCGTGGCCGTCCGCAAGCACCCGGTCTTCGAGCGCGACGGACTGAACCTCCGCGTGAACGTCCCGGTCACCTTCGTGGAGGCCGTGTTCGGCGCCACGATCGAGGTGCCGACGCTCGGCGGCGATCCCGTCAAGCTGCGGGTGGCGCCCGGCACGCCGAGCGGTCGGGTGCTGCGGGTCAAGGGCCGCGGCGTCGAGACCGGCAAGGGCACCGGCGACCTGCTCGCCGTCATCCAGGTGGCGGTGCCCGATCACCTGTCCTCGGCCGCTCGGGCGGCGCTCGAGGCCTACGCGGCCGCGGAGCCCGCCGAGAACCCGCGCGAGGACATCCTGGAGAAGTCCCGCTACTAGGCGCGGGCGCGACGACGTCCCTGCGGATGCGACAGGCCCGACTGGCCGGAGAGGAGGCGACGATGGACGAGAACACCCCCGTGTTCGCGATCGCCGTCGCCGCCGACCTCGCCGGCATGCACCCGCAGACGCTGCGCCAGTACGACCGGCTCGGACTCGTCCGACCGACGCGGACCGCGGGCAAGTCGCGCCGCTACTCGATGCGCGACGTGGTGCAGCTGCGCGAGGTCGCCCGGCTGTCCTCCGAGGGCGTGTCCCTCGAGGGCATCGCGCGGATCCTCCAGCTCGAGAACCAGGTCCAGTCGCTGTCCGCCCGCGTGCGCGAGCTCGAGTCGGCCCTCGCCGACGAGCTGCTCAACCGTCCGGGCCGCCGCGTGTTCGCCGCGGGGCTCGAGGGCGACGTCGTCACGCTCCGCCACGGCACGCGTGCTCAGCGGCGCACGGAGGTCGTCGTCTGGCGCCCGATGCCCCGCCGGAGCGACGCGGACGAGCTCGACGCCCCGTGACCGGGGTACGCTGACCCTCGCGCCCGGCACCGTCGCCGGTCCGCCCGCTCCGTCGCCACGGCAGCGGTGACACGAGGAGGACCGATGGCCCAGCCCAGCGAGCACGACGAGCCCGTCCGGAGCGACGCCTCGACCGAGCGCACGACCCGCGCCGAGCACCGCTCGCCGGTCGTGCCGGACAACGGCTACAGTCGCGAGTCGTACGCGATCCACGCCACGCGCACGGAGCTCCCGCTCTTCTCGAACGCCCTGCACGGCAGCCGCGACGACGCGCGGTGGCTCTCCTCGCTCTCGGGCGTGCTCTCCTCGGGCGACCCCGAGGCCGCGGCGACGGCCGCCCAGGCCGCCATCGAGCGCCGCCGTCGCCGGTCGGGCGACTCCGACTCCGACTCCTAGCCCGAGCGACCGCGATCGACCCGGGCGTTCCGCGCCGGCCGGAGCGTTCGCCGCAGACGCGGGTCAGTCGCGTGCGCGGACGCTCGCGTAGCGGCGGTCCAGCCGCGTGCCGAGGCGGCCGCCCGTCGACCGCTGCAGCAGATCGGACCCGCGCGACACGAGCTCGCCGCCGAACGGCAGCCCGCGCACGAGCCCGCGCACCGCGACGCGCTCCGAGTCGGTGTAGCCGAGCAGCACGTAGAGGCCCACGACCGCCATCGCGGCGATCGTCGCGACCCTGCCCGGCAGCTGATCGAGGATCCCGCCGTTGCCCTCGACCGGCTCCGCGAGGGTCACGCACATCAGGAAGATCGTCGCGTACACCGCGAGGTGCACGTGGACGCTCCGCCACGGACGCGCGAGGGCGGCGATCGGCAGGATCCAGAGCGCGTACCAGGGGTGGATCGCGGAGGACGCCGTGACGAACGCCAGCAGCGCCGTGGAGAGCCGCGCCAGGGGGTCGATCGCCCGGCGGGTCAGCAGGAGCCAGGCGGCCACGGCGCCGGCGAGCGTCAGCGCGAGCAGCTTCACGAGCGTCACGGCCGCCGCGGGGTCGTGCCCCGTCAGCTCGACCGACGACGAGACCAGCACCGCGACGAGCGACATCGGCGCGTACCAGTGCAGGATCGTGCCGGGCACGATCATCGCGGCGACCCAGCCCACTCCGACGCCCGCCGCGAAGCCGAGCGCGACGACGAGGCCCAGCGCTCCGAGCCCTGTCCAGAGCCAGCCGCGCAGGCGCTCGCGCACTGTCGCGTCGTGCCGGAGCCAGAGCAGGGCGAGCACCGGCAGTGCGATCACGGCGACCGGCTTCACCGCGATCGCAGCGCCCATGAGCACGACCGCGAGGACGCGACGGTCGGTGCAGCCGTAGTAGAGCGAGGCGAGGATGAGCGCCAGCATGAGCGAGTCGTTGTGCCCGGCCACGACGAACAGGATCAGGGTCAGCGGATTCGCCACGACGATCCAGGCGGTCAGCGGAGTCGACAGGCCGCGCAGTCGGGCCAGTCGCAGCGCGTAGACCGCGAGGGCGATCACCCCGGCCACCGAGACGGCGCGCAGCATCGCGACCGAGAGCTCGGGCGAGGACCAGCCCGCGAGCTGCACGGCCGTCCGCTCGATCACGAGGAACAGGGGCCCGTAGGGGGTCGGCGTGTCGGCCCAGACCGGGTCGACGCCGAGGAGGAACCAGCCGGGCAGGGTGGCCACCCCGTGGGAGTACGGATCGATGCCCTGGGACATCAGCCGGCCCTGAGCCACGTACGAGAACATGTCGCGGCTGAACAGCGGCACCGTGATCAGCAGCGGTGCGCACCACGCGGCGGCCGCGACGAGGATCGTGCGCAGCGCACGGGGGTCCTCGCTCCGGGCGAGCGTGCGCAGCCGGAGCCAGGCGAGCAGGAGCAGCAGTCCGCCGCCGAGCACGAGGATCGCGCTGATCTCGGTCAGCGATGCGGTCGAGCGGATGGCGGCGATGAGCGGCCACTCGCGCAGCGGCGAGTCGCCGGGCAGGTAGCCGACGCCGAGCGAGCCGAGGAGGATCGCGCTGGTCGCGACCGTGCCCATCGCCAGGGGCGCCACGCGGACGGCCCGCTCCACGAGGCGGCGGGCCCGGAGGGGCACGCGTCGCGCCCGCTCCGACGCCAGGACCGTGTCCGGTCGTTCCGTCGTCAGCTGAGCAGTCATCGACGGCCACGCTAGGCGACCGCACTCCGAAACGGATGGACGTGGCGTGAACGGTTGACCTCTCCGCTTCTCAGGCGCTAGTCGGCTCCGGCACGGCTTCCGCGAAGCGGAGCTGATTGCCGAACGGGTCGATCACCTCGAGCGAGAAGCCGAACGGCGAGCGCGTGATCCGCGGATTGAGATAGGGATAGGCCTTGGCGTCGAGCTCAGCGTGCAGCTCGCGCACGCCGCGGAGCGACACGTGCAGCGCGGCTCCCGGGCTGCCGTCGCGGTGGTGCTCGCTGAGGTGCAGGCGCAGTCCCGAGCGCGACACCTGCAGGTAGAGCGGAGCGTCTCGGCCCGCGCGGTGCTCCCAGTCGACGGTGAAGCCGAGGTAGTCGACGTAGAACTCGCCCGCCTTCGCGACCGAGAAGATGCGCAGGATCGGCACGGCCGCCTCCATCCGCACGGCCTCGAGCCGCAGGGGCTCTCCCGGCAGCGGCTGGTCCCTGGCGCGTCGTCTCGTCTCCACGGCACGAGGGTAGCCGCCGCCGCGCGGCGGGCGCCGGAGCCGCCGTCAGTCGGCGCGACGCCGCCGACGGTCCGGGCGCGTCGCCGGGTCAGTCGATCAGGTCGAGCCCGCGGAGGTGCTCGAGGACGGCGACGCCTGCGGGAGGGCAGCGGTGGGCCTCGGCGGTGCCGATCCAGTGCAGCGAGTCGATCTCGCCGCTCGCCGACGGCTCTCCGGCGAGCTCGGCGAGGAAGACGCGCATGTGCACCTCGCGCCCCTCCGGCTCGCCGTGGGCCTGAGTGCGGACGACGACGAGCTCCTCGAGCCGCGTGGTCGCGGTGCCGAGCTCCTCCTCGGCCTCGCGCGCCGCCGCCGCCCTGCCCGTCTCGCCCGGATCGACCTTGCCGCCCGGCAGGTAGAGCACCTCGCGGCCCCGCGCCGTCACCATCAGGACGCGGCGCTCCCGGAGGACGACGACGGCGGAGACGACGATCGGCGGCAGACTGCTCATCCGGCCATCCTGCCCGCTCCCCGGTGCCCCGGCCGCCTCCCGGCACGGCTCGGCGTCCTCGACCCGCGGCTACCATGGGTGCACACATCACAGGACGCGCGCAGCCGGTGCGCGTCGGGGCCCCGTGCGCCCGAACAGCTGAGGAGCAACCCGTGGCAGAACCCACCACCCTCGACAAAGTCGTCACCCTCGCGCAGCACCGGGGGTTCGTCTTCCCCTCGGGTGAGATCTACGGAGGAACGCGCTCGGCGTGGGACTACGGGCCGCTCGGGGTGGAGCTCAAGGAGAACATCAAGCGCCAGTGGTGGAAGGCGTTCGTGCAGGGCCGCGGCGACGTGGTGGGCCTGGACTCCGCCGTGATCCTCCCGACCGCGATCTGGAACGCCTCCGGCCACGTCGGAGTGTTCTCGGACCCGCTGACCGAGTCGCTGATCACCCACAAGCGCTACCGCGCCGACCACCTCTTCGAGAAGTACGAGGAGGTCAACGGCCACCCGCCGGTGAACGGCCTCGCGGACATCCCGGATCCGGAGCACCCCGACAAGGTCGGCCAGTGGACCGAGATCAAGCAGTTCTCCGGGCTGATGAAGACCTACCTGGGCGTCGTCGACGACGAGTCGGGACTCCACTACCTCCGCCCCGAGACCGCGCAGGGCATCTTCACCAACTTCGCCAACGTGCTCCAGAGCGCCCGCAAGAAGCCGCCGTTCGGCATCGGCCAGATCGGCAAGGCGTTCCGCAACGAGATCACCCCCGGCAACTTCATCTTCCGCACCCGCGAGTTCGAGCAGATGGAGCTCGAGTTCTTCGTCGAGCCCGGCACGGACGAGGAGTGGCAGGAGACCTGGATGAAGCTCGCCTGGGACTGGTTCGTCGACCTCGGGATCGACCCCGAGAACATCCGCCAGTACGAGCACCCGAAGGACAAGCTCTCCCACTACTCCAAGCGCACGGTCGACATCGAGTACCGCTTCTCGTTCGCCTCGGGCGAGTGGGGCGAGCTGATGGGAGTCGCGAACCGCACCGACTTCGACCTCAAGACGCACATGGAGCACTCGGGCAAGGACCTCTCGTTCTTCGACCAGACCCGCAACGAGCGCTTCGTGCCGTTCGTGATCGAGCCGTCCTTCGGTCTGACGCGCGCCCTCATGGCGTTCCTCGTCGACGCGTACGAGGAGCAGGAGCTGCCGCCGAACGCCAAGGGCAAGGTCGAGACCCGCACCGTGCTGCACCTGGACCCGCGCCTGGCGCCGGTCAAGGTCGCCGTTCTGCCGCTCTCGCGCAACGAGGCGCTGTCGCCGCTGGCCCGTCAGGTGGCCGACCGGCTCCGTCAGCTCTGGAACGTCGACTTCGACGACTCCGGAGCGATCGGACGCCGCTACCGCCGCCAGGACGAGATCGGCACGCCGTTCTGCGTGACGGTCGACTTCGACTCGCTCGAGGACGACGCCGTGACCGTGCGCGACCGCGACACGATGAAGCAGGAGCGCATCCCGCTCGACCGGCTCGAGGCGCACCTGTTCGCAGGGCTGCGCGGAGCGTAAGTCCGCCTGCCTGCTGGTCGAGTAGCCGCGGAGCGGCGTATCGAGACCCCCGTCCTCAGGGGTGGTGGATCTCGATACGCCCGCTGCGCGGGCTGCTCGATCAGCAGGGCCGCGGCTCGATCAGCCCGCGGTGCGGTGCTCCCGCGCCAGAAGCGCGTAGACGAGGGTCGAGGTCCACTCGTCCTTGCAGTACTCGTCCTCCACGTGGTGCGCCTCGCGCCGCATGCCCAGGCGCTCGCAGAGGCGGGCGGAGGCGGTGTTGCGGTCGTCGAGCTGCGCGATCGCGCGGTGAGCGCCGAGCCGGTCGAACGCGAGGTCCAGCAGAGCGCGCCCCGCCTCGGTCGCGAGTCCCGCTCCCTGCGCGTCCGGGTGCAGCACCCAGCCGATCTCGACGGCGCCCTGCTCGAGCGAGGACGCGATGAGGGTGAGGTCGCCGACGACGTGCCCGGAGAGCGGACCCTCGCGCGGCACCATCGCCAGGACGACCACGTCGCCGTCGGCGGCCAGCCGCGCCGAGGGCAGCCGGGTGAGCAGGTGCGCACGCGACTGCTCGGGGGTGCGCACCGGCCAGCGGAGGTAGCGCACCGCCTCGGGGTGACCCTGGTAGCGGGCGTGGTCGGCGGCGTCCTCGACGCGCAGCGGCCGGAGCAGGAGCCGGTCGGTGAGGATCGGCTCTGCGTCGTAGGGGAGCCTCAGGCGCACGACCGGCTCAGGCCGTGGCGGCGGAGTCGTCGCTCTGCGGCCGCGCGACGGCGGGCTCGGCGGGCACCTCGATGCCGAAGAGCGCCTCGAGGCCCGTGAGGTACGCCTCCTGAGCGCCGGCGCGGGCGTAGTCGCGGGCGCGGACGCTCGGAGTGTGCAGCAGGACGCCGGCGAGGTGGCGCAGCGCCTGCTCGGTCCGTCCGTCGTCGTCGCCGCGCGAGCGGGCGCGCTCGATCTCGGCGTCCAGGGCGTCGAAGACGTGCGCGCGGAGGGCGACGACGGCCGGAGTGAGGCTCTTCTCGTCGGCGACGTCCGAGAACTTGCGGGCGGCCTTGTCGACGAGCGCCCGCGCCTTCTCGGAGGCGTCGAGCACCTCGAGCGGGGCGTGCAGGCTGATGGTCTCGAGGTCGAGGAGCTCGACGCCCGAGACGCTCGTCACGTCGGCGGCGACGTTGCGGGGCAGGCCCAGGTCGATGACGAGCTGGCGCTCGCGGGCGGCCGCGTGCAGGCGCCCGTCGATGAGGAGGGCCGCGTCGAGCACGGGCGTCTCGGTGGTGGTGCAGGTGATCACGACGTCGGCGGCGACCGCCTCGGCGGCGAGGTCGGCGCCGTCGATCGGGCGCAGGGCGCGACGGACGGCGAAGCCCTCCGCGCGGCCGGAGGGGGAGTGCACGGCGATGTCGACGACGCCGCGGTCGCGCAGGGCGGCGACGGTGGCGCGCGCGTAGCTCCCGGTGCCGATCAGGAGCACCCGGGTCGCGCGCCAGTCGGTGACGCGGCTGGAGGCGAGGTCGAGGGCGAGCCGGACGATGGAGCGGCCGGCGCTGCCGAGGCCGGTGCGGTTCTTGATGCCGCGGGAGGTCTGCGAGGCGCGCTGGAACAGGCGCTCGAGCTCGGAGGAGGTCGTGCCCAGGCGGCGGGCCTCCTCGAGGGAGCGGCGCACCTGGCCGGCGATCTCGCCCTCGCCCACGACGACGGACTCGAGTCCGCTCGAGACGGCGAACAGGTGCTCGGCGACGCGATCGCCCGAGACGACGTCGACGCTGCCGCGCAGCTGCTCCTGCGCGACGCCGGTGGCGGCGCTGACCGCGGCCGTGGCGGCCTCGACGGCGACCGCGCGGGCGGCCGTCAGCGGCTCGTCGATGTCGAGGTAGGCCTCGAAGCGGTTGCAGGTGGCCACGACGACGGCCCCCGAGACGAAGTCGATGCCGTCCGCCAGGGCCGAGGCGACGGCGGAGGAGTCGACGGAGAGCTTCTCGAGGAGATCGAAGCTGGCGTTCTTGTGCGACGCCGTCAGACACAGAAGCACCCCAGCAGTCTACGCGCCGTCCCGGGGCGGTGGGCCCGGGATCCGGGAGGAACGCTCGGGGAAGCCTGGAATAATGCCGCGGTGACCTCCCCCCTCGACGGCCTGCTCGATCCGCTGCACCCCCTCTCCGCCGGGCGCACCGCCGATTCCGCGCTCGTGCGCGCCTACCGCTCCGAGCGCCCCGAGCGCACGCCGGTCTGGTTCATGCGCCAGGCCGGGCGGAGCCTGCCGGAGTACCGGGCGCTGCGCACCGACACCAAGATGCTCGACGCCTGCCTCGACCCGGCGCTGGCGAGCGAGATCACGCTCCAGCCGGTGCGCCGGCACGGCACGGACGCGGGCATCTTCTTCAGCGACATCGTGATCCCGCTGCGACTCGCAGGGGTCGCGGTCGACATCGTCCCCGGCCGGGGCCCGGTGCTCGAGAAGGCCGTCCGCACGGCGGCGGACGTCGAGGAGCTGACCGCGATCGATCCGGCCGTGCTCGACGAGAGCCTCGAGCCGATCCGCGAGGGCGTGCGCCGCACCGTCGCGGGCCTGGGCGGCACCCCGCTCATCGGCTTCGCCGGAGCCCCCTTCACCCTCGCCGCGTACCTCGTCGAGGGCGGCCCGTCGAAGGACCACATCCGCGCCCGCACTCTCATGCACGCCGATCCCGACGCGTGGGCCCGCCTGATGGAGTGGACGGCCGAGGTCACCGGCCGCTTCCTCCGCGCGCAGGTGCTCGCAGGCGCCAGTGCCGCGCAGCTGTTCGACTCCTGGGCCGGAGCGCTCTCGCTCGCCGACTACACGGCCCGCGTCGCCCCCGCCTCCGCCCGCGCCCTCACCCACGTGCGCGATCTGGCCTTCGACGCGGGAGGCGTCCGCCGCAACGTGCCGATCGTGCACTTCGGCGTCGGCACGGGGGAGCTGCTCGGCGCCATGCACGCCATCGGCGCCGACGTCGTCGGAGTCGACTACCGGATCCCGCTCGACGAGGCGAACCACCGGCTCGGCGGCTTCGTGCCGGTGCAGGGCAACGTCGACCCGGCGCTGCTCTCGGCCCCCTGGGAGGTGCTGGCCGCGCACGTCGACGACGTCCTCCGCCGCGGTCTCAGCGCCCCCGCCCACGTGCTCAACCTCGGCCACGGCGTGCCGCCCGAGACCGACCCGGACGTGCTGACGCGCCTCGTCGCCTTCGCGCACGACTGGCGGCCGTGACCTCCCGGCGGGGTCCCGTCGACCACGACGTCGCGGTCGTCGGCGGAGGAGTCGCGGGTCTCGCCGCCGCGGCGGAGTGCCTCCGTATCGGACTCCGGGTCGTCGTGCTCGAGGCGGGGGAGCGCGTCGGCGGCTCCGTCGCCCCGCTCCCGCTCGCGGGGACCGTGCTCGACGCCGGTGCCGAGAGCTTCGCCACCCGGGGCGGTCATGTCGAGAAGGCGCTCGCCGCCCTGACCCTGGACGGCAGGCCACTGGCCGAGTCGATCGTCGCGCCCAGCACGGGAGGGTCCTGGCTGCATCTGGCGGGCGGGCGCTCCGTGCCCTCGCCCCGGGCGGGGATCCTCGGGATCCCCAGCACGCCCCTGGCCGCCGACGTGGTCCGCGCGATCGGCCGTCGGGCCGCCGCGCGCGCCTGGCTCGACACCCTCATGCCCGTGCTGCGCATCGGGCGGGCGCACTCGCTCGCCGAGCTGGTGCGCACGCGGATGGGCGCGAGGGTGCTCGAGGATCTGGTCGCCCCTGTCGTCTCGGGCGTCTACTCCTCGCGGCCCGAGGACATCGACGTCGACCTCGCAGCCCCCGGTCTGAACGGGGCGATCACCCGCCGCGGCTCGCTCGCGGGCGCCGTCGCGGCGCTCCGGGCCAACGTGCCCGCCGGAGTCGCGGTGCGCGGTCTCGACGGCGGCATGCACCGCCTGGTGGCGGCCCTCGTCGAGCGGATCGACTACCTCTCGGGCGAGATCCGCACCGGAGTCGGCGTCGCGGGCCTCGGCCGGGCGGACGACGACGGTCCCTTCTCCCTCCGCCTCTCCGACGGCTCCGGCCTCACCGCGCACGCCGTGATCGTCGCGACCCCCGAGCACGACGCCCGCGCCCTGCTCGCCGACCTCGTGCCTGCCGCCCGCGACGAGGGCGAGCCGGGTGAGGACTCGGTCGAGCTCGTGACCCTCGTCGTCGACGACGCCCGCCTCGACGCCGCCCCGCGCGGCTCCGGAGTGCTCGTCGCGCCGACCGCGGACGACGTCGTCGCGAAGGCGCTCACCCACGCCACCGCGAAGTGGTCGTGGCTCGCCGCCACCCTGCCGCCAGGACGCCACGTCCTGCGGCTGTCCTACGGGCGGCCCGGCGAGCACCCGCCGCTCGCCGGCGCGAGCGATGCGGAGGCGTCCGCCGTCGCGCTGGCCGACGCCTCGATCCTGCTGGGCGTGCCCCTGGACCCCTCGACCCTCGTCGACTCGGCCCGGGTGCGCTGGGCCAACGTCCGCCCGGCCGCCGCACTCGGCCGGCGCGACCGGCTCGAGGAGTTCCGCGGGGCGCTCGCCCCCGTCGCAGGACTCGCCGTCACGGGCACCTGGATCGCCGGGACCGGGCTCGCCTCCGTGCTCCCGCACGCGGCGGAGGCGGCCGCCCTTATCCGCCGCCGCCTGGTGCGTCAAGGCGTCGGGATCGCGCACGAAGAACGGCACGGCGACGGCTACTCTGGGTCGCAGGCACCCGCATGAGTGCGGGCTGCACCGGCACGAGTGGTCATCGACCGCGTGAACGAGCCGCGAGAGCGGCCCAGGACGAGGAGTAGGCGTGAAGGGCAAGATCATCTTCGTGGCAGGAGCCGCAGCCGGATACGTGCTGGGAGCACGTGCGGGCCGCAAGCGGTACGAGCAGATCGCCGCGGCGGCCAACCGGTTCTGGCAGACCCAGCCGGTGCAGGACGTCGCGGGAGCGGTCGGCGGAGCGGCGAAGACGCAGCTCGACACCGTCTCGGACAAGGCGTACGAGCTCGTCCGCACGGTCGTCTCGAAGGCGGTCGCCGGCGGGAAGAAGTCGCAGGGCTCCAGCGATGCCGAGGCCACCGCCGCGGCCCGTCGCGCCGCCGCGAAGGTCGACGAGGCCGCGGCCTCGGCCGGCTCGGGGGGCTCGGCGTCGTCGACCCCCACGAGCAAGGCCTAGTCCCCATCCGCTCGGCCCCATCGACCGGTGCCGGGCCGGCACGTCCCGACCTCGAGGAGCTCCCGTGGTGAACGAACGCAATCCGAAGAACGCCCGATCACTGGGCGAGCTCGTCGGCGACCTCCCGGGGCTCGTCGTCGAGCTCGTGAAGGCCGAGCTCGCCTCCCTGAAGAACGAGCTGTCCGGCAAGGCCAAGAACGCGGGTCTCGCGGTGGCGCTGTTCGCCGTGGCGGCCTTCCTCCTCCTGACCGCGTGGGCCACGCTCGTGACTTTCGCGATCATCGGCATCTCGTCGTGGCTGCCGGCCTGGCTGTCGGCCCTGATCGTCACCGTGTTCTTCCTGATCGTGGCCGTGGTGCTCGCCCTGGTCGGCGTCAAGTCGATCAAGAAGGCCGTCCCGCCCGTCCCGCAGGACTCGATCGAGAGCATCAAGAAGGACGTCCAGGCGTTCAAGGGAGTCGGAACCTATGACCACTGACGTGAGCACCACTACCCCCCGCTTCGTCGACCCGGCCGAGCTCAAGCCCGACCAGCTGAAGGCCGACATCGAGCGCGCGCGCACCGAGCTCGCCGCCACCCTCGACGCCATCGAGTACAAGATCAACGTCCCCCGCAAGGTGAAGGACGCGCAGCGCACCCTGGAGCGCAAGTTCCGGGTCGTGAGCCGGCAGAACCCGTCCGCGCTGATCGCCGGTGCGGCGGGCGTCGCGGCGGCCGTCGGACTGCTCGTCTGGGGCGTCGTCAAGCAGGTCACCGAGGACTGAGCCACTCCGCACTCCGCAGCGGCCGTCCCTCCGGGGGCGGCCGCTCGTGCGTGCGCCACCGCTAGCGTTCCGGAGCCCCGGGCGCCAGAGCCGTCGACGCTTTTGTGCATCCGCGCGAGCGGAGGGATGATGGATCAATGACCGATCAGACCGCCGGAACGGCGGGTCCCGTTCAGTCCGCCCGCGAAGAGAACGCTGCCGCTCCCTCGCCGCAGCCCCCCGCCGATCAGGCCCCCGCCGATCAGCCCCTGGGATACACGCTCTGGGCGGTTCTCCGCAGGGACCCCGTACGTCCGCTCACCCTCTCCGACGACGCCCTGGCCCCGGCCGCCGAGCAGTACGAGCGCGTCGTCGCCCGGCTCGCGGAGGAGGGCGTCACCGTGCGCGGCACGTACGACGTCTCGGCCCTGCGCGCCGACGCCGACATCATGCTCTGGCTCGTCGGCTCCGAGCCCGAGGAGCTGCAGCGCGGCTACCGGGTCCTGCGCCGCACCGACCTGCTCGCGGGTCTCGCTCCCACCTGGAACGCCATGGGCGTGCACCGCGACGCCGAGTTCAGCTCGAACCACCTGCCCGCGTACATGCGCGGCAAGGATCCGGCCCGCTGGCTGACGGTGTACCCGTTCGTCCGCTCCTACGAGTGGTACATCCTCCCCGAGGAGGAGCGCCGCTCGATGCTCGCCCAGCACGGCCGTCAGGGCTCGCGCTTCCGCTCCGTCCTCACGAACACGGTGGCGTCCTTCTCGCTCGGCGACTACGAGTGGATCCTCGCGCTCGAGGACGAGGAGCTCGTCAACCTGGTCGACCTGATGCGCGACCTGCGCGCCACGGAGGCGCGCCGTCACGTGCGCGAAGAGGTCCCGTTCTTCACCGGTCGGCGCATCGAGGCCGACCAGATCGCAGAGGTGCTCCGATGAGCGACACGACCCCCGACTCCCCGACGACCGACGGCGTCCTGGTCCGCGGGGCCACTCCGCCCGCCGCGTTCGGACCCGAGCACGTCGAGGTGCCCGTCGCCTACGACGCGATCCTGCTGGCAGGCTTCGGCGGACCGGAGGGGCAGGACGACGTCATCCCGTTCCTGCGCAACGTCACCCGCGGCCGGGGGATCCCGGAGGAGCGCCTCGAGGAGGTCGCCCACCACTACCGCCACTTCGGCGGCGTCAGCCCGATCAACGCGCAGAACCGCGCGCTGAAGGCGGCCCTCGAGGCCGAGCTCGAGAAGCGCGGCATCGACCTCCCCGTGATCTGGGGCAACCGCAACTGGGCCCCCTACATGAGCGAGGCGGTGGCGGAGGCGAAGGAGCGCGGCTTCTCGAACCTGATCGCCATCGCGACCAGCGCCTACTCCTCCTTCTCGTCGTGCCGTCAGTACCGCGAGGACTACGCCGCGGCGCTCGACGCCACCGGCCTCGAGGGCGAGCTGCGGATCGACAAGGTGCGCCAGTTCTTCGACCACCCGGGCTTCGTCATGCCGTTCGTCACGGCCGTGCACGACGGTCTCGAGGAGCTGCAGGGGCGCCTCCCGGGTATCGACCTCGCCACCGAGGTGGAGGTGCTGTTCTCGACGCACTCGATCCCCATGGCCGACGCCGAGCGCAGCGGACCGCACGAGCGCCACGACGACGGCACCGTCGTCGACGTGCACGGCTTCGGTCCGGGCGGCGCCTACGAGGCGCAGCACCTCGCCGTGGCGGAGGTCGTCATGGCGGCGGCCACCACCGTGGACGTGCCGTGGCAGCTCGTCTACCAGTCGCGCTCGGGCCCGCCCACGCAGCCGTGGCTCGAGCCCGACATCAACGACGCGATCGCCGAGCTGCCCGCCCGGGGCCGCAAGGCCGTCCTCATCGTGCCGCTGGGCTTCGTCTCGGACCACATGGAGGTCATGTGGGACCTCGACAACGAGGCGCTCGAGACGTCCGAGGAGAACGGGCTCGTCGCGATCCGCGTCGCCACCCCCGGCACCGACCCCGTCTACGTGTCCGGCCTCGTCGACCTCGTGCTCGAGCGCGTCAACGGCACTCCGACCGAGGAGCGCCCGTCGATGACGGCGCTCGGCCCCTGGTACGACGTCTGCCGCCCCGGCTGCTGCGAGAACGTCCGCGCCGGCTTCAAGCCCGCGCTCGCGGGAATCGCCCCGTGACGGAGGTGCGTCCGTGAGCATCCGGGTGGGCACGCGCGCGAGCGCGCTCGCCGTCGCCCAGACCCGCATGACGGCCGACCGCATGGCGGCCGCCGCGGGCGTGCCCGTCGAGCTGGTGCGGATCGAGTCCGACGGCGACCGCATGACGGGCTCGCTGGCGTCCCTCGGCGGCACCGGCGTCTTCGTGAGCGCCCTGCGGGACGCGCTGCTGGCGGGGCGCTGCGACGCGATCGTGCACTCCCTGAAGGACCTGCCGACGGCTCCCGTCGAGGGGCTCGTCCTCGGCGCGGTCCCCGAGCGCGAGGATCCGCGCGACGCGCTCTGCGCCCGTGACGGCCGCACGCTGGCGACCCTGCCCCCGGGAGCGCGCGTCGGCACGGGCTCCCCGCGGCGCCGCGCCGCGCTGCTGTCGGCCCGCCCCGATCTCGAGATCGTCGACATCCGCGGCAACATCGACACGCGCCTGCGCCGGGTGACGGAGGAGGGCGACTCGGCGCTCGACGCGATCGTGCTGGCGGTCTCGGGGCTGACCCGGCTCGGCCGGACCGAGGCGATCACCGAGCTGCTCGACTTCGACGTCTCGCCGCACGCGCCCGGACAGGGCGCTCTGGCGATCGAGGTCCGCGACGAGGAGCCGTCGGACGAGCTGCGCACGGCCCTCGCCGCCGTCGAGCACACTCCGACCCGCGCCGCGATCACGGCCGAGCGGAGCCTGCTCGCCGCGCTGGAGGCCGGTTGCGCCGCTCCGATCGGCGCGACGGCCTCGATCGCGGGGGACGAGGTCGTGCTGCGCGGCGTCGTCTTCGCGACCGACGGCTCCGCCTCGCTCGCCCGCGAGGTGAGGGAGCGGGTCGGTAACGGTTCCCTCGGCGGAGGTCGACATTCGGCGGATCCGCAGTATGGTGGTCGCGAACTGCCCGTCGTCGATGCCGCGTTCCATTGCGGCTCCCTGCTCGCTGACGCGCTCCTCGGTGCGGGTGCCGCCGACCTCGCACCCCTGGGAGCCCCTTCGTGATCGTCCCCGCCGCCTACTCCCAGTGGGAGAAGCCGTTGCAGGGCTGGCGCGTGCTCGTCCCCCGCGGTGGCCCGTGGGGCGACGGCGTCGCCGCGGCCCTCCGCGCGAAGGGCGCCTCGCCCGTCGTCGCGCCCATGATCAACTTCGCTCCGACCGACGACTTCCCGGCGCTCGAGCAGGCCCTCGCCGACCTCGAGGCCGGCGCCTTCGACTGGATGACCGTCACGAGCGCGACCACCGTCGACGTCCTGTCGCTGCTGCGCACCACGGTCCCCCCGACGACCCGCGTCGCCGCGGTGGGCGAGACCACGGCCGCCGCGCTCGTCGCCGCCGGCTACGCCGTCGACCTCGTCCCGTCCGAGGACAACTCCGCTCGCGGTCTCCTCGCCGAGTGGGAGGAGGCGACCGGCGGCAAGCACCCGCTGCGCGTCCTCACCCTCCGCTCCGAGATCGCCAAGCCGCTGCTGACCGAGGGCCTCACGCGCATCGGCCACGACGTCCGCTCGGTCGTCGCCTACCGCACGGTCGGCGTCCCCGTCGAGGACCGCGTCGTCGCCGATGTCGCCAGCGGCGCGGTGCACGCGATCCTCGTCACCTCGGGGAGCGTCGCCGAGCAGGTGCAGAGCCAGCTGGGCCCGATCCCGGAGTCGACCCTCGTCGCGGCCATCGGCCCGCAGACCGCGAAGGACGCGCGCGCCTTCGGCCTCCGCGTCGACATCGTCGCCGACGAGCGCTCGGCCTCGTCCCTGATCGACGCGGTCGCCCGCGTCGCCGCGGAGCACGCGGGCCGCTGACCGGGGCGGTCGTCGCAGAACGTCAGCCGAGAGCAGGGGGTGTCGCCCGACAGCGGAGCGACCCCACTCTCAGCAGAGGTTCTGCTCCAGGAGCCGCTCACCTGAGCGGAGTTAGGCTGGAAGCATGACCGCCATCCGTCCGCGGCGACTCCGCACCACCCCGGCGATGCGCCGGCTCGTGCAGGAGACCCGCATCCACCCGGCCCAGCTCGTCCTCCCCCTCTTCGTCGCGGAGGGCATCACCGATGCCCGTCCGATCGGCTCCATGCCGGGGGTGATGCACCACTCCCTCGACAGCGTCCGGGGAGCGGTGACCGAGGCGGCCGAGGCGGGACTGGGCGGCGTGATGCTGTTCGGCGTGCCCACCACCCGCGACGCGGTCGGCTCGGGCGCGACCGACCCCGACGGGATCCTCAACGCCGCCACCCGCGCCGTGGTGGCGGAGGTCGGCGACGCCCTGGTCGTGCAGACCGACCTCTGCCTGGACGAGTTCACCGACCACGGGCACTGCGGGGTCCTCGACGAGCACGGCCGGGTCGACAACGACGCGACGCTCCTGCGCTACGAGGAGATGGCGCTCGCGCAGGCCGAGGCGGGGTCGCACCTGCTCGGGCTGTCGGGGATGATGGACGGCCAGGTCGGAGCGATCCGCGGTGCGCTGGACGAGTCGGGTCACTTGGACACGGCGATCCTCGCCTACTCGGCGAAGTACGCGTCGAGCTTCTACGGGCCCTTCCGCGAGGCCGTCCAGTCGACGCTCGAGGGCGACCGCCGCACCTACCAGCAGGACCCGGCGAACCGCCGCGAGGGTCTGCGCGAGGCGACGCTCGATCTCGCCGAGGGTGCCGACGTCGTGATGGTGAAGCCCGCGATGAGCTACCTCGACGTGCTGGCCGATGTGGCCGCCGTCTCGGACGTCCCCGTCTGGGCGTACCAGGTGTCGGGGGAGTACGCGATGATCGAGGCCGCCGCCGCGAACGGCTGGATCTCGCGCGAGCCGGCGATCCTGGAATCCGTCACGGGCATCCTCCGTGCGGGCGCCGACGCCGTGCTGACCTACTGGGCGGTCGAGATCGCTCGCGATCTGCTGAAGCGCTGATCGAGACCCCTCCTCGTCCACCGGGCGCGCAGCGAGCGCGCCGTATCGTGGAGGGGTGACTTCCCCGGTGAACGCCGTCTCGGCGAACGACAGCCTGTACGAGCGTGCCCGGCACGCGATCCCCGGCGGCGTGAACTCGCCCGTCCGCGCCTTCCGCTCGGTCGGCGGCACGCCCCGCTTCATGGTCTCGGCCTCGGGTCCGCACATCACGGACGCCGATGGGCGCGAGTACGTCGACCTGGTCTGCTCGTGGGGCCCGGCCGTGCTGGGCCACGCCCACCCCGAGGTCGTGGCGGCGGTGCAGGAGGCGGCCGCGCGCGGCCTCTCGTTCGGTGCATCGACCCCGGCCGAGACCGAGCTCGCCGAGCTCGTCGAGGCGCGGATCACCGCGGGCGGCGTCTCCCCGATCGAGAAGCTGCGGCTCGTCTCGACCGGCACCGAGGCCACCATGACGGCGATCCGGCTCGCCCGCGGAGTCACCGGGCGCGATCTGCTGATCAAGTTCTCGGGTCACTACCACGGCCACTCCGACGGGCTGCTGGCCGACGCCGGCTCCGGACTCGCGACCCTGTCGCTGCCCGCCTCGGCCGGCGTCACGGCCGCGACGGCCGCGCAGACGATCGTGCTGCCCTACAACGACCTCGACGCCGTGCGCGCCGTCCTCGCCGAGCGCGGCTCCGAGATCGCCGCGGTGATCACCGAGGCGGCGGCCGCGAACATGGGCGTCGTCGCTCCGGAGGCGGGCTTCAACGCGGCCCTCGCCGACCTCGTCCACGCCAACGGCTCGCTGCTGATCATGGACGAGGTGCTCACCGGGTTCCGGGTGAGCGCCGGCGGATGGTGGGGCCTCGAGAACCGCGACGCCGAGGCTCCGTACCGGGCCGACCTCTACACGTTCGGCAAGGTCATCGGGGGCGGCATGCCGGTCGCCGCGCTCGGCGGCCGAGCGGACGTGATGGACCACCTCGCTCCGCTGGGACCCGTGTACCAGGCGGGCACGCTGTCGGGGAACCCGGTCGCCGTGGCCGCGGGCATCCGCACGCTGCAGCTGGCCGACGACGCGGTCTACGCCGCCCTCGACGCCACCGCCGCGACCCTCCAGCGCGAGGTGTCGGCCGCTCTGTCGGCCGAGGGGGTCGCGCACACCGTGCAGACGGCGGGCAACCTGTTCAGCTTCGTGTTCACCGACCTCGGGCGACCGGTGCGCGACTACGCCGAGGTGCAGGCGCAGGACGCGTTCCGCTATCCGGCGTTCTTCCACTCGATGCTCGACTCGGGGGTCTCGCTCCCGCCCTCGGTCTTCGAGGCCTGGTTCGTGTCGGCCGCGCACGACGACGCCGCGATCGGGCGCATCGTCGACGCCCTGCCCGCGGCGGCGAAGGCGGCTGCGGCGGCGCGTCCGTAGGGACTCCTGCGGGGCGGCGGCGCCGCCCCGCAGGAGCCCTCAGCGGCGCGAGACCGACTTCGGCAGGACGAACACCAGCGCGAAAGCCGCGACGGCCATCAGGGTGCTGAGCAGCATCGCGGGTGCGGCGGCGTCGAGGAACCCGGAGGCCACGGTGTCGGGTCCGGTGATGATGAGCCCTCCGAAGAGGACGCTGCCGATCACCGCGATGCCCACGGCCGAGCCGATGCGCTGGATGGCCGAGATCACTCCGCTCGCCGCACCCGCGTCCTGCGGGTCGACGGTGGCGACGATGAACTGCACGTTCGGGGCGATGAAGAAGCCGTTGCCCAGTCCCGCGATCAGCAGGGGAGCGAGCAGCTGCCAGTTCGTGATCGAGTCCGGAGTCGCGGTCAGCAGCACGAGCCACACCCAGGCCAGGCCGATCGCGAGGAGGCCGCTGCCGAGGACGAGGACGTTGCGCCCCAGACGCGCGGTGAGGCGGTTGCTCTGCGAGGAGCTGATGATGCTGCCGATGGCGAAGGGGATCGAGACCAGTCCGGACTCGAGTGCCGTGTGGCCGAGACCCGACTGCCAGAGCAGCGAGATCGTGAAGAAGATGCTCGTGAACGCCGCGAAGTAGACCAGCGCCAGGATCACGCCTCCGGTGAACGCCGGGTGGCGGAAGAGCGACGGCGGGACCAGCGGCGTGCGTCCGCGGCGGACGTACAGGACCTCCCACGCGCCGAAGGCGGCCAGCAGGACGGCGCCGCCGGCGATCGAGAGGATCGTCCAGAGCGGCCAGCCCTCGTCCTCGCCCTGGATCAGCGGGACGAGCAGTGCGACGAGTCCGCCCGAGACCAGGACGAGGCCGAGCCAGTCGACACCGCCGCTGGGTGCGCGGGGGCCGGTCTCGAGCTCGCGGCGCGCGGGGAGGAGGCGGGCTGCGGCGAGGAGCGTGACGACTCCGATGGGCAGGTTCACCCAGAACACCAGGCGCCAGCCGTTCTCGTCGCCGAAGGCCTGGATGATCAGGCCGCCGATGATCGGGCCGAGCGCCGACGAGACGCCGAGGACGGCGCCCATGATCGCGAAGGCCCTGCCTCGCGACGGACCGCGGAAGAGCAGCTGGATGTAGGCGTTGACCGCCGGCACGAACATGCCGCCCGCGAGGCCCTGCACGATGCGGGCGATGACGAGCTGGACGTCGTCGGCGGCGAGGCCGCAGGCGAAGCTCGCGACGGTGAAGAGCGCGACTCCGCTGACGAAGACCCACTTGTGGCCGAAGCGGTCGCCGAGGCGCCCGGCCGGGATCAAGGCGAGGCCGAACGCCAGCGCGTAGCCCGAGATGATCCACGACAGGGTCGACTCCGAGGCGTCGAGCGTGGTGCGGATGGTCGGCAGGGCGACGTTGACGATCGTGGTGTCGAGCAGGGCGATGAACATGCCCGCGAGCAGGACGATCAGCGAGCGCCAGGCCCGGCGGTCGGGAGCGGGAGGGGCGCCGGTCGCGCCGCGGTCGGTCGACGTCTCGGTCATGGGGTGGGCCTTTCGAGCGGAAGGGGAGGAGCGCACGGGACGCACCGCGGGGGCACGGCGGCACAACCTGCGAACTCTCGCAGACGCACCCGCGCTTCCCCGAGCCGATGACTGTGCACGCCCTCAGACGAGGGCCAGCAGAGGAGGCCGGCGGACGAGGGCCGGTGGACGAGGGTGGGCGGGCGATGGCCGGCGTGCGAGGGTCAGCGCGAGCGCTCGGCCCGCCGTGCGCAGTCGATGCAGAGCTCCGCGGTGGGGCGGGCGGCGAGGCGCGCCGACCCGATGGGCCGCCCGCAGGAGGCGCAGTCGCCGTATTCGCCCTCGCCGACCCGGCGGCGGGCCTCCGCGAGCTCTCGTTCCGTCCGCGTCAGAGCGTCGCGCACCCCGGCCATCCGCGACCACTCCGCCGAGAGCGGCGTGCCCTCGGGGTCGTGCTCGTCGTCGGCCGTGCCGTCGCTGCGGGCGAGCAGCAGCTCGGCGAGGGCCTCGTCGAGGACGGCCGCCTCGCGGCGCGCCTCGTCCTGCCGCTCGGCCAGCAGCGCGTCCAGGCGTCGCAGCTCGTCGGGATCCATCGGCATCCGTCCATGGTCGCACCGCCGAGCGATCCGTTCCCCGGCGGTGCGGGGACTCGGGGCAGACTAGAGGCATGCCCGTCGTGACCGTGCTCCCCGACCGCCTCGAACTGCGCCTGACGAGGGCCGAGCGCCTGCTCGCCTTCCATCGCGGAGACGTCGTGATCGATCGCGCGAGCATCCGCTCGGCGACGGTCACCGAGGACCCGTGGATCTGGGTCCGCGGCATCCGCGCCCCGGGCACGGCCGTGCCGCTCACGATCGCGGCCGGCACGTGGAAGTTCCACGGCGGCAAGGACTTCCTGCTGATCAAGCGCACGGCCGCGGCCGTGGTGATCGATCTCGTCGACGAGGACTGGTCGCGCCTGATCATCAGCACGAAGCACGCTCCCGAGCTCATCGCGGCCCTGCAGCTCGGCCCGACGACGGCGGCGATCCCGATCATCGAGACCGACGACCTCGTCGTGGTCCCGGAGGTCGCGGAGCAGGCCGCGGCGCGGCTGGCGGCGGCGGACGAGGCGGCGATCGCCCGTGAGACGGAGGCGGCCGGAGCGGCCGAGGCCGACCGGGCGAGCGTGCCGCCCGCATCGCCCGCCGAGGACGCGGCGCTGGACACGGCTCAGGCGGTGGCCGAGACGTCCGCGGTCGCCGAGGCGGTGGCCGAGAAGAAGGCCGCGCCGAAGAAGCGGCCGCCGGCGACGAAGCCGACCTCGCAGCAGAGCACCGCCGGGAAGGCGTCCGCGAAGCCGACTCCGAAGCCCCGCACTCCTCGCGCCGACCCCTCCGTCGGCCACGCCTCGGCCGAGCCCAGCGGCGCCACCGAGGCCGCCGAGTAGCACCTGGCTCGGCGACCCCGCCGTCAGAGCCTCAGCCTCACCGCCGTCTCGAGAGCGGCTTCGATGCTCAGCCGCCAGCCCTGCGCCAGGCGCTCCTTCGTGCCGGAGTACAGGCTCGCCCCGTCGACCAGGTTGCTCGAGCAGGCGCAGACCATGCCCGCACGGAGCCCCCGGAGCCGGGCCACGACGTACAGCGCGCTCGACTCCATCTCGACGTTGAGGATCCCGTGCCGCTCGAGCGTCGCGATCCACTCCGGGGTCTCGGCGTAGAAGGCGTCGTCGCTCGCGTTGATCCCGGAGTGCACCGGCACGCTCTCGCGCTCGGCGATCGCGCGCGTCGCCTCGAGCAGCGCCGACGTGAGAGCGAGATCGGGCACCGCGGGGAAGCCCGGGTGCGCGTACGCGGCGGACGTGCCGTCGTTGCGCAGCGTCCCCTCGCTCACGAGCAGCGCACCGGGCTCGATGCCGGGCTGCGTGGCCGCCGAGCTGCCGACCCGGATGAAGGAGGTCACTCCGACCCGCGCGAGCTCCTCCACCGCGATCGCGGTCGACGGGCAGCCCATGCCGGTGCTGGTGGCGGTGATCGGGTGCCCCTTGTAGGTCCCGGTCATCGTGAGGTGCTCGCGGTTGTGCGCGACCTCGCGCACGTCGTCGAGGAACTCGGCGATCATCGGGACGCGGAACGGATCGCCCGGCAGGAGGGCCACGGTCGACACCTCTCCCGGTGCGATCCCGATGTGGTACTGGCGCTCGCCGATGCCGGCTGCGCTCTTGTCGACGGTGCTCATGCGGCCGACCCTACGCAGGCCCTGTTTCGGCGCGGTTACCCGCTCCGGTGCGATCGCGCGGTCACGCCCGGACGTCGACGAGCGTGCGCCCGCGCACCCTCCCCGCGAGGACGTCCTCGGCGATGTCGAGGGCGCCGCTCAGCGACACCGTCGTCGTGAGCTCGTCGAGCAGCTCGAGGTCGAGGTCGTGCGCGAGGCGCCGCCAGGCCTCCTCGCGGAGCTTGCGCGGCGCCTCCACCGAGTTGACGCCCGCGAGCGTCACTCCACGCAGGATGAACGGCATCACGCTCGTCGGCAGGTCCGGGCCCTGCGCCAGTCCGCAGGCCGCCACGGCGCCGCCCCAGCGGGTCTGCGCGAGCACGTTGGCGAGCGTGTGCGAGCCGACGGAGTCGACGGCGCCCGCCCAGCGCTCGGACTGCAGCGGTTTGCCCGCGTCCTGCAGCGCGGCGCGATCGACGACCTCCGCGGCGCCCAGGCGGCGCAGGAAGTCGCCCTGCTCGACGGAGCGGCCCGAGGACGCGACGACCTCGTGGCCCAGCCGCGCGAGCAGCGCGACGGCGATCGAGCCGACTCCGCCCGCCGCTCCCGTGACGAGCACGGGCCCGGCGCCGGGTCGGATGCCGTGCTTCTCGAGCGCGAGCACCGCGAGCATCGCGGTGAAGCCGGCGGTGCCGATCGCCCCGGCCCTCGCCGAGGAGATCGCTCCCGGCAGGCGCAGGAGCGAGGCGGAGTCGACACGGGCCCTCTCGGCGAGCCCCCCGTCCACCCGCTCGCCGAGCCCGGCGCCGTTCAGCACCACGCGGTCGCCGGAGTCGAAGCGCTCGGCCGCCGCGCCGTCGGCGTACTCGACGGTGCCGACGAGGTCGATCCCGGCGACCAGCGGCGGGCGCCGGACGATGCCGGGACGGCCCGCGAGGGCGAGGGCGTCCTTGTAGTTGACGCTCGAGTACTCGACGGCGACCACCACGTCGCCGTGGGCACGATCGGGTTCGTCGCGCTCGACGAGCGAGGCGCGGTTCGGGACGGCGGTGTCGGAGGAGTCCTGCTGCTCGACGACGATGGCTCGGAACATGGGCCCACGCTACGCCCGGGAGGGCGCCCCCGTCCCGGAAGGCTCAGGCGGTGCTCAGTTCAGCGCCCGCGTGCCCTCGGGCAGCGCGCCGCCGGAGTAGAGGGCGCTCGCCGTGTCCTGCAGGGCGGTCAGCGCCACGCGCTGCGTCCACGGACCGTACGAGATGCGGGCGACGCCCAGCTCCTCGAAGCGGGCGGGGGACTGCGACCCCGGAACGCCGATCACGCTGATCCGCTGCCGGCCGAGCGCGGCGACGAGCGCCTCGATCTCGGCGTCCTGGAGCAGGCCCGGCACGAAGAAGCAGGTGGCGCCCGCGTCGAGATAGGCGCGGCCGCGCTCGACGGCGTCCGCGAGGACCTCGGAGCGGTCGCGGTCGCCCGCGCGCAGGAACACGTCGGTCCGCGCGTTCAGGGCGAAGGGCACGGCCTCCTCCTCGGCGGCCGCGACGGCCTTCTCGACGGCGCGCAGCGCGTCGGCGAGCGGCTTCGCCTGATCCTCGAGGTTCGCGCCGACGACGCCGACCTCGATCGCGCGGCGGACGGTCTCGCCCGCGTCGCCGTAGCCGGCCTCGAGGTCGGCCGAGACCGGGACCTCGACCGCGGCGACGATGCGGGCGATCATGCCCAGGTGCAGATCCAGCGGGATCCGCTCGCCGTCCTCGTAGCCGAACGTCGCGGCGATGGAGTGGCTCGCGGTCGCGAGGGCGCGGGTGGCGGGCAGGGCGGCGACGGTGGACGCCGAGACCGCGTCCCAGACGTTCACCACGCTCAGCAGCTCGGGGTCGGTGTGGAGGTCGACGAGGGTGCGGCCGCGCGCTTCGATGCTCATGCCCCGACCCTAGGGTCTACCCGGTGCCGCGCGCAGGCGAGCTCGTCGCACTCCCCGCACACCACCAGCTGGGCGCGGCAGGCGGGATCGGGGCAGTTGCGCATCCGGCTCGTCGGGGCGGCGCACCCGGCGCAGCGCCCGATCACCTCGGCGTCGGGCGAGAACGTCAGCGACCCGCGGCCGTCGAAGACGTACAGCGCTCCGCGCCAGAGCCCGGAGTCGCGTCGCGCCTCGCCGTACCGGGCGATCCCGCCGTCGAGCTGGTACACCTCGCCGAAGCCGCGCGCGGTCATCAGGCTCGAGAGCACCTCGCAGCGGATGCCTCCGGTGCAGTACGTGACGACGGGGCGGCCCTTCAGGTGGTCGTAGACACCGGAGTCGAGCTGTTCGACGAAGTCGCGCGTGCTCGCGACGCTGGGCACCACGGCGCCGTCGAAGCGGCCGATCGCGGCCTCGAAGGCGTTGCGACCGTCGAAGAAGACCACGTCGTCGCGCTCGGCGACGAGCGCGTCGAGCTCGTCGGGCTGCAGCTTGACGCCGGTGCCCACGACGCCGTGCTCGTCGACGCGGAGCTCGTCCGGAGCGCCGAACGAGACGATCTCGTCGCGCACCTTGACCGTGAGCCCGGGGAAGTCGACGCTCGCGCCGTCCTCGTCCAGGCCGGACCCCTCGCTCCACTTCGCGTCCAGGCCCCGGAACGCCGGATGCTCCTTCGTGCGGCGGAGGTAGCGCTTGAGCGCCCCCATCTCGCCGCCGAGCGTGCCGTTCAGCCCGTCCTTCGAGACGAGGAGCCGACCGCGCAGGCCCAGCGACTCGCACAGCTCGCGCTGCCAGAGCCGGATCGCCTCGGGGTCGGCGAGCGGCACGAAGCGGTAGAACAGCAGGATCTTCGGCAGCACCGGCACATCCTACGAGGGTGCGGCCGCTCGGGAAACGGCGCCGCAACACGGCTGTGACAGCATCGGCGGGTGACCGACACCTCCGCCACCCTGCCGCACTCCCGGATCGAGGACGTCTTCGGGCTGGTGACCGGAGCGTTCGTCGTCTCGCTGGGCCTGTTCCTCCTGCGGGCGAGCGAGGCCGTCACCGGCGGCACCGCGGGGCTGGCGCTGCTCCTGGGCTATCCGCTGCCGATCCCGTTCGGCGTGATCCTCGTGGTCGTCAACATCCCGTTCCTCGCGCTGTCGCTGTGGAAGAAGGGCTGGCGCTTCACCCTGCGGACCATGTTCTCGATCGTGCTCGTCTCGGTGCTCGCGGGACTGCATCCGCTCGCGTTCGGCACGCTGAGCATCGAGCCGGTCTACGGAGTGCTCACGGGCGACGTGCTCGCCGGCATCGGCCTGCTGATCCTGTTCCGTCACGGCTCGAGCCTCGGCGGCTTCAGCATCGTCGCCCTGATCGCGCAGGAGCGGCTCGGCTGGCGGGCCGGCTACGTGATGATGGCGCTCGACGCCTGCGTCGTCGTGGCCGCGCTGCTCGTGGTGCCGCCGGTGAACGTGCTGATCTCGGCGGCCGGCGTCGTGGTGCTCAACCTCGTGCTCGCATTCAACCACCGGCCCGGCCGCTACCTCGGCTCCTGAGCAGGTGCTCCGCAAGCCCTGGCCCTCGTCGTGTGCGTTCGTACCCTGGAGAGGGCCCGCGATCGCGGGTCGCCCCGTCCGAACGGAGAACCCGATGTCCGACTGGAACTACGACCCCTACGCCCGCCTCGGGGAGGTGCCGTCCTTCACCCTCACCAGCGACGACATCGTCGACGGCGCCTCGCTGGCCGCCCGCCACTACGGCGAGGGCTCGGGCGGCGAGGACGTCTCTCCGCATCTCGCCTGGTCGGGAGCGCCCGAGGGCACGAAGAGCTTCGCAGTGACCGTCTTCGACCCGGACGCGCCCACCGGCTCGGGCTTCTGGCACTGGGCGCTCTACAACCTGCCCGCCGAGACGAGCGAGCTGCCGACGGGAGCGGGGGCGGCCGGCTTCGAGCTGCTGCCGCCCGGCGCGCAGACCCTGCCGAACGAGATGCGGCTGCGCCAGTTCATCGGAGCGGCGCCGCCGGACCGCGAGCACCGCTACTTCTTCGTCGTGCACGCCCTCGACGTCGAGCGCCTCGACCTCGATCCGGAGTCGACGCCGGCGATCCTGGGCTTCAACGTCCACTTCCACACGCTGGGCCGCGCGCAGATCGTCGCTACGGCGACCCCGGACGGCGCGAAGGGCTGAGCCGCCCGAGGGGCGCGCCGCTCAGCCGAAGAGCGTGCGCGCCTCCTCGTACCGGGAGTCCGGCACGGTCTTGAGGGTGCCGAGGGCCTCGGCAAAGTCGACGTGGTAGATGTCGGTGCCGCGCAGCGCCACCATGCGGCCCCAGTGCTCGGCGACGACGGAGTCGATCGCGGCCATGCCCAGGCGGGTCGCGAGGACGCGGTCGAACGCGGTGGGCGTTCCTCCGCGCTGGATGTGGCCGAGGGTGGTGGCGCGGGTCTCGATGCCCGTGCGCTCCTCGATCATGGGGGCGAGCATCTCGCCGATGCCGCCCAGGCGCGGGCGGCCGAAGGCGTCGAGGCCGCGCTCGGAGTGGGCGTCGTCCATCGTGTCGAGCGAGAAGCCCTCGGCGACGACGACGAGCGGCGCACGACCGCGGTCCTGTGCGCTCTGCACCCACTCGACGATCTGATCGATCGACGTGCGCTTCTCGGGGATGAGGATGACGTGCGCGCCCGCGGCCATGCCGGAGTGCAGCGCGATCCAGCCGACGTGTCGGCCCATGACCTCGGCGACCATGCAGCGGCCGTGCGAGTCGCCCGTGGTGCGGAGGCGGTCCATCGCGTCGGTCGCGATGCCGACGGCCGTGTCGAAGCCGAAGGTGTAGTCGGTGGCGCCGAGGTCGTTGTCGATGGTCTTGGGGACGCCGACGATCTTGAGGCCCGCGTCGGTCAGGCGCTTCGCCGCGGCGAGCGTGCCCTCTCCGCCGATCGCGATGATCGAGTCGATGCCGTTGCGCTCCATCATCGCGGCGATCTTCTCGGGGCCGCCGTTCTCGCCCTCGAAGGGGTTCGTGCGGCTCGTGCCGAGGATCGTGCCGCCCTGCTTCGCGATGCCCTGGATGTCGGAGCGCTCGAGCGGCATGATGTCGCCCTCGACCACTCCCCGCCAGCCGCCGCGGAAGCCCACGAACTCCTGGTCGTACACCTTGATGCCCTTGTAGACGGCACCGCGGATGACGGCGTTGAGGCCGGGGCAGTCGCCCCCGGAGGTCAGGATCCCGATCTTCACCCGCTCAGAGTAGAGGACGCCGGAGTCCGCGGTGCACCTGCGGGGCCGAGGGAGGGCCGGCCGCCGGTCCGGACGCGACGACGGGCCCCTCCTCGCCGCCTCGAGGAAGGGCCCGTCGTCGTGCAGGGTGGAGGACTAGCCGGCCGCGCTCGCGTTGAGCTCGCCGTTGACTCCGTTCGGGAAGAACCCGCCCTTGGTGGTCGACGCCGGGTTCAGGTAGACGATGTTCAGCACCTGGCCGGGGCTGCGGCTGAACGCGATGCCGTTGGCGTCGGTCGGCTGGATGTTCGCCGCACCATTCACCTTGATGCCCTGGTCGAGGTCGGTCGCCGCCCCGTCGAGGGAGTCGCGGGCGTCCGAGAGCTTGCCCGCGGGCACCTCGAGGCCGAGTGCGTAGAGCGCCGAGCGGATCGTGCCCGCGTGGTAGGCCTCGACCGCGAGGATGCCGGCAGCGGCCTCGAGGAAGACGGGCGAATCGATCAGCGGAGCCGCGCCCTTGTACGCCGTGACTCCGACGTCCTCGAACACGAACGCGCCGAGCAGGAAGTTCTGCTCGTTCAGGAACGGGTCGAAGGTGCCTCCGGGAGCGATCAGGCCGGCCGCGGTGGCGGCCGCGTTGAAGCTCGCCTGCAGGTCGATCTTCGGGCGCGCCACGGTGGTGCCGCCGATGGCCTTGCGGAGGAACTTCACGTGCGCCCGCTCGTCCTGCGCGATCTCGGTCGCGACCGACTTCAGCCACGGGGTCTTGAACGGCACCGCGCGACCGCCGGTGACGGTGCCGGGAGTGCCGGCGCCGGTGACGTCGGCGGCGTCCAGGCCCCGGCCGGTGACGGCGCGGAGGTAGAACTCGGCCTCGAGGTACTCGAGGTTGAGGGCGAAGTTCAGGATCGAGCCGTCGCTCGGTCCGCCGGGCGCCTGGTCGGCAGCGGCGGCGGAGGGGGCGGCGGCCAGGGCGGCCGCGCCGATGCCGAGGCCGGCGACGCCGGTGGCCTCGAAGAAGCGGCGACGGTCCAGAGCGGTCTCGGAGCTCCTGACGATCGCCTTGCGGATGAAGGTCGTGTCGAACATGTGCGCATCTCCAGTGATAGGCGGATGCCGGACGACTGAACGCCGTCGCGACAGCGCGAAGCTACGCCCGTGAAGAGGCCTCTGACCAGCGGAATCGGCGAGAAAAATCTGCGCATGTGGTCATCGGTCCTGATCCAATCCGGGCATCGCGCCGGCTCCGAAGAGTCAGTGCGGGAGGGCTGTCGCGGCCCTCGCCGCCGAGCTCGACCGGCGGTGTCGGAGGGCGCGATTAGCATCGCTGCGTGACGTCCGCCCCTCCTGCTCCCGAGCCCGCCCGGGCGACGGTCTACGCGCCCGCCGTGCCGGTGAGCCTCGCGCTCACCGTCCGCACGCTGCTGCGCGGCACGGGCGACCCCACGATGCTGATCGACGCCTCCGGCTTCTGGAAGGCCTTCCGCACGCCCCACGGCGCAGGCACCCTGCACCTCGTGCAGGCGGTCGACGGCTCGGTGCGCGCGCGGGCGTGGGGCGAGGGTGCGGAGTGGCTGATCGCGCAGGTGCCCGAGCTCCTGGGGCACGGCGACGACTGGAGCGGCCTGGATCTCTCCTCGCACCGGCCCCTGGCCGACGTGCTGCGCCGGGTCGAGGGCCTGCGGCTCGCCCGTGCCGGGCTGGTCTTCGAGATGCTGGCGCCGTCGATCCTCGAGCAGAAGGTGACGAGCACCGAGGCGTGGCGGGCGTACCGGGCGCTGGTCCGCCGCTACGGCGATCCCGCCCCCGGCCCGGTGCCCGTGCCCCTGCACGTGGCGCCGACGGCCGAGCAGTGGCGCCGCATCCCGTCGTGGGAGTGGCACCGCGCCGGAGTGGATCCGCGCCGCTCGCGCACCCTGCTCACCGCCGCGCTCGTGGCGCCGGGACTCGAGCGCACGCTGACCCTCGGGCGCGGCGGCGCGCAGGTCGAGTCGCGACTGCGCTCGGTGCCCGGGATCGGCGCGTGGACCGCCTCCGAGGTGATGATGCGCGCGCACGGCGATCCGGACGCGGTCAGCGTGGGCGACTACCACCTCGCCGCGGCGGTGGGCTTCGCCCTCACCGGCCGCCTCGGAGTCGACGACGACGGCATGCTCGAGCTGCTCGAGCCGTGGCGCGGGCACCGGCAGCGGATCATCCGGCTGATCGGCTGCAGCGGTGCGCGGAAGCCGCGCCACGGGCCGCGGATGACCATCCAGGACCACCGGTGGCACTGAGGGCGTGACGTCCCGGCGCCACGCGCCCGATGATCACGCCCATCCGAGGATCAGGCACGTCGAGGATCAGGCACGTCGAGGATCAGGCACGTCGAGGATCAGGCCCGTCGAGGATCAGCCGCCTCGAGGATCAGGCGCCGAGCTCCTCCAGCACCGCCATCGCCGCGTTGTGCCCGCCGAGTCCCGAGACGCCGCCGCCCCGCCGTGCTCCCGCACCGCAGACCAGCACGCGCGGATGCGCGGTCGCGACGCCCCAGCGCTGCGCCGGAGTGTCCAGCGGCTCGTCGTCCTCGGCGAACGGCCAGGAGAGGGGTCCGTGGAAGATGCTGCCGCCCGGCAGGCCCAGGCTCTCCTCGAGATCGTGCGTCGTGCGCGTCTCGAGACACGGGGCGCCGTCGGCGTCGAGCAGGATCAGGTCGCGGATCGGCTCGGCGAGCACCGAGTCGATCGAGTCGAGGATCTCCTCCTGCAGCCGCTGCCTGGTCGACGCGTTGTTCTCGGCGGTCAGCCAGCGGTCGGGGGTGTGCAGGGCGAAGACGGTGAGGGTGTGCGCTCCCGAGGCGGCCAGCTCGGGCGAGAGGATCGTCGGGTCGGTCAGCGAGTGGCAGTAGATCTCGCACGGGATCGGGGTGGGCGTGCGGCCCCTGCCTGCTGCCCGGAAGGCCGATTCCAGGGCGTCCCAGCCCTCGTTCACGTGGAAGGTGCCGCCGAAGGCCGCCTCCGGTGAGACGCTCTCGTCGCGCAGCCGCGGCAGGCGTCGCAGCACGAGGTTGATCTTGACCTGGGCGCCCTCCGGCCGAGGGCCGCCGACGCCCGACCCGCCGTCCATCAGCCGGTCGAGGACGAAGGGCGCCACGTTCGAGAGCACGAACCGCGCGCGGACCCGGCGGCTGCGCGGGCCCCGGCGGTAGACGACGTCGCCGTCGGCTCCGATCGCGGTCACCTCCGCCCCGGTCAGGATCCGGGCTCCGGCGTCGCGGGCCGCGCGGTCCAGGGCGCCCGAGACCGAGCCCATGCCGCCGACCGGGACGTCCCAGTCGCCCGTCCCGCCGCCGATCACGTGGTAGAGCAGGCAGCGGTTCTGGGCGAGGTCGGCATCGGCCGCGCCGGCGAAGGTGCCGATGAGGGCGTCCGTCAGCAGGACCCCGCGCGCGAGGTCGTTCTCGACGCTCCGCTGGATCGCCTCCCCGATCGGGCGCTCGATGAGCGCACTCCAGACGGAGTCGTCGCCGACGAGGCGCCGCGCCTCCTCGCGTCGCAGCAGCGGCTGGGTGAGGGTCGGCCAGAGCGCCGTCGCGGCCGTCGAGGTGAGGCGCGAGAAGCCGGCGAAGCCCTCGGCGTCGGCCGGGGAGCCGAGCCGGTCGAAGGAGGCGGCGGTCGCCTGCGCGTCGTGCGTGTCGACGAGCAGCCCGCGGGTGGGGTCCGCGGGATCGGGGGTGTAGGAGGAGTAGCGGCGCCGCACGAGCGGCACGTCGATCCGCAGGTCGTCGAGGATCGTGCGCGGCAGCAGGCTCACCAGGTAGGAGTAGCGGCTGAGCCGGGCCTCGACGCCGCGGAACGGGTACTCCGACACGGCGGCACCGCCCGTGCGCGCGCTCCGCTCGAGGACCAGCACGTCGAGCCCGGCCTGCGCGAGGTAGGCCGCGGCGACCAGGCCGTTGTGGCCGGCACCGACGATCACCACGTCGACCGCCGGATCGGACGGCGGCGAGGCGGGACGCGGGCCGGGCGCGGTGCCGCTGCGCTCGCGGTCCGAGACGTCCAGGGGCCGGTGCCGATCGCGTCGGACTGTGCTTCGCGCCATGCAGGCCAGTGTGGTCGGCCGGGCGGCGGGACGCGAGTCCGGGCGCCGCGGGGTCGACGGCTCCGCTCAGTCGGCGTCGCTGCCCAGCGCCTCGGTGACGAACTCGCGCAGCGAGAAGAGGATCTCCTCGCTCGAGCGCCCGCTGGACTCGGCCAGGCGGCCGGTCAGCCAGGTGAGGCAGATGACGGAGGCCCCCGCCACGTCCGACGCGGTCGGCACGACCACTCCGTCGGCGTCGACCACGCCCTCCTCGATCGGGCTCAGCGCACGCTCGAGGACGGCCAGGTTCATCGGGCCGGTCGCCTCGCCGTCGAAGGCGGCCGCGCTGTCGATCAGCGCCTGAGCGGCGATCATCGCGGCACGCGGGACGGGCAGCGGATCCATCGGGTCTCCGATCGCGAGCGGGGGTGTTCGGGTGCGCCCATCGTCCCGCTCGTCCCCACCGGCGTCCACCACACCCGACGGGAAGGGGGAGTCTTCCCAGAGGCCGCTTCCCGGAGGCCGCTTCCCGGAGGCCGCTTCCCGGACGTCTCTTCCCCGAGGAGTCGGCACGAGGGGGGCGACACGCCCCGCCTGGCCGCCGCCTCGGGCATAGCCTCGTGGGATGGAGCAGTCGACGTCCTCAGCCGTGCCCGGGAACGACCCGGAGCACGAGGTGCCGATCGACGCGCCGGAGGCCGGCCAGGAGCAGGCCGAGCACTCCGCGCCCGAGGACCAGCAGCCGCAGCAGCGCGAGCAGCGCCGCCGGCCGCGCTCCGAGGACGCGCCCGACGCGCGTCCCGTCGATCGGGGCGCTCTGAGCGAGACCGGCCAGTACCACACGGGCGAGGCGCTGCGTCTGCCGCGTCGCAAGCCCGAGTTCGACGACGTCGAGCCGATGCTCGAGCGCGTCGAGAAGCTCGCGCGCCGCTGGCTCATCCGCAGTCGCGCCTTCGAGGCCGACCCCGCCGCCCGCCGCCTGGCCGGCGTGCTGCAGGACCCGGACGGACTCGACTTCACGGCCGGCTTCGTCGACGGCGTGGCCCGACCGGAGGACCTCTCGGTCGCCGCCGAGAACCTCGCGGCGCTCACCGCCAAGACCCCCGCCTTCCTCCCTCCGTACCTCCGCGCGGCGGTCGCCGCGGGCGGTGCCGTGGGCCCGGTCCTGCCCTGGATCGTCGTCCCGGCGGCCCGGCGCGTGCTGCGGCAGCTGGTCGGCCACCTGGTGGTCGACGCCTCCGACGCCCGCCTCGGCTCGGCGATCGCGTCGCTGCGCGAGGGCGGCGACCGGCTGAACCTCAATCTGCTCGGCGAGGCCGTGCTCGGCGAGCGCGAGGCGCTGCGGCGGCTGGAGGGGACGAGGCTGCTCCTCGAGCGCCCCGACGTCGACTACGTCAGCATCAAGGTCTCGAGCATCGCGAGCCAGCTCTCGATGTGGGCCTTCGACGAGGCGGTCGAGCGGATCGTCGAGCGGCTCACTCCGCTCTACGAGACGGCGGCGATGAGCCCGACCCCCAAGTTCATCAACCTCGACATGGAGGAGTACCGCGACCTCGACCTCACGGTCGCCGTCTTCCGCCGCCTCCTCGACCACCCGAACCTGCTCGAGCTGGAGGCCGGCATCGTGCTGCAGGCCTACCTGCCCGACGCCCTGGGCGTGCTGCAGGACCTGACCGCCTGGGCGACCGGGCGCCGCGCGCGCGGCGGGGCGCGGATCAAGGTGCGCGTGGTCAAGGGCGCGAACCTCGCCATGGAGCGGGTGGACGCCGCGATCCACGACTGGCCGGTCGCGACCGTCGGGAGCAAGGCCGAGGCCGACACCAACTACAAGCGACTGCTCGACTGGGCGTTCGACCCCGCGCGCACCGACGCCGTGCGGATCGGCGTCGCCGGCCACAACCTGTTCGACGTCGCCCACGCCTGGATCCTCGCGAACGAGCGGGGCGTGGTCGAGGCGGTCGACATCGAGATGCTGCTGGGCATGGCCACCGGCCTCGCGCGGGCGATCCGGGAGGACGTCGGGCAGCTGCTCCTCTACACGCCCGTGGTGCACCCGCGCGAGTTCGACGTGGCCATCTCGTACCTGATGCGGCGACTGGAGGAGAACGCGAGCCCCGAGAACTTCCTGTCGGCCGTCTTCGAGCTCGAGGACGAGAGCGTCTTCCAGCGCGAGCTGGAGCGGTTCCGCCTCTCGCTCGAGGCGCTCGACGACCGCCTGCCGGCGCCGAACCGCACGCAGGACAGGCTGCGCGAGTGGTCGTCGGGATCGGGTCGGCGCCTCGTGCAGGAGCACGCGCGCGCCGGCGAGCACTCCGTCGACCCCGCTGCCGCCGGGCTCACCGAGGCGGTCCTCGGGCTCAGCCGCGGCTCCGGAGCGGCCGCGGCGACCGCCGGGTTCCGCAACGAGCCGGACACCGACCCCTCCCTGCCCGGCAACCGCCGCTGGGCGCGCCTGATCACCGGGCGGCTCGCCACCTCCACGATCGGCACCGCCACGGCCGATGCCGCGCGGATCACGACTCCGGAGGCGCTGCAGGAGCTGCTGCGCACCGTCGAACGGCGGGCTCAGCGATGGGGCGAGCGGCTGGGCTACGACCGCGCGGCGATCCTCGACCGCGCCGGGCTCGCGCTCGCCGCGAACCGCGACCGGCTCCTCGAGGTGATGGCCTCCGAGACCGGCAAGACCATCGCCGAGGGCGATCCCGAGGTCTCCGAGGCGATCGACTTCGCCCACTACTACGCCACCCGCGCGCGCGAGCTCGACGCGGTGACGGGCGCCACCTTCGTGCCGGCGCGAGTCACGGTCGTCGCTCCGCCGTGGAACTTCCCGGTCGCGATCCCCGCCGGCTCGGTGCTCGCGGCGCTCGCCGCGGGATCGGGAGTCGTGCTGAAGCCCGCCCCGCAGGCGCGGCGCTCGGCGGCGGTGCTCGCCGAGGCGCTCTGGGACGCCGGCGTCCCGCAGGACCTCCTCGCCCTGGTCGACCTCGACGAGGAGTCGCTGGGACGTGCGCTGATCACGGATCCGCTCGTCGACCGCGTGATCCTCACCGGCAGCTACGACACCGCCAAGCTCTTCCGCTCCTGGCGGCCCGACCTGCCGCTCGTCGCCGAGACGAGCGGGAAGAACGCGATCGTGGTCACGCCCCACGCGGACTACGACCTCGCCGTGGCCGACATCGTGAGGAGCGCGTTCGGGCACGCCGGGCAGAAGTGCTCGGCTGCGTCGCTGGTGATCCTCGTCGGGTCGGTCGCCCGCTCGAAGCGGTTCCGCGCTCAGCTCGTGGACGCCGTCACCTCGCTGCGCGTGGGGTACCCCGAGGACCCGGCCTCCGTCATCGGACCGCTGATCGAGAAGCCGACCGGCAGGCTCGCGCACGCCCTCACCACGCTCGGTGCGGGGGAGTCGTGGCTCGTCGAGCCGCGGCAGCTGGACGACAGCGGTCGGCTCTGGTCGCCGGGAGTCCGCGAGGGGGTGACCGAGGACAGCTACTTCCACCTCACCGAGTTCTTCGGTCCCGTCCTCGGGATCATGCACGCGGCCACCCTCGAGGACGCGATCCGGATCCAGAACGGCACCGACTACGGGCTGACCGCCGGGCTGCACTCGCTGCACGCCGACGAGCTCGCCCTGTGGCTCGACTCCGTCGAGGCCGGCAACCTGTACGTCAACCGCGGCATCACCGGCGCGATCGTGCGCCGGCAGCCGTTCGGCGGCTGGAAGCGCTCGTCGGTCGGCGGCGGCGCGAAGGCGGGCGGTCCGAACCACCTGATCGGCCTGGGCTCGTGGAAGCCGTCGCCCGCGCGCCCGTCGTCGACGCTGCACCTGCGCGGCCTCGACGACCGGGCCCGCCGGTTCATCGAGGCGGCGCAGTCGTCGCTGCAGTTCGAGCAGTTCGACCTGCTCCGCCGCTCCGCGCTCTCGGACCAGCTCGCCTGGGCGACCGAGTTCGGAGTGGTGAGCGACATCTCGAAGGTCGGCGTCGAGCGCAACCTGTTCCGCTACCTGCGGGTGCCGATCGCGCTGCGCCTCGCCGACGGAGGCGACCTGGGGGAGCTGCTCCGCGTCATCGCCGCGGGACTGCTCACCCGGTCGAGGATGGACGTCTCGACGTCGATCCCGCTGCCGCCGCGGGTGCTCGAGATCCTCGCGGGCGACGAGCTCGCCGAGATGGCGGGGCTCGTGCCCAAGGTGGTCGTCGAGTCGGACGCGCAGTGGCTCGAGCGGGCGGCGGCCGGGCGCATCACCGCGTCGCGCATCCGCATCGTCGGCGACATCGTCTCGGACCGGGTCGACGAGTACGCCGGCCCCGGGGGCGGCGCCGCAGGGTCGCCCGGATCCGACGGCGAGGAGGCGCTCGCCGCCCGCACCGCGACGCGGTCCTTCACCGACGTGGTGACCGGCATCACCCGCGGCAGCACCGGCAAGCCGATCCCGCTGCAGCGCGCCGACGGGTCGCGGATCCCTCTCGCCTCCGCGCTCGCGGAGGCCCTCGGCGGGTCGCCGGACGTCGCGATCCACGCGAACCCCGTCACCCCGGCCGGCCGCGTCGAGCTGCTGCCCTTCCTGCGCGAGCAGGCCGTCTCGATCACCAACCACCGGTTCGGCACGCCGATCGCGCTCTCGGACGACGTGATCTGAGCGGACGGTCCGGGCGCGGTGACCCTACAAAAGGTTGTCGCTGCAACGAAAGGTGTAGGGTGACGTCATGCCTCCCGGATCCCCGACGCCCGCTGCAACGCCGACGCCCGACGGATCCCCGAGCGAGCCCCGGTGGCTCACGCCCGAGCAGCTGGGTGCGTGGATCCGCTTCATCGCGGTCGTCGAGCTGCTCCCGGGCGCGCTCGACCAGCAGCTCCAGCGCGACGCCGGCCTCACCCACTTCGAGTACATGACCCTCGCGATGCTCTCGGAGGCGCCCGACCGGACGCTGCGGATGACCACGCTCGCGACCCGCACGAACGCGACGCTGCCGCGGCTGTCGCACGTCGTCACCCGGCTCGTCGCGCGCGGCTACCTCGAGCGGCGGCCGTGCCCGACGGACGGGCGGGCGACCAACGCCGTCCTCACCGAGGAGGGGCTGGCGAAGCTCGTCGCGACCGCTCCCGGCCACGTGGCCACGGTGCTCGCCGACGTGATCGACCCGCTCGACGCCGAGCAGATCCCGCAGCTCGCCGACATCATGGCGCGCATGCTGACCCGTCTGGATCCCGACGGGCGCATGACGGTCGACGCCGTCCGCTCGGCGCTCGGTCCCTCTGCTGAGGACCCCGACGGAAACCGGTCCGCCCGGGAGTAGCCTCCCGTCTTGCGCTTCTCGACGACGATGCACCAGGTCGGCCGCACCACCGGGATCGAGGTCCCGCCCGAGGTGATCGCCGCCCTGGGCGGCACCCACGTCACCGCGATCGAGGGGGCGGAGGCCGACGCCACCCGCGCGCGGCGCGTCGCGGGCGTCGTCGAGAAGCTCGCCGTCCCCCTCCCTCCTCCTCAGGGATGACTCCGCGGCGCCGCCTGCCGAGTCCCGCACTCTGCGCGCCGGAGCCTGGATAAGGTTCACCTCAGTGCCCCACGGGGGGAGCACGCGAGCGCGGTGCGCGGAGTCGGGGGACGAGATGAGTGCGGTTCGACGTTGGGTGTTCCCGATCGTGTGGATGGTGATCATCGGAGCGGCGAGCATCGCGCTCGTCAAGATCGCCTTCTTCCCGGACAGCGCGGCCGAGGCCGATCCGACCGTCCCGACCGGCGAGCTCACCGAGCCGGTCGTGACCGTCGCCCGCGGCACCATCACCAACGACCTCACCCTGCAGGGCTCCGTCGCCGCCGACCCTGCCGTGCCGCTCAAGGCCACCGCCGTCGGCACCGTCGACGACGTGTACATCGAGCAGGGCGCGACGGTCGCCGAGGGCGACCTCGTGTACGACATCCGCGTCGAGACCGCGCGCGACCCGGTCGAGACCACCGCGGCCGACGGCACCGTGAGCGTCTCGCAGCCGCCCCCTGCGGTGCGCTTCGAGCGCGTGTACGCCGAGGCCGACGGCGTGCTCAGCGCCCTCGGCGTCATCCACGACCAGGCCGTGACGGTCGGGGAGGTGACCGGCCAGGTCGCTCCGCCCCGCTTCTCGGTCACGGGATCGATCGACGCGCAGCAGCTCTACCGGATCCAGGACCGCCCCACCGAGGCGCAGGTCTCGATCACCGGAGGCCCGGCCGCGTTCACCTGCACCGGCCTCGCGATCACCACGCCGCTCGCGGGCGAGGGCACCGGAGAGGCGGCGGGCGGCGAGGCGGCTCCGACCGGCTCCGGCACGAGCTTCCGCTGCCAGGTGCCCGCCGAGGTCACCGTGTTCCCGGGCCTCGCCGCCACCGTCACGCTGGCCGGCGGCCTGGCCGAGGACGTCCTGGTGGTGCCGACGACCGCCGTCGAGGGCACGGCCGAGTCGGGAGTCGTCTTCCGGCTCGCCGAGGACGGCTCGACCGAGGAGGTCCCCGTGACGCTCGGGCTCACCGACGGCTCGAGCGTCGAGATCACGGGAGGCGTGGACGAGGGCGCGGAGCTGCTGCAGTTCGTGCCGGGGGCCACCGCGAACGACGCCGCCGTCGAGGGCGGCGAGTGCGTGCAGAACCCCGACGGCTCGGTGTTCTGCCCGTGACGATCCTCCGGCTCGAGGGGATCCGGAAGGTCGTGCCGCTGCCCGACGCGCCCCCGCTGACGATCCTCGACGGCGTCGACCTCGAGGTGGGGGAGGGCGATCACGTGTCGGTCGTCGGCCGCAGCGGCTCCGGCAAGTCCACGCTCCTGAACATCCTCGGCCTGATCGACGAGCCGACCGAGGGGCGGATGCTGCTCGAGGGGCGGCCGACCGAGACCCTGTCCTCGCGGGCGCGGGCGCGCATCCGCGGCGGCAGCATCGGCTTCATCTTCCAGCAGTTCAACCTGCTCGACGGCCGCACCGCCCGCGAGAACGTGATGACCCCGCTGCTCTACGCCTCCGGACGCGAGTTCTGGCGCCGCCGCGAGATCGCGGCCGAGATGCTCGAGCGCGTGGGCCTCGGGCACCGCGTCGACTCCTCGCCCGGGCGGATGTCCGGCGGCGAGCAGCAGCGCATCGCGATCGCGCGCGCACTGGTGCGCCGTCCGCGGCTGATCCTGGCCGACGAGCCCACCGGCGCACTCGACACCGACACGGGGGAGACCGTGATGAGCCTGCTCGACGAGATCGCCCGCGAGTCGGGCTCGGCTCTCGTGACCATCACGCACGACCCGGCGATCGCCTCCCGCGCCGAGCGGCACTACCGGCTCGACCGCGGCCGGCTGGACACGGCGTCCTCGGCGGGGACGCTGCACGACCGGGCGCCCGCGCACGCCGCGCCCGCGGCCGACCCCGAGGGCGCGCTCTGATGGGCGGCCTGGTCGGCATCGCCGGCGCGATCGTCGAGGCGTGGACCGAGCTGCGCATCCACCGCGGCCGCGTGCTGCTCTCGCTCATCGGAGTGGCGGTCGCCGTCGCGGCGCTCACCGGAGTCGTCGCGGCCGGCGGCATCGCCCGCCAGGCGAGCATCGAGCAGGCCGAGCGCTCGAGCGGGCGCCCCGCCAGCCTCTACGTCAGCGCCTACACGACGAGCGGCGACGGCGTCGTCGACCCCGCCGCACTCCAGACGGCGTGGGAGACGGTGCTCGAGCGCTACGGCATCACGTACGCGAGCCGCACGACCTACGGATCCGCGCGCGTGCAGTTCGCGGACGGAGCCGTGGACGTGCCCGTCACCGCCGTCGACCAGCCCTACGCCGAGATGCACCGCCTCGAGGTCGAGGAGGGCAGCTGGTTCACCGAGCGCGACGAGCTCCGGCTCGCTCCCGCCGTCGTCGTGAGCGAGATCTTCTGGGACCGCCTCGGGCGACCTGACCTCGCCACGCACCCCACGGTCACCCTCCTGGGTGCCGAGCGCGACACGACCGCGGTTGTGGTGGGGGTGACCCCGGTGACCCAGTGGGACACCGAGCCCACGATGATGATGCTCGCCGACGGGTACGCGGGCGTCGCCGAGGAGCCCGCGGCCGAGGACCCGTTCGGCGGCGGAGCGATCCCGAACTACGAGATGTGGGTGCCGCTGGACATCGCGGAGCCGCTCGCCCAGGCGGTGCAGCGCGACATCGCGGCCGCGCTCGGCCCGGGGATCGACGCCGACGTGAGCCGCCAGGACTACCTCACGTACGACTCGGATCCGTTCGGGGTGCTGACCTGGGTGATCGGCGGCGTCGCCGGACTGGTGCTCGCCCTCGGGGCGCTCGGGCTCCTGAACATCGCCCTCGTCACGGTGCGGCAGCGCATCCGCGAGATCGGGATCCGGCGCAGCTTCGGCGCCTCCTCCGGCCGCATCTTCTTCTCGATCATGATGGAGAGCGTGGTCGCGACGGTGGTCGCCGGCGTCGCGGGGGTCGCGATCGCGGTGATCCTCGTCACCAATCCGCTGACCGTCGGCTGGATCCAGCAGAACGGCATCGAGGACATCCCGCCGTTCCCGGCGGAGGCGGCACTGCTGGGGCTCGGCGCGGCGACCCTCGTCGGGGCGCTGGCCGGTCTCGTCCCGGCGATCGTGGCCGTCCGGGTCAAGGTCATCGACGCGATCCGGTACTGACGTGCGGGGGCGAGCGCGGCGGGCGGCGGCGGGACTGCTCGCGGCGGTGGTCCTCGCCCTCGTGGGCTGCACGGCGCCGCCCACGGGCTCCCAGGACGCGCTGGACGCGCTGGCGGAGCGCGTCGGCGCGGCGGAGGGTGTCGACTCCGTCACGAGCTCGCTCGACCAGGCGGACGTCAAGGACCGCCCGGACGAGTGGATCGCCTTCGTCGAGGTCGGCGCCGGAGGCAGCGACCTCCGGACCGCCTCGGCGGTGCAGGTCGCGCTCGGTGCGGGGGTCGTCGGAGCGGACCTGCGGGTGAGCCTGAGCGTCGGTGCGGGGGAGGGCCTCGCCCCCGTGCACCTCGATCCTCGCCGCAGGGCGGACGTCGCTCTCGCGGAGGACCTCCGCTCGCTGCCGGTCGTCGACCGGGTCGACCTGGTCTCGGGACGGACCGCGTCGCTCACGGCGGACGCGGACCTCGCCGATGCCGTCCCCGTCATCCGTCCGCTCGCCCCGCTCCCGGACGAGCGCGGCGCGCTCTCGCTCTCGACCGGGACGAGCCTGATCGGAGTCGACGGCACGCGTCCCGGCGCGGCCCTGCTCGCGCGCCTCGACCGGCTCGACGAGGACCCCGGGATCGACGAGGTGCGGACGGGCACCGGTGCGCCCCTGGCGCTCCGGGCCTCGGTCGACGTCGTCGCGGAGGACGTCCCGGCGGTCGCCGCGCTGCTCGCTGCCACGCCGGACGAGGCCGCCGACGCGGGCACGCACCCGCGGACCGCCTTCACCGTCTCGGCGCCCGGGTACGGCGGGACGACGAGCGGGTTCCTGGGGCTCCCGCTCGGCTCCGCGGAGCCGGACGATCTCTCGCGGACGGGGGAGCCGCCGGTGGATCCCTCCGAGACGGCCGAGAGGATCGCGGTGGGCGAGGCGGGCGTGCGCGCGGTCCTCGAGTCCGCCGCCGCCGCGACCGGCGTCGCCGCCGAGGTCGCCGTGCGTGTCGAGGAGTGCCCCGACGGGCGGGGGACGCGGGTGGCGGGCGGTGCGGTGGTACCCGTCTTCACGGTGTTCGACAGCCCGCAGGAGCCCTTCGACGCGATCGTCGCGCAGTGGGCCGAGGCGGGCTTCGAACAGGTCGACCGGACGATGGGGCGCGACTACTGGGCCTCGAAGGCGCGGCGCGAGGACTCCGTCGACTCGGTGAGCATCCGCGGCACCCAGGAGGGGCTGAGCCTCACCGCGACCGCGGAGTGCGTGCGACCGTGACGCGCAGCGCCGCAGGCTAGGGCGCCGTCGAGCGCCGCACGACGAGCTCGGGCTGGAACACGGTCTGCCGGGGGATCAGCTCGGGGTCGGCGGCCTCCTCGAGCAGCACCCGCAGCGCTGTGCGCCCGATCGTGGTGCTCGGCTGGCGCATCGACGAGAGCGGCACGGCGGCGGCGGCGGCGAAGGCGATGTCGTCGAAGCCGATCAACGCGATCTCGTCGGGCACCAGCATCCGCCCGTTCGCGGCCAGCGACTGCAGCAGCCCGAGGGCGAGGAGGTCGTTCGCGGCGAAGACGGCGTCGGGGCGCTCGCGGCGGGGCCGGGACGCCAGGCGCTCGCCCGCCGCGACCCCCTCGGCCACGGTGAGCGCCGAGGTGGCGACCACCTCGATGTCGACGGGGGTCTCGCTGTCCTCCGCGGCGACCCGCGCTCCCGCCAGCCGGTCGACGACCTGGCGGATCTCGAACGGGCCGCCGACGAAGGCGAGGCGCCGCCGGCCGGTGGCGATGAGGTGGTTGACGGCCATCCGCCCACCGGCGACGTTGTCGACAGAGACCGAGCTGAAGCGCCCGTCGCCGCTGAAGCGGTCGACGAGCACGGCGGGGATGCCGCGCTCGCGCAGGCGCTCGAGCCGACGGGTGATGTCTCCGTGCGGGGAGACGAGCACGCCGCGCACCTGCTGCTCCTCGAACAGGTCGAGGTAGTGGCGCTCGCGGGCGACGTCCTGGTCGGTGTTGCCGTGCAGCACGGCGATGCCGTGGCGGGACGCCTCGTCGACGGCCCCGTGGACCACGTCGCCGAAGAACGGGTTGCGGCCGTCGAGCACGACGAAGCCGACGGTCGAGCTGACGCCGTTGCGGAGCTTGCGGGCCGCGTCGTTGCGCACGTAGCCGAGCTCCTCGATCGCGGAGTTCACCCGCACGAGGTTCTCGGCCGAGACCTCGTCCGGGCGGTTGAGCACGTTCGAGACCGTGCCCACCGAGACGCCGGCGTGCTGCGCCACGTCGCGGATGCTCGCTGCCACTGTTCCCCTCCATCACGACCGCGCAACGAGCGGCACTGCTCGTCTTGACCGACCCGGTCGTCGTCCCTAGAGTATGCCTGAACAGCGGATGAATCGATTCAGGTTCCGACGTCCCCGTCCTCCGCGGCGGGAACCCGCCACTCCGCTCGCCCCACACCCCCCTGCCCTCGACGAGGAGGCACCTCCGTGACAGACACCGCGCCCGCCCCGGCGCTCGAGCTCGCCCGGGTGGTGAAGTCCTTCGGCGCCGTCGTCGCGCTGCGCTCGGGCACCCTGACCCTGCACTCGGGCTCCATCCACGCGCTGATCGGCGAGAACGGCGCGGGCAAGTCGACGCTCGTGAAGATCATCGCCGGGGTCCACCGCCGCGACGCGGGGGAGTTCCTGCTCCACGGCCGCGACGTCGACTTCACCTCGACCGCGCAGTCCAAGGCCGCCGGCGTCGCCGTGATCTACCAGGAGCCGACGCTCTTCCCCGACCTCTCGGTCACCGAGAACATCTTCATGGGCCGCCAGCCCACCGACCGCTTCGGCCGGATCGACCGCCGGGCCATGCGCGCCGAGGTCGAGCAGCTCATGCGCCGGCTCGGCGTGGCGATCGATCCGGAGCGGCCCGCCGAGGGCCTCTCGATCGCCGACCAGCAGATCATCGAGATCGCGAAGGCCATCTCGCTCGACGCCTCCGTCCTGGTGATGGACGAGCCGACGGCCGCCCTCTCGGGCGTCGAGGTCGAGCGCCTCTTCGCCGTGGCGCGGAGCCTGCGCGACGAGGGCCGGGCGCTGGTGTTCATCTCGCACCGCTTCGACGAGGTCTTCGCCCTCTGCGACACGATCACCGTGATGCGCGACGGCTCGTACATCGCGACGACGCCGACCACCGAGGCCACGATCGACGGGATCGTGCGCCAGATGGTGGGCCGCGACGTGACCGAGCTGTTCCCGAAGCAGCCGGCCGAGATCGGCGAGGTCGTCCTCGCGGTCCAGGGCCTCACCCAGCCGGGCGTCTTCCACGACATCTCGTTCACCGTGCGGGCGGGCGAGATCGTCGGTCTCGCCGGGCTCGTGGGCGCCGGTCGCAGCGAGGTGGCCCGGGCGGTCTTCGGAGTGGACCCGTACCAGAGCGGCACCGTCACGCTGAACGGGGCCCCGCTGCCCCGGCGCGACCCGGCCGGTGCGATGCGCGCCGGGGTCGCCCTCGTGCCCGAGGACCGCCGCAAGCAGGGCCTGGTGCTCGACGCCTCCGTCTCGAACAACATCACCACGGCGATCCGCCGCGGCCTGACGAAGGGCGGCCTGCTCACCCGCGGAGCCGAGAACTCGGCGGCGCGGATCTGGGCCGGGCGCCTCGAGGTGAAGACCAACGCGCTCGACACGGTCGCCGGCACCCTCTCGGGCGGCAACCAGCAGAAGGTCGTCCTGGGCAAGTGGCTCGCCACGAACCCGAAGGTGCTGATCATCGACGAGCCCACCCGCGGCATCGACGTCGGCACCAAGTCCGAGGTGCACCGGCTGCTCTCGCAGCTCGCGGGCGAGGGCATGGCGATCCTCATGATCTCCTCCGAGCTGCCCGAGGTGCTGGGCATGGCCGACCGCGTCCTGGTGATGCGCGAGGGCCGCCTGACCGGCGAGCTCCCGCGCGCCGAGGCGACCAGCGAGGCCGTCATGCTCGCCGCGACCGGCGGCACCGGCGCGATCGCCGCCGATCCGACCGCCGCGGGCACGTCCGCCCGCGGCACCGAAGGGAGCGCCGCATGAGCGCCGCCACGACCACCGAGCCGCGGACGGGCCGGCCGGCGCCCTTCTCGGGCGGCCTCTCCCGCGGACTCCGCGGCTTCGCGACGGCGCGCGAGACGAGCATCCTGCTCGCCATCGTGCTGCTGGTCGCGGTGACGACGGTGAAGAACCCGTCCTTCCTCTTCTCGCCCGACGGCTGGCGCGACCTCCTGCTGACGCCGTCGATCCTGGTGCTCGTGGCCGTGGGCCAGGCGATCGTCGTGATCACCCGCAGCGTCGACCTCTCGGTCGGCTCGATCCTCGGGCTCACCGCGTACCTCACCGGCCGGCTCTTCCTCGACGTGCCGGGTCTGCCGATCATCGTCGTCTTCGTCGCGGGGATCCTCTTCGGGTCGCTGCTGGGCCTCATCAACGGCGCGCTGGTCGCCTTCGCGAAGGTGCCCGCGCTGGTCATCACCCTCGGCACGCTCTACGCCTACCGCGGCATCAACGTGGCCTGGGCGGGCAGCGACCGGGTCAACGCCTCGGACATGCCGAAGGACTTCCTGGCGCTGGGCACGGGGCAGATCCTCACCATCCCGATCCTCACGATCATCGCGCTCGTGGTTCTGGTCGTCGCCGGGTACTGCATGCGCAACCTGCGGGCGGGGCGCGAGTTCTACGCCATCGGCTCCGAGCCGGACGCGGCCCGCCTCTACGGCCTGCCGGTCACCCGGCGGATCCTCACCGCCTTCGTGCTGAGCGGCGCGCTGACCGGTCTCGCCGGCGTGCTGTACGCGGCCCGCTACGGCACCGTCAACTCGCAGGCCGGCTCCGGCTGGGAGCTCGACGCCGTGGGCGCGGCGGTCATCGGAGGCGTCGCGATCTTCGGCGGTTCCGGAACGGTCTGGGGGGCGGCGCTCGGCGCGGTCCTGCTCCTGACCATCAACCGGGCCCTCCCGATCCTGGGCGTGCAGGACTTCTGGCAGCGCGCCGTCGTCGGCGTCCTCATCATCGGCGCGATCGTGTTCGACCGCGTCCTCTCGATCCGGCAGTCCCGCCGGCTCCTGGCAGAAAGGGACGACGCGCGATGAGCTCTCTCTCGACCGAGACGACCGCCGTGCGCACGGCGCGGACCTACCGCGACTACGGTCACGGACCCCTCCGCCGCATCCTGCTGACCCGCGAGACCGCGATCATCGCGCTGCTGGTGCTCGTGGTGCTCGTCGCCTCCGCCACCGTGCGGAACTTCGACCGCCCGATCACGGTGACCTACCTCCTCCTGGACATCGCCCCCGTGCTGCTGATCGCCCTGCCGATGACGCTGATCATCGTGACGGGCGAGATCGACCTCTCCGTCGCCTCGACGGTCGGGCTGGCGAGCGTGCTGACCGGCATCCTCACCCAGGCGGGCGCTCCGTTCGCGGTGGCCGCGCTCGTAGCTCTGCTGGCGGGCGCCGTGGGAGGAGCGCTGAACGGGTTCCTGATCACGGTGGTCGGCCTGCCGTCGCTGGCTGTGACCATCGGCACGCTCGCGCTGTACCGCGGGCTCGCCGTCGGACTGCTGGGGACCACGGCCGTCACCGACTTCCCCGAGTTCTGGACCGACCTCGCGACGTCCAAGATCGGCGACTCCCCGATCCCGACGATCGTCGTGCCGATCGTGGTCCTGGCCGTCGTGTTCGCGGTGCTGCTGCACTTCACGTCCTTCGGCCGCGGGATCTACGCGATCGGCCTGAACGACGAGGCCTCGACCTTCTCGGGCGTGAACGTGAACCGGACGAAGTTCGTCCTGTTCCTGCTCTCGGGCGTGGTGTCGGCCTTCGCCGGCGTCTACTTCACGCTGCGCTACGGCTCGGCTCGCGGCGACAACGCGACGGGCCTGGAGCTCCAGGTGATCGCCGCGGTGCTGCTGGGCGGCGTCTCGATCTTCGGCGGTCGCGGGGCTCTGCACGGGGTCCTCGCCGGCGTCGTGCTGATCGGGATCCTCGCCAGTGCACTGCGACTGGCCAACGTCACCTCCGACGTCATCAACATCATCACCGGAGTGCTCCTCGTGCTCTCGGTGGTGTCCACCAGCCTCCTGGGCTGGGTGCAGAAGAAGCGCACCCGCCCCGGGACACCCCGATCGGCCCCGGGCCCGCGCCCGTGACCGATCCGCACCGACAGCACCTCCCGCACCGGGCCGGCGGAGGCCGGACCCGCACTCCGATCGAAAGGACGAAACGATGACGTTTCCCACGAAGGGCCGCGCGCTCCGGCGCCTGGGCTCCGTGACAGCAGCGGCGGTGGCGTTCGCGCTCGTCGCGACCGGCTGCTCCGCCGGCGGCTCCGACTCCGGCTCCGGCTCCGAGGGTGGAGGCGACGCGAACTACGCGATCACCTTCCTCCCCAAGAACCTCGGCAACGCGTACTTCGACACCTCCGACGCCGGAGGCGAGAAGGCGATCGAGGAGTTCGGCGGCACGTACGCCGAGGTCGGGCCGTCGGAGGCGACCCCCGACGCGCAGGTCTCCTACATCAACACGCTCACGCAGCAAGGCGCAGGAGCGATCGTGCTCTCGGCGAACGACCCGAAGGCGATCTGCGACGCGCTGAACGAGGCCCGCGACAACGACGTGAAGGTGGTCACCTTCGACTCCGACACGAACGCCGACTGCCGCGACCTCTACATCAACCAGGCCACCGCCGAGGGCATCGCCAAGGCGCAGGTCGACCTGATCACCGAGCAGATCGGCGACTCCGGGGAGATCGCGATCCTCTCGGCCTCGGCGAACGCCACGAATCAGAACGCGTGGATCGAGCTGATGACCGAGGAGCTCGAGGCGAACCACCCCGACGTGACCCTCGTCGACACCGTCTACGGCGACGACGACGACCAGACCTCGTTCGACAAGACGGCGGCGCTGCTGCAGTCGCACCCCGACCTCAAGGGCATCGTCTCGCCCACGACGGTCGGCATCGCGGCGGCCGCGCGCTACCTCTCGACCTCGGACTACAAGGGGAAGGTCGCGCTGACCGGTCTCGGCACGCCGAACCAGATGCGCGAGTACGTCGAGGACGGCACCGTCACGGCGTTCGCGCTGTGGAACCCGGGAGACCTCGGCTACCTCGCTGCCTACGCCGCGAAGGCCCTGATCGACGGCGACATCACCGGCGAGACCGGCGACTCGTTCGAGGCGGGCGACCTGGGCACGTTCGAGGTGGGCGAGGACGCGACCGTGCTCCTCGGCGACCCGTTCGTGTTCGACGCCGAGAACATCGCGGACTTCGACTTCTGAGTCGCATCTGCACTGCGGGCCCTCGCGATCCTCGGATCGCGGGGGCCCGCTCTCGTCAGCCCAGGTCCGCTCTCGTCAGCCCAACGTGATCAGGAGCTCGTCGCCGTCGAGGTCGACCAGGGCGTCGGAGTAGTGCGCGATGCGGGGGAGGCCCTCGGTCGTCGGGCTGTCGTGCCCGCCGACGACGACGACGCGCATCCCGGCGGCGAGCCCCGAGCGGATGCCCGCCTCGGCGTCCTCGAAGACGACGGCGTCCGCGGCTGCGACGCGCAGGCGCTCGGCGGCGGCCAGGTACCCGTCGGGGGCGGGCTTGCCGTGCAGCACGTCGTCGGCCGTGACGACGACGTCGGGGGCGGGCACCCCGGCGGCTGCGAGCCGGCCGGCCGCGAGGGCGGGGCTCGCCGAGGTGACGAGGGCGACGCAGGGGCGGGGCAGCGCCGCGAGGAACGCGACCGCGCCGGGGATCTCGACGGTCCCCTCCGTGTGCTCGAGCTCGTACGCGTTCAGCTCGGCGACGATCGCGGCGACGTCGCTGCCGGGCGGGGCGAAGCGGCGCACGCTGTCCTCGGCGCGCACCCCGTGCACCGAGGCGAGGATCATCGCGCGGTCCAGGCCGAAGCGATCGGCGAAGTCGCGCCAGATGGTCTCGACGACCGCGGTCGAGTCGACCAGTGTCCCGTCCATGTCGAAGAGGGCGGCGCGGGCGCGGATCAGGTGCGGCATGCGTCCATCCTGGCCCAGGCCGGACGCGGGGCTCAGACCAGCCGGTTCTCGTAGGCGTGCACGACGATCTGCACGCGACTGCGCAGCCCCAGCTTCACCAGGACGCTGCGCACGTGGGTCTTCACCGTGGCCTCGCTGATGAAGGAGGCGCTCGCGATCGCGGCGTTGCCGAGCCCCTTGGCGACGAGCGCGTAGATCTCCCGCTCGCGCGGGGAGAGCGCGGCGAGCACCTCCTCCGCCCGGCGCTCGCCCTGCACGCCGGCGAAGCGCCGCACGAGCGCGCCGGCGTCGACGGGCGGGGCGTCGCCGACCGCCACCGCGCGGACCGTCGCGAGCAGCTGCTCCGGAGTCGCGTCCTTGGTGAGGAAGGCGGCGGCGCCCGCGCGGAGCGAGCGGAACACGGCCTCCTCCTGCCGGAAGGTGGTGAGGACGACGACCTGCGGGCCTCGGGTCCGCTCGGCGCCCTCGCCGCCGGTGATGCGCCGCGTGGCCTCGAGGCCGTCGAGCAGCGGCATGCGGATGTCCATGAGCACGACGTCGGGCTGCTCGGCGGCGACCAGCGCCACTCCCGCCTCCCCGTCGGAGGCGGCGCCGGCGACGACGAGATCCGGCTGGGACTCGATCAGCATGCGCAGACCGTGCACGAACAGCTCCTGGTCGTCGACGAGCGCGACGCGGACGGCCGCGCTCATGCGGCGACCCCCTCCGCGAGACCGCGTGCGGTCGCGGTCGTGGGGAGGAACGCGGTGACGAGGAACGAGCCGTCCGGATCCGGGCCGGCGCTCAGCCAGCCGCCCGCCAGCCGCGCGCGGTGCTCCATCCCGGCGAGGCCGAAGCCGCGGTGGGCGGAGCGGGCCGCGGGCACGGCGTCGCCCGGGCGGCTCGAGACGGTGAGCAGGAGCCCGGGTCCGTCCCAGGCGAGGGAGACGGAGGCGACGGGGTCGGTGCCGCCGTGCTTGAGCACGTTCGTCAGGCTCTCCTGCACGATGCGGTGCACGGCGAGCTCCTGCGCGGGGGTGATACCGCCGCGCTCGCCGACCTCCCGCAGCTCGACGTGCACCCCCGTGCCCTCGAAGCGGCGGACGAGATCGGCGAGGTCGGACAGCCCGGGCTGAGGCCGGTCGGTCTCGTCGGTGAGCCCCTCGATCAGGCCGCGCAGGTCGACCAGGGCCGAGCGGGACGTCTCGGCGATGCGCAGGAGGGAGGAGTCGGTCGATTCGGGATCCGTGCGGCGGAGGAACCGGGAGCCGTCGGCCAGGGCGATCACGACGGCGAGGGAGTGCGCGAGCACGTCGTGCACCTCCTGGGCGATCTCGGTGCGCTCCTTGAGAGCCCGCAGCTCGTAGCCCGCGATGAGGAGCTCGCGCTCGGTGAGCTCGATCCGCTCGTCCGCCGCCTCGTTCCTCGCGGCGAGGCTCAGCGCCGTGCCCGCGCTCCACGAGACCGCCCAGAGCAGGGCGTGCACGGCGGCCAGGCCGCTCGCCCAGCCGAGCGCGAGAGGCGGGTGGTCCCACGTCTCGCCGATGCCGATCCAGCTCAACCAGCCGCCGGAGTAGACGAGGGAGAAGCCGACGGCCGTCGCCCAGACCGCCCCGGTGAGCAGACCGACCCAGCGGAGCCGGGCGGGTCCCGACCGGGCGACGGCGAAGGCCACCACGAGGGAGCCCTCGAGGATCGGCCAGGTCGTCGATCCGGCGAGCGCGAGACCGGTGAGGTGCACGAGGGGGACCGCGGCCACGAGTCCCAGGGCGAGCGCCGGGCGGGCGATGCACAGCGCGATCGCGATCGCGATGGGCACGAGGACGACGGCGAAGTCGAGCATCTGCCGGGCGGTCGCGAGCCGGCCGATCTCGGCGGACCACCAGAACGCCGCGAACAGCGCACCGAGCAACGGTGGAGCGAGCAGGAGGAGGGAGCGGCGGCGGCTGGACATGGCCTCACCGTAGGCGAGCCCCGCGGCCCCGCGACACGATCGCGCGGCGATCTCCTCCCTCGTGATGAGGCGCCGTCTCCGCCCGTCCCGTCCGCTCATCGGCGTCTCATCGGATGCTCGCCGCCCGTGCTCAGGCGCCCCGGGACCGGGCGACGCTACCCTTCAGGAGGAATGCGGGCACGGCGCCCGGAGGGGAGCGGAGAACGCGATGAGCGACGAGAACGAGCGCACGGCGGCCGAGTCGACCGCGGGCGGAGGCGAGGCCGGGGCCTCGTCCGGACCGCGCGCCGGCTGGTACCCCGACCCCGCCGGATCCCCGCGCCAGCGCTGGTGGGACGGCACCGGCTGGACCGAGTCGCTGCGCGACGCTCCGGCCGCGACGCCCGTCGCTCCCGTGCCTCCCGCCGCTCCCGCGGCACCCGTCGCCCCGCCGGCGCCGCCGCTCTACGGCCAGACCTCCAGCGGTCAGTCCACGAGCTACGGGCAGTCGGCGTCCGGGCAGTCGGCCTCCGGCCCAGCGACCCCCGGTCCGATCGCTCCCGGCCCCGTGCCCGGGCAGCAGGCTGCGGCCCAGCCACAGTACGGCCAGCAGGCCCCGGCGCAGCCCCAGTACGGCCAGCAGTCTCCGGCGCAGCCGCAGTACGGCCAGCAGACCCCGTACGGCCAGCAGACCCCGTACGGGCAGCAGAACCCGTACGCCGCGCAGAACCCGTACGCCCCGCAGCCCTACGCCTCCGCACCCCGCTCGGCCGCCCCGCAGCCCCGCGACCCGAGCATCGTGAGCTCGACGCCGTGGATCTGGGTCGTCGTCCTGCTTCCGCTGCTCTCGGCCCTCTCGATCCTGCTGCTCCCGCCGGACCTCGTCGTCGAGTCGGCGATGAGCTCGGCCTACGGCCCGACGTCGTCGATGGGCGTGTCGACCGCGTACCTCCTCGGCCTCGGCGCCGTGCAGGTCATCGGCTTCCTGATCTACGCGGCCGAGGTCGTCTTCGCGTTCCTCGACTGGCGCCAGCTCAAGAGGGCGGGGATCCAGCGGCCCTTCCACTGGGCCTGGGCCTTCCTCGCGGCGCCCTACGTCTACGTGATCGGCCGCAGCGTGGTCGTGAAGCGCGTGACCGGCGGCGGGCTGCTGCCGCTGTGGATCCTCCTCGGCGTGATCGCGGTGTCGTTCATCGTCGGGATCGCCTGGGCCGGCGCCCTCCTGTCGGAGATGTCGCAGTCCTTCCCCTCGATGATGTACTGATCCGCATGCCCTCGACGGGTCCGGTGAACGGCGACGTCTCGTTCTGGTGGTCCTCGATCGGCCGGCCGGAGCCGCGTCCCGCGCTGCCCGGACCCCTCGACGTCGACGTGTGCATCGTCGGCGCCGGCTACACGGGTCTCTGGACCGCCTACTACCTGAAGAAGGCCGCGCCCGGGCTGCGGATCGCGGTGCTGGAGCAGCGCTTCGCCGGCTTCGGCGCGTCCGGACGCAACGGCGGCTGGCTGACGAACGAGATCACCGGGGGCGTCTCCTCCTACGCCCGGACGCACGGCCGCGACGCGGTCGACGAGTTCCAGCTCGCGGTGAACGGGACGGTCGACGAGGTGATCGCGGTCGCGGCCGCCGAGGGGATCGACGCCGACATCGTCAAGGGCGGTGAGTACCAGGTCGCCCGCGGCCCGGCGCAGAAGCGGCGCCTCGAGGCCGCGGTCGCCGCCGCGCAGGCGCGCGCCCACACCGACGTCGAGCTGCTCGGCGCCGCGGAGGCGTCGGCTCGCATCGCGGTGAGCGGCACCTCGGCGGGCATGTGGCACCCGCACTGCGCCCGCATCCACCCGGCGAAGCTCGCCGCCGGCCTCGCCCGCACCGTCGAGGCGCTCGGGGTCGTGATCCACGAGGACACGAGGGTCGACGAGATCCGTCCCGGGGCCGCCGTCACCGCACGCGGGACCGTCCGCGCCGGCGTCGTGCTGCGCGCGACCGAGGGCTTCACGGCGCAGCTCTCCGGCCACCGCAGGGAGTGGCTGCCGATGAACTCGTCCCTCATCGCGACCGAGCCGCTGCCGGCCGCCGTGTGGGACGAGCTCGGCTGGGCGGGGCGCGAGACGCTCGGCGACCTCGCGCACGCCTACATGTACGCCCAGCGCACGGCCGACGACCGCATCGCGATCGGCGGCAGGGGAGTGCCGTACCGCTACGGCTCCGGCCTCGACATCGACGGGGCGACCGACCCGCGGACTCTCGGGAGGCTGCGCGAGGTCCTCGAGCGCTTCTTCCCGGTGCTGCGGGGCGTACGGATCGAGCACGTCTGGTCGGGCGTCCTCGGAGTGCCGCGCGATTGGCACGCGACCGTGGGCCTGGACCGGGCGACCGGACTCGGCTGGGCCGGCGGGTTCGTCGGCACCGGCGTCACAGCGACGAACCTCGCCGGGCGGACCCTGCGCGATCTGGTCCTCCACCACCTCGGCGCCGGGGAGCGCACGCCGCTGACCGGTCTGCCGTGGGTCGACCACCGCGTGCGGAAGTGGGAGCCCGAGCCGCTGCGCTGGCTCGCCGTGACGACGCTCTACACCGCCTACGGCCTGGCCGACGCGGCGGAGGCGCGGGGCCGGGTGACGACGTCGCCGCTGGCGACCCTCGCGGACGTCGTCGCGGGCCGCTCGCACTGAGACCGGCGCACGACCCGGGGAACTACGCCTCGCCGCGCTGGATGAGGCGCGAGAGCACGATCGCCGACCTCGTGTGGTCGACGTTCGGGGCGATGCGCACCTTCTCGAGCGCGAGCTCGAGGCTGGGGATGTCGCGCGAGCGGATGTGCACGATCGCGTCGGCCGAGCCGGTGACCGTGCCCGCGTCGACGACCTCGGGGACGGCGGACAGGATCCGGCGCAGCTCGTCGGGGGCGACGGTGCCCCGGCAGAACAGCTCGACGTACGCCTCCGTCGCCATGCCGTCGACCGCGGGGTCGACCTTGATCGTGAAGCCGCGGATCACGCCGTCGGCCACGAGCCGGTCGACGCGGCGCTTCACGGCGGAGGCGGACAGGCCGACCACCCCGCCGATGTCGCCGTAGCCCGCCCGGGCGTTCTGGCGCAGCAGATCGAGGATCTTCCGGTCGATGTTGTCCATGCGTCGAGCCTAGAGCGGAGCGGCCGGCGCTCCGGTCGCGCCTCAGGAAGTGAGGGTAGCCTTGCCTCTGCACGCTCACCGAGCAGGAGGAGGAGGCCCCGTGCCCGCATTCCTCAGCGAGCTGGGCTTCGTGGAGCTGCTCGCCGCCCTGTTCGCCATCGTCTTCCTCCGCGCCCAGGCCACCTACTGGCTGGCCCGCGCGATCGTGGCCGGAGCCGCCTCCCGCCGCTGGGGCCGGTGGCTCGAGTCGCCGCCGATGCGCCGCGCCTCGGCCGTCCTCGCCCGCTACGGTGCGCCCGCGGTCACCGTGAGCTTCCTGACGGTGGGCTTCCAGACCGTGCTGAACGCGGCGGCCGGAGCGGCGCGGATGCGCTTCCCCGTCTACCTGCTCGCGATGGTCCCGGGATGCCTCGCCTGGGCGCTCGTCTACGCGACCGTGGGGTTCGCGGTGCTGTGGGCGGTCGTCGGCGCCGCCGCCGGGTCGCCCGTCGGAGTCGCGGTGCTCGCGGCGCTCGCCGTCGCCGCGGTGGTCGCGGTCGTGGTCCTGCGCCGCCGCGGAGCGGTCCGCTCCTCGCGCTGAGTCGTTGCAGCGCCCAGCGGGGTCGTCCGGCACGGCGTCGACCGGGGTCGCTTCCGCGACCCCGGGACCGCTGCGGCGATCACTCCTGCGATCCCTCTGGCAAAAACCCACGCTCGGCTATATAGTTGCAGAAGGTCAATAGTTGATCCCCATCAACCAAGACCGCAGATGTCGAATCGAGGAGCCGTATGTCCCGCGCACAGCGCACCGCTCCGGAGGCCGCCGCCCCGGACCGTCACACCCCCGCAGGCCCCGACGGGGCCATGTCGCACCGCCAGGTGCTCGAGTCGCTCAGCGGCCTGCTGCTGGGCATGTTCGTCTCGATCCTCGCCGGCACGGTCGTCTCGACCTCGCTGCCGCTGATCATCTCGGACCTGAAGGGCGACCAGAACGCCTACACCTGGGTCGTCACCGCGACCCTCCTGGCGACCACCGTCTCGACCCCGCTCTGGGGCAAGTTCGCCGACCTCTTCAACCGCAAGCTGCTGATCCAGCTCGCCCTCGCGGTCTTCGTGATCGGATCCGCGGCCGCCGGCTTCTCGCAGGACACGAACATGCTGATCGTGTTCCGCGTCTTCCAGGGCCTGGGCGCCGGCGGTCTCGCCGCGCTGAGCCAGATCATCATGGCCGACATCATCAGCCCCCGCGAGCGCGGCAAGTACGCCGGCCTCTTCGGCGGCGTGATGGCCGTCGGCACCGTCGGAGGCCCGCTGCTGGGCGGCGTCGTCACCGACGCGTTCGGCTGGCGCTGGAACTTCTTCATCGCGCTGCCCGTCGCGATCGTCGCGATCGTGCTGCTCCAGGTGACCCTCCGCCTCCCGGCGCACCCCAAGCGCACCGTCAAGATCGACTACTTCGGCGCGGTCCTCATCGCCGCCGGCGTCTCGCTCCTGCTGATCTGGGTCTCGCTCGCCGGCAAGAACTTCGAGTGGGCCTCGTGGGAGACCGCGCTCATGGTCGGCGGCGCCGTCGTGCTGCTGGTCTCCGCGGTGATCGTCGAGCTCACGGTCGACGAGCCGATCATCCCGATGGGCATGTTCACGAACCGCACCTTCAGCCTCGCGGTCGTCGCGAGCGTCTCGGTGGGCGTCTCGATGTTCGGCACCGCGGTGTTCCTCGCGCAGTACATGCAGCTCTCGCGCGGAGCCACCCCGACGCAGTCGGGACTGCTCACGATCCCGATGATGGCGGGTCTGCTCATCGCCTCGACGATCTTCGGCGGCATCATCTCGCGCACCGGCAAGTGGAAGGCGATCATGGTCTCGGGCGGCGTGCTCGCGGTCGTGGGCACCTACCTGCTGAGCACCCTGCGCTACGACACGAACCTGGTCCTCGTCGGGATCTACATGGCCGTCCTCGGCGCCGGCCTGGGCATGCTGATGCAGAACCTCGTCCTCGTCGTGCAGAACTCGATCGAGGTGAAGAACCTCGGAGTCGCGACCAGCGCGGTCACCTTCTTCCGCAGCCTCGGCGGAACGATCGGCGTCTCGGTCCTCGGGTCGATCCTCGGCACCGTGATCACCGATCGCATCGGCAGCGGCATCGCGGGCCTCGAGCCCGCCGACCAGGCGATCGCCGCCCAGACCCTGGGCAGCGGCACCATCCCGCAGGTCGCGACTCTGCCCGAGCCGATCCGCATCGTGGTCGAGAGCGCCTACGGCATCGGAGTCGGCGACGTGTTCCTCTTCAGCATCCCGCTCGCGGTCATCACCCTGATCGCCGTGGTCCTGCTCCCGAACGTCGACCTCGGCACCAAGAACGCGATCCAGCTGAAGTCGGAGCCGACGAGCCCGTCGACCCGCACCGTCGAGGACGCGGAGGACGCGCTCATCGCGACCGCCGACGGCCAGGCGGGGCTGCGTCCGGTCGGCCAGGCCCGTCCGACCGGCTCGATCGACGTGGTCGAGCGCCACTGATGACTCCTTCCGGAGTCCTCGACGCCGCGCCGGGATCCGCTCCCGGCGCGGCGTCGGCGCGCGCACTGGCCGAGGTCGAGGAGCAGATCACCGCGCTCGCCGTCCAGGTGCGCAGCGCGGTGCGCGACGCGGCGGCCGCGATCGACCCGTCCCTGCCTCCGTTCGGCCTGCGGCTGCTGCGGATGCTGGAGCGCTGCGGCCCGGTGCACGCGAGCGTGGCGGCCGAGCGCCTCGGCGTCGATCGGAGCGTCATCAGCCGCCAGGTGCGGCAGCTCGCCGAGCTCGACATGCTCGAGATGACCGTGGACCCCGCCGACGGGCGCGCCCGGTTCCTCGCGCTCACCGCCTCAGGTCGCGAGCGCATGGCCGACCTCGGCGGCGAGCAACGGCAGCGGATGCAGAAGGCGCTGCAGGCCTGGCCCGAGGCGGATCTGCTCGCCTTCGCCGGCTACCTCGAGCGGCTCACGACCGCGGAGTGACCGGGGGAGCCGCGATCAGCGTCGCGACCTGCACCACGAAGGCCCGGCGCCGCTCGCGCACGCCGTCGCCGCTCGAGCGGTCGGTGAACGGCGTCAGGTGCCAGATCTCGCACAGCCCGAGCAGGGCGATGAACACGTCGTCCGGTGCCCAGCCCGCGTCGACCACTCCCGCCGCCTGCCACTCGCGCACGCGCGCCTCGGGCGCGGGGGTCGCGCCGAGCCGCTGGCTCGCCTCCTCCCAGAAGCCGGGGCCCTCGAGCCGCGCCCAGGTGAGCAGGCGGAGGAACTCGGGGTGCTCCCACACGTGGTCGAACATCCGCTCGGCGAGATCGGGGAGATCGACCGCCTCGGCCAGCAGGACGGTGTCGAGCTCCTGCACCGCGCCGACGACGGACGAGACGAAGAGCCCGCGCTTGCCGCCGAAGTAGGCGTACAGGCGCTCCTTGTTCAGGCCGGCGGACGCGGCGATGCGGTCGATCCGCGCGCCCGCGAAGCCGTGCGCGGCGAACTCGGCGATCGCGGCGCGCAGGATCCGCTCGCGGGCGGGCTCGACGGCCGCCTCGGACTTCTTCGCGCTCATGGGAACACCTCCGGCCGCTCGAACGTTACACTCGTCCGTGCCCAACCAACCAGTTGGGGTGGTTCGGCCTCGACGACGCGGCCCGGATCCGGACCCGCCGGTCCCGCTCCTGCCCCGTCCGAAAGGCTCCCTTGACCTCGCACGCCCCGTCGACCGCCCAGCCGCCCTCCCGCCGCTGGTGGGTCCTCGTCATCCTCGCGCTCACGCAGCTCGTCGTCGTCCTCGACGGCACCATCGTCAACATCGCGCTCCCCGAAGCCCAGCGCGACCTCGGCCTCTCGGACGTCGAGCGCCAGTGGGTCGTCACCGCGTACGCCCTGGCCTTCGGCGCCCTGCTGCTGCTGGGCGGCCGCATCGCCGACTACACCGGACGCAAGCGCACCTACCTCATCGGCATGGTCGGCTTCGGCGCGGCGTCCGCGTGGGGCGGTCTCGCCTCCTCCGGCACCGAGCTGATCGCGGCCCGCGGTCTGCAGGGCGCGTTCGCCGCGCTCCTGGCCCCCGCCGCCCTCGCCCTGCTCACCGTCACGTTCCCCGGCGGGCGCGAGCGGAGCACCGCGTTCGCCGTCTTCGGCGCGGTCGCCGGTGCCGGTGCCGCCGTCGGCCTCGTGCTGGGCGGCCTGCTCACGGAGTTCGCCGACTGGCGCTGGTGCCTCCTGGTCAACGTGCCGTTCGTCGTCGTGGGTGTCGTCGCCGGAGCGCTGCTCGTGACCGAGAGCCGCGCCGAGGGCCGCAACCGCTTCGACATCGCGGGCACGATCGTCGTCGCCCTCGGACTCTGCGCCGTGGTCTACGGCTTCACCCTCGCCGAGCAGGGCTGGCTCCGCGCCGACACGATCGGCTTCCTGGTCGTCGGCGTGCTGCTCCTCGCGCTCTTCGTCCGCATCCAGGCGCGCTCCGATCACCCGTCGCTGCCGCTGCGCATCGTGGCCGACCGGGTCCGCGGAGGCGCGTTCCTCATCCAGGCCATCGTCGGCAGCGTCATGATCGGCTCCACCCTCTACCTGACGCTGCACCTGCAGATCGTCCTGGGCCTGCCTCCGCTGGAGGCCGGTCTCGCGAGCCTCCCGATGACCCTGACGATCATGGTCGTCGCCGGCATCGCGACCCGCCTGCTCCCGGTCGTCGGACCCCGCCTGCTGATGATCGCCGGGCCGGTCATCGCCGCCGTCGGACTCCTCTACCTCAGCCGCATCACGGCCGACGGCGCCTACCTCGTGCAGGTGCTGCCCGCGCTGATCGTGCTCGGCGTCGGCATGGCCATGATCTTCGTGCCCGTGCAGAACCTCGCCCTCACCGGAGTCGCCGCGCACGACGCCGGTGCCGCCGGAGCGACCGCGAACGCCGCCATGCAGATCGGCGGCTCGGTGGGCCTCTCGATCTTCACGACGATCTACGCCGGCGCCGTGGGCTCCGCGCCCTCGCCCGCCGCCTTCGTCGACGGCTACTCCGCGGTCTTCCTCACCGCGGCCATCGGACTCGTCATCGCGGCGGTCGTCGCGGCAACGATGATCCGGGTGAAGAAGGAGGAGTTCCTCGCGCAGGCTCCGAAGGAGGCCGTGGCGCACCTGGGCTAGGCCTCTCGGCCGGGATGGGTCGGCGGTGCCCCACCCCGGCCGAGCCCTCGGCTAGGGTGCTGCAATGCTCCCTCTGACCGAGGACGCGGTGCGCGCCTCCTTCGTGAACGCCTCGCGCAAGGAGGTCGCGGACCTCTCGCTGCCGGCCGGCTTCGACTCCCTCGACTGGGACTCGATCGATCTTCTCGGCTGGCGCGACAAGAAGATCGGGCGCCGCGCGTACGCGGTCGTGCCGCTGGACGGCCGCGTCGTCGGCGTCCTGCTCAAGCAGGCCGACGCGCTGCCCCGCTCGCGGGCGCAGTGCTCGTGGTGCCGCGACACCCGGCTGCCGAACGACGTCGTCTTCTTCGGCGCTCGGAAGGCCGGCGCCGCGGGTCGGGCGGGCGACGCGCTCGGCACGCTCGTCTGCTCCGACTTCCAGTGCTCGGCGAACGTGCGGGCGCGTCCGCCGATCGCGTACGTCGGCTTCGACGTCGAGGCCGCCAAGGCCGAGCGGATCGAGACGCTGCGTGCGAGATCCGCCGGTTTCGTGCGCGAGGTGCTCGCGACGGAGTAGCGCGCCTCAGCGCTCCGGGCGCCGCGTCGACGCCCGCACGTGCATCCGCTCGCCCTGGCGTCCGAACAGCGACAGGAACTCGACCGGCCTCTCGTCCGCCCGGCCGAACCAGTGCGGCACGCGCGTGTCGAACTCGGCAGCCTCGCCCGGGGGCAGCACGAGGTCGTGCTCGCCGAGTCGCAGCCGGAGCCGCCCGCTCAGCACGTAGAGCCACTCGAACCCCTCGTGCGTGCGCTGATCGAGGTCCTCGACCGGCAGCGGCAGCGGCCCGCCCGGGATCGTGTGCTTGAACGCCTGGAGCCCGCCGGCGTCGCGGCTGAGCGGCTGGATGAGCATGCCGTGCCGCCGAATGGGCCGCCCGTGCACGCGCGGATCCTCGGGCGCCGCTCCGACCAGCTCGTCCAGCGGTGCGCCGAGGGCGCGCGCGATCGGCAGCAGCAGCTCGAGCGTCGCGCGCCGGCCACCGCTCTCGAGGCGCGACAGCGTGCTCGACGAGATGCCCGTCTCGGCCGACAGCGAGGCGAGGGTGCGGTCGCGCCGCACGCGGAGCCGGCGCAGGCGCGGGCCGACGGCGGCCAGCACCTCCTCGTCGGACGGCGGAGTGCTCTCGATCGGTTCGGCCATGCGACAGATCCTGGCAGAGACGCCTGCCGGTCTTGCCGGAACGGCACGGATTCCGGCCTCGGAGCCGAGGAGGGCGCACTCTCGGAGCATGACGCACACCGACGCCCCCTCCGCCCGCCACCGCCCCGCCGACGTCCTGATCGTCGGCGCCTCCTTCGCCGGCCTCGCCGCCGCCACCGCTCTGGGCCGGAGCCTCCGCGACGTCGTCGTCATCGACGGCGGCCCTCCCCGAAACGCGCCCTCGCCCGGGGCGCACAACGTCCTCACCCGCGACGGCACGTCGCCCCTCGAGCTCGCCCGGCTCGCCCGCCTCGAAACCGAGGGCTACGGCGCCCGCGTCGTCACCGGCGAGGTCGTCGCCGCCTCGAGCACCGACGACAGCGTCTCGGCGACCCTCGCCGACGGCACCGTGCTGTACGCCCGGCGGCTCCTGCTCGCGAGCGGAGTCGCCGACCGGCTCCCGGACATCCCCGGCCTCGCCCCGCGCTGGGGCCGCGACGTGCTGCACTGCCCGTACTGCCACGGCTTCGAGGTGCGCGGCCGGAGGATCGCGGTGCTCGGCAGCTCCTTCGCCCCGCACCAGGCGCAGATGTTCCGCCAGCTGAGCCCGTACGTCTCGATCCTGCTGAACGGCGACGAGGCACCCGAGGGGGAGGAGGCGCTCCGTCTCGCGGCCCGCGGCATCGACCTCGTCGCGGGCGCGGTCGAGGAGCTCCGGATCGAGGACGACCGTCTCGTCGGCGCCGTGGTCGACGGACGCCTCCTGCCGCTCGACGCCGTCGTCGTCGCTCCGGACGTCGCCGGCCGCCTGCCGTCCGGTCTGCGCCTCGAGCTCGTCGACCACCCCTCGGGCGTCGCGCGGCACCTCCCGGCCGACCTCATGGGCCGCACCGGCGTCGACCGCGTCTTCGCCGCCGGCTCGCTCGTCGAGCCGATGTCGCAGGTGATGGCGGCCGCCGCCGACGGCCTGCGGGTGGGCGCCGCGATCAACCACGACCTGATCGAGGAGGAGATCGCCCTGGCGTTGAGCGAGCACGCCGCCTAGCGCCGCCGGTACTCCAGCTCCGGCCGCCCCGGCGAGCCGTAGCGCGGCGCGCGCTCCGCGACTCCGGTATCGGCCAGGTGCTCGAGGTAGCGCCGGGCCGTGACCCGCGAGATGTCGAGGCGGGTCGCGAGCTCGGCCGCCGAGAGGCCGACCTCGCCGAGCAGCGCGGTGACCGACTCGAGGGTCTGGGCCGAGAGGCCCTTGGCCAGGCCCGGCGCGTTCGAGGTCCGCAGCGCCGCGAACGCGCCGTCGACCTCGTGCTGGCTGGCGACGGCCGAGCCGTGCAGTCGCCCCCGGTAGGAGCGGTAGCTGGCGAGCTTCGCCGCGAACGTGCTGAAGACGAACGGCTTGATCAGGTACTGCACGATCCCGGCGGCGACGGACGCGCGCACCACGGCCGCGTCGCGCACGGCCGTGATCGCGATCACGTCGACGTCCAGCCCGGCAGCCCGCACGGCACGGCAGAGGTCGAGCCCGCCCATGTCCGGCAGGTTCATGTCGAGCAGGATCAGCGCGATGGCGGAGTCGGCCCGCAGTGCGCGGATCGCCTCGGCTCCGGTGCCGGCGACCGCCGCCACCTCGAAGCCCTCGACCCGGCGGACGTAGTCGGCGTGCGCGCTCGCGGTGAGCGGCTCGTCCTCGACGACGAGCACCCGGATCGGGTCGGTGCCGGTCACCGTGCCGCCTCCGCCACGCGCGCGGGCAGCGGCAGCTGCACCGTGAACACGGCTCCGACGTGCCGCGACACCTCGATCGTGCCGCCGAGGCGCTGCACGACCTGCTGCACGAGGGCGAGGCCGATGCCGCGGCCGAACTCGTCCTGCTCCTTCGTCGAGTAGCCGCGCGCGAAGACGTCCGCCGTCTCCTCGACTCCCGGGCCGCTGTCGGACACCTGGATCACCAGCTCCTGCTCGCCGCCCGCGCCCTCCGCGTGGCCGAGGTAGACCTCGACCCACGGCTCGTCGGCGCCGTCGGGAGCCGCGGCCGCGTCCAGCGCGTTGTCGATCAGATTGCCCAGCAGCGTCACCAGGTCGCCCGGGTCGAAGCCCTGCGTGCCCGGCTCGAGGTGGGTCTCGAGGTGCAGCTCGACGCCGCGCTCGCGCGCCTGCGCCGTCTTGCCGAGCAGGAGCGCCGCGATGACCGGCTCCTGCACCGAGGTGATCAGCCGGTCGGCGAGCCGCTGGCTGAGCGTGAGCTCGCCGGCCGCGAACGACAGGGCCTGCTCGGGCCGGCCCAGCTCGATGAGCGAGGCGATGGTGTGCAGGCGGTTCGAGAACTCGTGGGTCTGCGAGCGCAGGGCGTCCGAGAGGGTGCGCATCGACTCCAACTCGCCGGTCATCCGCTGCAGCTCGGTGCGGTCGCGGAGGGTCGTCACGGTTCCCAGCGGCCGCGCACCGGGGGAGGCGGCCGGCTGCTCCGTGACCACGAGGATCCGCTCGCGCGCGACGACGAGGCGGTCGGTCACCGGCTCGTCCGAGCGGAGCAGCTCGCGCAGCGCCTCCGGGAGGTCGAGGTCGGCGATCGGCACGGGGGTGCGGACGCCCTCCAGGCCCAGCAGCTCGAGCGCGTGGTCGTTCGCGAGCACCAGGCGCCCGCGGTCGTCGACCAGCAGCAGCCCCTCGCGCACCGAGTGCAGCACCGACTCGTAGTAGGCGAACACCTGGCTCATCTGCTCCGGACCGCGCCCGCCGGTCACCCGCCGCAGATAGCGGGCCAGGAGCCAGGAGCCGAGCCCGCCGAGCAGGACCGCGCCGAGCGCGCCCCACGCGACGACCTGCACCCGCGCGCCGAACGAGGCGTCCACCGCCTGCAGCGTTACCCCGGCCGAGACCAGCGCGACGATCTCGCCGCTCCCGTCGAGGACGGGCGCGACCGCGCGCACCGACGGCCCGAGCGTGCCGGTGTAGGTCTCGGTGAAGGTGCGGCCCTCGAGCGCGGGGGAGATGGTGCCGATGAACGGCTGCCCGATCCGCTCGCGATCGCGGTGCGTGTACCGGGTGCGGTCCGGGTTCATGATCGTGAGGAAGTCGACGCCCGTGTCGGCCATGATCGCCTCGGCGTAGGGCTGGAGCGAGCGCGACGGATCCGGCCCCTGCGTCGCCTCGACGACGAACGGGTTGTCGGCGACGGTGCGCGCCACCACGAGGCTGCGCTCGGCGGCGTCCGCTCCGGCACGACCGCGCGCATCGACGGCGAGGACCGCGACCGCGGCGGCGGCGATCAGCAGGATGCACAGCAGCTGCACCGCGAAGAGCCGGGCGGCGATGCTGCCGCGGGGTCCGCGGTCGCTGCGGGGGCGCGGGGCGCGCACTCGGGGCATCGCGACCTCCTCGTCACGTCTCGCGGTGTCCGGACCGATCCGCGTCCTCTCGTCGATCCGCGTGAACAGTATGAACGCAACCGCGGCCCCGGACTCCGGCGGGGCCACCATCGGAACGTCCCGGAGCGCTCGCCGCACCGGCCCCCCACCTCACGGACACCGCACGACCCTCCCCTCGACGAAGAGACAGGACACGCTCATGGCGAAGACGCCCGGACGCCCCTCCGACCGGTCCGGCAGTGACCGGCTCAGTCCCGCGGTCACTCCCGCGAAGACCCGCAAGCGGATCGACCGCAACCACTGGCTCTACATCGCGGTCATCATCGCGGTCGTCGCCGGCATCATCGTCGGCCTCGTCGCCCCCGCGTTCGCCGCGACGCTCGAGCCCGTCGGCAAGGCCTTCGTCGGCCTGATCAAGATGATGATCGCGCCGATCATCTTCTGCACGATCGTGATCGGCATCGGCTCGATCGCCAAGGCCGCGACGGTCGGCAAGGTCGGCGGACTGGCGCTGGGCTACTTCATCGTGATGTCGACCTTCGCCCTGGCGATCGGCCTGGTCGTCGGCAACATCCTGCACCCGGGCGAGGGCCTGGACATCTCGGGCGCCGAGTACGACACGAGCGACCTCAAGGCCGAGACCACGTCGGAGTTCGTCCTCGGCATCATCCCCGTCTCGCTGTTCTCGTCGTTGGTCGACGGCAGCATCCTGCAGACCCTCTTCGTCGCCCTCCTCGTCGGCTTCGCGCTGCAGAAGATGGGCGCGAAGGGCCAGCCGATCCTCGGAGCGATCAAGCAGCTCCAGGTGCTCGTGTTCCGCATCCTCTCGATGGTGCTCTGGGTCGCACCCATCGGCGCCTTCGGAGCGATCGCCGCGGTCGTCGGCAAGACCGGCTGGGGTGCGGTCGTCGCCCTCGCCACCCTGATGATCGGCTTCTACGTCACCTGCGCGATCTTCGTGATCGTGATCCTGGGCCTGCTGCTGCGCCTGGTCACCGGCGTCAGCATCTTCTCGCTGATGAAGTACCTCGGCCGCGAGTACCTCCTGATCGTCGGCACCTCCTCCTCCGAGGCCGCCCTGCCTCGTCTGATCGCCAAGATGGAGCACCTCGGCGTCTCCAAGCCCGTCGTCGGCATCACGGTCCCGACCGGCTACTCCTTCAACCTCGACGGCACCGCGATCTACCTGACCATGGCGTCGCTCTTCATCGCCTCGGCCACCGGCTCGCCCATGTCGATCTCGGAGCAGATCGGGCTGCTCCTCTTCATGATGATCGCGTCGAAGGGAGCGGCGGGCGTCACCGGCGCCGGCCTCGCCACCCTGGCCGGCGGCCTGCAGTCCTTCCGCCCCGACCTGGTCGACGGCGTCGGAGTCATCGTCGGCATCGACAGGTTCATGTCGGAGGCCCGCGCGGTCACCAACTTCACCGGCAACGCGGTCGCCACCCTGCTCGTCGGAACCTGGACCAAGCAGGTCGACACGACCCAGGTCCGCGAGGTCCTCGCCGGCCGCGCACCGTTCGACGAGGCCTCCCTGGGCGCCGACGACCACGACGCCCCGGCCGCCTCCGGCACCTCCATCACCGAGGGCATCGCGTCGATCGACGCCTCGGAGCGCGCCCAGCTCGCCGGCAAGCGCTAGGCACCGCCCGCCCCACGGCGACCGCCCCGCTCGAGGAACCGACCCCCTGGGTTCCTGGAGCGGGGCGGTTCCGCGTGCAGGCGGCGGCTCGGCAGTGGTGGATCCCGGTACCCCCGCTGCTCGGGCTGCTCCATCAGCACCAGTGGGCGCGAATCGACTCGAATCGGGCCTCGCGCGGCCGTCAGCCCCCGAGTCGCGACCACTCGCCATCCCCGTGCTGATCGAGCAGCGCCCTGCGCGCGGGTCGATTCCCACCTGCTCCCGGACACGGGGATCCCGATACCCCCGCTGCGCGGGCTGCTCGATCAGCAGGGGATCGTCAGTCGGCGCGCCGCCCCACTCCGAGAAGCGGCAGCGTCACCGTGCACAGGGGGCCGATCAGCACCGCGAAGGCGAGGGTGCCGAACCCCACGTTGCCGCCGAGCGCCCAGCCGATCAGCAGCACCGTCGCCTCGACTCCCGAGCGGCCCACCCAGATGGGCAGCCCCGTGCGCCGGTGCAGCCCCGTCATGAGCCCGTCGCGCGGGCCGGGGCCCAGGTGCGCGCCGATGTAGATCCCGCTCGCGACGGCCAGCAGCACGAGTCCCGCCGAGAAGAGCAGGATCTGCCCCCACAGCGCCGCGGGCGTCGGGATGAGCCACATCCCGAGCTCGATCGCGGGCCCCACCGTCAGCACGTTCAGCACCGTGCCCAGGCCCGGACGCTGCCGGAGCGGGATCCACAGCAGCAGCACCAGCAGGCCGATCACGTTGGTGAGCAGTCCGATTCCCAGTCCGGTCTGGCGCGAGAGGCCCTGCGCGAAGACGGTCCACGGATCCACGCCGAGCGACGCCCGGATCATCATCGCGTCGGCGACGCCGTAGAGGACGAGCCCGGCCATCAACCGGGGAACGG
>NZ_JADILJ010000059.1 GCF_017355185.1 Rathayibacter sp. SD072 | reverse complement strand
GTGCTCCCCTCCCCCGGAGCTTGACAGCGGACGCCGACGTCCGATTCCCGCGCTCGCCCCGCGCTCGAGCGTGACAGGCTCGAGTCGTGCCCACCGCCGATCCGCTGTTCGACGAGCGCTACCGCGCCGTCGCCTCCCGCGACGCCCGCTTCGACGGCCGCTTCATCACCGGTGTGCACTCCACCGGCATCTACTGCCGCCCGAGCTGCCCCGCCGCCACTCCCCGACCCCGCAACGTGCGCTTCTACCCGACTGCGGCCGCGGCGCACGAGGCAGGGCTCCGGGCGTGCAAGCGCTGCCTGCCCGACGCGGTCCCCGGCTCGCCCGAGTGGAACCTGCGCGACGACACCGCGGCGCGCGCGATGCGCCTGATCGCCGACGGGGTCGTCGACCGCGAGGGCGTCGAGGGGCTCGCGGCCCGGCTCGGCTACGGGGCCCGGCACCTCGGGCGGATCCTGCGCGAGGAGCTCGGAGCGCCGCCGCTCGCCCTCGCCCGCGCGCAGCGGGCGCAGACGGCGCGGCTGCTGCTGACGGGGACGGAGCTGCCGGTGTCCGAGGTCGCGTTCGCGGCCGGCTTCGCGAGCATCCGGCAGTTCAACGCCACGATCGCGGAGGTGTACGAGCGCACGCCCAGCGCCCTGCGCGCCAGCGCACGCGGCGCCCGGACCGGCGTCGGGGTGCAGGCCGGCGCGACGACGCTCGAGCTCCGGCTGCCCCTGCGGGCGCCGTTCCACGCGGGTGTGCTCGACTTCCTCGCGGTGCGCGCCATCGGCGGGATCGAGGAGGGAGCACCCGGCGTCTACGCGCGCTCGCTCGCGCTGCCGGGCGGCCCCGCGGTGATGCGGCTCGAGCACGACGGCGCGGCGGTGCGCTGCACGGCGACCCTCGCCTCCATCACCGACATCGGCCCCCTCGTCTCGCGCGTGCGCCGCCTGCTCGACCTCGATGCCGACGCCCCGGCGATCGACGAGGCGCTCGCCGCGGATCCGCTGCTCGCGCCCCTCGTCGCGGCCGCCCCCGGGATCCGGCTGCCTGGCTCCGTCGATCCGGCCGAGACGCTGGTGCGCACCCTGCTCGGGCAGCAGGTCTCGGTCGCCGCCGCCCGCACCGCGCTGACCCGCCTGGTCGCGCACCTCGGCGGCGACCTGCCCGGCACGATCGCCACCGGTTCGATCACCCGGTGCTTCCCCTCCCCCGCCGTCATCGCCGAGCGCGGGGCGGAGGTGCTGCGCGGCCCCGCGCGCCGCATCGACACGGTGCTCCGCGTCTGCGCCCTCCTCGCCGACGGCGGGCTGCGCCTGGACGCGGGCTGGAGCCGGGAGGAGCTGTCGGAGCACCTGCTCGCGGTGCCGGGCATCGGGCCGTGGACCGCCGGCTACGTGGCGATGCGCGTCACCGGCGATCCGGACGTGCTGCTCACGGGCGACCTGGCGCTGCGGAACGGAGCCGCCGCCGCGGGTCTCCCCGCCGATCCGCGCGCCCTGGCCGAGGCCGGCCGCCGCTGGGCGCCCTGGCGCAGCTACGCCGGGATGCACCTGTGGCGAGCGGCTACCGGTCCGAAGCGGGCGGGATGATCGGCAGAGACGCCGTCATCGCCTCGATGCCCGAGAGGCGCGCGGGCGAGATCAGCCGCAGCACCTCCTCCCGCGACATCAGTCCCGCCTCGACGACGAGATCGGCGACGTTGCGGCCCGTCGAGAGCGCCGCCTTCGCGATCGCGGCCGACGCGGTGTAGCCGATGCTCGGGGTGAGCGCCGTGACGACGCCGACGGAGGAGGCGACCATCGCCTCGAGCCGCGCCGTGTTGGCCGTGATGCCGTCGATGCAGTTCACTCGCAGGGTGAGGCAGGCCTGGGTCATCCAGGTGATGCTCTGCAGGAGGGAGTGCGCGATCACCGGCTCGAAGGCGTTCAGCTGCAGCTGGCCCGCCTCGGCCGCCATCGTGACCGTGACGTCGGCTCCGGCGACGGAGTAGGCGACCTGGCTGACCGCCTCCGGGATCACCGGGTTCACTTTGCCGGGCATGATGCTCGACCCCGCCTGGCGCGGTGGGAGGTTGATCTCGCCGAAGCCCGCCTGCGGGCCGGAGGAGAGCAGGCGCAGGTCGTTGCAGATCTTCGACAGCTTGATCGCCGAGCGCTTCAGCGCGCTCGAGAACGACATGAAGACGCCCGTGTCGCTGGTCGCTTCGACGAGGTCCAGCGCCATCTCGAGGTCGAGGTCGGTGAGCTCGTTGAGGTGCCGGACGGCCGCGGCTCCGTAGCGCGGGTCGGCGGTGATGCCCGTGCCGATCGCGGTGGCGCCGAGGTTGACCTCGGCGAGCAGCCAGATCGTCTCGGAGAGCCGCGCGTGGTCCTCGCCGAGGGTCGTGGCGAAGCCGTGGAACTCCTGGCCGAGGGTCATCGGCACCGCGTCCTGCAGCTGGGTGCGGCCCACCTTGAGGACGCCGCCGAACTCCACCGCCTTCCGCGAGAACGACTCGCGCAGCAGCGCCAGCTCGTCGAGGAGGCGCCGCAGCGACCAGGTCATCGCCATCTTGATCGCCGTCGGGTAGACGTCGTTGGTCGACTGACTCCGGTTGACGTCGTCGAGCGGGTGCAGGGTCGCGTAGTCGCCCTTGGGACGGCCCGCGATCTCGAGCGCCACGTTGGCGACGACCTCGTTCGCGTTCATGTTGGTGGAGGTGCCTGCTCCGCCCTGGATGACGCCGACCACGAACTGGTCGTGGAACTCGCCGTCGAGGATGCGGCGGCAGGCCGCCTCGATCAGCTCGGCCTTGTGCTGCGGGAGGCTGCCGATCTCGGTGTTCGCCCGGGCGGCGGCGAGCTTCACGGTCGCGAGCGCGCGCACGAGATCGGGGTAGATCGAGATGGGCCGCTTCGAGATCGGGAAGTTCTCGAGGGCCCGGGCGGTGTGGATGCCCCAGTAGGCGTCGCCGGGGATCTCGAGGGAGCCCAGGGAGTCGCTCTCGGTGCGGGTCACGGCGGATCCTTCCTGGTCGCTCTCGGGGAGGGTGCTCGGTGCGAGGGTCACGTCAGCTCCGTTGCTGTCGTCGGTGCGGCCCCGGGGGTGCAGGGGGTCCGCGGACTGCGCCGCCAGCCTACGCCGGAGGTGCCGCCCGGGCCCGGGGCGGGTCCGGGCGGTGCGATCCGCACGGGACGGTGCGATCCGCAGGGGACGGTGCGATCCGCAGGGGATCCGGCAGCCGGGAGCCGGCCGATGCGGCGGGAGGCGCCTTCCCGGGCGGAACACCTGCGGATCGCACGGACGCCGCCCCCGGTCCGTGGTTGCATCGTCCCGGATCCGCTCCGCACGCCCGGCGCGGAGCGACGACAGGAGGACCCGTGCCGCACGCGAGCGCACCCCGGCCGATCATCGGCCTTACCACGTACCGCGAGCGCATCGTCTCGGACGTCTGGGACCTCGAGGCGCCCTATCTCCCCGCCGGCTACCTCGACGCGGCGACGCGGGCCGGCGGAGTCGGGCTCCTGCTGCCGCCGCAGCCCGTCACCGAGGAGGTCGCCCGCGCCGTCGTCGACCGGCTCGACGCCCTGGTGCTCACGGGCGGACTCGACCTCGATCCCGCTCTCTACGGCCAGGAGCCGCATCCCGAGACCGACGCGCCCCGGCCCGACCGCGACGCGTGGGAGGAGGCGCTGCTCACCGCCGCGCTCGAGCGGGACGTGCCCGTGCTCGGCGTCTGCCGCGGGGCGCAGCTGCTCAACGTGAGTCTCGGCGGCACCCTGCACCAGCACCTGCCCGACGTCGTCGGCGACCGCCGGTACCAGGCGGAGGGCGGGGTGTTCTCGCGCATCGACGTCGCGATCGCGCCGGAGTCGCACCTGCGGACCCTCCTCGGCGAGGACGCCGTGGTGGCGCAGGTCCACCACCATCAGGCGGTGGACCGCGTGGCCGACGGGCTCGTCGTCTCGGCCCGCACCGCCGACGGGACGATCGAGGCCCTCGAGCTGCCGGGTCGGCCGTTCGTGCTGGGCGTGCAGTGGCATCCGGAGGAGGACGCCGCGGACGACCGCCTGTTCAGCGGTCTCGTGGCGGCTGCGCGTGCGCACCGCGACCGGAGGACGGCGGCCGATCCGTCGCGAACGGTCTGAGCGGCGGGTGCACCGCCGACGGACCGCTCGCGACGGGTCGACGCGCTCCGGATCAGGAGTAGTCGCCGCTCGCGTACGCGATGAAGGGCACGAGCAGTCCGGCGAAGATCAGGAAGACCGCGATCAGGGCGACGAACCCGAGCATCACCGAGTTGAGGACGATGCCCCAGATGGCGAGGGTGCGGCCCGCCGGCTCGCGGCGCAGCCCCAGGATGCCGAACACGAGTCCGGCGACCGGCGCGACGACGGTCAGACCGAAGAAGACGGAGGTCACGCCGAGGATCAGGCTGGTCAGCGAGAACGGGGTCGACGGCGCCGGAGCGGCGGCGTACGCCGGCACGCTCGGGGAGCCGTACGGGGCGGGGTACGAGGCGCGCAGGTTCTCGGGGCGCGGCCGCTCCGGACGCGGCGTCCCGGCCGCCGGCTCCTCGACGCGCGACGGCTCCGCGCCCGGGAGCGACGACTCGCGCTCCTCGGCCGGGAGGTCGGGGAGCACCGCCGTGGCGCGCGTCCCCAGGTCCTCGGTCGGCTGCTCGGAGGCGGTGGTGCTGCGGGTGGTGGGCTCGTCGCTGGACATGCGTGCTGCTCCTGGATCGGGGTGGTGGCCGGTGTCTCCGGCGATGACTCCACGCTACGGACGCGCCGGCGGCGGCCCCATCCGGTGAACCCCCGGAGGACGGGGGGAACCCCCCGCGCACAGGCGGGGGCGGGTGCGAGACTGGGACGACCGGTGCTCCACCGGTGCACGCGAGGAGGCGGTGGCGGATGGACGACGACGAGATCCGGCACCGGACCCGCGACAGCCGAGGAGCCCGGGCGATCTGGTTCGCGGGACTCTCCGCGATCGCGGGCTTCGTGCTGCTCTCGCCGCTGATCTCCCTCACCGCGACCGTGATGACGTGGGGAGCCCGGCGCCGCACCGGCGCCCTCAGCGACCGCAACGGCGTCGTCGCCGTCAACTGGCAGCTGACCTACCTCGCTCTGCAGCTGATGCTGGTGCCGCTGCACCTCGCGCTCGTCTCGGTGCGCGACACCCTCGCGGCCGACTGGCCCGTGGTCACGATCTCGGCGATCCTCGCCCTCGCCGTGCTGAACCTCGTGCTCTGCACGGTGCTCGGGATCCGCTCGGGACGAGGGCGCACCGTCCGGCTGCCGATCGCGGTGCCGTTCGTGCGCTCCTCCCGGTCACCGCGCTGACCGACGGCGTCGCAGCGCGCTCCGGATGCGGCAGGGTGGAGCGGTGACCCCGATCGCCTTCCCCTCCCCCGTCCTCGTCGTCGCCGACGACGGGACCCGCCTCGCCACCTACTCCGTCGGCGACGAGAGCGCGCCCACCGTCCTCGCCGTGCACGGGTTCGCCTCGAACGCGGTGCTCAACTGGGAGACGGCGGGCTGGCTGCGCACCCTCGTCCGCGCCGGGTACCGGGTCGTCGCGCTGGATCAGCGCGGGCACGGAGCGAGCGAGAAGCCGCACCGCCCGGACGCCTACGGCGTCGACGTGATGGTGCAGGACCTCGTGCGGGTGATCGAGTCCTACGACCTCCTCGCTCCGCACGTCCTGGGCTACTCGCTCGGGGCGCGGATGAGCTGGGTGCTCGGGCTCCGGCACCCGGAGCTCGTCGCCACGCTCAGCCTCGGCGGGCTCACCGTCGGCGAGCCGCTCGCCCGGTTCGACGCCGAGGCGGCCCGGGCGCGCGTGGCGAGCGGAGGGGAGATCGGCGACTCCTTCACCCGCGCCTTCCTCGGCATGGCCGAGGGGGTCGCCGGCAACGACCTCGCGGCGCTCGTGGCCGTGGCCGACGGCGTGCGCGGCGGTGCCCACCCCGAGGCGGGCGAGCATCCGGCGCTGCCGATGCTGCTGGTCACCGGCGACGCCGACCCGATCGCTCCCGGAGGAGAGCGGCTCGCGGCCGAGGCGGGCGCCCGCTTCGTCAGCGTCCCGGGGCGCGACCACACCAGCACGGTGCCCGCGCGCGCCTTCAAGGACGCGGTGCTCGCGTTCCTCGCCGAGCACGCCTGACCCCGGCCCCGATCGCGCGGCGTAGCATCTCGGCATGCATGCCATCCGCGTCGACGCACCCGGACCCGACTCCCGCCTCGTCCTCGAGGAGGTGCCGGATCCCGTCCCCCTCGAGGGCGAGGTGCTGCTGCACGTCGCCGCGGCGGGCGTGAACCGGGCCGACCTCGGGCAGCGGGCCGGCGTCTACCCGCCGCCGCCCGGCGCCTCCGGGATCCTCGGGATGGAGGTGTCGGGCTCGGTCGTCGCGCTCGGCCCGGGCGTCACCGGCGTCGCCGTGGGCGACGAGGTCTGCGCGCTGCTGTCCGGCGGCGGGTACGCCGAGTACGTCGCGGTCGACGCGGGGCTGCTGCTCCCCGTTCCCGCGTCGATCGGGCTGATCTCGGCCGCGGCGCTGCCCGAGGCGACCGCCACGGTCTGGTCGAATCTGGTGATGACGGCGGGGCTCAGAGCGGGCGAGACGGTGCTCGTGCACGGCGGCGGCAGCGGGATCGGCACGTCCGCGATCCAGATCGCCCTCGCGATCGGCGCGCGGGTCGCGGTGACCGCCGGCAGTCCGCGCAAGCTCGACGCGTGCCGCGCGCTCGGCGCCGACATCCTGATCGACTACCGCGAGGAGGACTTCGTCGAGCGGATCCGCGAGGAGACCGGCGGCCGAGGGGTCGACGTGATCCTGGATCCGATCGGCGGGGACTACCTGGCGCGCGACGTCGAGGCGCTGGCGACCGGCGGCCGGATCGTCTTCATCGGCAACCAGTCCGGAGCGGTGGGAGCGCTCGACATCGGCGCCCTGATGGGCCGTCGCGGCGCGGTGCACGCCACGACCCTCCGGGCGCGGCCGCTCGAGGAGCGGCGCGCGATCATCGCCCAGGTGCGCGAGAAGGTCTGGCCGCTGGTCGCCGACGGCACGGTGCGCCCGGTGATCGACGAGGTGCTGCCGCTGGCCGAGGCCGGGACGGCGCACGAGCGGATGCGGGCCTCCGGCCACATCGGCAAGCTGCTGCTGACGCCGTGACCGTGCCGGACCTCGGCTGAGAGGGCTCCTCGACGACGATCGCGGTCGAGGAGCCCTCTCGGTCGGGGTCGTGCCCTCAGACCCCCGAGCGGAGCAGTCCGAGCGAGCGGTTGATGCCGTCGACGTCGACCGCGGCCGGATCGAACGAGGCTCCTTCGGCGAGGCCGAGCGACTCGAGCGCCTCGGCGTGGTCGGCCGAGGACGCGTCGGTGGCCGCGCGGACCGTGTCGGCCCAGGCCGCCGGGCCGCCTGGGGCGTCGATCGGAGCCGCGCCCCGCGCTCCCGTGCACCGCGGAAGGGCCGCGCCGAGCGGCGAGACCGCCTCGAGCCGGATGACGTGGCGCCACTCGTCCTCGAGGTCGTAGACGTAGAAGAGCTCGTCCTGGACGTTCTCGAGCACCTCGGCCAGGGCGACGGAGGCCTCGTCGACGAGGTCGGCGCCGAGCTCCTCGGCGTCGGCGGGCGAGCCGATGCGGGCGGCCTCCTCGTCGGGCACGCCGACGCTGAAGTAGTGCGGCTGCGCGTCGGTCCAGCCCAGCGAGAGCTGGAGGGCCAGGTGCAGGTCGCGCAGCGACGACTCGGAGGAGAGCTCGAGCCGGCGCCAGACCACGGGCTTCGTGCCGAGCAGCGAGACCCGCAGGGCGTACGCGGAGGCGGTGTCCTGCGTGGCCTCGTCGAGGATCTCGAGTCGCGACGCGTCGCGCTCGCCGAGCAGCACGATGCTCGCGCGCACCACCGAGGCGAGCACGGGCTGCAGGCCCTCCGGCACCACGTAGCCGAACTCCGGGGAGTGCAGGAGGAGGCCGAGCTCGGCGGCGTCGTCGAGCATCCGCTCGGCCGCGCCCACCATGCGCTCGCGCTCGTCGAGCGACTCCTCGAGCGCCACGTCGGCGTCGGCCGCGAGCTCGTCGACCAGCTCGCCGACGACGAGGCCCGGGTGGATCTGCGACTGGCAGGCGACGGCGATGCGCAGCAGGACCGCATCGGTCGTCGTGACGGCGCGGTCGCGCGGTGCGAAGGCTCCGCTCTGGGTGTCGGAGGAGGCGAGCGCGGCCTGGGCGCTGACGATCCACTGCTCGAGGAACCGGGCGATGTAGGCCACGCGCTCGGCGGCGGCCTCGGCGGCGTCGGAGCTGCGCCAGAGCGGCGCGGCGTCGCCGAGCACGGCGACGGACCCCTCCGAGTCGAGCACGGCGGAGGCCACGAGCGCGTCCCACCAGGCCGAGACCGGGATGCGGACGGCGTCGTCGCTCGGGGTCGAGCCGGCGGAGGCGATGCCCGCCTCGACGGCGAGCTCGCGAGCGGCGCGCTCGGACAGCGACGCGTCGTCGGCGCCCGCGAGGTGCTCGACGACGACGTCGGCGGCGTGCACGAGCGCGGTGGCCCGCGCGGCGACGAGCTGCCGGTCGGCCGGGACGTCCTCGACGGCGGTGAGGTCGTCGAGGACGGCCTCGACGAACGAGCCGGCGAGGTCGAGGACCTCGTCGAGGACGGCCTGGCAGTCGTCGAGCTCCTCGTCGGTGCCGGTCCAGAGGTCCTCGTCGGTCAGGAAGTCGAGGAAGTGCTCGATGACCTCGGCGACGGTGAAGAGCGTGTCGTCGAGATCGGCCTCGCTCTCCTCACCCGAGAGGTCGGACTCGATCTGGTCGAAGATCGCCTCGAGCAGTTCGGCGTCGGGCTGCGCGAACGAGCCGCGGGGGCGGAGGTCGCGGGTCATGGCGAAGAGGTCGGTGAGGACCTCCACGGCCTCGTCGACATCGAGGTGCTCGTGCAGGGCGCCGACCTCGACGAGGTGCGCGCGGTACCAGCTGCGGAACCGGACCATCATCGCGGTCTCGGCGGTGCGCCCGCCTCCGGACCCGCCCTGACCGCCGCCGGAGCGCCCGCTGCCGGATCGTCCCTGATTGCGCTTCTTGCCCATCGTTCCTCCGCGACCGCTCCACTCTCGACTGCGAAGCGCTCCAGTCTACCGGGGCCCGCCACGGGGAGGGAGGCCGCGTCAGCCGATCGTCGACGTGACGGTGTCCAGGACCAGGCGCGCCGCGATCGGCCCGGCGTTCATGAAGAAGGGGTCGAGCTCGACCTCGAGGGCCGTGCCCTTCTCGACCGCGGTCAGGGTGGGCCAGAGCGCCGCGTCCTCGAGGAGGGCGAGGCCGTCGCCGAGGCCGGCGTAGAAGACGTGGTCGGCGTCGGCGAGCTCGAGCTGCTCCGCGCTGATCTCCTGCGAGGTGTCGTCGAACCGCTGCGACTCGGGGCGCGCAAGACCCGCGTCCTCGGCGAGTCCGCCGACGAAGGAGGGGACGCCCATGATGCGGGTGCGGTCGCCGGTCGACTGGACGAACGAGACGGTCGGCGCCTCGGCGGGCAGGGTCGCCGCGAACGCGGCCGCGTCGGCGTGCAGTCCGTCGAGCACCTCCTGGGCGTCGCCCTCCCGGCCGAGGGCGTCGGCGAGGAGGAGGAAGTCGCTCTTCCAGTTCACGCCGTTGCCGAGGGTGACCACGGTCGGCGCGATGGCGCTGAGCTGGTCGTAGAGGTCGGCGCCGCGCACGGAGTTGATCAGGATGAGGTCGGGATCGGCCTGCGCGATCGCCTCCACGTCGGGCTCGGTGCGCTCGCCGATGTCGGCGATGACGGCGTCCGGATCGACGCTGCCGGCCAGGTACTCGGGAATGAGCCCGCTGTACTCGGCGCGGGTGGCGGCGGCGGGGACGACGTCGAGCGAGAGGAGCGCGTCGAGCTGCCCGGTCGAGACGACGGCGACGCGCTCGGGCGCGGCGGCGAGCTCGGTCGACCCGGCGTAGTGCGCCACGTTGCGGGGGAACACGCCGTCCGCCTCGGGGGAACCCATCCCCTCCGCCAGAGTGCGGGACACGGTCCACTCCCCCGTGGAGGCGGACTCCGCGTCCGGCCGGTCGGCGGACGAGGCGGCACCGGAGCAGGCGGTCAGCGCGAGGAGGACGGCCGCGGCGAGCGCCGGAACGGCGAGCGGACGACGGACGGAGCGGACGGGAGCGGGACTGGTCGAGAGGATCACGGAGGTAAGGATAGCCTTGCCTCAATGACCGATCGTTCCCTCGCGCCCCGCTCCGCGCCTCCGGCCGGGGCCGCCGCCGCGCCCCGCCGCGGTGCCGGCCGCCTGCTCGGCGCGGGCGTGCTGCTCGCCGTGCTGCTGGCCGCCTCGTGCGCGGCGGGTCTCGCGGTCGGCTCCCGACCCGTGCCGGTGCCGGCGGCCCTGGACGCCCTGCTGCACGGCGGGGCGAGCGCCGAGGCGCTCATCGTGCGTGAGCTGCGGATCCCGAGGACGGCGACCGGGCTCCTCGTCGGCGCGGCGCTCGGCGTCGCCGGGCTCCTGATGCAGGCGGTGACCCGGAACCGGCTGGCCGATCCGGGGCTGCTCGGGGTGAACGCGGGCGCGTCGGCCGCGGTGGTGGTGGCGATCGGGTTCCTCGGCGTCTCGACGGCGGGCGACTACGTCTGGTTCGCCTTCGGCGGAGCCGCAGCGGCCGCCGTGCTCGTCCACCTCGTCGGAGGCGGCGACGGGCGCGACCCGATCGGGACGGTGCTCGCCGGAGTCGCGCTCGGCGCCTGCCTGAGCGCGCTGATCGGCATCGTCACCCTCCTGGACTCCGAGACCTTCGAGTCCTACCGGTTCTGGGTCGTGGGCTCGCTCGAGCGGCGGGAGCTCGGGACGGCGGTGCAGCTCGCCCCGTTCGTCGCGATCGGCCTCGCGGCGGCCGCTCTCGTGGCGCCGGGGCTGAACCAGCTCGCGCTCGGGCACGACGTGGCACGAGCACTCGGAGTCCGGCCCGGCGCGGTGATCCTCGGCGCGGGTGCCGCGATCACCCTGCTCTGCGGAGCCGCGACCGCCGCCGCGGGTCCGCTCGCCTTCGTGGGCCTGCTCGTGGCGCACCTGGTGCTGCGCCTCGCGGGGCCGGACCTGCGCGCGGGGCTGCCCCTCGCGGCGCTCGGGGGCGCGCTGCTGGTCGTCGCGAGCGACGTGCTCGGCCGGCTGATCGCGACTCCGGGCGAGGTGGAGGTCGGCATCGTGACCGCCCTGCTGGGTGCACCACTCCTGTTCCACCTGGCCACGCGGAGGGGCTCACCGTGACGCTCGCCCGACGGCGGGCGGTGCGCCGCACCCGCGTGCTCGCCGTGACGGCGGTCGTCGTGCTCGCCGCCGCCCTCGCCGGCATCGTCGGCGGCTCCTACGAGACCTCGCTCACCGACGTCCGCGACGCGGTCCTCGGCACCGCCTCGACGCGTACCGGCGTGATCGTCGTCGACATGCGCCTCCCCCGCGTCCTCGCCGGGCTGCTCGTCGGCGCCGCGCTCGGAGTCGCCGGCGCCGTCTTCCAGACGCTGTCGCGGAACCCGCTCGGCAGCCCCGACATCGTGGGCTTCAGCGCGGGGTCGGCGTCGGGGGCGCTGGTCTGCCTCGTGCTGCTCGACCATCCCGCCGATCCGGCGCTCGGCGCCTGGGCGGGAGGGGTGGGCGCGGTGCTGGTGGTCCTCTTCCTCACGCGGGGGGCGGGGCTCGCGAGCGAGCGGACGATCCTGGCCGGCATCGCGCTGGCCGCCCTTCTCTCGGCGGCGAACGAGTTCCTCCTCACCCGCGCCCCGACCGAGGTGGCGCGCTCGGCGACGATCTGGCTCTTCGGATCGCTGTCGGCGACCGACTGGGGCGACACCGCGCTGCTCGCCGCAGCGGGCGGGGTGCTCGCCGCACTCCTGGCGACGCAGCGCGAGCGGCTCCGGCTGCTCGAGCTCGGCGACGAGCTGGCGACGGGTCTGGGAGTGCCGGTGCGGCGGACCCGCCTCGTGCTGCTCCTGCTCGCCGCGGGACTGACCGGCACGGCGACCGCGGTGAGCGGGCCGATCGGCTTCGTGGCCCTCGCCGCGCCGCAGCTCGCGCGGCGCACGACCGGATCGGCCGGGATCCCGCTGACCGCCTCGGCGGCGATCGGGGCGGCGCTCCTGCTCGCGTCCGACGTGCTGGCGCAGCGGGTGCTCGCCCCGCTGCAGCTGCCGGTCGGACTGGTGACGGGGGCGATCGGCGGGGCGTACCTGTTCTGGCTCGTGGCGCGGAGCCGCCGCGACCCGGGGTAGGCGGGCGCCGCTTCGACCGTCCCGGCGTAGGACCTCCGGCTCGTGGAACCTCGTCCGGCTCGCCGACACCGGCGGTCCTCACGAGCCGAACCGGATCCTGCGAGCCGGAGGTCCGATCTGAGCACCCGCGGCACCGGGCGTCCGGGGACCAGCGGCACTCAGCCCGCGGACGGCACCGCCGCGTAGCGCAGCCATAGGCCGCCGGAGGCGAAGCGGTGCTGATCGAGCAGCCGCAGATCCAGCCGCACCCCCGCCGGGAAGAAGGGGGTGCCTCCGCCGACCGCGAGGGGCCCGAGGACGGGCTGGAACTCGTCGACGAGGCCCGCGCGGATCGCGTGCGAGGCGAGCTCCGGTCCGTCGACGGTCAGGTCGGCCGCCGACGCGGCCTTGAGTGCACGGACCTCGTCGGGATCGAAGGAGCGCTCGATCCGCGTCCGCTCGCTCGACACCTCCTGCAGCGTCGTCGAGTAGACGATCTTGTCGGCCGCCTGCCACGCGCGCGCGAAATCGACGATGTACGGCGGGTGCTCGGGGTTCCGATGCGCGGTCTCCCAGAACAGCATCGTCTCGTACATGCGACGGCCGTAGAGGAAGGTGCCGACCGAGCGCAGCTGCTCGGCGAAGAAGTCGTGCGCCTCCCGGCCCACCTCGAGGAAGTCCGAGCCGCCCTCCGCGTCGATGGCGTAGCCGTCGAGCGAGGTGATCATCGAGTAGATCAGCTGTCCCACGGGTGCCTCGCAGTCCTCGTCGTCGGCGGCGTGCGACGACGGTAACGGGCGTCGATCGACGCCGGCAAGTGCTCTCAGGCGCGGTCGTGGAGGGTGATGAGGTAGCCGTCCGGGTCCTCGAAGGTGAACGTGAACCCGAACGGACCCAGCACGGGATCCACGGCGATCGGCACGCCGGCGGCAACGAGGGCCGCGTGCACCGACTCCGCCTCCGAGGCGTGCAGCCAGAGGCCGATGCCGCGGCCCAGCGGTGCGGCATCGAGATCGACGCCGGGCGCCGCCGAGCGGACCGCGAAAGCGGCCGGCGCCGTGCCGAAGACCACCGCGTGGGGCGGGCCCGCCTGGCGGACGAAGCCGAGGTGCCGCTCGTAGAACGCGGCGGAGCGTTCGAGGTCGCGCACTTGGAGCGAGACGAAGCCGGGGCCGGAGACCGTCATGGGAGTTCCCTTTCATCGAGTGTCAGTCATCTGACACACCTCCGACTATGTCAGACTTCTGACATGCATGGTGACGGGATCGATCTGGCCGCCTCGCCGGGCTATCTGCTGAAGGTCGCGTCGACGGCGCTGCGCTCGGCCATGGAGGAGGTGCTGCATCCGCTCGACATGACGATCACGCACTACTCGTGCCTCGAGCTGCTCGCGCAGCGCCCCGGCCTGTCGAACTCGGAGCTGGCGCGCGGGACGTTCGTCACGAGGCAGTCGATGAACGTGCTGCTGCAGTCGCTCGAGCAGCAGGGGCTGGTCAGCCGGGCCGAGCGCCCGGTCTCGGGCCGGGTCCTGCCGACCGAGTTGACAGAGGCCGGACGCCGGCAGCTCGCGACGGCGAGCGCCGCGGTCCGCGCGGTCGAGGACCGGATGGTGGCGGACCTGGCGGACGGCGACCGCGAGCGGCTGACCCGGCTGCTGGCGAGCTGCGCGGCGGCGCTGCAGCACCGAACGGCTCGTTGACACGGAGCGCCGCCGATGCCTGACTGGTGCGGACGCGAGGAGGCGGCGGTGGCGGGGATCACAGGGTTCGATCACATCGGAGTGACGGTGGAGGATCTCGAGACGGCGACGGCGTTCTTCGTCGGGCTGGGCCTCGAGATCGAGGGCAGGACGCCGGTGGAGGGCGAGTTCCTCGACACGGTGATCGGGATGTCCGACGCGCGGACCGAGATCGTCATGCTCCGCCCGCCCGGCGGTGGGACCGCCGTCGAGCTGTCGCGCTTCGTCCGGCCGGAGCCGCTGCCCGTTCCCCCGGCCGTGCAGGCGAACGAGCCGGGGCTGCGGAGTCTCGCGTTCGTGGTCGACGACCTCGCGGCTGTGCTCGAGACGCTCGACGCCGACGGGTACGGACTCGTCGGGGGCGTCGGTCAGCACGAGGGGATCTGGCGGATGGCCTACGTCCGCGGTCCGGAGGGGATCATCGTCGCGCTCGCGGAGCGGATCGGCATCCCGTGAGCGACCCCCGCGACCTCGCCGAGCTGCTGGCCGCCCTCCCTCCCGAGCGCCGCGCCGCCTTCGACCGGCTCTCGGCGCTCGTCGCCGCGGTTCCGGTGCCGGAGTCGAACCACTCGTTCGTCTTCCGAGCCGGCGAGACGGAGCATCCGGTGTTCGACGACGCCGAGGCCGTGTTCTGGCGCGCGGTGCGGCAGATGCGGCAGGGCGACCCGCTCCGCGGTCGCGAGCTGCCGCTCGTGTACTGGGGGTTCCACTCGATCGATCTGCTCGGGCGCCGGCACTCGAACGGCGTGCTCGTGACCGACCGCGCCGTCGTGGTCGACGATCCGCGCGGCGACGCGGTGCGCCTGCCCACCGCGACCCTGGATCCGGCGTCGATCCGCGTCGACGGCGAGCGCCTCCTCGTCGCGGGCGTCGCCATCGGCCTCGCGCAGATCGCGCGGATCCTCCCGTCCACGAGCGCCGAAGACGCTGCGGAGTACCTCGCGGCCGTCGTGACCGCGGTCCGCGCGAGCCCGGACGCCGAGCCGCAGGAGGACGAGAGCGTCGAGGACGTCGTCCTCGCCAGCGGCATGAGCGGCGACCTCCTCCTGCCGAGCCGCCCGAAGGACGCGAAGGGCCTGGCGAAGCTGGCGGCCAAGTGGTCGCTCCCCGCCGAGGAGGCGATCCTCGTGTCGCTCTCGAGCGCCACCTTCGCCGGCGTGTACGGCCTCGCGATCACCGACGCCGCCCTCTACACCCGCGACCTCTTCGAGCCGGTGCGCCGAGTGCCGCTGGCCGAGGTGGGTGCGCTCTCGTGGGACGACCCCGAGAAGGCGGTCCGGATCGGACCGGGCCACACGGCTCCGAACCACCCCGCCGTCACGCCGAGGAACGGCGAGGCCGCCGCGGCGCTCCTGCAGGACCTCGTCCGTGCGGCCTCCCGCCGACTGCCGTAGCGTCGGGCCATGGGTGCGTGGAGTGGGGAGCCGTTCGGCAACGACACGGCGGGCGACTGGGTCTACGAGCTCGACGAGGCCGACGACTGGCTGTACGTGCGCGAGGCGCTCGATGCCGCCGTCGCCTCGGCGCAGGTGGACGCCGACACCGCGGACTGCGCGATCGCGGCCGCCGAGGTCGTGGCCCGCGGGCTCGGCCGCGAGGGCGGCGCGCACGCCGACACGATCCGGCACTTCGTCGAGCGCGCCGGGCGGCCCGACGACGAGCTCGTGGCGCTCGCCCTGGCCGCGCTGAGCGCCGCCGACTCCCCCGGCAGCGAGCTCACGGAGCTGTGGGAGGACGCGGATCCCCAGGAGTGGCGCGAGGCGAACGCGGCCCTGCGGAGCGTGCTCGAGGAGGGCTGAGGGCTCACCCGGACCGGGGGCGCCTCCGGAACTCGGTCGGCGTGGCACCGACGTGCCGCTTGAACGCCGAGCTGAAGGCGAAGGGGTCCTCGTAGCCGACGGAGCGCGCGACGGCGGCGATCGTCACTCCGGGATCGAGCAGGAGGTCGCCCGCGAGCGTGAGGCGCCAGCGGGTGAGGTAGGTCATCGGAGGGGCGCCCGTGCCCTCGCGGAACCGGGCGGCAAGCGAGGCGCGGGAGACGCAGACCCGGCGCGCGAGGTCGGCGACCGTCCACGGCGCCGCCGGCTCGGCGTGGAGCAGCTCGAGGGCGGCCACGACGACCGGGTCGCTGCAGGCGAGCCAGGCGTCGGCGTCGGACTCGGCGGCCCAGCGCCGGATCGTCGCGACGAGGAGCACGTCGAGCAGCCGGTCCACGACGATCTGACCCGCCGCCCCCGATCGGTCGAGCTCGCGCACCAGGAGGGGCACGACGCCCTCGTCGCCGGAGGGGACGACCGCGAGGCGCGGCAGCACCCGCAGGACGAGGCCGCCGACGTCGTCCGCACGGTCGTAGGCGCCGACGAGCAGAGTGGTCTCGCCGTCGACGGCGTTGCCCCAGCGACGGACTCCGTGGCGCAGCTCGTCGGTCAGGTCGCGGCCGTCGAGGCTGCGGCAGACCTGGCCGGGCTCGATCACGACCGACGCCTCGCTGCCGGCCGCGTCGGTCACGATGTAGGGATCGGCACCGGTCACCAGCGCGACGTCCCCCGCCCGGAGCAGTCGGCCGTCGATCCGAGCGGACCCCTCCGTCACGGCCACCAGGGTCAGGGCGGCACCGTCGCGCACCGCGACGCCCCACGGTGCCCCCATCCGCATGAGGAGCGCGAACGCCCGCGACGCGCGCGGACCGGCGAGGAAGTGATCGAGCGGATCCACGGGCTCACCGTAGACGATCACCGAGGCCTCCCGGAGTCCAGGCCATTCCGCGTCCACGGTCGCCGCGGTGGGATGGGGGCATGACACCGCACCTCGTCCCCGTCGGTCCCCTGCGCGAGAGCGCCCACTCGTGAGCGCCCTGGCCACCGTCGCGGTCGTCGGCTCAGGACTCGTCGCCGGCGTCTACACGGCGTTCAGCACGATGGTCGTGCCCGCCCTGCGCCGTCAGGACCCGGGCCACGCCGCGGCCGTCATGATCGGGATCAACCGGGCTGCGGAGCGCGGGCCGTTCCTGCTGCTCTTCAGCGGCGCCGCCGTCGCCGCCGCCGCCCTCGGCGTCTCGGCCCTCGTCCGCTCCGATCCGGCCGACGGAGCGGTCGCCGCGGCGTCCCTCGCGAGCACAGCGATCACGGTCGCCGTGAACGTGCCGCTCAACCGCCGGCTCGAGCAAGACCCGGCCTCCTGGTCCGCCTACGCCCGCACCTGGACGGCGTGGAACAGCGTGCGCGCGCTCGCGGCCGCCGCGGCCGTCGTCCTCGCGCTGAGCACGCGCTCCTGACTCAGTCGCAGTCGGCCGGCTCGCCGTCGCCGATCTCGGCGGCCAGCTGATCGGCGCTCAGGCGATCTCCGGGCTCCGGCGTCCGGAAGGGGCCGGCGGGCGGGAGATCGACCTCGGGCTCGGGCGTCTCGGGCGCGACCTCGACGTCGAGATCGCGCTCGGCCTGCTCGGCGTCGCGAGCGGGCCGGGAGGACGGGAGGAAGGGCTCTGCCATCGACATGTGCTCGATGATCGCCGCCGCGGGTGACGACGAGGTGAACTCGGACGTCACGGGAACCGCACCCCGGTGAGCTCCTCCGAGAGCTGCCAGACACGGTCCACGTCCTCGACGCTCCGAACGCGCGAGTAGGCGCGCTGCTCGGTCGGCGCCCCGCCCAGCCGCCCCGGACCGCCCGGCCCGACGAAACGGCCGCCCTCGCCCTCGAGGACCGCGGCGAGGAGCGCGGGCAGCGGCGCGGTCTCGACCGTGCCCACCAGCAGGCCGCGCCGCGACAGCGCACGGATGAGCCGCACGTCGAGGCCGTCGCGGTCGCGCCCCGTCTCGGGCCGGGCGGCGAGCAGGCTGGTGGGAGCCACTCCGGGGTGGGAGAGGTTGCTCGTGATCCCCCAGCCGCGTGCGGCGCTCCTGCGCTCGAGCTCGAGGCCGAACAGTCCGAGGGCGATCTTCGACGAGCTGTAGGCGCGGAACGCGTGGTACCCGCGCTCCCAGTTCGGGTCCTCCCAGTGCACCGCGTTCCGGTCTGCAGCGATGCTCACCTGCGAGACGACGCGGGCGCGGCCCGCGCGCAGCAGAGGCAGGAGGCGGCCGATCAGGGCGAAGTGGCCGAGGTGGTTGGTGCCGAGCTGCAGCTCGAAGCCGTCGACGGTGCTGCGGCGGGCCGGCGGGGTCATCACCCCGGCGTTCGCGACGAGCAGGTGGATCGGGGCGCCCTCGGTCTCGAGCGCGGCGGAGAGCGCCGCGACGGAGTCGAGCGATGCGAGATCGAGGTCGCGGAGCGAGACGACGGCACCCGGGTGCCGCTCGCGGATCCTCGCGGCGGCCGCCTCCCCCTTCGCCCGATCGCGAACGGGCAGCACCACCTCAGCGCCCGCCGCGGCCAGACGGCCGGCGAGGACGAGTCCCAGGCCGTCGCTGCCTCCGGTGACGAGGGCGCGGCGGCCGGACAGCCCGGCGAGCCTGGCAAGGTCGGAGGGAGTGAGATCGATCGGTCGGCGTGCCATGGCGGGCTCCTGTTCGGGATCGGGACCGGTGCGGTCCTGCGGTGCCGCCAGCCTGCGCGGAACCGGCACCCGGAGGAACGGCCCGCCCAGCCGCTGATCGGCGAGCAGTGGCTGGGCGGCACCCGCCGCGCTAGAAAGAGAGCCGACGGCTGGAGGAGCGATGCGCACGATGGACCGGGAGGGTCTCGCCGAGTTCCTCCGCGCACGACGGGAGTCGCTGCAGCCCGAGGACGTGGGGCTGCCGCGGACGGCGCGCCGCCGCACCGCCGGACTCCGCCGCGAGGAGGTCGCCGCGCGCTGCAGCATGTCGGCCGACTACTACGCCCGCATCGAGCGGGGCCGGAGCCCCCAGCCGTCGGAGCAGATGCTCGCCGCGATCGCCCAGGGGCTGCACCTCACGCTCGCCGAGCGCGACCACCTCTTCCACCTCGCCGGTCACCGGCCGCCGGAGCGCGGAGCGGCGGACGGGCACGTCGGTCCGGGACTGCTCCGGATCCTCGACCGTCTGCAGGACACGCCCGCCGAGATCGTGACGGAGCTGGGCGAGACGCTGCGGCAGACTCCGCTCGGCGTCGCGCTCACCGGCGACCTCACCCGCTTCACCGGACCCGACCGCAGTATCGGCTACCGCTGGTTCACCGATCCGTCGAGCCGGGCGATCTACGCCGAGGAGGGTCACGAGCACCTGTCGCGCCTCTGGGCGTCGGGACTGCGCGAGGTGCTCAGCCGCCGGGGACCCGGGTCGCGCGCCGCCCGCTACGTCGAGCTGCTCCTCGAGCGCAGCGACGAGTTCCGCCGGGTCTGGGCGCTGCACGAGGTGGGGGTGCGGCCCGGCGAGACCAAGCGGTTCGAGCACCCGGAGCTCGGACGCCTCGATCTCGCCTGCCAGACGCTGATCGACCCGGTCGACTCGCACGCGCTGCTCGTGTACACGGCGGCACCCGGATCGCCGAGCCACGAGAAGCTCGAGCTGCTGCGGGTGATCGGGGCGCAGCTGCCGGCGTGAGTCCGGAGCGCTCGGATCGAGCCGACTGCCGGGGTCGCGCTTAACGGGGGGT
>NZ_JADILJ010000058.1 GCF_017355185.1 Rathayibacter sp. SD072 | reverse complement strand
GGACGGCACGCTCTTCGCCACTGAGTTCGGTCAGGACACCTGGGACGAGCTCAACGTCATCCGCGCCGGCGAGGACTACGGCTGGCCGACGGTCGAGGGCGTCGCGGGCGACGACCGCTTCGTCGACCCTGTGCAGCAGTGGAACCCCGACGAGGCCAGCCCGAGCGGCATGGCGGAGGTCGACGGCACGCTGTACCTCGCGAACCTGCGCGGGCAGGTGCTGCGCGCGGTCCCGGTCGCGGATCCGTCGACGTGGAGCGACCACGCGGTGGGGGAGTACGGACGCCTGCGCGACGTGGCCGAGGCGCCCGACGGCCGCCTGTGGGTCGCGACGAGCAACACCGACGGCCGCGGCGATCCGGGGCCGGACGACGACCGCATCCTGGGCTTCGCGCTCGCGGGCTGAGCGCGACGGCGTCGAGCGGCGCCTCGAGACCGACCGGATCCCGCGCGTCACGCCGACGGGCCTCACCCCAGCCCCGCGAGCAGCTCGGCCTCTTCCTCGAGTGCGAGACCCGACCGGCGCGGCCGATCGACTCCCCGCGCGAGCTCGTCCTGCAGGACCCGCTCGATCGTCTCGGCGAGGGGGCGAGGAGCGAGGTCGGCGGCACCGGCCCGCTGCGCGAACGCCGCATCCGACGACGGGAGCCACAGCGGCAGTGATCGCGGCCCCGCCCAGTAGCGGACGCCGTGCTCCAGCAGCTGGTCGTCGGGCGCCTCCACGAGTTCGCCGGCGAACCCGGTCGCGTGCCGCACCGCGGCGAGGAACTCGGCGAAGGGCGTGCTCGGGCCGACCGCGTTCGCGACTCCGGTGCGCCCCCGGACCGCCGACGCGACGATCCACTCCGCGAGATCGGTCACGTCGACGACCTGCACCCGGCGTCCGGCGCTCTCGGGCGCGAGCACACGGCCGCCCCGCGCCAGACGCGCCGGCCAGTAGCCGAAGCGGTCGCTGGGATCGCCGGGTCCTGCGAGGAGGCCCGGTCGGACCGTCAGGAGGCGGTCGGCGAGGCGGGCGCTCGAGGCCTGCTCTGCGAGCACCTTCGTGTGGCCGTAGTCGTCGGGGTCGGTCGGAGTGACGAGCCGCGCCGTCTCGTCGGCGCCGGGCTCGTCGTTCCGCTCGTAGACCGACACGGAGGAGACGAGCGTCCAGTGGGCGGCCCGCTCCGCGAGTGCGTCGAGCGCGCCGGCGACGAGCGGCGGAGCAGTGGCCAGCTCGACGACCGCGTCCCAGTCGCCGTCGAGCGCGTCGTACGCGCCCGGCTCGGTGCGATCGGCTCGGACGAGCCGCGCGCCCTCGGGCACCGCTCCGGAGGCGCCGCGCGCCAGGCAGACGACCTCCAGACCGCGCCGCACCGCGGCCTCCGCGATCCCGCGCCCCAGCCACCCCGTCCCGCCCAGCACCAGCATCCGTGTCACGGACCCAGCGAAGCGGCTGCGGCGGCCGCCCGGAACCCGTGTTCGCTCCGAGCGGCCGCCGATCCGTCACGAACGGCTGCGGATGCGGGATCCGGGCGGCCGTTCGCGACGGATCGGCAGCACTACTTCCCGGTCGGGCCGTAGAACGAGCTGATCTCGTCGAGCTCCATCTCGGCGGTCGACTGGATGAGCTTCAGCAGCTCGGGGTCCAGGCCCGGCGAGAACTCCTCGAAGCGCTCCGAAGCGATGACCGAGGGCACCCCCTCCGGAGCCTGCTCCTTCGACTCGAGGGTCGTGCCGTCGTTCGAGGGCGAGGCGCCGCGGAAGATCTTCCCCGCCTCCGACGCTCCCTCGAGGTCGAACGTGTACTGCTTGCTCTGCAGCCCCAGGTCGATGAGCTTCTTGACCTCGGGGAACCTCTCGGCGTTCGTCTTCGGGATCGGCAGGGTCTTCTTCCAGTCGATGCCGAGCGTCTCGAGCGCCTTGGCGTAGCCGTTCTCGTGGGCCTGGTCGCGCACGATCAGGTAGGCGATCGTCGACCGCGCCGTCTTGTTGTCGGTCATCTCGTAGATGCGGCACTTCTGCAGGCGCCCGGTCGATTCGAGCATGAGGTTGTAGAGCAGGTCGAGCACGAGGTTGCCCGAGTTGTACACGTAGCTGCCGCTCCACGGGTTGCCGACCGCATCGACCGGCATCGCGCCCTGCGCTCCGACGAGGTAGTGGTGGATGTTGCCCGTGTCGAGGGCGATGTTCAGTGGAGTGGCGCCGCCGGCACCCGGGGTGTCGAGCGGATCCGTGGGCTTGCCGTTGTAGCGCGGGGAGCCGTCGAGCAGGCGCGAGATGGTGGTGCCGATCAGCTCGACGTGGCTGATCTCCTCCGTGCCGATGCCCTGGATCAGGTCGCGGTACGGCTTCGCGTCGGCGCCGCGGAAGTTCATCGCCTGGAAGAGGTACTGCATCATGGTGCGCATCTCGCCGAACTGCCCGCCGAGCCCCTCCTGCAGCGCGTTCGCGGCGGCGGGATCCGGCTCGTCCTGCTCGATGTCGTTGATGAGTCGCTGCACGTGGAAGAACATCATTGCCTCCGAGAGGATCGTGGTGTCCCCTCAGAGTCCGTCGTGCTCCTCGAGCGCCGCGCCCCCTTGCCCGCCGGGGGATGCGGAGAGACACTGCCCCGGATCCGCCGGCCCTCTTGACGGCGGCGCCCGCACCCGGGACGCTCAGCGCGGGACCGCACGAGCGGCCCCGGTCCGAGCCCCGGAAGGCCTCCCATGCGCATGCTCACCGCCGGTCTGTTCGCGTCCGTCGACGGAGTCGTCGAGTCGCCGAACCTGTTCCAGTTCGACAGCTTCGACGCCGAGCTGGGAGCGCTGATGGGCGGGATGATCGACGAGGTCGACACCGCCGTGCTGGGCCGGGCCGGCTTCGAGGAGTGGTCGCAGTACTGGCCGGCGGCGCCCGCCGACGATCCGTTCGCCGCCTTCATCAACCCGATCGAGAAGTTCGTGGCGTCGACGACCCTCTCCGGGGACCTCGGCTGGAACGCCACCCTCATCGAGGGGGACGCCGTGGAGTTCCTCCGCCGCCTGAAGCAGACGGAGGGCGGCCGGATCTCGGTGTTCTCGAGCATCTCGCTCACCCGGCAGCTGCTCTTCGCGGGGGTCCTCGACGAGCTGACTCTGATGGTCCACCCGGTGATCGCGGGGGCCGGACGCCGGCTGTTCGAGCCGAGCGATCCGCTGACGCGTCTGGAGCTGCGCGACTCGTCGATCACGAGTGCCGGCAACGCGGTGCTGACCTACGCACTGCGGGGCTGAGGGCGGCGCCGGTCAGGTCCGCGGCCGGCGCCGGTCGGGGCCGCGGCGGTCAGACCTCGAGCGAGGCCTCCGCCTCCGCAGCCGCCCTCTTCTGCACCGCGAACTGGGTGCGGTGCAGCTCCTCGTACCGCCCGCCCGCGGCCAGCAGCTCCTCGTGCGTGCCGCGCTCCACGATCGAGCCGTCCTCCACCACCAGGATCTGGTCCGCGCTGCGGATGGTGGAGAGGCGGTGCGCGATGACCATCGCCGTCCGTCCCTCGAGCGCCTCGCTGAGCGCCGCCTGCACCGCGGCCTCCGACGTCGAGTCCAGCGCCGCCGTCGCCTCGTCGAGGATGACGACGCGCGGCTGGGCGAGCAGGAGCCGCGCGATGGTCAGGCGCTGGCGCTCGCCGCCGGAGAGACGGTAGCCGCGCTCTCCCACCACGGTGTCCAGCTGGTCCGGCAGGGAGCGCAGGAGCGGCTCGAGCCGCGCGCGGCGGACCGCGTCCCACACCTCGTCGAGGGACGCCTCCGGCCGGGCCAGGCGCAGGTTCGAGAGGATCGTCTCGTGGAACAGGTGGCCGTCCTGCGTCACCATGCCCAGCGTGTGCCGCATCGAGTCGAACGTGACGTCGCGGACGTCCGTCCCGGCGAGTCGCACGGCGCCGCTGTCGACGTCGTACAGGCGCGAGAGCAGCTGCGCGATCGTGGACTTCCCCGCGCCGGACGTGCCGACGAGGGCGACGGTCTGCCCCGGCTCGATCCTGAAGGAGACGCCGTGCAGCACCTCCTCCCCACCGCGGGTGTCGAGCGTGGAGACCTCCTCGAGGGAGGCGAGGGACACCTTGTCCGCCGACGGGTAGGCGAAGCGGACGTCGTCGAACTCGACGGACACCGGCCCTTCGGGGACGGGGACGGCGTCGGGCTTCTCCTGGATGAGCGGCTCGAGGTCGAGCACCTCGAAGACGCGCTCGAAGCTGACGACCGCGCTCATGATCTCGACCCGAGCGTTCGCCAGGCTGGTCAGCGGTGCGTAGAGGCGCGTGAGCAGCAGCGCCAGGGTGACCACCTCACCGGTGTCCAGGCCCCCGCCGAGCGCGAGGACGCCGCCGAGCCCGTACACGAGCGCGAGGGCGAGGGCCGAGACGAGCATCAGCGCGGTGACGAAGACGAACTGCAGCATCGCCGTCCGGACCCCGATGTCGCGGACGCGGGCGGCGCGGACGCGGAACTCCTCCGCCTCCTCGTCGGGACGGCCGAACAGCTTGACGAGCGTGGCTCCGGGCGCCGAGAACCGCTCGGTCATCTGGGTGCTCATGGCGGAGTTGTGGTCGGCGGCCTCGCGGCGGAGTGCGGCGAGGCGGCCGCCCATGCGGCGCGCGGGCACCAGGAAGACGGGGAGCATGATCACGGCGAGGACCGTGACGAGCCAGGACGTGCTGAGCATGACGATCAGGGTGAGGATGAGCGCCACGAGGTTCGTGACCACGCCGGACAGCGTGCCGCTGAACGCCTGCTGCGCGCCGATCACGTCGTTGTTGAGGCGGCTCACGAGAGCGCCCGTGCGGGTGCGGGTGAAGAACGCGATCGGCATCTTCTGCACGTGGTCGAAGACGGCGGTGCGGAGGTCCAGGATCACTCCTTCGCCGATCCGCGCCGAGTACCAGCGCGTCACGAGCGACACGGCGGCGTCGGCCAGGGCCACGAGGGCGATGACGACGGCGAGACGGATGATCGTGGCGACCTCGCCCCGGGCGACGATGACGTCGACCACCTGGCCGGCGAGCACCGGCGTCGCGACCGCGAGGAAGGCTCCCGCGATCGAGAGGGCGATGAAGACCAGCAGCTTGGGGCGGTAGGGCACCGCGAACGTCAGGATCCGGCGGACGGACGCCCGCGAGATGCCGTGCGCGCCGTCCCTCACGTGGGAGATCTTGTAGAGCGAGCTCCAGGCCACGCCTTCCATGCTCATCTGCGGTTCCTTCCGTCGGCCCCGGCCCCCAACTTAGGGGGTGGGTGAGGTGGTTTCCTGCGGTGGGGTCGGGTCCCTGCGGTGCACGCGGCGCGAGCCCTCCTCCAGAAGTTGCGGTGACGGCTCGCGCTTCCCGCAATTTCTGGCGGAGGGCGGAGGGCGCAGTGCGGAGGGCGGCGAGGCACTGCGGCCACCCGCGTGCGCAGCGGCCAGCGCTGTCAGTCTCCGCACCGGGACGGACCGGATGATGGGGCGATGTTCATCCCGACCCGAGCCGCCGGTCTCGAGGCGCTCGACGAGTTCGTCGCCCGCGCCGGCTCCGCCTACGCGCGCGAGCGCAATCACGACCTCGGGCCGTCCCGGCAGAACGTCTCCGGGCTCTCCCCGTACCTCCGCCACAGGCTCGTGACCGAGAAGGAGGTCGTCGCGGCGGTCCTCGGGCGTCACCGGCTGACCGCGGCGGAGAAGTTCGTCCAGGAGGTGTTCTGGCGCACCTACTGGAAGGGCTGGCTCGAGCAGAACCCGGAGGTGTGGCGCCGCTACCGCCGGGAGGTGGACGACCTCGCCGCGGGGGACCCTCCGTCGGGGTACCTCGACGCGATCGGCGGGCGGAGCGGGATCGACGCGATGGACGCGTGGGTGCGCGAGCTCGTCGAGACCGGCTACCTGCACAATCACACGCGCATGTGGTTCGCGAGCATCTGGATCTTCACCCTCGAGCTGCCCTGGCAGCTCGGCGCCGATTTCTTCTACCGGCACCTGCTCGACGGCGACGCCGCGTCCAACACGCTGTCCTGGAGGTGGGTCGCCGGCCTGCAGACCCCGGGGAAGACGTACCTGGCCACCGCGTCGAACATCGCGCGGTACACCGAGGGGCGCTTCTCCCCGGAGGGCCTCGCCGCCTCGGCCCCCGCGCTCTCCGAGGAGCCCTTCCCGCCCCGCGAGCAGATCGACTCGGACGACGTGGTCGGGACCGTCGGCGCCCGTCCCGGCCTCCTGCTGCACGAGGAGGACCTCGAGGCGGAGAGCCTCCTCGCCGAGCAGCCCGGTCTGGCGGAGCGGCTCGTGGCGGTCGCCGCCGCCGGCGACGCGGGTGGGCGATCGCCTCTCGCGGTGTCGGACGCCGTGGACGCCTTCACCGCGGCGGCGCTCGCCGACGCCGCGGAGCGCGCGCACGACGGGAGCGGTCGGCAGGCGCGCGTGCTGGCGGACGCGTCGCCCGCCGGGGTCCTCGACTGGGCGGGCTCGGAGCGGCTCGACACCGTGGTGGTGCCGTACGCGCCGATCGGTCCCGTCCGCGAGCGACTGGACGCGCTCCGCTCCGCCCTCGCGGAGGAGGGAGTCGCGCTCGTCACCGTGCGCCGTCGCTGGGACGGCACGGCGTGGCCGTCGGCGTCGCGCGGGTTCTTCGCCTTCCGCAAGAGGATCCCGGTGCTCGTGCGCGGCCAGGACGAGCCCTCGGACGCGGTCCGTCTGTTCTGAGGCCGTCTGTTCCGAGTCCGTCTCTCCCGAGTCCGCCTGCTCCGAACCCGTCCGGCCTGCGCCTCCGATGGCTCTCGCGCCTGATCCGTCGCGCACGGCCGATCGACCCGGCGCGAACGGCTCTCGGAACCGGGACGAGGCGACCGGGAGCGACGGTTCGGCGCACACGGATCGGCGCCCGCGGGTGGTCGGCCGCGTCACTCCGCGCCCACCTCAGCGCTACTCGCACGTCCTCAGCCCCGCACGCGCTCCCACAGCTCCGACCCGAGCATCGCGTCGGTCGCGTCGTCGATCAGCACCCCGCCCTGCTCCGGGGTGACGCGCTGCGCGATCACGAGCGCGGCCGTGCCCTGCACCGACGCCGCGAAGAGGAGCTGGAACCGCTCGCGAGCCCCGGGATCGCCCGACGGCTCGTCGGTGAGGGCGTCGTCGAGCACCTGGAAGAGCCGGAGCGAGGCGTCGCGCACCGGACCCGCGGTGGCGCCGAGGCGGAACATCAGCTCCATCAGCGCGGCGTGCTCGACTGCGAACGCGAGGTGGGCGCGGCCGACGCGGCGGAACCGCTCCGGGAACGCGCCGGGCGATTCGACGGCCGTGTGCACCGCCTCTGTCAGCCGCTCGAAGCCGAGCACCGCGAGGGCGTCGAGCAGCGCCTGCCGGTCGACGAAGTGGCTCCGCGGGGCGCCGTGGCTGACTCCGGCCCGTCGGGCGAGCTCGCGGAGCGACAGCGCGTCGACGCCGTCGGTGCGCAGCAGCGCCTCGGCCTGCTCGAGCAGCTCCGCGCGGAGGTTGCCGTGGTGGAAGGGCGGGGTCACCCGACGATCGTACTGCTAGGCATTGACTAGATTCTAGACAGTGCCTAGTCTCGCCCCTATGACCTCCTCGCTCCCCGACCAGTCCGGCCGCACGTTCCTCGTCACCGGCGCCACCAGCGGCATCGGCCTCGCCACCGCCCGCGCCCTGACCGCGGCCGGTGCACGCGTCGTCCTCGCGGTCCGCGACACGGCGAAGGGGGAGCGGGTCGCCGAGGCGATCTCCGGCGACACGCTCGTCCGCCGCCTCGACCTCGCCGACCTCGCGTCGATCCGCCGCCTCGCCGACGAGTGGAGCGGGCCGATCGACGTGCTGATCAACAACGCCGGCGTCTCGACCGCTCAGCGCGAGACGACCGCGGACGGCTTCGAGCGGCAGTTCGGCACCAATCACCTCGGCCCCTTCGCGCTGACGAACCTGCTCCTGCCGCACCTCCGGGGCCGCGTCGTCTCGCTCGCCTCGCAGGCCGAGCGGATGGGACGGATCGACCTCGACGACCTGAACACGGAGCGCACCCCCTACCGCGAGTCGCGCGCGTACGCCGCCTCGAAGCTGGCCGACCTGCTCTTCACGGCCGAGCTGCAGCGGAGGCTGACGGCAGCCGGATCGCCGGTCCTCGCGGTCGCCGCGCATCCCGGATTCGTCGCCACGGGGATGACCGGAGGCGCGACCGGGATCGCCGGTCGGCTCACCGCGCTGCTCGCGCAGAGCCCGGAGGAGGGTGCGCTGCCGGTGCTGCTCGCGGCGACCGGGGACGTGCCTCCGGGTGCCTTCACCGGTCCGGAGCGGTTCCTGCACATGCGCGGAGGGGCGGAGCTGATCGGCCGCTCGTGGCGCTCGCGCGACGAGACGCTCGCCGCTCGCCTCTGGGACGCGTCGGAGCGGCTGACCGGAGTCGGGTTCCCGCTCTGAGCGGGCCGGGGTCCGCTGGACGCGGTCTCGCGTCTTCCGCGCCCTAGGCCTCGGCGCGGCCGGAGTCCTCGACGAGCCGCACCTTCACGGTGACCGCGAGCGGACCCGTCACGTCCGGCTCCTCCGCGAGGATCCCGCGCAGCAGCTCGCCGACCGACCGCAGCGTCTCGGGGACGGGCAGTGCGGCCGACGCGGCGATGTGCGCGCTGACGGTGGTGAACCCCTCCGACCGGTCGATGTCGACGAGCACGTCGGGCTGCCGGAGCGCCAGCCTCACGGCGAGGGCGTCGGCGGCCGCCTCGAGGATCGGCTGCGCCGGATACACCCCGACGACGCCCTCCGCCTCGCGGATCGCCGCCGTCAGGCGCTGCGACAGTGCGGTGTCGTCGGTCACGGTCGGTCCTCCCTGCGGGGGTAGACGTCGTCGACGGTCACGTCGATCGTCGTCACGACGAGCTCGGTGTGGCGCTCGAGGGCGTAGCGGATGCGGTCGCGGAGCCGATCGGCCGCCTCGTCGACCGAGAGGCCGAACTCGAGGGCGCAGGTCACGTCGACCCGGATCGGCGCGCCGGGCGTCGCGACGTCGCCGTCGAGGGTGCACCGCCCCATGATGACGCCGCCCATCGTGTCGCCGGCCCGGCGGATCATGCCGCGCACCGCCGCCTCGGTGAGCGCCAGGCGCAGCCCGGGGTCGGGGTGGCGGATGGGCACGTCGCGGCCGGAGCGCACCTCGGAGCGGATCGCGTCGAGCAGTCCCGCGATCCAGACGTCGTCGCGGTCGGGCTCGCGGTCGGCCCGGCTGCGCAGGGCGCTGGCCGACAGCTCGGTCAGCCGGGTGAGGTTCGCCAGAGCGAGGCGGCAGGCGGCGGAGTTCTCGATCGAGGGATCCAGGGGCGTGCGTCCGCGGTCGAGGTACTCGCCGAGCTCGTCCAGCGTGTGGCCGTCGAGGTCGTCGTCGGGCACGGCGTCGTCGAGGTTCATCGCCATGCCTCCAGTTCGTGGAGCAGGAATCGTCGAGCCCGGGAGAGGAGGCCGCGGACCGTCGAGACGGGGAGGTCGAGAGCGTCGGCGATCTCCTGGTAGCTGTAGCCGGCGGTCTCGCGGAGTAGCCAACAGCGTCGCTGATCGGCGGGCAATCGGTCCAGTGCCTCCCAGACGGCGTCCAGCTGGAGGCGGGCCTCGACGATGCGCTCGGGGGAGTGCTCGGCGGGAGCGGGCGGGTCCCAGTCGTCGATGTCGTCGTGGCGGCGGCGGACCCGGATCCGGTCGATCGCCTTGTGGGTCACGATGCGCATCAGCCAGTTGCGGATGTGCGCGGGGCTGTCGAGATCGGCCAGACGGCGCCACCCGGTGAGGAACGCCTCCTGCACCACGTCGTCGGATTCGATGTCCGAGCCCAGGAGCTTGGCGGCGTAGACCCGCATCAGTGCGCCGTGCCGGCGGGCGAGCTGCTCGAACGCCGCGACATCGCCGTCGACTGCCCGGGCGGCGAGGACGGCGTCGGAGGCGTGCAGGAGGGGGTCGTCGTCGATGATCGCCTCCTGCCGTCGTGAGCGCGGTGGCGTCGCCCCGGCACGCCCGGGGTCGTTCCGCCACCCTCCCGGAATGCCTATCAGGCGCCGCGGTCCTCCCCGATCAGGATGGCCGCTCGGCGCATCCCCGGCTCCGCCTCTCGCTGTGGAGGGACTTCTCAGGGGCCGGAAACGTGACGAAACGACCCCCGAACACGTCTCAAGTGCAGCCGACGCGCACGCGGACCCCGACCGGGGCCGGGCCGTCGGGCGAACGACACAGCGAGGTCCCTCCATGCGGCATCACACCCTCTTCGGCCGGCCCGGGCGGCCGTCATGAGCGGGTCGACGTTCACGACGGGCAGTCCGTTCGGCTCCTCCTCCGATGCGACGGGAGGCGCCGAGCGGCGCTTCGAGGTGACGGGCGTCGATCCCGATGCGGCTTCGGCCGTCTACGCCGACGCCTACGGCGGCGGCCGGTTCCGCGTCGCTCCGAGGGCGGGCGGGTTCTCCTTCCGCTACGCGTTCCGGGGCAGCGAGCGGGTCACGCTGCGCACCTCCGACTGCGCGGGCGCGCTGACGGGCGAGGTGCCGCACCTGCGCGAGTACGTCGTCGGCTGGTTCCGCGCGGGCGGCGGAGTGCTCGACCTGCGCCCCTTCACGCGGACCGGAGCGGCGTCGGCGCCGTTCCTGTTCCCCGCCGAGCGCCACTTCGCCCTCGACTTCCTGCCGCACCGGCAGAACCTGATCCACTTCGCCCCGGGCTTCCTCGAGGACGTGGCGACGGAGTCGCACGCCGGCCCGCGCCAGCCCGTGTCCTTCGACCACGAGGCCGACCCCGACCCGGGTGTGCTGCTGCGCTGGCGCACCGCGGTGTCCGAGGCGACCTCGGCGCTCGCCGCCGCGGCGACCGCTCCGCTCGTGCGCTTCACCGCCGAGCTGAACCTCGCCCGGGCGCTGCTGGCGCTCTTCCCGTGGCGCGCGTGGGACGTGCCCGAGATCCTCCGCCGCCCGTCCGCCTCGCGGACCCGCGTGGCCCTGGACTTCCTGCAGCACCACGCCCGCGATCCGATCACCCCGGCCGACGCCGCCCGCGCCGCCGGCCTGCACACCCGCACCCTGCAGCAGGCCGCGCAGCGGCACCTCGGAGTCTCGCCGTCGATCTACCTGCGCGACGTGCGCCTGGACCGCGCGCACGCCGACCTCGTGGCCGGCGACCCCTGCTCGACGACCGTCGCCGCGGTGGCGCGCGAGTGGGGCTTCGGCAACCTGGGGCGCTTCGCGAGCACCTATCAGGCGCGCTTCGGCGAGAAGCCGAGCTTCACGCTCCGGAGCTGAGGCCGGGCCCGCGAGTGGGCGCGGAACGGGCCCTCGACCGTCCGGAGCGCCCGGTCCGCGTCCCCTCGGCGACATGCCGCGCGGCGATCGGGCGCGGACCGGGGTCTCCGTCGTCCGCAGGCCCCGATCGCCGGCCGTCAGCAGTCGATCGCAACGACGAGAGGCGGAGCGCGCCGAGGTGGCGGCGCTGGCCCAGCGGATGGTGCGCGGCCGCCTCGTCGTCGGAACGTCCGGGGACGTCTCCCGCCGCTACCGCCGTCTCCCTGCTCCGGAGGGACTCACCGGCGGTGCACCACCAGTCCGGCGGGTCGGTCCGGGTCGCCAAGTACGCGACCTCGGGCACCCCCGAGCTCGTCGGGAACATCACGTCGCACTCGAAGGCAGCTCGGCCTGCATCATCGAGCACCACGAGACGCTCGCGTACGGCGACCGCCTGCAGAAGGCGTAGACGACCGCGCTCGCCGACTCGAGCGCGTCTGCGACGTCCGGCTGCGCGCGTCGCCGGTCGGGCTGCCGTCGCTGCTCTCCCGGGCCGAGAGGGAGAAGGTCATCGAGCTCTTCGGCGGCTGCGGCCGGACGCGCCCCGCCTGCACCCGCGCTGCACCCGGCAGTGCGTCCCACTCCGCCACCGGCGCCGGACGTCCCATCCTCCGCTCCGCGCCGGTGACGGGGTCCCCTCGCGGAGCGACTCCGCCTGCGCGGAGCCCGCGGACAGCGGCAGGGCCACGGGAGTCCGCCCTCCACACGCAGGAGCGGCTCCCCGGCTCAGACCGTCCCCATGCGCAGGAGGAAGCAGCCGTACGGCCCCGGGTCGGAGGTCCTGACTACGGCGAAGGCGCGACGACCGGCGTCGTAGAACGCGAAGCGGTCGAGTGCGCCGATGCCGACGGCGCGTCCCTCCGCCCGGTCGACGACGCGCTGGATGCGCTCGTGCACGGGCATCAGGCGGCCCTCGTCGCCGACGACCGTCATGCGCTGGACGGGCTCGGGGACGAAGGTGTCGAGCGGCATCAGGGTGAGCACCGCCGTGATCGCCCGCTCGAGGTCGCAGCCCGCCAGGTCGACGACGGAGCCGTGCGTCGTGTGCGCGGCGAGGCTGGCGGCCGGATGGTTCACGTCGCAGACGAGGAGATCGTCTCCGTGGCCCATCGACATGAGCACGTGGAGCATCTCGGCGGTGAGGACGCTGTCGATCCCTTTGAGCACGGTGGTCTCTTCTCTGTCTCGGTTCTCGTGGAGAGGGACCGCCCCGGCGACGCGCGAGCGCTGCCGGGACGGTCCCTCGGGTGAGGCCGGGCGCGGGCCCGGACGCGGGTCACTCCCGCGCGGCGTTGCGGGTGTTCAGCTGGTCGAAGGCGACGGCCACCAGGATCAGGAGGCCGATGGCGATCTGCAGGTAGAAGGAGTTGACCGCGAGCAGGTTGCCGCCGTTGTTCAGGACTCCGATGAGCAGCGCCCCGCAGGCGGCTCCGATCGCGCTGCCCCGGGCGCCGGCGAGGCTCGCCCCGCCGATGACGCACGCCGCGATGGCCTGCAGCTCGAAGCCGGTGCCGGCGGTCGGGACTCCGGCGCCGAGCCTCGAGGTGAGCAGGACCCCGCCCACGGCCGAGAGCAGGCCGGCGATGCCGTAGACCGTGATCGTGACCAGCGTGACCGGGACTCCGGCGAGTCGCGCCGCCTCGGGGTTGGATCCGACCGCGTAGACGTAGCGTCCGAAGACCGTCCGCTTCAGCACGAACGCGGCCGCGGCGGCGATGACCACGAACAGGATGAGCAGGTTCGGCACGCCTGCGACGGAGCCGTTGGCGATCGCCTGGAAGTCCTCGGGCAGGCCCTGGATGGTGTTCGCGTCGGTGATGACCAGCACGACTCCGCGGGCGATGCCGAGCATGCCGAGCGTGGCGATGAACGGTGGGAGCTTGAACCTCGTGACCAGCAGGCCGGTGATGATGCCCAGGACCGCGCCGACGAGGGCGCCGAGAAGGACGGCGGGGAGGATCGGGACCCCGGCGACCAGGAGCTGAGCGGTCACCGCTCCGGCGAGGCCGAGGACGGAGCCGACCGAGAGGTCGATTCCCCCGGTGAGGATCACCATCAGCTGGCCGATCGCGAGGATGCCGAAGATCGACACCTGGCGCGCGAGGTTCGCGAGGTTGTTCCCGGTCAGGAAGTCGTCGCTCGCGAGGGTCAGAGCCCCGAAGACCACGAGGAGGACGATGAGCACGCCGCTCTCGCGGCCGGCGATGCTGCCGAGGGTCGCGACCCGGGGCTTGAGGGTGGTCGACGACCGGCCGTTCTGCGCGGCGGGGACGGCATCGTCCTTGCGCACGACGCGGATCGTGGTCGTCTCGATGGGTTCGCGCCACATCAATCTAGGCATGGGGTGTTTCCTCGATGTTCTGTCGGAGGACCGGGTCTGTGGAGGGGTCGTGCTGGAGGGGTGCGGTGCGCTGGAGCGGGTCGGACGTCGCGCCGGCGCCGCCACTGGCGAGGAGGAGCACGTCCTCCTCGGAGGCGCCGCCGTCGAGCTCGCCGGCGACGGCGCCCTCGCGCAGGACGAGCACCCGGTCGGCGAGGCCGAGGAGCTCGGGGAGGTAGGAGGAGACGACGATGACCGCCAGGCCCTGCCGGGCGAGCTCGTTGATCACGTCGTAGAGCTCGCCCTTGGCTCCGACGTCGATGCCCTTGGTCGGCTCGTCGAACATGATGACCTTGGGCTTGGTGAGCAGCCAGCGGGCGAGCAGGACCTTCTGCTGGTTGCCGCCGGACAGGGTCGAGACCGGCTGGTCGTAGGACCCCGCTCGCAGCCGGAGGCTGTCGAGCAGCGCGTCGGCCTCGTCGGCCTGGGACTTGCCGGGGAGGAGCCCCTTCCGGGATCCTGCCCGCAGGCTGGCGATCGTCACGTTCTCACGGATCGACAGCTCGGGGAGGAGGCCGAGGACCTTGCGGTCCTCGGTGAGGAGCGCGACTCCGGCCGTCATCATCGAGCGGGGATCGTCCGGCTGCACGGCCGTGCCGTCGATCCGGATCTCGCCGCCGGCCAGGGGCTCGGCGCCGAAGATGCTCAGCAGCAGCTCGCTGCGGCCCGAGCCGAGCAGACCGCCGATCCCGAGGATCTCGCCCCCTCGCGCCTCGAGATCGACGGCCGGGCCGTCGGGCGTGCGGCGGAGCCCTCGGACGGCGAGCCGGGCGGCCCCCGTCTCTCGGGCCTCGTCCGGGTAGAGCGAGGACACCTCGCGACCGACCATCGCGGTGATGAGGTCCGCCTCGGTGTAGTCGCTCATCGGGCCGCTCTGCGACAGCTCCCCGTCGCGGAGGACGGTCACCCAGTCGCCGATCTCGAACATCTCCTCGAGGCGGTGGGTGATGTAGAGGATCGCCACGCCCTGGTCGCGGAACACGCGGATCTGGTCGAGGAGCCGCGCCGACTCCGCCTCGGTGAGCGCGGTCGTCGGCTCGTCGAAGACGATGACCTTCACCGCGTCGGCCGTGACGACCTTCGCGACCTCGACCAACTGCTTCGTCGCCGCAGGGAGGCGCTCCACGACGACATCGGGGTCGAGCTCGGTCAGTCCCAGCGAGTCCAGGACCACGCGGCAGCGGTCGTGCAGCGCGGTGGCCCGGATCACTCCGGACCGGGCGGGAAGGCGGCCCATGAACATGTTCTCGCCGACCGACAGGTGCGGCAGCAGGCTGAGCTCCTGGTAGACCGCCTGCACTCCGGCGGTCCGCAGCGCGGCGGGACTGACCGCGGTGAGGGGCCGTCCCTCGATCTCGAACTCTCCGGAGTCGCGGTGGAGCGCGCCGGTGAGGATCTTGATCAGCGTCGACTTGCCCGCGCCGTTCTCACCGGCCAGGCAGTGCACCTGACCGGGCACGAGCGTGAGCGAGACGTCCGAGAGCGCCTGGACCGGGCCGTAGGCCTTCGAGACTCCGGTGAGGCGGAGGACCGGAGTGCCGTCGGGCTCGACGACGGCCATCAGTCCACCTCCGCGGTCTGCGGCTCCAGCAGCGCCTTGATCTCGGGGGTCTCGCTGTTGTCGCGGTCCGCGATGGCCACGCCCGGGTCGAGGTTCGCGGGCGGGATGCGGCCCTGCGTCGCCATGGCCGCCTCGACGACGCCCTGGTAGCCGAGGAACCACGGGTTCTGGACGACGAGGGCGTCGATCGTGCCCTCCGCGAGGGCGGCGTTCTCCGCGGGGTCGGAGTCGAAGGCGACGACGGGGATGCGGTCGGCGGCGTCGTTGTCCTTGATCGCGGTGGCGGCGCCGACGCCGGAGCTGTTGTTGTCGGCGAAGACTCCGACGAGGTCGGGGTTGGCCGAGATGGCGTCGTTGACCTGCGCGGCGGCGGTGCCGATGTCGTTGTTGTTGTAGCTCTGCAGAGACGAGTCGATGTCGGGGCACCCCTGGGCGAGACCGGCGCGGAAGCCCGCATCGCGGTCCTGGTTGGCCTCGATGCCGGCGATGGGCGCCTCGACGAGGACCTTGCCCGTGGTGGTGCCCTGCGCGGTGAGCAGCTCGCACATCCGCTCGCCCGCGGCGGTCCCGGCCTGGATGTTGTTGGTGCCGATGTGGCCCTCGATCTCGGCGGTGACACGGGTGTCGGCGGTGATCACCTTGATGCCGGCCGCGCGTGCGGCGTCGATGGACGCGTTGAGCGCCTCGCTCGAGCTGGGCGCGATCAGGATCGCGTCGACGCCCCGGCTGACGGAGTTCTCGACGAGCTGGACCTGACCGGCGATGTCGGTCTCCGACGTCGGCCCGAACGACGAGACGTCGATGCCGTAGTCGGTCGCCGCGGCTTCGGAGCCGGCCAGGAGGGTCTGCCAGTAGGCGGAATCGCTGGCGCGGATGATGACGTCGACGGCGACTCCGGAGGCGGCTCCGCCGCTGCCTCCACCGCTCGAGGCCGCCTGGGAGACGGTGGCTCGGCCACCGACGACTCCTCCGACGAGGGCGACGAGGGTGATCGCCGCCACGAGGGAGAGTGAGAAGACTGTTCTTGATCGCGCCATTGCGTGTTCCACCTAGTGGTTCGGGCATGCACCATGCCGGGGTGTCGAAGAGGGAGAGGTCGGGATGTCGAGTGGGTGAAGGGGGCGTCCGGGGGGACGTCGGGACCAGCGGCCCGGCCGGAGGCTGTCGGCCTCCGACCGGACCGGGTCCGGTCAGGCGCCGGCGCCGGGGACGGCGATGCCGAGCAGCTCGTTGCGCAGCTGCTGCGAGGCGATGCCGTCGGCCTTCTCGATGACGGAGGTGATGCGGTCGACTCCGACCGCCTCGATCTTCGCGAGGAGCAGCTCGACGGTCGCCCGGTTCGTCTCGGCCTCCTCCTGCGCGTCCTCGCGGATCGGGAAGGTGTCGAAGTAGATCACTCCGTCGTAGCCGTGGCGCAGGAGGTAGTAGAGGAACTCGATCGTCTCGAACGGGTGGATCGAGCCGATCATCAGTCCGTCGTCGTGGTCGTTGTTGCCGTCGTTGAGGTGGACGCCCCACAGCTTGTCCTCGGCGAGCAGGAGCGCGGCGCCGAACCCGGGTGCGTCGCCGGCCATCAGCATGTGCGCGAAGTCGAGGGTGGCCCCGACGTTGGGGCGGTCGATGAGCTGCAGGATGTGCAGCGTCTGGCCGACGCTGCGGATGACGGAGTGGACGCGCTCCTCGTACGGCTTGTACTCGATGCTGATCCGGATGTCCGGACGGTAGTCGGCGAGCTCCTGGAACGCCTCGACGATGCGGCCGAGGTCCTTCGCGTAGTCCTTCTGGAAGGTGTAGTCGAAGCCGTCGTACCCGAGCCAGACGGTGACGAGGTCGCTGCCTCCGGCGGCGGCGGCGTCGATCCCCTCCTTCGTCAGCTCGATCGCCTCGCGGCGGACGGCCTCGTCGCGGTTGCTGTACTCCCCGTGGACGAAGTCCTTCCGGAATCGCATGGCGACGCTGTTGAGGGTGAGTCCGAGCTCGTCGAGCAGGGGCTTCATGGCATCGGAGCCGATACCCGTGAAGTGCTCCGGGTAGTTGAGGTCGACGTAGTCGATGCCTCGGGTCGCACTGATGCGACGGAGGGCGGCAGCGGTGTCTCCGCCGCTGATGAACGAGTTGAGGCGCGTGGCGAACTTCATGAGCCGAACGTACAAACGGATGACACTCGTTGTCAAGAAAATGCAACTTCTTTCATCCTGCGAGGCCGAAGTACGACACCTGTTGCTCGGAAGCGGGGAGGAGAGACGTCTTTGACAATTTTTGTCATGCCGCTCTAGTGTCGTGGGCAGCGAAGAGGAGACCTCTATGACAGAGAACGCCATCCTGGTGGTCGGCAGCATCAACTACGACCTGATCGTCACCCAGCAGCGGCTGCCGCGGCGCGGCGAGACGCTCGTGGCCTCGGGTCTCCGCGGCGACTTCGGTGGCAAGGGCGCGAACCAGGCGGTGCAGGCCGCTCGACTGGGAGCCTCCGTCCGCTTCGTCGGCGCCGCCGGAACGGACGACTACGGCCGTCGCTGCACCGAGAACCTCGAGCAGGCGGGCGTCTCCTGCCGGCTCCTGCGGACGGCTGCACCGACCGGACTCGGGATCGTCCACGTCGTCGGGCACGGCGAGGTGCACGCGACGATCGTCGAGGGGGCGAACGGCGAGGTCGACGCGGCGTGGGTGGAAGCGAGCAGGGAGGCGTTCGACGGCGCCGCGGCGGTCGTCCTGCAGAACGAGATCCCCGACTCGGCGAACGCCCGAGCGGTGGAGCTGGCCGCGTCGGTCGGCGTCCCCGTCTTCTACAACGCGGCACCGGCTCGACCGGTGCCCCGCGGATTCATCGGCTCCTGCGCCTGGCTCATCGTCAACGAGGACGAGGCCGCCGCCTACCTCGAGCGCGACCTGGGTGACGCTCACGACGACGACGCCATGCGCGGGGCGGTCCAGGAGCTCCGGTCCTGGGGAGCCGACGTGGTCCTCACCCTCGGCAGTCGCGGCTGCTATGTTGCTGCGGGCCGGGAGGTCGAGTTCGTCCCCGCGGTCGCGACGCTCGCCGTCGACACCACCGGCGCGGGGGACTCGTTCATCGGAGCGTTCACCGCCGCGATCGTCGACGGCTCCGGCCCGTTCGACGCAGCGCGCACCGCCGCCCGGGTCGCCTCGCTCACGGTCGGCGGGATCGGCGCCCAGTCCAGCATGCCGACACGAGAGGCCCTGCAGAGTGAAGTCCTTCGCCAGGCACCAGCTGATCCTGGACCGCGTCGCGCTGGGTGACTCGATCCTCATCGAGGACCTGGTCACCGCGACCGGGGCCTCCTCCTCCACCGTGCGCCGCGACATCCGGCTGCTCGAGGAGGCGGGTCGCGTCGTCAGCCTCCGCGGCGGTGCGATCCGGGCCCAGGGTCGAGGGGCCGAGCTCCCCGCTGCCGCGAAATCGCTCATCAATCACGCCGAGAAGGTGGCGATCGCGCGCGCCGCCGCGTCTCTCGTCGTGGACGGCGACACGATCTACGTGGACTCGGGAACTTCGCTCACCGAGTTCATGCTCGCCCTCACGGACGTCCGGGCGCACGTGATCACCTCGAACACCCAGGTGCTCGCGCTCGTCCCACCCCCCGCGATCACGGTGACCGCGCTCGGCGGCGACTACCTCCCCGACATCGGCTCGGTCGCCGGGACCATGACCGATCGCCAGCTCGACGAGCTGTACTTCGACCGCGCCTTCATCGGCGTCACCGGCATCCACGCCCAGGCCGGCGTCACGACCTTCGACGTCCGAGAGGCCAACAAGAAGCGCATCGTCCAAGCGCACAGTCGCGAGACCTTCGTCCTCGCGGACAGCAGCAAGTTCGACGTCATCTCGCTGTGCCGCTCGTTCAGCCTCGCCGACTGCGTCGTCGTCTCGGACAGCGACGGCGCCGTGCTCTCGGCGGCGGCGTCCTCGATCATCGCGCCGACCGACAAGACGGCCGCGACGCTCAGCTGAGCGTCCAACGGGCGGTCGGTGCTGAAGCATGCCGATGTCCTCGCGGTGACTCCGGCGCTCGTCCCGACCACGTCGACCTGCTCGCCGGACGTGCGGCCGCATGGTCGCTGAGACCGTTCTCGCATGCCCGGACGGGGGCTCCACCCACGTCTCAGCGCGGTACTCCGCCTTGACTCGGCGCACCGTGCCGGAGCGGCCACTGAGGATGATGCTCTCCGTCCGGATCAGCGATCCCCTGCTGCGGACGCCACGGAGAAGGCCCGTTGCCTGCACATGTCGACCCGGGAGTCGTGGCGGGCGGCGTTGCTACGCGTCTCCGTCGAACATCGACGTGACGGATCCGTCC
>NZ_JADILJ010000057.1 GCF_017355185.1 Rathayibacter sp. SD072 | reverse complement strand
GTTCGGGGCCGGCGCGAACGGTCCGCTGCTCGTCAGCGCCTTCTGCTTCCCGATCGCCGCGCGAGCTTTCCGGCGCAGCAGCCGGGTGCCGAGGAGCCCGAGGATCGCCGGGGCGAGCGTGACCGCGATGAGCACGGCGACCGCGACGCAGACCGCTCCGACCGTGCCCATGAGGCCGAGGAACGGGATGCCGGTGACGTTGAGCGCCAGCAGCGCGACGACGACGGTCGAGCCCGCGAAGACCACGGCGGTGCCGGAGGTGCCGTTCGCGAGGCCGATCGACTCGCGGACCTCGACGCCCGCGAGCACCTGCCTCCGGTGCCGGTTCACGATGAAGAGGGAGTAGTCGATGCCGACAGCGAGGCCCAGCATCACGCCCAGGACCGGGGTGACGGAGGCCATGTCGATGACGCCCGAGAAGGCGAGCGAGGCGGTGACGCCCACTCCCACTCCGACGAGCGCGGTGACGATCGGCAGCGCCGCGGCGACGAGCGAGCCGAGCATCACGATCAGCACGACGGCGGCGAAGACAAGGCCCACGACCTCGCCGACTCCGAAGATCTGCGGGACGCCCTGGGCGAGGTCGGTGGCGAACGTGACGTCGGCGCCGGGAACGGGGGCGTCCTCGAAGTGGTCGATGACGCCCTGCTTGACCTCCTCGGACAGCTCGAGGCGCGGGTCGGTGAACGAGACGTTCACGACGGCGGTCGAGCCGTCGTCGGACACGACGCCGATGCCGTCGGCGTAGCCGAGCAGGTCCTCGCCGAGGTCGAGCGGCTCGGCGCCGGCCTCGAGCTCCTGACGGGAGGCGTCGAGGGTCGCCTGCTGCTCCTGCAGCACGCCCGCCTGCGCGTCGAGCTGCGCCTGCTGCGCGTCGATCGCCGAGAGCTGCTGGGCCGGGGCGCCGGCCGCGACGGCCTGCTCGCGGGCCGCGGCGAGCTGCTGCCCGGCGGCGTCGAGCTGAGCGCGTCCCGCGTCGAGCTGCGCCTGGCCCGCCTCGAGCTGCGCGGTGCCCTGCTCGAGCTGCGCGCGGCCGTCGGCCAGCTGCGCGGCGCCGTCGATCTGCGACTGCCGGGCCTCGAACGGATCGACGACGGCCGCGACGCCGTCGAGCCCGGCGGCCGAGTCGGCGAGCGCCGAGATCGCCGACTCCTGCTCGCCGGTCAGGGCCGAGCCGTCGGAGGTGCGGTAGACGACCGTGCCGGTGCCGCCGGCCGTGTCGGGCAGCTTCTCGGCGAGCTGGTCGGTGACCGCGCCGGAGGCCGTCCCCGGGATGTCGAAGCTGTTGGTCAGCGTGCCGCCGGCGGCGAGGAACGCGCCGACGGAGACGCCGAGGATCACGACCCACGCGACGATCACCGCCCAGGCGCGGCGGGCGGCGAAGGAGCCGAGACGGAAGAGCAGGGTGGCCACGGGGTCTCCAGACGGGCGGGAAGAGGGGGTGCGCTAGATCATACGCGACGTCTCGTCTAGTCAGTGGGAGTAGCCTGGGAGCATGACGGAGCATCGGAGCGGCCCGGTCCGCAGCGCCGCGGCGCGCGAGTCGGTCCTCGAGGCGACCGCGCGGCTGTTCGCGCAGCAGGGCTGGGACCACCTCACGATGGAGGGCGTCGCCAAGGAGGCGGGCGTCTCGAAGCAGACCGTGTACCGCTGGTGGCCCTCGCGCGGCTCCCTCATCGCCGACTGCATGATCGAGGGGCGCCTGGTCGCCGTCGAGATCGCGATCGCCGACTCCGGCGACCTGCGCCGCGATCTGGAGGAGTGGCTGACGCCGATCCTGGCGCTCGCCGAGACCGAGCGGGGCACCGCGCTCATCCGCTCGCTCGTCGCCGCCGGCTCCGAGGACGCGGCCGTGGGCGAGCGGCTGATCACCGCGTTCGGCGTGGACCGCACCCTCTCGGAGCGCTTCGCGAGCGCCGTGCGCGCCGGCCAGCTGCCCGAGGACACCCCGGTCGACGAGATCGGCTACGCGATCCTCGGCGCCATCATCCTGCCGACCGTCGGGCGGCGCGGGAGCGTGCCGGCGGCGGTGCGGCGGCTCGTCGACTTCCTGGTGCGGTCGGCGTAGCCGCGAGCCCGGCCGCCGTGACGCCGCCTGCGAGCACCCCGGGACACCGAGCACCCCGGGACACCCGGCGTCACATCGATTCGACCCCGGCCGGACCGGCTGCTTCACTACCTAGCATGAGTAGGGATGTCGTCGTCGTCGGAGCCGGTCTCTTCGGGACCGCCACCGCGCTGCACCTCGCGCGGGCGGGTGCACGGGTCGTGCTGCTCGACTCCGGAGCCGCGGCCGGCGGCACGACCGCCGCCGGCGCGGGCTTCGTCGGGCTCTGGGCCGCGGGCTACGCCTGGTACTGGAACGAGTCCGAGCGCGACCTCGAGCAGTACGGGATCGACTTCTACCGCGGTCTCGCGGCGGAGCACCCGATCCACCTCCGTGAGACCGGCAGCGCCTGGCTCGCCGTCAGCGAGGCCGGGGTCCGCGACCACCTCGGACCGCTCGCCGCGCACCCGCTCCGCCCCGAGGGCGCCCGCGCGCTCTCGCCCGACGAGGCCGCCGAGCTGATCCCGGGGCTCGATCCCCGCGCCGTGTCCGGTGGATTCGTCCACCCCGGCGGCATCCAGATCAGCGCTCCGGATGCGGGGCTCGCGCTCGTCGCCGCCGCACGCGCCGCGGGGGTCGAGGTCGTGGAGCACACCGCCGTCACCGGAGTCGTCGCGACCGACGGACGCGCCACGGGCGTCCGCACCGCCGACGGCCGCGTGCTCGACGCCGACGCGGTGGTCCTCGCCGCGGGCTCCTGGACGAACTCTCTGCTCGCCCCGCTCGGCCGCCGACTCCCCCTCGCGCGGGTCGTGGCGAGCCGCCTGACCACCGCCCCCTTCGACCTGGATCCGCTGCCGACCCTGATGCTTCCCGAGCTCGACGGGCTCTGGGTGCGCGAGCACCTGGGCGGCCTCACCTACGGCAACGGCGTCGGCTACGAGCCGCTGGGCGAGGCGGCGGCCGACCGCCGACCGCGGCGCACCGACCTGGTCGAGCGGATGGACGCGCACCTCGCGCCGATCCTCGCCCGCCTCCTCCCCTCCTCCGACGACGCGGTACGCGCGACCGAATGGACGCAGGGGGTCGTCTCGTACACGGCCGACCGGCGCTTCCTCGCCGGTCCCGTGCCCGAACTGCCGGGGCTGTTCGTCGCGGCCGGCGACAACGAGTCCGGAGTGACGCACGGACCGGGTCTCGGCCGAATCGTCGCCGAGCTCGTGCTCGACGGGCGCGGCACGCTCGGCGACGCGAGCCGCTACGCGCCGGACCGCTTCGCTCCGCAGCCCTTCGCCGACGAGGCCGCGGTGCTCGCCGCGATGCCGCCCCGGCGCGAGGTCGACGCCGAGGTGCCGCGATGACCGGGCGCGACGTCGTCGTCGTCGGAGCCGGGCTCGTGGGAGCGGCGGCCGCCCGCTCCCTCGCCGAGCGCGGCGACCGCGTGATCGTCTTCGAGCGGTTCGAGCGCGGGCACGACCGCGGGTCCTCGCACGGCGAGACCCGCATCTTCCGCCGCGGCTACCCGCAGGACGACTACCGCGCGCTCACCGGCCGCGCCGCCCGCGAGTGGGCGAGGCTCGAGCAGGAGAGCGGACGGCGCCTGTTCACCGCGACCGGAGCGATCGACCACGGCGACGCCGGGGCCCTGCGCGAGATCGAGGACGCGTTCGGACGCGACGGCATCCCCGTCGAGCGCCTCGACGCCGCCGAGGCCTCGCGCCGCTGGCCGGGACTGCGCTTCGAGACCGACGTGCTGCTGCACCCCGAGGGCGGGCGGATCGACGCGGCCGCCGCGATCGAAACGCTGCTCGCGTCGGCCGAGTCGCACGGCGCGATCGTCCGCGACAGCGCCGGCGTGCAGAGCATCGAGGAGCGCGAGGGCGGCGTGCGCGTCGTCACCGACGAGGGCCCGCTGACGGCCGACGCGGTCGTCGTGGCCGGCGGGTCGTGGACCCCGGCGCTCGTGGGCGGACTGGTCGAGGCGGCGGGCCGGCGCCTGCCTCCGCTGCGCGTGACCCAGGAGCAGCCCGTGCACGTCACGACGGACCTGCCGCTGGACTCGTGGCCGAGCTTCGTGCACCACCGCGGCGACCTGCCCGTGATCTACGGCCTCGCCACTCCGGGAGTCGGCGTGAAGGTGGGCGAGCACGGCACCGGGCGGGTCGTCGATCCCGACCGCCGCGACTTCCGCGCCGAGCCCGAGCGGCTGGCGCGCCTCGTCGCCTACGTGCGGGACTGGCTGCCCGGAGTCGACGCGGCGAGCGCCGACGCGATCAGCTGCCTCTACGACATCACCCCGACCGAGGACTTCGTGATCGACCGGGTCGGGCGCGTGGCGCTCGCGACCGGCTTCTCGGGCCACGGCTTCAAGTTCGGGCCGGTCCTCGGCGACCTGCTCGCCGACCTGGTCGACGGAGGCGAGCCGCTCGGCCGCTTCCGCCTGGGCCGCGCCCCCTCCCACCCCTGACGAAAGCAGCAGCATGCACTCCTCCCGCGCGCTCGGCGTCCTCGCCGTGCTCGGCACGACCGCCCTCCTCGCCGCCTGCACCGGCGCGACGAACGGCGGCGGCGACTCCTCCGACCGGCTCGTCATCGGCACGACCGACTCGATCGTCTCGCTCGACCCGGCCGGCGCCTGGGACCGCGGCAGCTTCACTCCGCAGAACCAGATCTACCAGCACCTGCTGAGCTACGAGGACGGCGACACCACGCCCGTGCCCGAGGCGGCCGAGGAGTGCGGGTTCGACGACCCGACCACCTATCGCTGCTCGATCGCGCCCGACCTCACCTTCTCTAACGGGAACGAGCTGACCGCGTCGGACGTGGTCTTCTCGTTCCAGCGGGTGGTCGACATCGCGGCCGACAACGGGCCCTCGCCGCTGCTCGCGAACATGGAGTCGGTCGCTCAGGACGGCGACGACGTCGTCTTCACCCTCGCCGTGCCCGACGACCAGACCTGGCCGTACGTGCTCTCGAGCATGGCCGGGCCGATCGTCGACGAGGAGGTCTACCCCGCCGACGCCCTGCTCGAGGACGCCGACGTGATCGGCTCGGGGCCCTACGCCGTCGAGAGCTACGAGGACGGCGGACTGCTGCTGCTCGCCGCGAACGAGGCGTACTCGGGTGACGCTCCCGTGACCGCGCAGGTCGTGCTGAAGCCCTACACCTCGTCGACGAACCTGCGCCTGGACGTGGAGAACGGCGGGGTCGACGTGGCCTACCGCTCGCTCACCGCGACCGACGTGGAGGACCTGCGCGACGACTCCGCCCTGCAGGTCGTCGACGGCCCGGGCGGCTCGGTGCGCTTCCTCACCTTCAACGTGACCACGCAGCCCGGCGGCACCCCGGAGCAGAAGCTCGCGATCCGCCAGGCCGTCGCGTCGCTCGTCGACCGCGAGGAGCTGGCCGAGCAGGTCTACCGCGGCACCTACGCGCCCGCCTACTCGGTCGTGCTCGACGGGCAGACCGGTGCGACGGAGGCGTTCGCCGACGCGTACGGGGCCGCTCCCGACCCGGACGCCGCCGCCGCGCTGCTCGCCGCAGCGGAGGTGCAGACCCCGGTCGCGCTGCCGATCCAGTACACGAGCGACCACTACGGACCCGACTCCGCCCAGGAGTACGCGCTCGTGAAGGCGCAGCTCGAGGAGTCCGGCCTCTTCTCCGTCGACCTGCAGTCGACGGAGTGGACCAGCTACGTCACCGAGCTCGTGCCGGAGTCGGGCTACCCCGCGTACCAGCTCGGCTTCTTCCCCGACTACCCGGACCCCGACAACTTCCTCCGCGCCGCCTACTCGTCGACCGGCTCCTCCGTCGCGAACGGCTACGCGAGCGGCGCCGTCGACGCGCTGATCGACACGGAGGCGACCGCCACCGACCTGGGCGCGCGCACGGCGGCTATCCAGGAGCTGCAGCGGGTGACCGCGGTGGACGCTCCGATCATCCCACTGCTGCAGGGCCGCGAGACGGTCGTGGCCGCGGCCGGAGTGACGGGACTGGAGGACACGCTCGACGCGACGTACCTGTTCCGCTTCTCGGCGCTGGGGAAGTAGGGCCCGGCCGAGAAGGCCTGCCGCCGAGGGAACCCCGGACCGTCGAGACGTCCCGCTGCTGCGGGTTCCCTCGACGGGTCGGGGTTCCCTCGGTCGAGGGGGCGGGGCGTCAGCGGGTGAGGAGGACGGCGTCCTGCTCCCAGGGGTCCTCGCCGTCCTGCGCAGTGGCGGGCGCCGGTCGGCCCGTCCGCGCGAGCAGGAGCACGATCGTGGTGACGGTGACCGCCAGGGCGGCCGTGAGGACCGCCGGGGCGAAGGAGTACGAGAAGGTCGAGACGATCGCCTCGACCGGCAGCTCGCCCCCGTCGTAGCTCCAGGAATCCGGAAGGCTGCTCATCGCCGCCGGGAACGCCAGAGCCGCGGCCCAGAGGACCACGCCGTAGGCGACGAGCATGCCCCACCAGGTCCGCCCGGTCACGACCGGGCCGCCTTGACGGCGATGGCGGCACCGATCGACGACAGTCCCACCGTCGCCAGAGGCGCCGGCAGGAACTGGAAGAGGTAGGAGCGGAACTGGTCGGCCTCCGTCAGCACTCCTGCGTATCCGTAGCCCGCGTTCGACCACACCACGGCGATCGCGAGGATCACGAGCACGACCCCCGCCACCGCGAGGGCGAGCGGAACGCGCGTGTCGAGCGCGGACCGCGTGCGCTCCTCGGGATCGGCTCCGGTCGGGGAGGCGGCGTCGTCGATACCGGTCGGCAGTGCCGCCGTGCGCTCGAGCGGATCCGCGGGGTCGGGCGAGCGGACGGGGTCGGGAGAGCGGACGGCGTCGAGGACCGGCTCCGTCGCGGAGAGGGGGGCGCGGCGCGTGCTCGCACGGCTCGTTCCGGAGGCGGCCGGGGCGGCGTCCTCGCGGCGCCCCGGACGGCGGAACCGCGCCTCGGCCCGGGCTCCGCGCTCGGGAGCGGGGCCGTCGTAGCCCCGCTGGAACGCCGCGTGGTAGCGCGGGTCGGTGTCGTTCGTCTCGCGTGTGTCGGTCACAGGTCCCCCCGGGCTCGTGCGTTCCGCCCATCCTGGCCCATGCGCGGGGCGGGAGCGAGGATCAGCCGGCGACGGCCGCGCGGGACGGAAGGCTCGCGACGGCCGCGCCGACGAGGAGCAGCGCGATGGTCACTCCGGTGAACAGGGGCCACCCGCCGGCCTCGACGGCGAGGCCGAGCAGCCAGCCGCCCACGCCCGAGCCGACGTAGAACGCGATCGTGTAGACGGCGCCGGCGTGGCCGCGCAGGGCCGGAGCCGCTCGCGCGCCCGTCCACGCCGCTCCGGTCGCGTGGACCGCGAAGAACCCGGCGGTGAGCACGACGAGCCCCGCGATCACCACGGCGACGACGTCGACGAGCATGACGAGCAGACCGACGATCATCGCGGCGATGCCGAGGCGCATGAGCGTCCTGGATCCGATCCGCGGCGCCCACCGCCCGGCCAGGCGGGAGGACACGGTGCCCGCCAGGTAGGTGGCGAACAGGAGCGAGACGAGGGCCGGCGGCAGAGCGAACGGCGGCGCCTCGAGGCGGAAGGCGAGGTAGTTGTAGACGGCGACGAAGACCCCGACCACGAGCACGGTCTGCACGGCGACCGCGAGCAGCACGGGGTCGCGCAGGACCCGCGCGGTCTTCGCCCGGCCGCTCCCGGGCTCCGGAGCGACGGCCCGCGGCGAGGGTCCGCGCGGCGCGAGGAGAGCGAAGGCGATCGCCGCGACGGCGCAGACGAGGGTCACGACGAGCAGCGCGGGGCGCCAGCCGACGAGCGGAGCGAGGGGCCCGGCGATCAGCCGCCCCGCCGCTCCCCCGATCGTGGTCCCCGAGACGTACGCGGCCGCGGCGGCGGTGGCGACCGCCCCGCCGACCCGGTCGTGGATCGCGGCGACCGCGAGGGCCGGCACCGCTCCGAGGACGGCACCGCCGAGGAAGCGGAGCACCAGCAGCACCTCGAACGACGGGGCGGCGCAGGCGAGCAGTGCGAGCACCACCGAGGACAGCACGGCGATCCGCATCGACGCGAGGCGCCCGATCCGCTCGGCGATCGAGGCCCACGGCAGCACCATCAGCGCGAGTCCGAGGGTCGCGGCCGAGACGGTGAGGGCCGCGTCGGCCGGAGTGAGCGCGAACTCCCGCGCGAGCTGCGGCAGGACGCTCTGCACCGCGTAGAGCTCGGCGAAGGTGGCGACTCCGGCGGCCAGGAGCGCGAGGGTCATGCGGAGGTCGGAGCGCTCCTGGACCGGGGCGCGCTCGACGATGCTCATGCTCTCGAGGCTAGGAGCGCGGGGATCGGATGACCAATGCCGTCTCGCGGCACATCTATACGCTGAACGAATGAGTGACGACTCCGACTGGCCCGCGATCCTGAAGCTGCTGCCCGTGCTCGTCGCGGTCGCGCAGACGGGCAGCGTGACCGCCGCAGCCGAGGAGCTCGGCGTGCCGCAGCCCACGGCGAGCCGCTCGCTCGCGCGGCTCGCCGAGCTGGTGCGCGCGCCGCTCGTGCGCCGCGAGGGCCGCGGCGTCGTGCTGACGGAGGCGGGACTCCGCCTGGCCGAGGCGGCGCAGGACGGCATGGCGGTCATCCGCACGGGGCTCGCGGAGGTGCGCCAGGCCGGCGAGCTCGAGAACGGGCGCATCTCGATCGCGTTCCAGACGCTCCTCGGCGAGAGCTACGTGCCCGACGTGATCCGCCGGTTCCGCCGCCGATGGCCCCGGGTCGGCTTCGGCCTGCGCCACGGCTCGCGGGCGCTGTGCCTGCGGGCGGTGGCCGATCAGGAGGCGGAGCTCGCGATCATCGCGGATCCGCCGACCCTGCCCGGCACCACCACGACCACCCTCTACACCGAGCCGCTGCTCGCGGTCGTGCACCACCGGCATCCGCTCGCCTCGCGCCGCTCGGTGACGGTGGAGGACCTGCACGGGCTCGACCTGATCATGCTGTCGGCCGGTTACGGACTGCACGAGTCGGCCAGGCGCCTGCTCCGCCACGACGGCCGCGACCCGGAGCCGGTCTTCGAGGTGGGCGACTACCGGGCCGCGCGCGGGCTGGCCGCCGCCGGTCTCGGAGTGACGATCCTGCCGCCGAGCCCGTCGTCGATCGACGACGGCGTGCGCGAGATCCCGATCGACGATCCGCGGGCGATGCGCGAGATCGGAGTGCTCGTCGCGGCGACGGGCAACCCGGTGGTGCCCGAGTTCGTGCGGGCGCTGCGCGTCGCGGCGGGAGCGCGGGGGCGCGTCGTCGACTGACGCTCTGATGTCAACCACAGGACACGGCGGGCACTCCTGCAGGAAGCTCGGAGAGGATCCACTCACCCTTCCGCCGCACCACTTCCCCCGAGGACGGCACCGGCCATGATCCTGCTCCGCACCCACTCCAACCGCTGGATCGCGCGCGCCCGCCGCGCGGGGGCCGTCGTCGGCGTGATCACGCTCGCAGCCGATCTGGCACGGCCCGTCTACCGGACGATCCGCCTGGATCCCGGCGGTGAGCGGCTCCTGCTGCGCGACACCGACGCCCTCGAGGAGGCCTTCGCCGTGCTGCTCGCGGGGGTCGAGCGGGCGCGGATCGCCGCCGAGGCGGAGCTCGCCGGACCGGTCGCGCCTCTGACGGTGCGGGAGCTCGTGGAGGAGGCGGCGATCGCGTCGGAGGAGGACGGGATCGCCGCCTGAGCCTCCGGCAGATGCAGTGCGCGCCGGAAGGGCGTCTGCCAGGATCGAGCGATGAGGATGACGAAGACCGGGATCGCATGCTCCGGCGCGGTGGCCGCGGCGGTGCTCCTCCTCTCGGCGTGCACCAGCAGCGCGCTACCCGGGAACGCGCCGTCGACGAGACCCGCCGGATCGACGACCGTGGACTCGGCCGGAACGCCGGGGTCGTCCGCGTCCGACGCCTCCCCGCTCAGCGCGTTTGAGCAGCAGCTCCCCCTCGAGGGCGACTTCCTCAGCCAGCAGTCCGAGACGACCGGATCGGTCCTGATCGAGCGCCGAGCGGACGGATCGACCTGGGCGATCCTCTCCGGGTTCTCGACCGGTGACGCCACTGATCCGAGGCTCCACCTCAAGGAGGGTGCGCTCGAGCAGGACAGCTCGGGCGACTGGGTCGACACCGCCGGATACTCGTTCGAGATCGCCCCGGTGGATCCCGACCTGCCGGACCAGGAGATCCCGATACCCGGGGCGGGGACCATGCCGGAGATCACCACCCTCACCGTGATGGACTACGGCGGCCCCGACTACCCGTCTCTGGGATCCGTCGCGCTCACGGAGTAGTCGCGTCGGCCGCACGGAAGGCCGGGATCACCCGCTCCGAGCGCACGCCTCCTCCGCTTCCTGCGGCAGGATCGTCCCAGGGGGAGCAGCATCCGCAGCGAGGTTCCGGACGGCACTTGCCGGCGCGAACGCGTGGCGGAGGTCGTCGCCGTCATCCTCACCCGGCTGTCCGCCCTTCCCGGTGACGGTCCCGAGCTAGCGCGTCGACACGGAGCCGGTCGCGGTCGAGTCAGACCCGGCCGGACCCGCCGCGCTCTCCTCGCGGAACATCCGCTCAGCCTCCTCGCCGCCCACGGCCTCGCCGCGCGCGACCATGCCGGCCTGGTCCGACAGCGGGATCTGCTTGAGGAGGATCGCGAGCACGAGGGCCAGCAGGATGAACGGGATGAGGTACCAGAACACCGGCGCGAGCGAGTCGGCGTAGGCCGACACGACTCCGTCGCGCACGTCGTCGGGCAGGGTGCTCAGCGTCTGCGGATCCAGCGTCGCCGCGGAGGCGCCCGCGGCAGCGTCACCCGCTCCGGCGAAGACCGTCGTCAGCTTCTCGGTGAGCGAGTTGGTGAAGATCGTGCCGAAGATCGCGACTCCGAGCGCGGCGCCGACCTCGCGGAAGTAGTTGTTGGTGCTGGTCGCGGTGCCGATCTGCTCGGCGGGAACGGCGTTCTGCACGACCAGGACCACGACCTGCATGATCAGGCCGAGCCCTGCGCCGAAGACGAAGAGGTAGACGCAGATCAGCCAGATCGGGGTGTCCGCGGCGAGCGTGGTCATCGCCGTCATCGCGATCGCGGTGAGGATCGTGCCGACGATCGGGTACGCCTTGTACTTCCCCGTCTTCGTGATCGCGATGCCGGACAGGATCGACGTGCCCATCAGGCCCGCCATCATCGGCAGTATCAGCAGGCCCGACGCGGCCGCGGAGGTTCCGGACGCCATCTGCAGGAACGTGGGGATGAATCCGATCGCCGCGAACATGCCCAGCCCCAGGGTCAGGCCGATCGCGGTGGCGTTGAGGAAGATCGGGTTGCGGAACAGGCTCAGCGGGATGATCGGATCCTCAGCGCGCGATTCCACCCAGACGAAGCCGGCGACCGAGAGCACGAGGCCGGCGCCGAAGAGCCAGGTCTCGGGAGCGCCCCAGCCGTGCTGCGCGTCGCCGCCGAAGTCGCTGAAGAAGATGAGGAACGTCGTCGCGGCCGAGAGCAGGACGACGCCGGGGATGTCGATCCTCTTCTGCGCCTTCCTGCTGGGCAGGGTGAGCGCGAACCACGCGATGGCGAAGGCGGCGATGCCGACCGGGATGTTGATGTAGAACGCCCACTGCCAGGTGAGGTGGTCGACGAACAGGCCGCCGAGCAGCGGTCCGGCGATGGCCGAGAGGCCGAACACCGCGCCGATCGGGCCGAGGTACTTGCCGCGCTCGTTGGCCGGCACGATGTCGGCGATGATCGCCTGCGAGAGGATCATCAGCCCGCCGCCGCCGAGGCCCTGCAGGGCGCGGAACACCACGAAGCTCCAGAAGTCGCCCGCGAACGCGCAGCCGATCGAGGCGATCGTGAAGAGCGCGATGGCGATCAGGAACAGGTTGCGCCGGCCGAGCACGTCGCCGAACTTGCCGTAGATGGGCATGACGATCGTGGTCGCGAGGAGGTAGGCGGTCGTGATCCAGGCCTGGTGCTCGACTCCGCCGAGCTGCCCCACGATGGTGGGCATCGCGGTCGAGACGATGGTCTGGTCGAGGCTCGAGAGCAGCATTCCGGCGATGAGCGCCGAGAAGATGATCCAGATCCTGCGCTGCGTCAGCAGGAGCGGCTTGGCGGTGGCGGTGGTCATCGGTCCTCTTCGGGAGTGGTGGGGGCGGCGGGAGCGAACAGGGCGCGGGCCTCGGCGAGGCGGGCGCGGAGGATCTCGGGGAACGGGGCCGGGGACTCGGCGGTGAGCGCCTCCTCCACGGACAGGCGCGCGACGGTGCCGACCAGCTGCACGGCGAGTCGGAGTCGCGGATCGCCCGGCTCCAGGCCCTCGCGCTCGGCCGACAGGCGCTCGAGCAGGCGATCGCGCTCGCTACCTACCTTCAGCAGCGCGGCGAGCAGCTTCGGCTCGCGCTCGAGCAGGGCCACGAGCTCGTGCGCGCGCTCCGGCGTGAGTCCGATGGCCTCGAAGTGCTCGATCGCCAGGTCGGCGAGGGCCTCGGGCAGATCGTCGGACACGCGTCCGGGCGCGCCGCCCCCGGCGAGGAAGCGCGCGACGGCCTCGCCTTCGAGCCCCTCCTCCGGGCGGCCGAGGACGGCCTGCTCCTTGGACGGGAAGTGGTTGAAGAACGTGCGGCGCGAGAGTCCGACGTCCTCGCAGAGGCCGTCGATCGTGAAGCCCTGGATCCCGCGCTCGACCGCGAGCTCGCGGGCGCGGCGGGCGAGCTGCTCGCGCCGCTCCGCGACCTGGCGCGCTCGCGCGGTGGTAGTTGCACTCTCGGACATGGAGTGCATTCTTGCACAGTCTGCAGATAATCGTCACGGCTTTCCGGGCACAGCACTCCCGGTCGCAGGGCCCTTTTCAAAACCTCTACGAACGTATTGCTCCAAAAGGTTTTAGAATGGCGGTATGAGCACCTCCGACTCGGCGTCGTCCCTCACCGAGCTGCTTCTCGACACGGGGATCGCCGCGCACATCGTCGGCGCTCGTGACCTGCGGATCTCCTCCGCTTCCGGCGACGACGTCGACGTCCACCTCGTCTTCACCGCGCGCCCCCCCACTCCCTCGGAGATGCGCGCTCGCGCCGCGTCCGCACGGGCGGGCAGTACCACGGGTTTCGTGATGCCACGGCTCAATGCCGCCGCCCGCGGAGTCGCGCTGGAGGATCCCCGCTTCGCCCTGTTCGGCCTCGACGACGGGGGCGTCATCCTCCGAGGAGCGGATCGGAGCATCGATCGGCAGGAAGAGGCGGCGGACCCGATGAGGCGTCGGGTGCCGTACGCTCGCTTCGCGCTCCACCGGGTACTCGTGCGCACTCGCGAGCCCCGGTCGCAGGCCGCCCTCGCGCGGGAGTGCGGCGTCTCGCAGATGACCGTCTCGAAGCTCCTCTCAGCCGACCCGGCACTGGCCGCCCGAGTCCCGGGCGGCTGGGTCGCGAACGACCCGGAGTCGCTCGTGGAGCGGTTCCTCGACGACTATCCGGGCCCGGGCGGTCTCTCCCAGTTCTGGTTCTCCCTTCGACCTGTCATCGAGCAGGGGGAACTCGCGGCGACCGCCGGCGGGCGGGCTCTGCTCTCCGGGGACGCGGCTGCCGACCTCCTCGCCCCGTGGAGGATCCCGAGGCGCGCCGTCGCCTACTCGGACCAGGGCCTTCCGCTCGAGGAAGCCGGGTTCGGCCGCAGCGACCCCCGCGAGGCGACGCTGCGGGTCACGGTCCCGGCGGATCGGACCCTCCGGGCCACTGCGATCGCCTGGTACCCCGAGGGCCGCACGGTAGATCCGCTGCTCGCAGCGTGGGACCTCCGCTCCAGCGGCGGCGCCGACTCCGGCGAGGCCGTCGAACGTCTCCTGAGCACGGCGGTGACGACGTGGACGCGGTGAGAGCGGTCGTGCTCCCTTCCCGGTCCCGCGCCGATGACGCGGCCTTCCACGCCCTCCGCGACGCCTCGCTCGCGATCGCCGGCCTGGAGGAGGCCTGCATCGTCGGCGGTCAGATGGTGGCCCTCCTGTCCGGAGCATTCCCGAGCCGGTCGTCGATCCTGCGCCGGACGGTCGACGCGGACGCCGCCGTGTCGCCCGTCGTCGCCGCGTCGGGCGCGCTCCACGCGCTCCTGACGGCCGGCGGATACACCTCGACCTCGGGCAACCACTACATCCAAGGCGATCGCGAGATCGACGTCCTGGTTCCGGCCACCGGCGGCGGATTCGAGAAGGCGGAGTACGGAGGGCGCGGGTTCGACGGCGCGCCGGGGCTGCATCTCGCGCTGAGCGAGACGCTCGCACTCGACGTGACGGCCGTCCTCCTCGTGGACGGCCCCCTGACATTCGCCACACGAGTACCCGGAGTCGAGCGAGCGCTGATCGTCAAAGCGCTCGCATACGAGTCGCGTCGCGCGCAGAAGGACCTGGTGGACCTCTACGCGCTCCTCCTCATCCGGGAGGCTCACGACCCCGACTCCCTCGGTGGCTGGCGGATCGGGTACGACGCCGGATCCGGAGCCCGCCGCGACGCGGCGCTCGCTCTGCACCGACTGGTGGGAGCGCCGGGACTCCGCCTGATGCTGCGGGGATCGGACGTGCCCGAGGGACGCTTCGCCGCCCTCGTCCGCACCTACGTCGCGGACGACTGACGCACCGGGGCCGATGATCGACATCGACCCCGGTGCACCGGCCCTACAGCGTCAGCGCGTGCTCCCCCGCGGTCAGCTCGCGGTCCTCGGCACCGGCCGAGCGGACGACCGCGGTCGCCCCCTCCGGGACCGTGACGGCGAGCGAGACCCCGTCGGCGGTGCGGTCCCAGCGCACCCGCGCGAGGCCGTGCGGGGTCTCGAGGGTCGACTCCGCCCACTGCAGCTCGTCGCCGGGCTGAGGGGCGACGAGGATCCGGGAGTAGCCGGGGTCGAGCGGGGCGAGGCCGCCGACGACGCGGTGCAGCCAGTCGGCGACGGCGCCGAGCGCGTAGTGGTTGAAGCTCGTCATCTCGCCGGGGTTGATGGTGCCGTCGGGCAGCATCGAGTCCCAGCGCTCCCAGATCGTGGTCGCGCCCATGGTCACGGGGTAGAGCCACGACGGGCATTCGCGCTGCAGGAGCAGTCGGTACGCGGCGTCGATGTGGCCGGTCGACGACAGGGCGTCGGTGATGAACGGGGTGCCCGCGAAGCCGGTCGAGATCGTGTAGCCGCTCTCGGCGACGAGCTCGGCGAGGCGGTCGCCCGCCCAGCCCAGCTCGTCGTCGTCGAGCAGGCCGAAGACGATCGCGAGGGAGTAGACGGTCGTGCAGTCGCTGAAGACGCGCCGGTCGGCGACGTACCGCGAGCGGAATCCGGCGCGCAGGCGCTCGGCCAGCTCGGTGAACTCGGCCTGCTCCTCCCTGCGGCCGAGCACGGCGGCGGAGTCGGCGACGATGCGGGCCGTGCGGTACGCGCACGCCGTGGCGACGACTCCGGTGTCGGCCTTCGCGTCGGCGGGCGCGTCGGGCGCGGCGTCGGGGTCGAGCCAGTCGCCGAACTGGAAGCCGGTGTCCCAGACACCCGACTCGGACAGCTTCGAGCGGACTCGGCGGGCGTGCGAGGCCATCGAGGGGAACGACTCCTCGAGCACGACCGGGTCGCCGTAGGCCTCCCAGACCGCCCACGGCACCCAGGCCGCGGCGTCGCTCCAGAGCGCCGTCGAGTCCATGGGCGGGAAGCTGGTCTCGGCCTCGCGGTACTTCAGCACGTCCGGCACCACGAACGGCACGGCGCCGTCGTGGTGGGTCTGCTCGAGTGCGAGGTCGCGCAGCCAGTCGCGGAGGAAGTCCTCCGCGTCGGCGAGGTAGACGGCGGTCGGCGCGAACGCCGCGATGTCGCCGGTCCAGCCGAGGCGCTCGTCGCGCTGGGGGCAGTCGGTGGGCACGTCGAGGAAGTTGCCGACCATGCCGCGGTACACGTTGTCGTGCAGCTGGTCGAGCAGCGGCTCGGAGCTGCGGAAGGTGCCGATGCGGCGCAGGTCGCTGCTCACGACGACCGCGGTCAGGGCACTGGGCTCGATGTCGCCGGACCAGCCGTCGACCTCCGCGTAGCGGAAGCCGTGGAAGGTCAGCGTCGGCTCGAACACGTCGCGGCCGCCCGAGAGCGTGAAGCGGTCGGTGGCCTCCGCCGCGCGCAGCGGGCGGACGCCGAGCTCGTCGTCCTCGAGGACCTCCGCGTGGCGCAGAGTGATGACGGATCCCTCCGGACCCTGCACCTCGACGCGGAGCCAGCCGACGAGGTTCTCGCCGAAGTCGACGAGCGTGCGCCCGGACGGGCTGGTCCAGATGCTCTGCGGGGCGACCTCGCGCAGGCGCCGCACCGGCGGGGCGGTGTAGGGCTCGAGCAGTCCCGGGTCGACGTCGACCTCGTGCACGGCGCTCCAGCCGGAGTCGTCGAAGCCGGCCTGCTTCCAGCCCTGCGGCTCGAGGCGGGCGTCGATGTCCTGGCCGTCGTAGAGGCTGTCGGCGGTGGTCGCTCCCGAGCCTGCCTTCCATCCGCCGTCGGTCGTGACGATCTGCTCGGCGCCGTCCTCGAAGCGGATCCGCAGCTCGGCGGAGCCCGCGATCTCGGGGCCGTAGGGCGCGGCGCCCTCGCCCCAGGTGAGGCGTCCGCGGTACCAGCCGTCGCCGAGGGCGAGGGCGAGGGTCACGGAGTCGCCGGTCACGAGGGCCGTGACGTCGTGCTCGGAGTAGCGCAGGCGCCACTCGTAGCTGGTCCAGCCCGGGGTGAAGAGCTCGTCCGAGACGGGGGTGCCGTCGATCCACGCCTCGACGATCCCGAGCGCCGACAGGCGCAGGACCGCCTCGGTCACGGCTCCGTGGCCGGTCTCGAGCGGGGTCTCGCGACGGAGCAGGGGCGAGCCGGGGAGCTCGTCGTCGGGCGCCAGGAAGCGGGCGGTCCAGTCGGTCATCATCGTCCTTCTGCGTAGTGGAGTGCGGAAACGGTCGTGGAGGCATCGGCGCCGGCGAGCGGCGCGGAGGAGGAGCGGATGCGCAGCACCGGGTCCACCTCGAAGTGCACCGGGTCGGTGCGGCCGTCGAGCCGTCCGAGGAGCAGCTGCACGGCGCGCTCGCCGAGCTCCTCGCCGGACTGGTCGACGGTGGTCAGTGCGATGCCCGGGTGCCCGGCGACCTCGATGTCGTCGTAGCCGACGATCGAGAAGTGCTCGGCGCCCAGGCCCGCATCGGCCCGCGCCCAGAGCGCGTCGAGCGCGAGGGCGTCGTTGCCCGCGAAGAGCGCGGTGGGGCGCTCGGGCGAGCGGAGCACCTCGAGGGTGCGCGCATAGGCGTCGTCCTGGCTGGGACTGAGGTAGAGCACGTCGGTCTCGAGACCCGCCTCGCGCATCCGCTGCTCGTACCGGGCGAGGCGGACGGCGTGCGGGGCGCCGGTCACGCGCCGCACGATCTCCTCGCTCACGGTGAGGTGCGAGATGCGGCGGTGACCGAGGGCGAGGAGGTGGTCCATCACCTGGTCCGTGCCGGCGACGTCGTCGTTGGTGACGGTGTCGTAGCCGACGGAGGCGTCGTGCCGGCCGAGCATGACGATCGGGGTGCGGACCGAGAGCTTCTCGAGCCACGACGGCTCGACCATCGGCGAGACGGCGATCAACCCGTCGACCTGGCGGTCGACGAGGGCCTCGATCGCCCGGAACCCCTCGCCCGAGTCGCTCTGGGCGGGCGCGACGATCAGCTGGTAGCGCGTGCCGTCGAGCGCGGCGGCGGCTCCGGTGACGATGCGGTTGAAGAAGGAATTGCCCAGGTGCGGCACCTCGACGCCGATGGTGAAGCTCGCGCCGCGCATGGCCCGGGCGGCGACGCTGGGCCGGTAGCCGAGCTCGTCGATCGCGGCGGCGACGCGCTCGCGCATCGCCGGGCTGACGCCGTAGGCGTTGCGGATCACCTTCGAGACGGCGGCGCGCGAGACCCCTGCGCGCAGGGCGACGTCCTGGATGGTGGCCGGTCCGCGGGTCGCGCCGTCGGTCGAGCTCATCGCGATCCTCTCGCCTTCTCCGCTCCCGGTGGTCGCCCGCCGGGCGGCCTCGATGCGACGCCGCGAACGCCACTGTAACGCTTCGGTCGCGATCGTGTAGATCGGTCCACAAATTTTCGTAGATCGATTGACACGTTTCGCGGAGCCGACGTATGTTCTCCCTGCATCGCCCGCCGACCGGCCTTCCGGACCGCAGCGGACGACCGCCCCGGGCACCCCCCGCAACGAAGAAGTTGTCTTTACATGGAGGTAAAGGATGTCGACCCGACAGAACCGGCGAGCAGTGCTCGCCCTCGGCGCAGGAGGAGCGGCCCTCGCTCTCGCGCTCACCGGCTGCAGCACCGGCGGCGGCGACTCCGCCGACGGATCCCAGCTCTCGATCCTCATCGACAACCAGGAGGCGACCGTCACGACGATGAACGCGCTCGTGGCGGCGTACCAGGAGGAGAACCCCGACGTCACGATCGACGTCGAGACCCGGCCGCAGGGCAGCGAGGGCGACAACGTCGTCAAGACGCGCCTCTCCACGGGCGAGATGAACGACCTGTTCTGGTACAACTCCGGCTCGCTGCTGAAGGCGATCAACCCGGACCAGAACCTCGTCGACCTCTCCGGCGAGGAGTGGGCGGGCAAGGTCGACGAGAACGCCGTCCGCGCGCTGTCGGGCGACGACGGCCTCTACGGCGTGCCGCTCGGGCAGTCGATGGCGGGCGCGATGCTCTACAACAAGGACGTCTACAGCGAGCTGGGCCTCAGCGTCCCGACCTCGTGGGAGGAGTTCGTCTCGAACGCGGAGGCCGTCAAGGCCGCCGGCACCGTCGCTCCCATCATCCAGACCTACGGCGACACCTGGACCTCGCAGCTGTTCCTGCTCGGCGACTTCGCCAACGTGCTCGCCGAGGACCCGGAGTGGGCCGAGTCGTACACGGCGAACGAGGCCAAGTACGTCGACGAGCCCGCCTTCGCCGGGTTCGAGCACCTCGAGCAGCTCAGCAAGGCAGGGCTGTTCAACGAGGACTTCGCGTCGGCGACCTACGACGACGGCGTCCGCATGATCGCCACGGGCGAGGGTGCGCACTACCCGATCCTGACCTTCGCCGCGCAGCCGCTGATGCTCAACTACCCCGACGACGCCGACAACGTCGGTCTGTTCGCGATCCCCGGCGACGAGACCGACTCGCCGCTGACCGTGTGGCAGCCGTTCGGCGTCTACATCCCGAAGTCGACCGAGGGCGCCACGCTCGACGCGGCCAAGGAATTCGCCGCCTGGCTGGCGACTCCCGAGAGCTGCGAGATCCAGAGCGAGACCACCGCTCCCCAGGGCCCGTACGTGATCGAGGGCTGCGCGCTCCCCGACGACGTGCCGCCGATGATCTCGGACATGCAGCCCTACTTCGACTCGGGCAACACGGGCCTGGCGCTCGAGTTCCTGTCGCCGATCAAGGGACCGGCGCTCGAGCAGATCACCGTCGCGGTGGGCTCGGGCATCACCCCGGCCGCCGAGGGTGCGAAGCAGTACGACGACGACGTGACCAAGCAGGCCAAGCAGCTGGGCCTCGAGGGCTGGTGACCGACGGGGCTCCACCGAGCCCCTGATCCCGGGGGCGGCGCCCAGTGCGCCGCCCCCG
>NZ_JADILJ010000056.1 GCF_017355185.1 Rathayibacter sp. SD072 | reverse complement strand
GGAGTCGCGGGGCGGTGGCAGGCCGGCGGGGACCACTCGTCCTGCCGTGACACCAAAGTAGGGGAGGCGCTGCGCACGCCCCCGATTCCTATCCGCTTTGCGAAACGCGCACCCGGCACCCCGGTGCGGGCGCGCGTGCGACGGTCCTGCGGCGGCTCAGCGCGGGCGTCGGACGGTGACCGCGAACCAGGTGACGACGGCGGCGAGGCCGAGCAGCGCCAGGGCGGTCATGTCCCAGCCGGTGTGCTCGACGAAGAGCAGGTCGCCCGAGTTCGCGCCGCGGTGCTCGCAGCGGACGCCGAGCGGCCACCACGTCGGTGCACCGCTGACGACGTCGCCGGTCGGCCCGCGGGACGGGAAGTCCTCGACGCAGACGTCCCGCCAGCCGCGTCGGCCCGAGGCGTAGACGCTGAAGAAGGCGGAGACGATGCAGACGAGGCCGATGATCAGCAGGGCCCCCGGTACCGGGTCCCGGCGTCCGTGCATCCGCCCATCCTTGTGCAGCGCCACCGGGATGCGGCGACGGCGTCGGAGCGCGCAGAGGAGGCGGCGACCGGGTCAGAACGCGTAGCGGACGCGGCAGTAGGGCAGCTCCTGCCCGAGCAGGGCGAGGAAGCGGTCGAGGGCGGCGCGCTTGAGATCGCGGCGGTAGCGGATGTTGACCGCCCCGTTCTCGGAGACCTTCGACTCCTGCATCCCCGGCGTCCAGAGCAGCTCCTCGGCCTTCGGGTGCCAGCCGGTGTTGACCTCGTGCAGGCGCTCGTTGTGGGTCAGGAGGATCACCTCGGCCGCGAGCTGCGCCTTCGCTCGCGGGTGCAGGGCGGCATCGAGCTGCTGGAAGAGCTCGGCCCAGTCGCGCTGCCAGGTGGGGGTGAGGATCACGGGTGAGAAGTTGACGTGCACCTCGTAGCCGGCGTCGACGAAGTCGTTGATCGCGGCGATCCGCTCGGCGACGGGCGAGGTGCGGATGTCGGTGACCTTGGCCGTCTCGGCGGGCATGAGGGAGAAGCGGATGCGGGTGCGGCCGAGCGGATCCCACTCGAGCAGCTCGCGGTTGACGTACTTGGTCGCGAACGAGGCCTTGGCCGTGGGGGACATGCGGAACAGCTCGCAGAGGTCGCGCACGTTCCCGCTGAGCATCGCGTCGACGGAGCAGTCGCTGTTCTCGCCGATGTCGTAGACCCAGGAGTCGGGGTCGCACTGGTTCGCCTCGGTCTTGGGGCCCTGCTTGGCGATGTGGCGGGCGAGGTGCCGCTGGATCTGCTCGATGTTCGTGAACACGGTGACCGGGTTGCTGTAGCCCTTCCTCCGCGGCACGTAGCAGTAGACGCACGCCATCGCGCAGCCGTTGGCGTGCGAGGGGGCGATGAAGTCGGCCGAGCGCCCGTTGGGCCGGGTGACCAGCGACTTCTTCACTCCCAGCACGAGCGCCTCGGTCTTGATGCGCACCCATCGCGAGACGTTCGTCTCGTCGCCGTGCACCTCGGGGATCATCCAGTGCGAGTCGACCGGCACGATCTCGGCTCCGGGCCAGCGCGCCACGATCTCCTGCCCGCGCGGCAGCTCGAGCGCCGCCTGCTCGGCGTAGATGCGCCGCACGTCGAGGAGCGTGCGTTCCCGGGTGTCGGACATGAGTCCGTTCTACCGGCGACCACCGACATCGGCGTGCCCGGGCCGTCCCGCAGGATGGAGGCATGGACTCCACCGCCGACCGGTACCGCCGCGCCGCCCGCGAGCTCGCGCAGACCTCCGAGCTGCAGGTGCGCCGGGCCCTCGCGGTGGCCGGGAGCGACGCGCTGCTCGCGCGGATCGACGAGCTGCCGAGCGCGCGCCGGCAGCCGTCGCTCCTGTTCTCGGTCGCGCGGTACCTGGGCTCGCCGCGGGACCCCGAGGAGTTCGTGGCCTGGATGCTGGCGGAGTGGCCGCGCGTCGCCCCGGTCGCCGCCGAGCGCCTGACGCAGACGAACGAGGCGCTGCGCTGCGCCCCGCTGGTCGCGGCCCTCGAGCGGATCACCGAGCCGGACGAGCCGATCGCGCTGATCGAGATCGGCGCGTCCGCGGGGCTGTGCCTTGCACCGGAGCGGTACTCCTACTCCTTCCCGACGGCGGGCGGTGACGGGAGCGCGGGCGGTGGCGGGAGCGCGGTCGCCTCGCGGCTCGGCTCGGGCGGACCGCTTCTCGAGTGCGTCGTGACGGGCGGAGCCTCGCCCATGCGACTCCCGCGCATCGCCTGGCGGCGAGGCCTGGACCTGCGGCCCCTCGACGCCCGCTCGGCCGAGGACCGCGCGTGGCTCGAGGCGCTGCTGCCCGAGGACCGCCCGGAGCGGACGGCCCGTCTGCGCGAGGCCGTCGCGGTGCTGCGGGAGGACCCTCCGCTGATCGTCGCGGGCGACGCCGCCGAAGCGCTGCCGGCGCTGCTCGCGGAGGTGCCGCATGGGATGCGCGTCGTCGTCGTCTCGCTCGGGACGCTCGTCTACCTGCCGCGGGCCTCCCGCGAGCGGGTGCTGGCCGCGGTCGGCGCCGCCGGCGCGAGTCTCGTGACCCTCGAGGCGGAGTCGCTGCTCCCGCACCTCGTCGCGCCGCGCGCCGCGCTGTCGGCGCCGGAGCCGACCCCGTTCCTGCTCGCCGCCGACGGCGTCCCCCTCGCCTGCGCGACGCCGCACGGGGGCCGCCTGTCCTGGCTCACCTGAGCTGCCGCTGCTCGGGTGTCTCCACTCCGCGGAAGTCGTCGTACTCGAGCGCGAGTACGACAACTTCTGAGGACTCGAGCGCATCGCGCCTCAGGGACGCGCGCACGCGGAGCGCGAGTGTCCACACGTTGTCGTACTGGGCTCCGAGTACGACGACTTCTGAGGAGTCGAGCCGCCCCTACAGCTCGTCGACGAACATCTGCGTCGCCTGCGGCACGTACGACTCGTTCGTCGCCGGGTCCCAGCCCACCAGCGCGACCACGTTGCCGCCGACCCGCGCCGTGATGCCCACCAGGGTGAAGGGGCTGCCGCCCACGTCGCCCGTGACCGTCCAGCCGACCGCGTCGTCCGTCCCGGTCAGCGCCGGCTCCGTCTGCTCCACCGTCGTCTGCACCGGCTCGCCCTGCAGGGCGAACAGGTCGGAGCCGTCGGCGCAGCGCTCGAGCGCGTCCTCCGCGTCGGCGACCAGCGAGGAGGCGACGTCGGCGTCGCCCGTGCTGGCCACGACCGACGTCATCGAGCGGTCGTTGCTCGTGCCGAACTCGACCTCGGAGTCGTCCAGCGTCTCGTCCTCGTCCCAACCGAGCCCGAACGGGGCGAGGCAGCTCGCGTCGGTGGCGGTGAGCCCCGGGTAGATCGAGTCGAGCATCTCCTGCGTGCCGTCGTACTGGTCCGGCACGAACTGGATGCCGGTCAGCACCGCCGACAGCTCGTCCTCGCTCAGCTGCGGAACCGCCTCGGACGTGGCCTCGGGCTCGCCGCCTCCCGTGCATCCCGTGAGGGCGAGCAGCAGTGCCGCCGCCGCCCAGGCTCCGGCCGTCGTCGTGCGCGTCATCGTGTCCCCGTCCCCCTCCGCCGCGGCGGGGAGCCGGACGGACTCTCCGACGCTAACAGCTGCCTCCGACCCGGTCCGCGCCGGGCCGGAGGCTCGACGTGCGGCCGCCGATCAGGTAGCGGCGTAGGGCGCCGAGACGCTCGCCCGCGACGATCCCGACACGGCCGTGAACGTGGCCGTGCCCGCCGGGATCGACGCCTTCCCGGTCCGGAACGCCTTCGACACCGTGGCGCCCGGAGCGACCGCGAGGGCGGTCGCGGATCCGTAGGCGGTGACGACGGTGATGTCGGCCGGAGCCGGCCCGGTGTTGGTCGCCGTCGCCGTGAGGACGACGCGCCCCGAGACCAGTCGGGTCGTCGCCTTCGCGGTGAGGGAGGCGCCGGCGGTGACCGTCGCCCCGGCGAGCCTCGCCGTGGCCGCGTCGGCGCGCGCCGTGATCGCGACGGTCCCGGAGGAGGAGCCGGTGCGGATCCGCGGCAGCGCGGCCATCCCGTCGGCTCCCGAGAGCACCGCGGCGGTCGTCGCTCCGCTCTCGAACGTCGCCGGCCCGGCCAACGCGAAGCCCACGCTGCGCCCCGCCAGGGGGCGCCCGGCCGCGTCGCGCACCACGACGGACTGCGCGAGATCCCGCGTCGTCGAGGCGGGCACGCTCGACGCGGCCCCGCGCGCCTCGAGCGACGCGGCGACGGCCACGCCGTTCACGGCGAGCTCGGCGACACCCGTCGATCCGCCGTACTCGGCGGCGCCCCAGGCCGTGAAGACCAGGCGCAGCGCCGTCGTGGTCACGGGAGCGAACGACGCGGTGTTCAGCACGTCGCGGGCCCGCCCGGGCGCCGCTCCGCTCACGGGGGTCCAGGCGCCGCCGACGAGGTGCTCGACGCGCCACGACCGGGCGGGGATCAGGCCGCGCCCGTCGGCGTCGGCCGCGTCGCTCGCGAAGCGCACCGAGGCGCTGTCGACGGTGACGGCGGAGGGCCACTGCAGCTCGACGGACTGCTCGCCGACCCGGGGCCAGGTGCCCCAGATCGTGCCGGTGTCGCCGTCCACGGCGGCGCCGACCGAGGTCCACGGCGAGCTGTACGAGGCGGTCGTCGACGAGGCGAGCGGAGCGATGTCGCCGACGTACTGCGTGCACGGCACGGTCACCGTGACGGTCGCGCGACGCGTCACCGCGTCGATCCGGTCGACCCGGAGCGACATCCCGGTGTTGAGCGAGGCGGTCTCGCCCGCGAGGACGAACTCGTTCGCCTCGCTCGCGTCGCCCGGCCGCTCGAGCAGGTCGCCCGCGTACGGCTGGCCCGGGTTCGACCGCAGGATCTGCACGCCCGAGACGTCGCGGCGCACCTGGAAGGGGCTGCTGTACGCCCCGCCGTCCGACGTGGTGTCGGCCTCGTCGTTGTACTGCGCCCAGTAGCGGATCGTCGCGTCCTGCGGGTCGGTCCACGTCAGCGCGCGCCGCGCGGCGACTCCGGCCCCGAGCGTGTCGATCGTCGCGGTGCGGGGAGCGCCGCAGACCGGCTGGCGGGTGTTGGGCAGCGTCCCCAGTCGCGCGAGCGACGGAGCAGAGAGGGGCAGGAACGACCACGAGTCGCCCATCACGTCGGTCCGGTTGCCGTACTCCTCGCGGCGGCAGTCGGCCGGCAGCGGGGTCGAGTAGTCGCGGGTCGTGCCGCAGTGCACGCTGTACGCGTGCGGCAGCGACAGGTTGTGGCCGAGCTCGTGCGCGAGGAAGTACGCGTCGGGCCCCGGCTGGAAGGTGCGCCCGCCGTCGTCGGGGTCGCCCGGCTGCTCGCCGTTGGCCCAGTTCGGGCACGGGTCGCCCTCGGGCACCATCGCGACCAGGTGCCGGGCGGGGCCTGGCTGCCAGCCGTTCGTCCGGCTGATCCAGTCCTGCAGCCCGCCGGTGTTCGTGCAGCCGATCGGCTCGTCGACCACCTGCCAGTCGATCACACGCTCGAGCTCGAAGCGGATCGCGCCGCCCGTCTCCCGCGCGTAGAAGTCGTCGACGAGCTCGAGCGAGCGCACGGCGTCGGCCGTCGTGAAGGCGCCGGGAGTCGTGCCCTGCGGAGCGACGAGCGCGATCGTCACGCGGTGCGTCCGCACCTCGGCGCGGGCGGGGATCTCGACCCCCACGAAGTCGGCGTCGAGGGCGAGCGCTGCCTGCTGGGAGGTGGCGTCGGCCCGCGGCTCGACCAGGGTCGGCTCGGTGTCCGGAGCCGCGACCGGGCGATCGGGAGCGGGAGCCGGGGCCGGAGCGGCGGCGGTCGGGGCAGTGGCGGCCGGCGCCGCCGCGGCGGGCCCTCCGGCGGCGAGGCCGGTGAGCAGGAGGAGTCCGGTGAGTGCACCGGGGAGCAGGGCCTGGCGTCGCATGAGGTCCTTCCGAGGAGGTCGCGCCCCGAGCGGCCGCGGGGGCGCGAGGAGCACCTTCCGCGGACCTTCTCCGCTGAAGGGTCGCCCGCACGTTACCGTGAACATCCGCGCCGCGACGGGCGGATGTCCTCCCGATGCGGCCCCCTTCAGGGTGCCGAGATCCTCCTGCACGAACGACGGAGGCCGGGTGCCCGCAGCACGCGGTCACCCGGCCTCGGCGGGAGTGTCAGACCTCGGTGTGCCCGAGGTCGGCGGTGGCGAGCAGCCGGATCTCGGGCTCGGCGAGCCCCTCCAGCTCGAGCACCACGACCTCGTTCCGCCCGGCGCGGGTCACCGGCGACGGCACGATCAGCGTGCGCTGCGGACCCCGGCGCCAGTAGCGGCCGAGCAGGAACCCGTTCACCCAGACCAGGCCCTTGCCCCAGTGCAGCGTGTCGAGGAAGAGGTCGGCCGGCTCGTCGAGCTCGACCGATCCGGAGGCGAGCGACGGCCCGGCCGCGACGCCCTCGGCCGGCGACGCGAGCGACGGGACCCGCGACAGGTCCAGCGGCCGTGCCGTCCATCCGGTGAGCTCGGCGCCGTCGAGGGCGACGCCGCCGATCAGGCCCTTGTGCTCGCCGATGCGCACGCCGTAGTTCACGCGCCCCTGGTTCTCGACCAGGATCGCCAGCGATCCGCGGCCGCGCGGGAGCGTCAGCGCCCGCTCGTGGTGGTCGCGCGCCAGCACGCCGACGGGCACGCCGTCCAGCAGCACCCAGGCGCGGTCGCGCACCTCCTCGCCGACGACCAGGCGTGCGGGGGAGTCGGAGCCGGAGAGCTCGGTCTCGAACAGCACGAAGCCGTCGTCGTGGCCCAGTTCGTCGAACGACGCCATGCCCTCGAGCCGGGCGGCGGCGCCGAACGCGTCCAGGCCCAGCAGGGCGGGACCCGGCACCAGCGGCGCCGTCACTGCGGGCGACGGAGCGCGCGGGGCGGGCGACGCCTCCGGAACCGGCGCGTAGCGCGCGATGACCTCGCGGAACGCCCAGAACTTCTCGGTCGGATGCCCGGCCTCGTCCAGCGGCGCGTCGTAGTCGTAGCTGGTGGTGATCGCGGCGTAGCGGCCCTTGTCGTTCGCTCCGCTGGTCAGGCCGAAGTTGGTGCCGCCGTGGAACATGTAGACGTTGACGGAGCCGCCCACCGCCAGCAGCGCGTCGAGCTCGCGGGCCGAGGCGGCCGCGTCCGTCGTGTGGTGCTGGGTGCCCCAGTCGTCGAACCAGCCGCACCAGAACTCCATGCACATCAGCGGGCCGGTGGGCTGGAACTCGCGCAGCGTCGCGAGGCGCTCGGGGGTCCGCGAGCCGAACGAGCCGGTGAGGTGGAGGCCGGGCAGGCTGCCGTCGGCGAGCATCTGCGGAGTCGGCTGGTCGATGGTCGTCAGGGGCACGGTGATGCCGGCGTCGCGGGTCACCCGGACGAGCTCGGCGAGGTACTCCTTGTCGGAGCCGTACGCGCCGTACTCGTTCTCGATCTGCACGAGGACGACCGGGCCGCCGGCGTCGATCTGGCGCGGAGCGACGATCGCATAGACCTCGCGGAGGTAGTCGCTGACCGCGGCCACGTAGTGCGGCTCCCACCGGCGCACGCCCACCTCGGGGTCGCGGAACAGCCAGGCCGGGAGCCCGCCGTTGTCCCACTCCGCGCAGATGTAGGGCCCGGGGCGCACGATCGCGTGCATGCCCTCGGCCGCCACGAGGTCGAGGAAGCGGCCGAGATCGAGGCCGCCGTCGGCGCGGAAGGAGCCGCGGACCGGCTCGTGCGCGTTCCACGCGACGTAGGTCTCGATGGTGTTCAGGCCCATCAGCCTCGCCTTGCGGATGCGGTCGGCCCAGAGGTCCGGGTGCACCCGGAAGTAGTGCAGCGCGCCGGACAGGATCCGGTGCGGCCGCCCGTCGAGCTCGAAGTCGGTGGCGCCGATGGCGAAGCGGCTCTCGGGTGCGGTGGTCATGATCATCCCTCGGATCAGGAGAAGCGGGTGGTACGCGAGGAGGCCGGCCGGAGCGATCCGGCCGGCCTCCTCAAGGTGTCGGATCTACTCGGAGACCGTGAAGCCCTGCTCGTTGCCGTACTGCACGAGCTTGCTCTGCCAGTCTGCAAGTCCGTCGTCGAGGCTGGTGCCGTTCGCGTAGGCCTGTCCGACGGTGTCGCCGAAGACGCTGTTCGCGTAGACCTGGTAGGGCAGGTAGGACCAGCCAGGGCGGACGTCCTCGGAGGCCTGGGTCAGCACCTCGTTGATCTTCTGGCCGCCGAAGTACTCGGACTCGGCTCCGACGAACTCGGGGTCGGTCAGATCCGCGGTGGTCGACGGGAATCCGCCGCTCTCGAGGAAGACGTCGACCGAGGCCGGGTCGCTGTTCAGCCAGCGCAGGAACGCGGCGGCCAGGGCCGGGTTCTCGCTCTGCGAGGTGACCGACTGGCCGCCTCCGCCGTTCTCGGCGCTGACGGGGGTGCCGTCGTAGGTCGGGATGGGCGCGACGGCCCAGTCACCGGCCGCGTCCGTGACGCTGGACTCGAGGACGCCCGGCATCCACGCGCCGGTGATCAGCGAGGCGATCGATCCGTCGCCCAGGCCCTTGTACCACTCGTCTCCCCAGCCGGGGGTGTCCGAGAGCAGGCCCTTCTCGACGAGCTGGTTCCAGACACCGGTCCACTTCTTCGTGCCCTCGTCCGCGACGTCGACGGTGATCTCCTCGCCCTCGAACTGGAAGGGCTGCCCGCCGGCCTGCCAGATCATGCTGGTCGCGAAGCCCGCGTCGCCGGTGTCGGCGGTGATGTACTTCGAGGGGTCGGCGGTGTGCAGCTTCTCGGCCGCGGCGACGTACTCGTCCCAGGTGGTCGGCACGGCGATGCCGTACTGGTCGAAGACGGTCTTGTTGTAGAACATCGCCATGGGGCCCGAGTCCTGGGGGAGACCGACGAGCTTGCCGTCGACGTTCACGCTGCCCCACGTGGAGGCGCTGAACTTGTCCTCCAGGTCGCCGAGGCCGTACTGCGAGAGGTCCAGGAGCGAGTCCGACAGCGCGAACTGCGGCATGGCGTAGTACTCGATCTGCACGACGTCGGGGGCGCCCGAGCCGGCCTTGATCGCGTTCTGGAGCTTGGTGTACTCGTCGGTGTTCGTGCCGGCGTTGACCAGCTCGACGTCGACCTCGGGGTACGCCTCCTCGAACGCGGCGACCTGCGCCTCGGCGCTGGGGGTCCAGCTCCAGTAGGTGAGCTTGCCGCCCGCCTCGAGGGCGGCGTCGAGGTCGGCGGCGCTGCCGCCGGCGCTCGCTCCGCCACCGGCGGAGGGGGAGGAGCAGGCGGCCAGGGAGCCGGCGGCGAGGGCGGCCGCGGCGGCCACGGTCAGGGTCCGCCGGAGGGCGGAGCTCGTGAACTTCATAGGGGGGATCCCTTCACTTCTTCGTGCTGCGGGTGGTGGCGACCGGCGCGGGTGCTCCGGTGCAGGGGGGAGGTCGAGGGCGTCAGCCCTTGACGCTGCCGGCGCTCAGACCGGACTGCCAGAAGCGCTGGAGTCCGAGGAAGGCGACGACGATGGGGATGATCGTGAGCAGCGAGCCCGTGATCACCAGGTTGTAGATCGGCTGCGCACTGACGCCGGTGGCCTGGGCGTTCCACTGGTTCAGACCCACGGTGAGCGGGTACCACGAGGGGTCGCTCAGCATGATCAGCGGCAGGAAGTAGTTGTTCCAGGTGGCGACGACCGAGAACAGCAGCACGGTCACGATGCCCGGGGCCAGGAGCCGGATGGAGATCGTGAAGAACGTGCGGAACTCGCCCGCCCCGTCCATCCGCGCCGCCTCGAGCAGCTCGGTGGGCACCGACTCGACCGCGTACACCCAGACCAGGTACAGCCCGAAGGGGCTGATCAGCGAGGGGATGATGATCGCCCACGGGGTGTTGGTGAGGCCGAGCTGGCTGAACATGAGGAACGTCGGGACGGCCAGGGCCGTGCCGGGGACGGCGATCGCTCCGAGGACCACCGCGAAGACCGCCTTGCGGCCGGCGAAGCGGAACTTCGCGAGGCCGTAGCCGGCGAGCGTGGCGAGCAGCGTCGCTCCTCCTGCGCCGACGACGACGTAGAGGAGGGTGTTGCCGAGCCAGCGGAGGAAGATGCCGTCGCGGTAGGTGAGCGTCTCGGCGATGTTCTGGAAGAGGACGAAGTCGCCGTCGAACCAGAGGCCGAAGCTCGAGAGCAGTCCGGCCTGCGTCTTGGTCGCGTTGATGACGAGCCACGCCAGCGGCACGAGGCTGTAGAGGATGAACGCCGACATCAGCAGGGTGAAGGCGATCGACTTCTTCGGGTGGACGGAGGATCCGCGGCGGGGAGCGCGGCGGGACCTGGTCGGGCGGGAGGTGGTCGTGACGGCCATCAGTTCTCCTTGCGCGCGCCGCGGAGCTGGACCACGTAGGCGATCACCGCGGTGATCACGCCCATCACGATCGCGACCGTGGCCGACGCGTTGTACTGCTGACCCGCGAAGGACAGGTTGTAGGCGTACATGTTCGGGGTGAAGTAGGTGGTGATGATGTTCGGCGCCAGCGTCCGGAGGATGTTGGGCTCGTTGAACAGCTGGAAGCTGCCGATGATCGAGAAGATCGTGGCGATGACGATCGCGCCGCGCAGGGCGGGCAGCTTGATCGAGCGGATGACGCGCATCGGGCCGGCTCCGTCGATCTCGGCGGCCTCGTAGAGCTCGCCGGGGATCGTCTTCAGCGCGGAGTAGAAGATGAGCATGTTGTAGCCCACGAACTCCCAGGTCACGATGTTGCCGATCGAGACGAGGATCCAGTCGCGCGAGAACGGAGCGACGAGGTCGGAGCCGAGCAGGTCGTTGACGTTGGCCGCGAGACCGAAGTTGTCGCCGTAGATGAAGCCCCACATCAGCACGGCGACGACGGCGGGGACCGCGTAGGGGAGGAACACCACGATGCGGAAGAAGCCGGTCGCGTGCAGCCGGCCGCTGTCGATCGCGAGCGCCGCGACGAGGGCGAGGACCAGCATCACCGGGACCTGGACCGCCAGGAACAGGACGACGCGGACGAAGCCCTCCCAGAAGTTCGGGTCCTTGAACAGCGTCAGGTAGTTGTCGAACCCGACGAAGGCGGTGCCTCCGACGAGCTGCTCGCGGAACAGGCTGAGGTAGATCGAGTAGATCACCGGCGCGATGAACACGAGCAGGAACACGACCAGGAAGGGCGCCACGAAGGCGAGGCCCTTCCACTCGCTCTTCGCTCGCGAGCGCGGCACCTGCTTCAGCGGCGCCACGGGAGGGTCGACCTCGCGCAGGGGGACGGGTGGAGACGTCGTCGTCATCAGTGACTTCCGTTCGATTTCGGCCACGGTGGGGGAGGCGGCGTGTTCACGTCAACATGGCAGATCGCCACCGTACCATGTTCACGTCAACACGTTCAGTATCGATCGGATCACGGTGGTTTCCCGTACGGGGGCCCCTGGTCGCCCCGATTATGTTCGAGGACGCGCTATAAACGAGGGACCATGGCTGCCGACGCGACTCCGACGACGAGCACCGCCCCGCGTCGCCGCGGGCCCTCCATGGCCGACGTCGCCCGGCTCGCGAAGGTGTCGGGTCAGACCGTCTCGCGCGTGTCGAACGGGCGGTCGAACGTCGACGGCGAGACCCGCGAACGGGTCCTCCAGGCGATGCGGCAGGTCGGCTACCGCCCCAACAGCGCCGCCCGCGCCCTGCGGACCGGCCGGTTCCACAGCATCGGCGTGATCATGTTCACGCTGTCCTCGTTCGGCAACATGCGCACCCTCGACGCGATCGCCGTCTCAGCGGCCGACGCCGGCTACTCGATCACCCTCATCCCGGTGCCGCACCCGACGCAGGGCGAGGTCTCGGTGGCGTTCCACCGCCTGAGCGAGGAGGCGGTCGACGGCGTCATCATCATCGTCGAGGCGCACCTGCTCGACGAGGCCGACATCGTGCTGCCGCCCGATCTGCCGGTCGTCGTGGTCGACTCCGCCGGAGACGACACCCACGCGGTCATCGACACCGACCAGATGTCGGGAGCGCGCCAGGCCGTCGAGCACCTGCTCGACCTCGGGCACCGCACGGTCCACCACATCGCCGGTCCGCCCCGCTCCTACTCCGCCGAACGGCGCCGCGAGGCCTGGGAGGCGACCCTGCGCTCCCGGGGTGCCGAGGTGCCCGAGGTCCTCGTCGGCGACTGGTCGAGCGCCTCCGGCCACCGCCTGGGCGCCGAGCTGGCCGCCGATCCGTCGGTGACCGCGATCTTCGCCGCGAACGACCAGATGGCCCTCGGCGTGCTGCGCGCGCTGCACGAGGCCGGCCGTGCCGTCCCCGGCGAGGTCAGCGTCGTCGGCTTCGACGACATGGAGGAGTCGGCGAGCTTCTGGCCGCCGCTCACCACGGTGCAGCAGTCGTTCGCCGACACCGGTCGCCACTCCGTCGAGATGCTGCTGCACGAGCTCGAGACGGGCGAGCGCACCGGAGCGGTACTCGTCCCGACGGGCCTCGTCGTGCGGGCGAGCACGGGGCCGGCCCCGGCCTGACGGCTGCGGGTCGACCGACTCGGGTCGCCTCGCCGAGTCGCCCGGAAAGCCGTGCTCCTACGGCGTGTCGGGAGCCCTTCCGGGCGACTCAGTGGGCCGGCGCGGAGAAGAGGCTCAGGGCGCGGCGGAACGACGCGCTGTCGGCGCGGGTGGCGGCGGTCGTGAGGAGGCAGCCCGTCCCGATCCGGCGCGACCACTCGCCCCGGCACGGCACGGTGACGATCATCGTGAGGCCCGCCCGCCAGGCCGGAACCAGGGCGACGAGGTCGCGCCGCTCGGGGTGGTCCTCGAGAGCGGTCGGCATCTCCGGGACCTGGGCGGCCCTCCACTGCTCGAAGGGCTCGCCGAGGACCTCCGGGTCGAAACGGTCGCCCCAGCGCGGGCCGATCAGCCGGGCGAGGAGGTCGGCGCGCTCCGCCGACCCGTCCGCCGTCAGGATCAGCCGCTCGAACAGTGAGGGATCCTGGCCGGCTGCGGCGTGGTCGAGGGCGGCCCGCCAGAGCTCGGGCCACACGTCCTGCCACCGGACCCGGTCGGCGGCCGTCGCCGGAGTCGGCGGATCCACGAGGAGCGGAGGCAGGTCGTCGCCGACCGGCGCCAGTCCGAACCGCTCGCGGACCCACAGGAGCTCGAGCAGCGCCGCCGAGGACTCCTCGACGCGGATCGTCATGTCATGCGGCCAGGGGTCGCCGGGGATCGGCCGATCGGATCTCATGCTCCAGCGAAGCACGCGCAGCGGTGCCGCGCACGGATCCGCCCGGAACGCACCCCCCTCGGCGCGACCCCGCCCGGTGGTGTGCGCGTCGGTACTGTGGACGTCGTCCCGGTCGAGCGGCCGGGCGAGACGATACGGGAGAAGAACATGTCGGTCGGTCTGCTCGCGGTGGTCGATGACATCCTCACCGCCGCCCTGAAAGCCAGCGCGAAGACGGCGGGAGTCGTCATCGACGACGCGGCCGTCACTCCGCAGTACGTCCAGGGCCTGACGCCGGCGCGCGAGCTGCCCGTCGTGTGGAAGATCTCGCTGGGCAGCCTGTTCAACAAGTTCATCATCATCATCCCGCTGGCGCTGCTGCTGTCGGCCTTCGCGCCCGCGGTGCTGCCGTTCCTGCTGATCATCGGAGGCACGTTCCTCTGCTTCGAGGGCGCCGAGAAGGTGTCGGAGTGGTTCGGACTGCACCACGCGGCCGCCGAGACCGAGGCGCGGGACGAGAAGAAGCTGGTGTTCGGGGCGATCCGCACCGACCTCATCCTCAGCACCGAGATCATGCTGATCGCGCTCGACGGGCTCGACCCCGACTTCGGCTTCGGTCCGACGCTGGGCGCGCTCGCGATCATCGGCCTCGGCATGACCGCGCTGGTCTACGGCGCCGTGGCGCTGCTGGTCAAGATCGACGACGTGGGCCTGGGGATGATGAAGAACTCCTCGCGCGGGGTGCGCCGCGCGGGCGTGCGCATCGTCGCGTCGATGCCGGTCGTGTTCCGGGTCATCAGCATCATCGGCACGCTCGCGATGCTCTGGGTCGGCGGGCACCTCGTCATCTCGAACCTCGCCGAGACCTTCTGGCACCTGCCGTACGACCTCGTGCACGTCGTGACCCACGCGGTCGAGGCGGCCGGCCCGGTCGTCGTGTGGCTGGCGGACACGTTCGTGTCGATGATCTTCGGCCTCGTGCTCGGAGCGATCGTGGTCGCGATCGTCACCGGTGTCTCGTCGCTGCGCCGCAAGGGCGAGCCGGCGTCGTCGGGGCACTGACCTCGGCCTCCCGCTGACCAGGCGATCCGCGCCGTGCTGATCGAGTAGCCCGCGCAGCGGGCGTCTCGAGATCACCGTCCTCCGGGCCTCCGGGAGCGGCGGTCTCGAGACGCGGCGTGCCGCGGCTGCTCGACCGGCGAGACAGGGACGAGGGCGCAGGAGCGCGACGAGTGGACGCGAAGCGGGGGCCGCAGTGCGCGCGGGGCCCGTCACGGGTCGAGTCGCGACCCGCGGCGGCGGCGAGTGGACGCGGAGCGGGGGCCGGCGGACGGGGGCGGCCCGACTCGCGGCGACTCGCGGAGCGCGCGAGGGCCCCTGCTCGATGACGGGCCGCCCGGCGCCTCGTGCTGATCGAGTAGGCCGCGCAGCGGGCGTCTCGAGATCCCTGTTCTCCGGGCGAGGGTCGGTCTCGATACGCCCCTGCGGGGCTACTCGACCAGCAAGAGAGGGGGGGGAGACGACGTGACCGCCCCCGCCCCGAGGGGCGGAGGCGGTCACGAGGGGAGCGGACGGCGAGTCAGCAGGAGCGCGCCGTGTACGGCGCCGTGACGACCGTGGTCACGGCCTTCCCGTCGACCGTGCCCGTCGCGGTGACCGAGACCTCGCCCGCCGCGACCGAGGCCGCACGGGTCGAGAACGCGGCGGTCGCGGACTTGCCGGGGGCGACTCCGGTGAACTGCTTCGAGCCGAACGCCGAGGCGACGGTCATGCCGACCGGCACCGAGGAGTCGTTCCGCCCGGTCGCGGTCAGCGTCACCTTGCCGCCGATGCAGCGGGTCGACGCCGTCACCGTCAGGGCGAGCGCGACGGGCGGCCGCAGCTCGACCGTCACCCGGGTCGTGGTGGTGCTCGACCCGTCGGCGGAGGTCACGGCCACCGTGCCGACTCCGCCGTTCGCGGTGGTGGGCTGGGTGACGCGCACCTGGGCGGCCGAGTCGGTGGCGACGGCGCCGAGCACCGGCATCCGCGTGCCCTCGACGACGACCGCGTACTCGGTGCGGGCCGGATCGAACCCGGCCACGCCGACTCCGTCGACGCGCAGGGCGCCGAGGGTGCTCACCGCGGCGGGGGAGGCCGTCGAGTCGAACAGCTGCACCTCCGACACGATCATGTGCGTGTTCGCGTAGGCGTTCATCACGACGCGGAAGCCGGTCGCGGTGATCGGGGCGAACGTCGCAGAGTAGGTCGGCGCGGTGCCGTCGGCGGGCGAGGCGACGGGCTGCGCCGTCTCCCAGCCGGGGACCGAGGTCCACGTGCCGTCGGTGCCGCGGGCCTGCAGCTGGATCGACTGCGCCCAGCTGTTCGTGCCGTCGCGGTAGAACTGCACGCTCGCCTTCTCGACCTGCTTGGCCGCCGGGAAGGTGTAGGTCAGCGTGCTCTGGGTCGCCTTGTTCGACGAGACCCAGTTCGACCAGCCCTTGTCGCCGAGCACGCCGTTGCGGGTGCGCTCGGGGCCGTAGCCCGACTCGGACGAGGACGCGGTGGCGGTGATGCCGGCGTCGGGGGCGAAGTTGCGCAGCGTCCCCGCGGTGACCAGCACCGTGAGGGTCGCGGGCAGCGTCGCTCCGTCGGCGGTCGCCGTGCCCGTGATCCGGACGGATCCGGTCTGCGCGAGCGAGGCGGTCGTCAGCGGCGTCCAGTCCCACGCGACCGGCACGGCGAACGTGCTGGTCGAGGCCCCGACGCGAGCCGGGACGGTCGTGGGAGCGGCGGCGCGGACGGCGCTGGTGGAGGCTCCGCTGGCGACCGTCACCGACACGGGGTCGGTCGCGGTGAGGCCGCCGACGTCCACGAGCGCGGTGACCGGGATCGATTGACCGTAGAGGTCGGTCGCGGTACCGGGCACCTCGACGCGGCCGGCGGTGCCCCACGCGGAGGACGCCGGCTGCTGCCAGGTCACCGCGACGGGTGCGCCCGCGCCCCACTGGTACTGCGGAGTCACGGAGGCGGGCAGCGTCGGCGCGACGCCGACCGTGGTGCGCACCGGGACCGTCTGGGCGGCGAGCGGCGCGAGGTCGCGCAGCTGCCACGACTGGTTCGCTCCGCCGTTGGAGCCGTAGACGCCCACGGTGGTGTTCTCGGCGGTCGACTGGCCGTTGACGTCGAGCGAGAGCGCGAGCGCCTCGTTCACGAGGGTGTAGCGGGCGCCGTCGGTGGTGCTCACGATCCAGCGGGTCGCGGCGGTGCCCTTCGCGGAGTCGACGGAGACGCTGCGCAGGTCGGTGCCGGCGCTGGTCGCTCCGAGCACCCGGCCGTCGCCGTTCTCGAGGACGACTCGGCGGGTGGCCTCGCGCTCGCCGGCCGGCACCTCGTGCGCGGTCCAGGTCTGCTTGGCGGCCGTGGTGGAGTCGGTCGCGAGCGTGGTGATCGCGGTCGACGAGGTCGTCGCCGTCAGCGCCTTGCCGCTCTGGGTGCCGACCAGCTGGTAGTCGTGGCCGTCGCGGAACGCGGAGGCCGTGTCGGCGACTCCCGAGACTCCGTCGATCGAGAACGTGGTGACCGACTTGGCGGGCACCGTCACGGTCGCGGTGCGCGACTCGCGGTCGATGACGACGGGCGCCTTCTCGACGAGTGCGTTGCCGGAGGGGGCTGCGGCCGAGGCGGCCTGGGTCGTGACGAACGGAGTGACGTCGGCGCCCTCGGCGATCGTGCCGAAGCGCGAGAGGTCGAGAGTGATCGTGCGCTCGGCCGTGCCGGTGTTGGTGTGCACGACGGTGGCGCCCGAGCCGTCCGCGCGGGTGGCGGCGGTGCTGGCGGCGTCGTCGACGGCGATCAGGTGGTCGCCCTCGTGGATGAACTTGGTGAAGTTGCGGATCGTGTTGAACTTCGAGTTCGTCTCGACGCCGCAGACGGGCGCCTTGGTCGAGTCGCCGCCGGCGTCCGCGACGCGGCGCACCGACTTCCAGACCTCGGCCCCGCCCTCCTGGTACGGCTTGCAGTCGAGGTCGATGAAGACGGAGCCCCAGTTGAGGTTCTCGCCCTGGGGCTTGGGCTTCTCCATGTTGTAGAAGTCCTCGACGGGCTGCCAGAGCACCCACGCCTTCGGCTCGAGCTCGCGGAGGTCGTCGGTGATGCGGCCGGCGATGCCGAGGCCGTTCTCGATGCTGGTGGGGTTCCAGCCCTGCACCCAGTTGCCCTCGATCTCGCTCATCCACAGGTCCTTGTCGGCCTGCTTGGCGAGGTCGCGGACCGCGAGGCGGTCGCCGGTGCCGTAGGTGTGGACGTTCATCCGGTCGACGAGATCGCGGGCGGACTGCGGGTACGCGGCCCAGTTCGTCTTGAAGATGCTGGGGTTGGTCTCGTCCATCGCGGCGATGCCGGCGTCGGAGTCCGAGGCGGCCAGCGCGGCGGCGACGTCGGGGAGCAGGCTCACCTGGGCGGCGGGGCCCATGTGCATGCCCTCCTGGCGGCCGCCGGTGGGGACGCCGTTGGTGAGGGTGGTGCCCCAGTAGTTCGTGTTCGGCTCGTTGAACGGGTCGAGGGTGTCGAACTGGATGCCGTACTCGGCCTCCATCCGCTCGGTGACGGTCGCGAGGTACTCGGCGAACTTCGCCTCGGCGGCGGGCTTGAGCTGCTCGGCCGTCGAGCTGAACCCGCCCGAGACGTAGCCGCTCTCGGTCATGAAGTAGGGGGCGGAGTTGGCGAACGACTCCCAGTGCGTGATCTGCTGCTCGGCGGCGAGCTTCTCGACCCACCAGCGCTGCGTCTCGTCGGCGGTGAAGTCGTAGGAGGCGGGGTCGGAGGGGTCCCACTTCGCCAGCAGCGCGTCGCGGTCGGCGAGGTTCGTGGAGGTGCCGCCGTAGACGGACGGATTGCCGGTGGGGTTCTTCGCCCACCAGCCCTCGACCGCGCCGCCGGGGCGGAGGTAGTCCTTCACGTCGGAGGCGTTGCCGCCGCCGATGTTGTAGCGGGCGATGTTGAGGTCGAGGCCCTCCTCGCCGAACACCTTCTGGTACAGGTCCTCGCGGAGGGCCTCGGGGTAGTTCCCGGTGGCGTTGGCGAACCAGACGAGGCTGGTGCCCCAGCCCTCGTACGCCTCGCCCGAGTAAGCGGGATTGGGGGTGATGCGGACCCCGTCCGCGGCCTCGGCGGGGGCTGCCGCCGTGGGGAGGGCGAGCACCGCCCCGGCGGCCAGTGCGGCGCTCGTGGCGAGCGCGGCCAGTCGTCTAACGGACATCGACATTGATGCTGTCTCTCTTTCGGCGGTGAGAAGAGATGCGCGTTCACGTGAACACGCTCGAGCGCCACGGTACATGTTGACGTCACCATTGGGAAGGACGGTGCTCGGAGGAGTGCTCGCGGAGGGGCGCCGCGGGCGTAGTGCCGGCCGTCAGGGGTGCGCGGGCGGGTCGCACGCCTCCGCGGCGGCGTCGACGCGGTGGACCAGCACGGTGTGGCCGACGTGGGCGAGGCCGAGCTCGAGGAAGTCGCGCACGTGCGCGTCGGCCAGCGCGTACGAGGCGGTGCGCCCCTCGCGCTGCACCTCGACGACCCGGTGCGAGCGGAGCAGCCGCAGGGCGTGCGAGGTCGCGGACGGGCTGAGTCCGCTGCGCTCGGAGAGCTCGCCGACGCGGAGCGGGCCGGGGAGCAGGGCGAGCAGGATCCGCATCCGCCCCGGGTCGCCCAGCAGGCCGAAGACGTCGGCGAGGTCGGCGACGGCCGCGTCGGACGGGAGGCCGTGCGCGTCGGCGGGGGCGTCGGGTGCCATGGCTGCTCCGGAGGGACGAGGGAGGTCGGAGGGGGTCGCGTGCGGGTCAGATCGCGTGGGTCTGCTCCGGGAACTCCTCCGGCTCGCACTGGATCGTCGCGTGGGCGACACCGTGATCCTCCCGCAGAACCGCGAGGACCGCGCCGAGCACGTCGCGGTAGTCGGCCTCGGGAGCGACGACGATGTGCCCGCTCGCGCTCTCCAGGCCCGAGGTGATGGTCCAGACGTGGAGGTCGTGCAGGGCGAGCACCCCGGGCACGGCGCGGACGTCGCGCTCGATCGCGGCGACGTCGAGGTGCGCGGGCGCCGACTCCATCAGGATCGCCAGGGCCTGGCGGGTCAGCGACCAGGTGCGCGGCAGGATCAGGAGGCCGATCAGCACGCCGGCCACGGGATCCGCCCACGCCCACCCGGTCGTGAGGAGGAGGATCGCGGCCACGATCACGCCGACCGAGCCGAGCGCGTCGCCGAGGACCTCGAGCGAGGCCCCGCGCAGGGTGATGCTCTCCTTCGCGCCGACCGCCAGCAGGCGCAGGCTCACCAGGTTGACCAGCAGCCCGGCGACGGCGGTCAGCAGGAGGGGGAGGCCCGGCACCGCGGGCGGCTCGGCGAAGCGGCGCACCGCCTCGACGATGACGAACGCGGCGACTCCGAACAGCAGGAGTCCGTTGGCGAGGGCGGCCAGGACCTCGAGGCGGTAGGAGCCGTAGGTGCGGGCGCGGGCGGCGGGGCGCGCGGCGAGCGAAATCGCCGCCAGGGACATCCCGAGGGCGAGGACGTCGGTGCCCATGTGGGCGGCGTCCGAGAGGAGGGCGAGCGAGCCGGTGCCGATGCCGACCGCGAACTCGACGATCATGAACGCCGCGGTCAGGACGAAGGCGGCGAGCAGGGGGCGGCGGTGCCGCGCGGCGGCGGATCCGCTCGGGCCGTACGCGTGTCCGGCGCCCACGGTCAGCCCACTCCTGAAAGCCTGTTCATATGAACAGTCTTGCACATGTCGCCGCCGATGAGGCCGGCGGTCAGAGGGGCGGGGCGTCCCAGAGCGTCTCGAGCGGGTCCTCGACATCGAGGCCCTCGAGGTTCTCGCGGTGCCGGCGCTCCGCCTCGGCCGGCAGGATCTCGCCGAGGTCCTCCGACGCGCGGAGGGCGGCCGCGCGACCGCCGTCTCGGGTGAGGAACGGGTCGTCGGGGGTGGCGCGCCGGACTCCGTCGCGGCTGTCGAAGGACTGCGCGGTGATCGCGGTGACGCCGGGCGAGGAGGCGAGCAGTCCGAGGGCGACCCGGTCGGCTGCGCGCCACGCGGCGGCGCTCGAGCGGCGCTCGACGGCGACGGGGCCGTCGACGGTCTCGATCGTGAGCTGCTCGATCTCGGGCAGCAGGTGCAGGATCCGGACCGCGGCGTCGAGGGTCTCGGGAGCGACGGCGTCGACGGAACCGGAGTAGCGGGGCGACCACTCGTCGGTCGGGGGGTGGCGGCGCCACTCGTCCATCTCGGGGTCCTCTCCGCACCGCACCTCGGGAGAGGGCGCGCACCGGGGTCTGGGGTGCTCGATACGATCGAATGTATCCGAACGGTTCACCGAAGTCACGATCGGTCCTGCGATCAGGGGTTTTTCACCCCCCAGCTGGGGCGACCCGACCGGGGGGCACCTCACCCGGGGGTGAGTGCACCGGGTGGAGCGGTTCAGCCGATGAGCTCGGCGACCGTGTAGCCGAAGACGGCTCCGAGGGTCTCCTCGTCGCGGATTCCCGCGTAGACGAAGCCGAACGGGTTCTCGCCGCCGACGAGGGCGTTGTAGACGCCCGTCACCGAGAACCGGCCGGTCGCGGGGTCGACCGGCACGAGGCCGCCCGCCTCGCGGCGGAGGTCGACGCGCGTCGGCGAGACGTCGGAGTAGCGCAGGAACACGGAGGTGGGCAGGGGCCCGCTCGAGACGGTCACGACGCCGGTGAGAGCGGGGAACTCGACGCGGTCGCCGACTCGCGTGCCGTGGTAGGTGGCCGGGGAGAACGCGATGGTCCCCGTCCGCGTCGCGGGCCGGGCCGGGGCGGAGGCCGCGGCGCTGGGGGCGGCGATCGCGACGGCGATCACGGGGGCGGCCCAGGCGGCGCCGGTGAGGACGGAGCGGCGTCGGAGCGCGCTGGAGGAGGCGGTGCGGTCGTTCATCAGGGAGGGGTCCTTCGGGGGTGGGGGCGCGGCCGTTCTCGGGTGGCCGGACGGTTCGTCGACGCTCGTCGCCGGCGGTTCGGGTGACCGGCGAGGTGCGGGCGGGAGCGCGTCGATTCGGGCGACGCTCGGGATGCTCCTGCTGTCGCTCCGTCCGACTCGGGGGCACGGCGGCGCGACTCGATCACGCTACCGAAAGTCGATGCATATGCATAGAGCGGGAGAGCGCGCGTCGCAGATCGACGGACGGCCGCCCGGGTGGTCCGGGGTCAGCGGCCGTCGCGGCGGAAGCGGGCCTCGCGGAACGCGAGGTGGATCCCGAGCCCCGTCACCCCGAGGGCGAACGCCGCGAGGAGGGGGAAGAAGGCGATCTCGGCGCCGGCCCCGTAGGCGAACGCCGAGACCAGGAGGAGGAGGACGGCGACGGCGATGACGACTCCGCCCGCGATCTCCCCGGTGCTCGCGGTCGAGGGCGCTCCATCGGTCATGAGCCCAGCATGCGCGCCCGGATCCGCGGCGGCAAGCGTGCGAGAACCGGGGGCGGGTGACGCTCCGGTGAACATCCCGCCCGGGCCTCGGCGCGGCGGACGCTCGTGCCTACGGTGGGAAGGAGTCGAGGCGAGGAGCGGGCATGGAGCGCTGGACGCGGGCCGAGCGGCCGAGCAGTCTCCCGGCGGTGGTCGCGGCGCTCGCCGTGGCCGTGCTCCTCTGGCCGCTCACCGCGGAGCCGGCCACCGGAGGGCCGGTCGCGTTCCCCCGGCAGGTGGCCTCGTACTCGTGGTGGACGCCGATGCTCGAGGAGTCGGAGGTCGGGACCGCGACGATGCTGTACCAGAACGGGTTCGGCGTCGAGTTCCTCGACCTCCCGCAGTCGGTCGTCCTCGGCGCCGATGCCTCGACGTACCGGCGGCTCGGTGCCGCGGAGCAGCGCTCGACCGGCGCTGATCAGGGCGATCCGGCATCGAGCGTGCTCTCGGCCGACGGCTCCTTCGTCGTGATCAGCGGGCCGGGGCGCGACGGCGGCGTCGAGATCGTCGACCTGGACACGGACGAGCGGCGCGGCCTGCCGATCGGGGACGGGCGCAGTGCTGTCGCGCTCAGCATCGACTCCGCAGGCGAGAGCGTGCTGCTGCTGACGAGCGACGACGAGATGAGCCGGTACCGCGACGCGCAGTTCCTCCTGAACGGCGATCTCGCGGTGCTCGACCTCTCCACCGGCGAGGTGCGCGATCTGCCGCTCGACGGGCCCGTGCACTCGGCCGCGCTCTCCCCGGACGGCACGGTGATCGCCGCCGAGACGAGCGACGCGCTGGTGATCCTCGACGCGGGCAGCGGCACGGTGCTGACCTCGCGCGCGCCGGTCGGCGGCGGTCTCGACGGCGACGCGTTCTCTCCGGACGGTCGCCGCCTCGCCGTGCCGGAGGCGGAGGGGCTGAGGGTTCTCGAGTGGACGGGGACGGCGGAGGACCGGCTGCTCCCGCTGCCCGCCGACTCGTGGTCGAGCGCGGTCGGCTGGCGCGACGACGGGACCGTGCTGCTGCACGTGTCGGACTCCGACGGCGGCAACGGCTCGACGTTCGCGTGGGCGGACGTCGCAAGCGGGGAGCTGGACGTGTTCTCGCGCTACTCGGCGGACGCGTTCACGGGGGCGGCGCTGGGCAGCGCGGACGTGGCGCGCGATCTAATCGCGGAGTGGGCGGTCGTGGAGTCGCGGCGCTGGTCCGGGG
>NZ_JADILJ010000055.1 GCF_017355185.1 Rathayibacter sp. SD072 | reverse complement strand
CCTCGAGGAGCCCCATGCCTTCGAGCGCAGCACCCGCGCGCGCCACCCTCTTCGTCGTGCTCGATACGGGCGTCCCGGGGGTCGGCCGTCTCGCGGAGGAGCTCGCCGCGGACGTCCACGTCGTCGCCCTCGACGCGCCCGCGACCACCGCCGCGGTCATCCGCGCGATCCGCGAGCACGGCTCGCCCCGATGGATGATCGCGGGCGGGGGCCGAGCGGCGCGGACCGCCTCGATCGTCGCCTCCCGCACGCTCTCGGGACGATCGGGGCTCTTCGGACTCGCCGGGCTCGTGCTGCTCCCCGGCGCCCGGGAGGACCCTGCGACCGCCGAGGACGACGTCCCGGCCGCCGTGCCGACGCTGACCCTCGAGGCGGGCACGCCGTCGGTCGGGGCGGCGATCCGGGCGTTCTGGCTCGAGCGGGCGGGCACCGGCCCCGCAGTGCCGGCCGACGTCTCCCGCGCCATCGCCTCGGCCCGCACCAGCACCCGCGTGCGGGCCCTGCTCGCCCAGCGCCTGCTGGCCGACGATCCGGGGTACGCGCCCCGCTCCCTCTCGGACGACCGGCTCGCGACGCTGCGCGCGGTCGCCGACCGAGTGGTGCCGCAGGACGACCGGCCGGGCCGCATCGACCTCGCCGCCCGCGTCGACGCCCAGCTGGCCGACGGTCTCGGCGACGGCTGGCGCAACGCCGCACTGCCTGCTGACCCGATCGCGTACGTGCACGGGCTCGACGCGCTGGCCTCCCTCGCGTCGCTCCCCGCTGCGGAGCAGGACGCTCTGCTGACCGCGGTCGCCGACGGCTCCGGCCCCACCGGCACCCTCACTCCGGAGCAGCTCGCCGCCTGGTTCGAGGACTGCCGCGTCGACCTCGTGCGCCAGTGGCTCGCCCACCCGGCGAGCATGGCGCGCGTCGGCTACGACGGCTACGCCTCCGGTGGCGACACCCTCCCCCTCACGGGCTTCCGCTCCCTCGGTGCGGATCAGCGCGACGACTGGGAGCCGACGGCGAGGAGCCCGCGATGAACACCACCGGCATGCGCCGCTTCGATCTCGACGAGACCGTCGACGTCGTCGTCGTCGGCACCGGCGCCGGAGGGGCCCCGCTGCTCGCGACCCTCGCCGCCCGGGGCCTGCGCGTCGTCGCCCTCGAGGCCGGCCCGAACCTCGACGCGACGAGTCACACGTCCGACGAGACCGTGGCGACCGAGATCAACTGGATGCAGGAGCGCCTGAGCGGGGGCGACGCCCCCACCGCCTTCGGCCCGAACAACAGCGGCCGCGGCGTGGGCGGATCGACCCTGCACTGGGGCGCGTTCACTCCGCGCCCCGACCCGCGCGATCTGCTGCTGCGGACGGAGTCGGGCCTCGGCCGCGACTGGCCGATCGCGCACGCCGAGCTCACTCCGTACCTCGAGCGGGTGGAGGCGACGATCGGAGTCTCGGGGCCCGCCGACTACCCGTGGGACCCGTCGCGGCGCTATCTGCAGGGTCCCGTCGACCGCAACGCGTCCGCCGACATGATGCTGCGCGGCTGCGCCGAGCTCGGGATGCGGGCGGTCGACGCCCCGGCGGCGGTCCTCAGCGAAAGCAGGCACCAGCAGGACCACGGCGAGCGTCCCGCATGCGTGGGCTGCGGCCAGTGCCACCAGGGCTGCCGCACGGGCGCCAAGGCGAGCATGGACACGACGTACCTGCCCGCGGCGGTGCGGGCCGGTGCCGAGATCCGGGCGGACTCGTTCGTGCACGGCATCGAGCTCGACGCCGCCGGTCGCGTGAGCGCTGTGCTCTACACCGCGGACGGGGTCGAGCGCCGGCAGCGCTGCTCCGCCCTCGTGCTGGCCGCCGGCGGCGTCGAGACGCCGCGCCTGCTGCTGCACACGGGAGTCGCGAACAGCAGCGGCCAGGTCGGCCGGAACTTCCTCGCGCACGGGGCGGTGCAGGTCTGGGGCACCTTCGAGAACGAGATGCGCAGCTACCGCGGCTACCCCTCCTCCGTCATCTCGGAGGACACCGTGCGGCCGGCCGACGCCGACTTCGCAGGCGGGTACCTCGTCCAGAGCCTGGGCGTGATGCCGCTCACCCTCGCCACGACCCTCGTGCGCGGCGGCGGGCTGTGGGGGCGCGACCTGATGGGCGCGCTCGACGATTACCGGTTCCTGGCGGGCGTCGGGATCAACGCCGAGTGCCTGCCGTCGGACGGCAACCGCCTCGAGCTGACCGGCGAACTCGACGAGCACGGCGTTCCCAAGGCGCTGATCTCGTTCTCACCGGGCACGAACGAGGAGGCGATCGACCGGCACGCGATCCGCACGCTCACCGCCATCGTCGAGGCGGCAGGAGCGACGAGCACGCGCGTGCTCGCCCGCACCGCGCACACCCTCGGCACGTGCCGGATGGGGTCCGATGCGGCCGACGCGGTGGTCGATCCGGACGGCCGCAGCTTCGACGTGCCGAACCTCTGGATCTGCGACAACTCGGTCTTCCCGAGCGCGCTGATCGCGAACCCGGCGCTGGCCACGATGGCGCTGTCGCTGCGCACGGCGGAGCGGATGCTCGCGGCCTGAGCGGGCGTCAGGTGCTGCTCGGGTCGGCTGTCGACATCAGCCGCTCGACCGCCGCCCGCAGGGCGGGGAGCTCGGAGTCGACCGTCGCCCGCACGACCGCGTGGGTCGTGTCGAAACAACGATGTGCGAGCCGGTCGCGCATTCCCGTGACCTCGCGCCAGGGCACTCCTGTCTCGGTGGCGAGGAGATCGGCGGGCAGATCCTTCACCGCCTCGCCGATCTCGACCAGGCGCATCCGCACAGCATCGAAGACGAGGCCGTCGTCCAGATCTCCGCGGGACAGATGGTCCTCGATCGCGGAGACGGCGACGAGGACGTCCTCGAGGCGGTGCAGCGGCTCCCGGCTCACAGCGGGATCGAATCGGTGTCCACCGCAGGACGCAGGTGCTCTTTGAGACCGTCGGTCGGCACGAGGTCGACCGGAGCCCTGACGATGTCTTCGAGCTCGTGCTGGAGCGACAGCAGCGCGAGGAGCCCCATCCCTGCCGGCACCTCGATCAGCAGGTCGACGTCGCTGTCCGAGCGGTCGTCGCCGCGGGCGGTCGAGCCGAAGATCCGCGCCCCGACGATGCCGCGGTCGCGCAGCACCCGCCTCATCTGCGCACGCCGCTGCCGCACCCGCCGACCGACGGGACCGGAGAGCGGCGCCGGGGAGGAGGGATCCTGCTCGAGGGCGAGGGCGAGCCCGAATCCGGCTGCGGAGAGGAGGCGGCGCAACGTCGGCAGCGTCGGCTCGCGCAGTCCGTTCTCGTAGGCGCTGATCATGCTCTGAGGGACTCCGGCCCGCGCCGCGAGCTCAGCCTGCTGCAGACCGGACCGCTGTCGCGCATCCTTCAGGACAGCAGCTGCTTCTGTCGTCATGAACGGATCATATCGACGATCGTGTGTATCGAGACCCCGCGTCACTCCGGTCGGGCCTGCGTCCACCGGAAGACGTCGACCACCCGCGTCGCGCCGAGCTCGTGCAGGGGTTCCTCCGACGCCCCGCGGAGGGCCTCGGCGTCGTCCGGGAGCCGCACCTCGGCGCCGCGCGCGAGGGGCAGGATCTCGACGACGACCTCCGAGTCGGGGCCGACGCCCAGGTCGTCCAGGTCGAGGACCCAGCCGTCGGCGTTCCAGAAGCGGTCGGCGCGCAGGACGCCGTCGACGAGCACCCGGGCGACGTCGCCCGCCCAGTCGATCTCGAGCTCCCGGCGGACGGCCCGCGCCGACGGGTCGGGCAGGACGAGGCGGTGAGCCGAGGCGTGGGCGGCGAAGTCGGAGTCGCGGGGCGCCGCGGCGCGGCCGTCGCGACCGCCGTAGGACGCGGGCGGCGAGCCCGCCGGGCGCAGCTCCTCGAGGACCACGGGGCGCACCGACGGCGCGTCCGCCGGGGCGTCGACGGAGCCGGTCGCCGCCACGAACGTCCCGTCGCGGTACTCGCGCGGTGCCGGGCGCACCGCGGCGCCGTCCGAGACCAGCCGCCCCTCGGCGTCCGTCCACAGCGGTTCCGCGCTGAGCACGAGCCGCACCCCGGAGTCGCCGTCGAGCGCCCAGGCCTCGGCGCCGATCGCGGCGGGCAGGACGAGGACGTCGAGTGCCCCGTCGGCGGTGACGAGCACCGGCTCGTCGCCGTCGAGACGGAGGAGCGGACGGTCGACCGCGGCAGCGTCGACCGCGGCACCGTCGACCTCGGCGCCGTCGACGATCAGGGCCGTCCCGTCCGCGAAGCGCAGCTCGGGGGCGATGCCCTCCTCCGCGACGAGCACCAGCGTCGGCCGCTCGCCCTCGAGCACCGCGAGCAGCGACGCGGTCGCCCACTCCAGCTCGACTCCGCCGAGCACGAGCCCGACGGGCCAGTGCGCGATCGTGCCCACGGGGATCCGCACTGGCTCGTCCGGGAAGAGCACGGTCCGCTCCTCCAGCACGACCTCGAACCGCACCCCCGGGTGATCGGCGAGGGGCTCGTGCGGCTGGTGCCACGTGATGAGGACGACACCGCTCGTGCCGTCGCTCCGCAGGGCCCAGCGCAGCGTCGTCGCATCGCGCACCCCCTCCGGCCGCACGTCGGGCAGGCTCGACGGCATCTCGGCGAGCGTCGCGCCGAAGGCCGCGAGCATCGCGTGCTGACGGCGCAGCAGGCCGAAGCTCGCGGACGTGCGGCCCGTCGCTCCGATCGGCGCGCGGAAGTCGTAGTCGAAGACGGCCATGTCGTTCGGGTAGCCCGTCGCCTGCGACTCCTGCAGGTCCGGCCCCGGATTCCGGCCGCCGGCGAACATGTAGTAGCCCTGCCAGGCGGAGCCGTTGCCGATCTTGTCGTGCGCCACCGCGGCGACGTCGAGCGCCTCGACCCGCGGGCGCCGCTGGTAGGCGAGCGCCATGCCGCCGCCGAGCTCGCAGGTCGCGGCCGGGTAGAGCTCGGACGGGGTGCGCGGCGCCTCGAGCGCGACGCCCTGGCGCAGATCGGCGCCGATTCCCGGGTCGTCCCAGACGTGCGAGAAGAAGAAGTGCTCGCGGAACGTGTCGTCCCACGGCTGGTCGTGATCGAGCCAGAAGCCGTCGGGGTAGCCGCCGAACACGGGCATGACCTCGTCGGTCGGCAGGTCCGCGCCGCCCCAGCCGGTCGCAGTCCAGATCGGAGCCGAGAGACCGGCCGCGCGCGCCATCCGCTTCAGAGTGCGCAGGTGCTCGGGCTGGTCGTAGAGCTCGTTCTCGAGCTGGATCGCGACGACCGGGCTGTCGGGACCGCAGCGGGAGGCGAGCTGCTCGCCGATCGCGGCGTACCAGGGCTCGACCAGCGCGAGGTACCCGGGGTCGTCGGTGCGGTGCGCGACCGGCGCCTCCTGCACCCAGTCGGGGAAGCCGCCGTTGCGGACCTCGCCGTGCGCCCACGGCCCGATGCGCAGCACGACGTCGAGGCCGATCGCGGCGCAGAGATCGACGAAGGCGGCCACGTCGCGGTCGCCGTCGAAGCGGCGCTCGCCGCGCACGCTCTCGTGGTGGATCCAGATGACGTAGAAGGCGACGACGCTCACGCCGCCCGCGCGCATCAGACGCAGGCGCTCCTCCCAGCGCTCGCGCGGCACGCGGGTGAGGTGGAACTCGCCCGAGACCGGGACGAAGGGGCGGCCGTCGCGGAGGACGGACCGATCGGTGAGGCGGTAGCGGGAGTGCGGGTCCTCGACGGTGCTCATCGGCGGCTCGTGCCGCTCGCGCTCCCACGGGACGTGCCGGACGGTGGCGGTCACGGCGGGAGCCCCCGGAGCGGAGGCGGCGGTGCCGGTGCCGGCGGTGTCGGAACGGTCGGCGGTGTCGGCGCGGTCGGTCATCCCTGATGCTCCTTCGGATCGGCTCGCTGCCCGCGGTGAGCGGCGGGTGCCCGGTCAGGCTAGCTGTCATCGCTCCCAGTGTCGAAAGCCCGATTCGGTGGCGCAAGCCGTGCCGATGACTGCGCGGCGACTGTGATCGTTTCCAGGTGCGCGCGGTGCCTACACTGGGGCGATGACCCCCGTCGGCGATCCTCCGCGGCGCCCCACCATCGACGACGTCGCCGCCGCCGCCGGCGTCTCCCGCGGCACCGTCTCGCGCGCACTGAACGGCGGCAAGTGGGTGAGTCCCGACGCGCAGCGCGCCGTCGACGCGGCCGTGCGGCGCACCGGCTACCGGGCGAACGCGCACGCCCGGGGCCTGCGCCGCCGCCGCGCCGGAGCGATCGCCTTCGTGCTCGGCGAGGACGTCGAGCGCCTCTTCGCCGACCCCAACGTCGCCGTCCTGCTCACCCACGTCTCGAAGGCGCTGGCGGAGCAGGGCCACGCGATGGTCCTCCTCCTCGCCGCCGACGACGCCTCGAAGCGGCACGCCCTCGACTTCCTCGGCACCGGGCAGATCGACGGAGTGATGCTCGTGTCGTGGAGCCGCGACCTCACCCTCCTCGACGAGCTGAGCGCCGCGGGCATGCCCGTCGTCTGCTGCGGCACTCCCGACCGCCGCGGCGGCGGCGCGGGCTGGGTCGCGGCCGATGATCGCGAGGGCGCCCGCCGCATGACGGAGCACCTGCTGAGCCTCGGCCGCCGCAGCCCCGCCATGATCGCCGGGCCGGACGACCGCCTCGGCGCCTCCCTCCGGGTGGACGGCTACCGGGACGCGCTCGGCGAGGCGGCGGCGGGACAGGTGGAGTACGGCGACTGGTCCGAGCGCAGCGGCGCGGAGGCGATGACCCGACTGCTCGAGTCCTCCCCCGGCGTCGACGCCGTCTTCGCCGCGAACGACCGGATGGCCGCCGGTGCCCTCACCGTGCTGCTCGCCGCGGGTCGTCGCGTGCCCGAGGACGTCGCCGTCGGCGGCTTCGACGACAGTCCCGCGGCGAGCGCCGCGACTCCCGCGATCACGACGATGCGCCAGCCGTTCGAGCGGATCGCGCGCGAGATGACCCGGCTGCTGCTCGCCGAGATCGACGGCGAGCAGCCGGCCCACGTGCAGCTGGCGACGGAGTTCGTCCGACGCGAGTCGGCGTAGCGGCGCGGTCGCGGGCGTAGGGTGCGTTCGCGACCCACGACGACGTGGCGAGGAGGGACGACCATGAGCGACGAGCGCAGCAGGACGATCACCTGGCACGATCCGATGGCCACGGCGGAGGCGGCGAGGCGGATGAGCGGACTCGAGCACCTCCGCGCGATGAAGGACGGCACGATCCCGCCCCCGCCGATCACCGCGCTGATGAACACCGACCTGGCCGAGGTCGAGGAGGGCCGCGTCGTCTTCCGCTGCCGACCGGACGAGTCGCACTACAACCCGATCGGGCTGGTGCACGGCGGCTTCGTCTGCACGGCCCTCGACTCCGCCGCGGGCTGCGCCGTGCAGTCGACGCTGCCCGCAGGAGTCGGCTACACCTCGCTCGACCTGACGGTCAGCTACCTCCGCGGCGTGCACCGCGACAGTGGCGAGCTGCTCGCGATCGGCACTGTCGTGAAGCCGGGCCGGCGCGTCGCGTTCGCCGAGGCGCGGGTCACCGACTCCCAGGGGCGCCTGGTCGCGACGGCCACCTCGACCCTGCTCGTCTTCCCCTTCGAGGAGGCGGCGGGCTGACGGCTCCGCCTGCTCGGTGCCGCTGCTCCGTCAGTCGAAGTCGGTGCTCCTGCTCAGCTGCTCCCACTCGTCGGCGTCCGCCCGCAGCGCGTCGAGCGCGGCGCGGAACGCGTCCTGCGCGTCGTTGCCGAGCAGGAGGAGCGACGGGGTCGACTCCGATCCGACGACCCGGATCAGCGCGGCCGCCGCCCGCTCCGGATCGCCTGCCTGGGTGCCGTGCACGGTGTCGTGCTCCTTGCGGCGCTTGCCCGCCGTCTCGGCGTAGTCGGCGATCGGCTCGGACGACTGCGTGAGCGACCGCCCCGCGAAGTCGGTGCGGAAGCCGCCGGGCTCGACCGAGAAGGCGCGGATCCCCAGCGGCGCGACCTCCTTGCGGAGCGAGAGCGTCAGCGCCTCGATCGCCGCCTTGACGGCGGCGTAGTAGCCCGACCCCTCCGGCGAGATCCGCGCGCCGATCGACGAGAGGTTCACGATCGTGCCGGAGCGGCGCGAGCGCATCCCGGGCAGCACCGCCTTGATCGTGCGCACGGAGCCGAAGAGCTGCGTGTCGAAGAGGCGCTGCACGTCGTCCTCGTCGCCCTCCTCCACGGCCGCACGGTAGCCGTAGCCGGCGTTGTTGACGAGCACGTCGACCTGCCCGAACCGCTCCTCGGCGGCACGGACCGCGGCGGCGACCTGCGCCTCGTCGGTGACGTCGAGGGCGACGGCGAGCGCTGTCCCGGGGTACGGCTCGGCGATGTCCCGGACGGAGTCGACGTCGCGCGCGGTGACGACGACGCTGTCGCCGTGCGCCAGGACGGCCTGTGCGAGCGCGCGCCCGAGTCCGGTGGAGCAGCCGGTGATGAGCCAGGTGGTCATGCGGTCCTTCTTCCTCGCAGTGCCCGCGGAGCGCGAGCCGCAGCCAGTCGACCGCGTGCCCGCTCGCGGCGACAGGGGTGGACGGCGGATCCGGATCGTTACAGGATCCAGTGCCGACTTCTCCGCGACAGGACCGAGGATGAGGTCAGGGGGACGGTCCGCGCCTCCGTCGTCCGCTCCCGAGGGGTCCTCCGCCATGCACCTCCGCTCCCGCACGCTCCTGGGCGCTGCCGCACTCGCCGCTCTGACCGGCCTGACCGGCTGCACCCCCTCCGCCGATCCGGTGGCCGAGCCGACCGGCTCCGCGACGGGTGCGCCGGGGTCGACCGCGACGCCCACCGCTGGCACGACGGCTCCCGCCTCCGCCTCGGCCATCCCGACCGCGATCCCGACCCCCACCGCCGCAGACGCCGCGAGCCTGCTGATCGGCCCCACCTCGTTCTCGCTGGTCGACGCCGACGGCACCGAGCTGGGCACGTGGGAGTACCGCGACGGCACGGGTGCGGTGGCCGCTCTCACCGAGGCCTTCGGCAGCGCCCCCGCGGAATCCGACGACATCCCCTACGAGGGCTACCGCACCCGGAACTCGAGCTGGCCCGGCTTCGACTTCAAGGACACCGAGGTCTACGACGCAGGGGGTCCGGAGACGAAGTACCCCGAGCCGGACTTCCTCCTCGCCGCGAACGCCCCCGCGGTCGGCGACGTCGCGATCAGCACCCTCGCCGGAGTGGCGGTGGGCGACGCCGCCGAGGAGGTGCGCGCCGAGCACCCCGACAGCGTCCAGGAGGGCGCCCCCGGGCTCTTCACCTTCGACACCACACCGGTCGGCACGCTCGACGGCGTCGAGCTGACGCACACCGTGGGCGTGCTGGCGGAGGACGAGGTGACGGTGTCGGGCATCCGCGCGCCCTTCCTCAACTGGGGAGTCTGACCCGCGACGGCTCAGCCGGCGCCGGCGCCCGACCCGACGAGCGGATGCGTCGCCGCGACGACCGCGATCACCGCGACCGCGGCGACGCAGACTCCCAGGCCCGCCCGCGAGAGCGGTCGCCGCGCGGCGAGCAGCGCGACGGCGAGGACGCCGAGCAGGGCCGACCACGCCAGCAGCGCCCAGCCGAGGATCCAGGACAGCGCGAACGCCTCGTCCGAGACGGCCTCGAGGGCATCGCCCAGACCGAACGCCAGTGCCGCGCCGGCCGCGAACACGAGCGCCGCGACGGGCAGAGCCACCACCTCGCCGCGCCGCGCCTGCTCCATGCCGCGACCGTAGCGCTGCGGAGGCCTCCCCCAGAAGGTCGGGGCGGTGACGAACGGGGGTGGCCTCGATGAACGCGGCCGGGTTTTACACATCCGAAACCCCTCAGAAACCCCCCAGCATCTGCGGGCGGTTGAGTAGGAGGCGACCCGGCCGCCCCGCCGACAGCACGGCGGGCCGCGCCATCCCCCACCTCGACGGAGCCCGCCCATGCGCCCGACCACCTCCCGCACCGCCGTCCGCGCCCTCGCGCTGGGCAGCGCCCTGGCCGCCACCCTCTCGCTCGTCGCCTGCTCCGGCGCGAGCGACGCCGGCACCGACTCGGGCGACGGAGGCGGCGAGAGCGTCACCGTGACGGTCGGCACCCTGCGCGGCCAGCCGCACTTCTACCAGCCCTTCCTCTACGAGCAGTTCGCCGAGGAGGGCGTCGAGTTCGAGGTGATCACCCTCGACACCACGCCCGCCCTCTCGGACGCCCTCGTCGCCGGGACCATCGACTTCGCGATCTCGGGTGTCACCCCGACCATCTCCTCCGTCGCCCAGGACCGCGACCTGACGATCGTCGCCTCCGCCGCCGACGGCGGCTCGGGCTTCCTCGGCGGCGAGGGCATCTCCTCCGTCGAGGACCTCGCGGGCAAGAAGGTCGGCTACATCCAGGGCAGCGCCCAGGAGGTCGCCCTGCGCTACTACCTCGAGGAGGCGGGCCTCACCGACTCCGACCTCGAGCTGACCACGATCCCCGTGCCCGAGATGGCGTCGGCCTACACGAGCGGCTCGATCGACGCCTTCTTCGGCGTCGAGATCGGCGTCTCGATCGCGGAGGCGGCCGGCGCGACCGAGATCGCCGACCCGTACGCGACTCCGATCGGCCGGGTGAACATCGGGCTCGTCACCACCGGCGCGATGATCGAGGAGCAGCCGGAGGTCGTGCAGAAGGTGGTCGACACGCACGCGGCGACCACCGAGTACATGAGCGAGAACGTCGACGAGTGGCTGCCCGACATGATCGCCGAGTTCGGCGGCGACCAGGACGTGCTCGAGTCGGCGCTCGAGAACTTCTGGCTCCGCTCCGATCTGACCGAGGAGTACCAGGGCCAGCTCGAGGCGCTCGCGGGCCAGATGCAGGAGCTCGGCTTCATCGACGAGGCGCCCGCGATCGAGGACGTCGTCGACACCACGTTCGCGCCGACGTCCTGATCGGCCGCACGATGACCACGACCCTGGAGCCCTCGACCGCCACCGAGCGGCTCGCGACCACGAAGCGCCGGCGCAGGCCCGGGCGCGGCGGTCTGCGGACCTTCCTGCTCGGCCTGCCGGTGCCGATCCTGTTCGTCCTGCTCTGGCAGTTCGGGCGGGCCGGCGAGTGGGAGCTGCCGTTCGGCATCCGGATGGCGTTCCTGCCCTACCCGGGCGACGTCCTGGTCTCGCTGATCGACTACGCCTTCGGCGGGCTCCGGAACGACGCGTTCAGCGGGCTGCTGTGGACCGATCTGGGGGCGAGCGCCGGGCGCGTGTTCGGCGGCTTCGCGCTCGCGACGCTCCTCGCGATCCCGCTGGGCGTTCTGATGGGGCGCTACTACACGGTGAACTCGCTGTTCGATCCGTTCATCAACCTGTTCCGCCCGGTGCCCGCGACCGCGTGGGTGCCGCTCGTGGCGCTCCTGATCGGCTACGGCGACCAGGCGTCGATCTTCCTGATCACGCTGTCGGCGTTCTTCCCGATCGTGCTCGGCACCATCAGCGGCGCGCGCCAGGTGCCGCCCCGGCTGATCGAGGCGGCACGGATGCTGGGCACCGGGACCGCGGGCGTGCTCGCTCGGGTCGTGCTGCCGGCCTCCGCGGCCGCGATCGTCAACGGCATGCGCGTCGGGCTCGGGCTCGCGTGGGTGGTGCTCGTGCTGAGCGAGACCACGGGGGTGAGCACTGGGCTGGGCTCGACGATCTTCCTCGCCCGCGACGTGGTGCGCACCGATCTGATCGTGGTCGGGATGATCTGCATCGCGATCGCCGGATTCGCCTCGGACCGGCTGCTGCTGCTGGTGTTCCGCCTGCTGTTCGGCCGCCGGCCGCTGATCTCGTGAGGGGGCTGCCGACGGTGAGCGCGCTCCCGACGAGCCGTCCGACGGCCCGTCCGACGACCCGTTCGAAGAAGAGGAGTGCCCGATGACCGTCGCGACCCCCGCTGTCCGCACTGCGGACGTCCACGTGCTCGACCTCGTCAAGCGCTACGAGACGGCGAACGGCGGCGTGCTGGCCATGGCCGACGTGACGCTCGACATCCCCTCCGGCGAGTTCGTAGCCGTCGTCGGAGCGAGCGGCTGCGGCAAGTCCACGCTGCTGCGGATCCTCGCCGGGTTCGAGGAGGCGACCGAGGGCGTCGTCGAGGTCGGCGGCACCCCGGTCTCGGCGCCCGGACCCGATCGCGGCGTCGTGTTCCAGGACTACGGTCTCTTCCCCTGGCTGAGCGTGCGCGAGAACGTGGCGTACGGACCGCGGCGCAAGAAGCTGTCCAAGGCGGCCGTGGCGGAGGTGACCGACCGCTTCATCGAGGCGGTGGGGCTCACCCGCTTCGCCGACCGGTACCCGGGCGAGCTCTCCGGGGGCATGCAGCAGCGCGTCGCGATCGCCCGAGTCCTCGCCAACGAGCCCTCGGTGCTGCTGATGGACGAGCCGTTCGGCGCGTTGGACGCGCTCACCCGCTCCGACCTGCAGATCGAGCTCAAGCGCATCCACCGCGAGACGCGCACCACGGTCCTCTTCGTCACGCACTCGATCGAGGAGGCGGTCTACCTCGCCGACCGCGTCGTCGTGATGACGGGCGGCGCCTCGCACGGGGTCCCCGGGCACATCAGCGAGATCGTGCCCATCGACCTCACCGGCGAGCGCGACGTCACCGCACCGGAGTTCAACGAGTACAAGCGCCGGATCTCGGAGCTGGTGCACGCGCCGGCGTGAGGCGCGAGCCGGAAACCGGCGGCAGACGGATCTCCACCCACGAGCACCCGCGGCCGGCTCGGCCCCGCGAGCAAGCAGGGGAGGACGCTTCCGCGCCTCGAGGCGCGTCAGAGAACCGGTGGGTCCTCACCGGCGAGCGACGGGCGCGACGCCGACGGCGGAACGAGCGGCGCACCGCGCGCAGGGCGCAGCCCCGGCGGTCGGGTGACGACCCGCCGACCGGTAGGAGTGGTCCAGTCGGCGGTGCCGTCAGGATGCAGGACGTAGGTCCAGCGGTCGCCGTGACGGACGTGGTGGTGCGCGGTGCAGAGCGAGGCCAGGTTGTGCGGCCCGGTCTCACCCCCGTGGCGCCATTCGACGGTGTGGTCGGCTTCGGCCGATGAGGCGGGGCGAGTGCAGCCGGGGAACCGGCAGGTCTCGTCACGCAGCTGCACGAAGAGCCGCATCCGCTCGGGCGGGAGCCGATGCGTGCGCCCGACCGAGAGCACGGCGCCGGTGTCGGGCTCCGTCACCACCCGCGTGAGCGTCGAGACGAGCAGCGCACGAGCGGAGTCGGCGGGCACGGCCCCGTAGCCGTCCAGTTCGGCCGGCGCGTCGTCGAGGCCGAGGGCGGTGCTCGCCGCGACCGTGAGGCGCACCTGAGCACGGACCCCCGGCACGAAGGCGCGCCGCCGGGTCTCGGGGCCGGGTGAGGGCGTGGTGTCGACGAGGTCTCCGTCGCAGACGAGGTCGGCGAGGGCATCGGCCCGCAGCTGCGCGAGGGTCCGAGGGTCGCCGGAGGCGCCGTCGGGATCGACGCCGTCGCGCAGGGTCCGGGCGATGCGGTCGAGTCTGCTGTGCATGCCCAGCGCGACCGTCGCGGGCAGGTGCGCGCACAGCATCGCCATCCCGTCGGTCTCCGGGGTGATCCACACGGCACGGTTCTCGCGCGCCCGAGCGTGACGCTCGGTGATCGGCTCCGGGTGGAGCTCCTCGCGCAGACGGGCGAGCGCGCGTCGCAGCTGCGTCGGAGTGATCGCCACTGCCAGGTCGGCGGCGCTCTCGTCGAAGGTGGGCCGGGACTGCACGGGCAGCGTCGCCGCGATCGCGCAGATGATCTGCCCCGCCTCCCAGCGCATCCGGGCCGCCGCCAGTGCCGCCCGGGTGAGCGGGAGGTCCTCGATCAGAAGCGCCGCATGCTCGAGTTCCCGCGCGACCGCCCGCTCGGACACCCCGAGGGCGACAGCGAACTCGGCTCTGACCGATCGCTCGGCGAGATCGTCCGAGGCGGGATCGGCGAGCCCGCGGGCGAAGGACTCCGGCCGCGCCATCGCCGTCCGGTGCCCCGCGTACAGCTCCTCCGCGGAGGCCAGCAGGATCGGCGACGCCGCGCGCGCCAGTTCGGCCGCCCGATCCCCGCGCTCGCGCACCTCACCGAGCAGCGCCTCCGGCGCAGGGGTCTCTCCGTCCGATGTCATGCCCGCAGTGAAGCAGCGTCCGGCGATCCGGGCAGCCGGGTCCCCGAGATCAGTGGAAGCGGTCAGCGGCGAGCGGATGTGGAGGAGCAGCGCTCCTCCTCACGCGTACGCGCTCGCCGCCTCCTCCAGGCACTCCCGCACCACCCGCACCGCCGGTGTCGCCAGCCCCGCCTCGCGCTGCGCCGTGAAGATCGTGCGCCGGGGCGCTCCCGGCAGCTCGAGCAGTCGGCAGTCCGGCTCCCCGCCCGCCCAGACCAGGTCCGGCATCAGCGCCACCGCGTTGCCCGAGGCGGCCAGGCGGATCTGCGCCTGCAGGTCGGCCGTCTCGAAGCGCACGTCGGGCTCGAAGCCGGCGACCCGGCAGAGCTGCTCGGCGAAGTGGCGGCTCGCGGTGCCGCGCGGCTCCATCACCCAGGCCTCGTCGCGGGCGTCGGCGAGGCTCCGCACGGCGGAGTCGCGGCTCACCGCGAGGCGGATCGCGTCGCTGGTCAGGTCGGCCCGCACCAGACCGGGCAGCCACGAGGTCGAGTGGCCGGGGTACTGCTCGGCGATCACGAGGTCGAACTCGCGCGCCCACGTCTCGTGCAGCGCCCCCTCCGGCTCGCGCTGCACCATCTCGACCCGCACCTCGGGGAACCGCTCGGCCGCGGAGCGCAGCGCCCGAGGCATCAGCGCCAGGGCGGCCGACTGGAAGACCGCGACCCGCACGCGCCCAGTGACCGACTCGCCCGACGCGGCGAGCGCCGCCTCCGCCCGCTCGAGCAGCGCCAGCACCTCCCCCGCCGCCTCGACGAGGATCTCGGCCTGCGGAGTGAGCTGCACCCGCCGCCCGACCTTGCGCAGGAGCTCCACGCCGGTCTCGCGCTCGAGCACGCTGAGCTGCTGCGAGACGGCGGAGGGACTGTAGGCGAGGGCCTCGGCGGCGGCGGCGAGCGTGCCGCGGACGGCGACCTCGCGCAGCAGGACCAGGCGGCGGACGTCGAGCACGGCGACCCTCCGATTCATCAGCTCAGCTGACCGGTACCGGTCAGGAATGATCGCTTCTGCTCAACGGTACCCGGTCGAATACTGAGGGGAGACGCCGCCCACTCCGCGGCGCACGAGCCGAAGGGCACCACCGTGACCGACCTCGCCGCACGTCCCGCCGCGACCACCGCGCCTTCTGCCGACTCCGTGGATCCCCGGCTCGTCGACGCGAGCGTCGCGCTCGTGCGCCGGTGGCTCCGCGAGGCCGCCGGCATCCCCACCGACGCGTCCGGCGCGCAGCTCGCCGGCGTGCTGAAGGACCCCGCCGGTCTCGACTTCACCGTCGGCTTCGTCGACGGGGTCGTCCGCCCCGAGGACACCCGGGTCGCCGCCGCGGCGCTGCGCTCGATCGCGGGCGGCGTCCCCCGGTTCCTGCCCGCCCCGATGCGCGGCGCGGTCGCCCTGGGCGGCGCGATGGCCCCGATCCTCCCCGACGTCGTCGTGCCGATCGCCCGCCGTGTGCTCCGGCAGATGGTCGGGCACCTCATCATCGACGCGACCGACGCGAAGCTCGGCCCCGCGATCGCGAAGATCCGCCGCGAGGGCGTCCGCCTCAACATGAACCTGCTCGGCGAGGCCGTGCTCGGCCGCAAGGAAGCGCAACGCCGCCTCGAGGGCACGCACCGCCTCCTCGCCCGCGACGACGTCGACTACGTCTCGATCAAGGTCTCCTCCACCGTCGCCCCGCACAACCCGTGGGCCTTCGACGCGGCGGTCGACGACATCGTCGACGAGCTCGCTCCGCTGTTCGCCCGCGCCGCCGCGTCGACGCCGACGAAGTTCGTCAACCTCGACATGGAGGAGTACAAGGACCTCGACCTCACCATCGCGGTCTTCACCCGCCTGCTCGACCGCCCCGAGTTCCACGACCTCGAGGCCGGCATCGTGCTGCAGGCGTACCTGCCCGACGCGCTGGCGGCGATGATCCGCCTGCAGGAGTGGAGCGCCGGGCGTCGCGCCCGCGGCGGCGCCGGCATCAAGGTGCGCGTGGTCAAGGGCGCGAACCTGCCGATGGAGCAGGTCGAGGCCTCGGTGCACGGCTGGCCGCTCGCGACCTGGGGCACGAAGCAGGACTCGGACACGAACTACAAGCGCGTGCTCGACTACGCGCTGCACCCGGAGCGCATCCGCAACGTCCGGGTCGGCGTCGCCGGCCACAACCTCTTCGACGTCGCCTACTCGTGGCTGCTGGCGGGCGAGCGAGGGGTCCGCGACGGCGTCGAGTACGAGATGCTGCTGGGCATGGCGCAGGGCCAGGCGGAGGCGGTCCGCCGCACCGTGGGGTCGCTCCTGCTCTACACGCCGGTCGTCGCCCCGGCCGAGTTCGACGTCGCGATCGCGTACCTCATCCGCCGGCTGGAGGAGGGCGCGTCGAGCGAGAACTTCATGTCGGCGGTGTTCGAGCTCGAGGCGCAGCCCGAGCTGTTCGCCCGCGAGGAGGCGCGCTTCCGCGCCTCGGTCGCCGCCCTCGACGGAGCCGTGCCGCCCGCGCACCGCGTCCCCGACCGCTTCGCAGCGAGCGGCCGACCCGGCTTCGGCGACTTCCGCAGCACCCCCGACACCGACCCCTCCGTCGCGGCGAACCGCGACTGGGCCGACGCGATCCTCTCGCGGGTGCCCTCCTCCCGGCTCGGCGTCGACAGCATCGAAGCCGCGACGCTCACCACCCTCCCCGAGCTGGAGTCGGCGCTCACCGCGACCCGCGACGCCGGGCTCGCCTGGGGTCGCGTCCCCGGCGACGAACGCGCGCGGATCCTGCACCGCGCGGGCGAGGAGCTCGAGGCGCGCCGCGCCGACCTGCTCGAGGTGATGGCGGCCGAGGCCGGCAAGACGCTCGACCAGGGCGACCCGGAGGTGTCCGAGGCGATCGACTTCGCGCACTACTACGCCGAGCGCGCCCGCGAGCTCGACTCGGTCGACGGCGCGGAGTTCCACCCGGCGCAGCTGACGCTCGTCGCGCCGCCGTGGAACTTCCCGGTCGCGATCCCGGCCGGCGGTGTGCTCGCCGCCCTGGCCGCCGGGTCGGCCGTCGTGCTCAAGCCGGCCGGCCCGACCGCGCGCTGCGGCGCCGTCGTCGCCGAGGCGCTCTGGGCCGCGGGGGTCCCCCGCGAGGCGCTGCTGCTGCTGCGGGTCCCGGAGGAGGAGCTCGGCGCAGACCTCGTCGCCTCGCCCGCCGTCGACCGCGTGATCCTCACCGGCGCGTACGAGACGGCGGAGCTGTTCCGCTCGTTCCGGCACGACCTCCCGCTGCTCGCCGAGACCAGCGGCAAGAACGCGATCATCGTCACTCCCTCGGCCGACCTGGACCTCGCGGTCAAGGACGTCGTCTCGAGCGCGTTCGGGCACGCCGGCCAGAAGTGCTCGGCCGCGTCGCTCGTCGTGCTCGTCGGCTCGGTGGCCCGCTCGAAGCGGTTCCGCGCGCAGCTGCTCGACGCGGTCGCGTCGCTGACGGTCGGCTACCCGACCGATCCGGCGACGCGGATGGGCCCGGTCATCGAGCCCGCCTCCGGCAAGCTGCTGCGCGGGTTGACCGAGCTCGGAGCGGGCGAGCGCTGGCTGCTCGAGCCGCGGAAGCTCGACGACTCCGGGCGCCTGTGGAGCCCGGGCGTTCGCGACGGCGTGCGCCGGGGCTCCGAGTACCACCGCACCGAGTACTTCGGGCCGGTGCTCGGCATCATGACCGCACCGACGCTCGAGGAGGCGATCGCGCTCGTGAACGAGGTCGACTACGGCCTGACGTCCGGGCTGCACGCGCTCGACCCGGCCGAGATCGGCATCTGGCTCGAGAGCATCCAAGCCGGCAACCTCTACGTGAACCGCGGCATCACGGGCGCGATCGTCGAGCGGCAGCCGTTCGGCGGGTGGAAGAAGTCGGCGGTCGGGCCGGGCACGAAGGCCGGCGGGCCCGACTACCTTCTGGGGCTCGGCACGTGGTCGCCCCGCGAGTCGACGGCGACGGCGGAGGTGCCTGCTGCGTCCGCGAGGATCGTCGCGGCGGCCCGGGCGGAGCTGTCGGCGGGTGAGGCGGGAGCCGTCGAGCGGACGGCGCGCAGCGCGGCCGAGGCGCTCGCGGAGCACGCGCCCCGCGACGTGACCGGGCTCGCGGCCGAGCGCAATGTGTTCCGGCGGCTCGCGTACGGCTCCCCCGTTCTGGTGCGCCTGGCCGAGGGCGAGCCGGTGGGCTCGCTCGTGCAGGTCGTCGCCGCAGCGGCGGGCGTCGGAGGAGCGGTGGTCGTGTCGAGCGCGACGTCACTGCCTCCGCAGGTCGCCGCCGCAACGGCTGCGGTCGCCGACGTGGTCGTGGAGGACGACGCCGCCTGGTCGCGTCGCGTCCGCTCGCACGGAGCGGGCCGGGTGCGGCTGATCGGCGCACCGGCCTCCGCGGTGACCTCGGTCACCGACGGCCGCCCCGACCTGGCGGTCTACGCCGGTGCTGTGACGGAGTCGGGACGCCTCGAGCTCCTGCCCTTCGTCCGCGAGCAGGCCGTCTCGATCACCGCCCACCGCTTCGGCACGCCGGACCACCTGACGGACGCCCTGCTCTGACGCTCATCGCGAGATGCCACTCCGGTACGCCGCCTCCGGCGTGTCGCGTACCGAAGAGGCATCTCGCGGAGACGGGGGCTAGAACAGTCCGCGCGGCGACTCCACCGACGCGAGCACGCCCGGCGCCGCCACCACCGTGAGCCGTCCGACCTCCTCGGGCGTCAGCTCCGGCAGCCGCTGCGCGAGGTCGAGGAACCGCTCGATCTCGCGCTCCTCGAGCACGTCGGCCGCGAGCGAGCGGAACTTCGACACGTACTGCTCGCGCGAGAACGGGTGGGCGCCGAGCGGATGCGCATCCGCCACCGCGATCTCGTCGACGATCGTGGTGCCGTCGGTCAGCAGGATCTCGACGCGCGCTCCGAACGCCTTCTCGGCGGGGTCCTCGGAGTGGTAGCGGCGCGTCCACTCCGCGTCCTCCTCGGTCGTCGTGCGGTGCCACAGCGCGATGGTGTCGGCCCGCGCCGCCCGCTCGGGGGCGTAGCTGCGCACGTGGTGCCAGGCGCCGTCCTGCAGGGCGACCGTGAAGATGTACGGCACGGAGTGGTCCAGCGTCTCGCGCGAGGCCGCCGGGTCGTACTTCTGCGGGTCGTTCGCTCCCGAGCCGATGACGAAGTGGGTGTGGTGCGAGGTGTGGATCACGATGCGCTCGACGCGCTCGGGGTCGGTCGCCTCGGGGTGGGAGTGGTGCAGCCGGCGGGCGAGGTCGATCAGCGCCTGCGCCTGGTACTCGGCCGAGTGCTCCTTCGTGTACGTGTCGAGGATCGCGCGCTTGGCCTCGCCGCGGTCGGGCAGCGGCACGTCGTACGACGCGTCGGCGCCGTCGAGCAGCCAGGCGATCACGCCGTCCTCGCCCTCGTAGATCGGCGACGGGCTGGTCTCGCCGCGCATCGCCCGGTCGACCGCCTCGATCGCCATCTTGCCCGCGAACGCCGGTGCGTAGGCTTTCCAGCTCGAGATCTCGCCCTTGCGCGACTGCCGCGTGGCGGTGGTGGTGTGCAGCGCCTGCGCGATCGCCTGCTCCGTCGTCGCCACGTCGAGACCGAGCAGCGTGCCGAGCCCCGCGGCGGCCGACGGGCCCAGGTGGGCGACGTGGTCGATCTTGTGCCGATGCAGGCTGATCGCCTTGACCAGGTCGACCTGCACCTCGTAGGCCGTGACGATGCCGCGCACGAGCTGCGCGCCGCCGATGCCGGCGTGCTGCGCGACCGCGACGAGCGGCGGGATGTTGTCGCCCGGATGCGAGTACTCGGCCGCGAGGAACGTGTCGTGGTAGTCGAGCTCGCGCACGGCGACGCCGTTGGCCCAGGCGGCCCACTCGGGCGAGACGCGGCGGGCGGGATCCACTCCGACGACGACCGCGCCCTCTCCTCCGATGGAGGCGGGATGCGCGAGCGCCTGCGAGCGCGCGGCCACGACGGGTCGGCGCAGCAGGGAGGCGGTCGCGACGGCGGCGTTGTCGATGACGCGGTTGACGACCATCTCGGCCACCTCGTCGTCGACGGCGACCGGGTCGACGGCGAGGCCGGCGAGCGCGTGGGCCAGCTGACCGGTGCGTGCGAGGTTCTCCTCGCTGCGGTGGACGCGGACGTGGTGATCGTGCACGGGGGCTCCTTCGGCTCGTCCTCCCAGGCTAGCGGCGGTGCTCCCGGGTGCCCGAGCAGCGTCGGGGATGATGGCGGCATGGCCTCCACACGCGTCGCCGCCTTCGACTGCGGCACGAACTCCCTCCGCCTCCTGATCGCCGACGTCGAGGGCGGTCGCCTCGTCGACGTCCTCCGCCGCACCGAGCTCGTCCGCCTCGGGCACGGCGTCGACCGCACGGGCCGCTTCGACCCGGAGGCTCTCGAGCGCACCCTCGCCGTCACCCGCGAGTACGCCGAGTTGGTCCGCGACGCCGGAGCGACGCGGCTGCGCTTCGCCGCGACCTCCGCCACCCGCGACGCGGCCGACCGCGACGCCTTCCTCGACGCGGTCGAGCGGATCATCGGGGTGCGCCCAGAGACGATCACCGGCGAGGAGGAGGCCGCGCTCTCCTTCCGGGGCGCGACCGGCGCCGTCGACAGCGCGCGCCCGGTGCTCGTCGTCGACCTCGGCGGCGGATCGACGGAGCTGGTCCTGGGTGATGCGGCGCCCGAGCAGGCGCACTCGATGGACGTCGGCAGCGTCCGCCTGACCGAGCGCCACCGCCGAGCGGAGTCGCCGAGCGAGCAGGAGCGGGAGGCGGTGCGGGCGGACGTCCGCGCGGCGCTCGCCGTCTCCTCCGTCGACCTCTCGCGCGCTCGCAGCGTGGTCGGAGTCGCCGCCACGGTGCTCACCGTCACCGCGCACGCGCTCGGACTCCGCGCGTACGACCGGGACGCGCTCGAGGCGACCCTGCCGCTCGACGAGGTGCTCGCGGCCTGCGACGACCTCGCCCGCCTCTCCCCCGCCCGGGCCGCGGCGCTGCCCTACCTCCGCTCGGGCCGCGAGGACGTCATCGCCGCCGGCGCGCTGATCTGGGGCGAGGTCCTGCGCGCCGCGAGCAGCGCCTCGCCCGGACTCGACTCCGTCACGTCGACCGCGCACGACCTCCTCGACGGCATGGCGCTCGGCCTCGGCGAGGGCACCGGCCCGGCGGAGTAGACCGGCGGAGTAGCGTGGATGCTCCCGCCCCGCACACCGTGAGGAACCCCGCCATGACCGCTCCCGTCGTCGTCCACGTCGTCTTCACCCCCGCCGAGGGCGCTCGCGAGCGCATGGTCGACGCCCTGCGCGCGGGCATCGCCGAGGTGCACGGCGAGCCGGGCTGCGAGCTCTACTCGATCCACGACGCGCCCGACGGCACCGTTGTGATGATCGAGAAGTGGACCAGCGCGGCCGAGCTCGACGCCCACGGCGCGGGCGAGCCGGTCGCGCGCCTGAACGCCTCGCTCGAGGGCCTGCTGCAGGAGCCGCCGCGCATCGTGCGCCTCGTCCCGATCCCCGCGGGCACGCCGGAGCAGGGCGCCCTCTGACCCCCGCCGCCCGATCCTCCGCCGCCCGCGGCACTGTCCGTCAGCGGGTCAGCTCGCTGCCGGAGTCGCGGGTCAGGCGCGCCGCCGCGACGAGCGGCACCAGGGTCAGCGCCGCGATCACCAGGAAGGCGAACCGGTAGGGCACGAGGTCCGGGCCCAGCAGGGTGCCGACCGCGAGGGCGACGCCGCCCACCGCGACGCCGAAGCCCGCCGCGACCTGCTGCGTGGTCGCGCTCAGCGTGTTCGCGCCCGACATCCCCTCGGCCGGCACCTCGGCGAAGGTGACGGTGTTGTAGGCGGTGAAGCCGGCTGAGCGGGCGACGCCGCTGAGCACGAGCAGGGCGACGACCGCGGCGATCGGCACCTCCGGAGTGAGGAACGCCATCGCCGCCATGCACGCGACTCCGATCGCGTTCGAGACGACGAGCACGGTGCGGAACCCCAGGGTCCGCAGCAGCCACGTGGTGGCGGGCTTGATCGCCAGATTGCCGACGAACAGCGCGAGCACGACGGATCCCGCCTGCACCGGGCTCCAGCCGAACGCGTCCTGGAACAGCAGCGGCAGGAGGAACGGGACAGCGTTGATCGTCGCCCGGTACAGCGATCCGCTCGCGTTCGCCACCCGGAACGTCGCGAAGCGGAAGGCGTCGAGGCGGACGAGCGGATGCGGCGCGCGGCGCAGGTGCCGCACGGCCACCGCCGTCACCGCGAGGCCCGCGACGGCGAGCGTCAGCGCCCGCGGGTCCGAGACGGAGGCGGCGACCAGTCCCGAGGCACCGACGAGCGCGCCGAGTCCGACGGCGACGAGCACGAGGCCGACGACGTCCAGGGGAGGCGGTGCCGCCTCCCTGCCACCGGGGACGATGCGCAGCGCCAGGACGAACGCGACCGCCCCGAGCGGCAGGTTGATCAGGAAGATCCAGTGCCACGAGGCGTACGTCGTGAGCAGCCCGCCGACGAACGGAGCGACGATCGGCGCCACCAGCCCCGGCCAGACCAGGATCGCGATGGCCTCGATGATGCGCTCCCGCGGTGTGACCCGCAGCACCGCGAGGCGGCCGACCGGGACCATGAGCGCTCCGCCGACCCCCTGGAGCACCCGCGCGGCGATCAGCACCGGCAGCGTCGGACTGAGGGCGCACAGCAGGGACGCGAGCGTGAAGACCGCGATCGCCAGGGCGAAGACGCGGCGCACGCCGAAGCGCTCGCTCAGCCAGCCCGAGGCCGGGATCAGGACCGCGACGGTGAGCAGGAACGCGGTCACGGTGATCGCGATCGCGGCGGAGTCGACGCCCAGGTCGGCCGCGATGGCGGGCGCCGCCGTGGTCACGATGGTCGCGTCGAGGTTCTCCATGAAGAAGCAGCCGGCGACG
>NZ_JADILJ010000054.1 GCF_017355185.1 Rathayibacter sp. SD072 | reverse complement strand
AGGCGCAACGCGGATTGCTGGGCCCGCCGATCATCGTTCCGCCGCCGCCCTCCGGCCCGCCGACCCGATCTGCTCGCCGTCGCCGCGGCCGCGCTCGTGAACGAGCGCTACGCCGATCGGCACTTCGGTCCGGCCGGCCTCGCCGCCGAGCTGCACGTGCCGGCGCTCACCCTGCGCGTGCGGTTCCGCCGCTTCTACGGCTTCCCGCTCGACGAGCTCCTCGCCCAGCGCCGCCTCGAGCTCGCGACCGTCCTGATGGCGAGCACTCCGCACCGCCTCGGCGCGCTCGAGGAGATCGCGCGCGCCTCCGGCTACCGCGGCGTCCCGGCCCTGGACCGCGACTTCCTCCGCTGGCGCGGGACGCCGGCGCTCGCCGCGTGGTTCCGGATGGGATCGAGTCGCGGCTCCGCCGCACGACTCGGGGAACGCCGGGCTCCGACCGGCGCGGTCAGATCCGGTCGCTCCGCCACTCCGTCGTGAGCTCCTCGCCGCGGTCGAAGGCGGCCTGCTCGCGCTCGCGCAGCTCGACCCGGCGGATCTTGCCCGAGATGGTCTTGGGGAGCTCCGCGAACTCGAGGCGCCGCACGCGCTCGAAGGACGAGAGCACCTCGCGGGTGTGGGCGAAGATCGAGGCGGCCGTCTCGGCGGTGGGCTCCCAGCCCTCGGCGAGCGCGACATAGGCCTTCACGATGCTCTGGCGCACGGCGTCCGGAGCGGGCACGACCGCCGACTCGGCGACGGCGGGGTGCTGCAGCAGCACGCTCTCGACCTCGAACGGCGAGATCTTGAAGTCGGAGGACTTGAAGATGTCGTCGGTGCGGCCGACGAAGGTGATGGTGCCGTCGACGGCGCGCACGGCGACGTCGCCGGTGTGGAAGTAGCCGTCGGCGCGGGCGAGCGCCGTGCGCTCCTCGTCGGCGTGGTACCCCGACATGAGGTTCACGGGCTCGGTCGAGAGGTCGAGGCAGATCTCGCCGGTCGACGCGCTCTCGCCCGTGAGCGGGTCGATCAGCGCGATCGCGACTCCGGGCAGCGGGCGGCCCATCGCCCCCGGCACGATCTCGGAGCCGGGCGGATTCGCGATGATCGCGGTGGTCTCGGTCTGGCCGTAGCCGTCGCGGATCCCGAGTCCCCACCCGCGCTCGATGGTGGCGATGACCTCGGGGTTCAGCGGCTCGCCGGCCGACAGGATCTCGGTCAGCGCACGCGGCTTCGCGCCGAGCTCGGACTGGATCAGCATCCGCCACACGGTCGGCGGGGCGCAGAAGGTGGTGACGCCGGCGCGGTCGAGCTGCTCGCGCAGCGCGGTGGCCGAGAAGCGGCTGTAGTTGTAGACGAAGACCGTCGCCTCGGCGTTCCACGGCGCGAAGAAGCAGCTCCACGCGTGCTTGCCCCAGCCGGGGGAGCTGATCGCCGAGTGGACGTCGCCGGGCTGCACGCCCAGCCAGTACATGGTGCTCAGGTGCCCGACGGGGTAGGACTCGTGCGTGTGGACGACCATCTTGGGCCGGGAGGTCGTGCCCGAGGTGAAGTAGATCAGGCACGGGTCGGTGCTCTCGACGACCACCGCCGGGCTGATGCCGAAGGGCTCCGCGGAGTCGGCGAAGTCGAGCCAGCCGTCGACGGCCCCGCCGACCGAGATGCGGCCGAAGCCGCCCTCCACGTCGTCGAACTTCGCGGTCTCGGAGACGTCGGCGATCACGTGCGCGACCTCGCCGCGCTCGAGGCGGTCGGCCAGGTCGGCCGGCGAGAGGAGCGTCGTGGTGGGCAGGATGACGGCGCCCAGCTTCATGATCGCGAGCATCGACTCCCAGAGCTCGACCCGGTTGCCCAGCATGAGCATCACGTGATCGCCCTGCTCCACGCCGACCGAGTGCAGCCAGGTGGCGACCTCGTCCGAGCGCCAGCGCATCTCGTCGAACGAGACCTTCTGCTCCGAGCCGTCCTCCTCGACGATCCACAGCGCGGTCCGCTCGTTGCCGATCGCGATCGCGTCGAACCAGTCGACGGCCCAGTTGAAGCGGGGGCCGACGTCGGGCCAGCGGAAGGCCTCGGTCGCGGCGGCCGCGTCGGTGCGGTGCTGGAGCAGGGTGTCGCGCGCGGCGCGGAAGCTCCCGGTGGGATTCATGGACTCATTCTCCCCCGACGCGCGGCGCACCCCGCCTGCTCAGTACTTGATGGACTGGCCGCCGTCGATGGGGAGGACGACCGCGTTGACGTAGGCGGCGTCGTCCGAGAGCAGGAACGCGACGACCGAGGCGATCTCGGCGGCCTCTCCGTAGCGCTTGGTCGGGTTGACCTGGATGAACTCCTCGGCCGCCTTGCGCGGGTTCTCGGGGTCGAGCTGCTTCATCGAGTTCTCGACCATGGGGGTCCAGATGGCGCCGGGGGCGATCGCGTTGATGCGGATGCCGTACTGCCCGTACTCGATGCCGGAGTTGCGGGTGAGGCCGACGACGCCGTGCTTGGCGGCCGCGTAGCCGGACTGGTTGCCGATGCCGGTGATGCCGCCGACGCTCGCGGTGTTCACGACCATGCCGGAGCCCTGCTCGCGCATGACCTTCAGCACCTTCTCGAGGCCGAGGAACACGCCGCGCAGGTTGATCGCGACGACCTTGTCGAACTCGGCGGCGGTGAAGTCCTCGGTGAGGTTCTGCCGGCCCTCGATGCCGGCGTTGTTGAAGAAGCCGTCGATGCGGCCGAAGCGCTCGAGGGTGGCGGCGACGTAGGCGTCGACGTCCTCCTCCTGCGACACGTCGGCGGTCACGGTGAGGACCTCCGCGTCGGGGACGACGGTGGTCACGGCCTCGACGGTGGCGGAGAGGCCCTCTTCGGAGATGTCGACGAGGGAGAGGCGCGCGCCCTCCTCGGCGAGGCGGACGGCACTGGCGCGGCCGAGTCCGGATCCGCCGCCGGTGATGAGGACGACGCGGTCGGTGAAGCGCTGGGCGGTGGACGGCTGGGTGGTGGACATGGTGACCTCCTGCTCGACGAGCGAAGGGGTCGGCGGGGCCGGCGAGTCCGGCTCCGTGCTCGTTCACGGACGCCCTTCGACTCACTCCCAAGTGTTACTCGGTTTTCTGGGTGCCGGCTCCGTGTCGCTTCTCCGGCGGCTCCCCACCGAGTCGCAGCCGACCCTGGCAAGGGCCGCAGAGAGCACTCCACGCGCAGGGCGTCTCGGGTAGACCGGAGGGACCGAGACGGACAGGGGGAGCCGGAATGGTGACGAGGAGAACGACGACCGCGGCGATGCTCGCGGTGCTCGCGATGAGCGCCTGCACGGCGCCGTCCCAGGAGGGCGCAGCGACGCCTCCGACGGCCACGACCGCGCCGACCACCGGATCGACGACGGCGCCGACCACCGGATCGACGACGGCGCCGACGACCGGATCGACGCCCGCTCCGCTCGGCCCGGTCGACCTGCCGGAGGGGGAGACGGCCGCGATCACCTGGACCGATCAGGTCGGGGCGCCCGAGCCGCAGACCGTGCGGCTGACGGGCGAGCCGCTCTCGATCCGGCTGTCGGTCGCATGCGACACCGCCGACGCCGAGGTGACGGTCGAGGTCGAGGGACTGATGACGTCCAGCTCGACGTGCGTGTTCGACGAGGGGACGACGCGCGGCGAGGGCGGCGGAGGCGGTGGCGGGACGATGCGGATCGCGGTCGACCAGGATGCCCGCATCGTCGTCACGACGGATCCGGCCGATGCGCACTGGTCGGGGGCGGTGTCGACCGGTCCGCGGGCGGTGCCCGCGCCCTGAGTCCGGGGCCCGGCGACTCCGCGGCCCGGCCCTGAGCCGAGAGCCCCTGGTCGAGGCGGCGTCAGCCCAGCGGCACGCCCAGCGCGCTCATGAACGGCACGGCGTCGACCGCCTCGCCGTCGACGCGGGTCTCGAAGTGCAGGTGGCAGCCGGAGGAGGCGCCCGTGCTCCCGAGGAGCGCGATCACGTCGCCGGCGGCGACCGTGTCGCCGACGTCGACGAGGAGCTCGCTGTTGTGGGCGTAGCCGGTCTCGATGCCGCCCCCGTTGTCGATCAGGATCCAGTTGCCGTAGGTGCCGAAGTACGTCGACTCCTCGACGACGCCGCCCGACGCCGCGACGATCGGGGTGCCGCACGAGGCGGCGAGGTCGGTGCCCTTGTGGGACAGGTTGACGCCCGAGACCGGAGCGTCGGGGCGTGGGCCGTAGCTGCTGCTGATGCGACCGGACACCGGGATCATCCAGCTGCCGGACGCGCCGTCCGCGGCGGCGGTCGACTCGCCCGCTCCGGCGGTGATCGCGTCGAGCGACTCGGTGGGCACGAGGACCTCGGGCTTCGCCTCGGCGGCGAAGGCGTCGCGGGTGACGGTGTGCTGCACGGCGCCGGCCGCGACGAAGCTCTGCGGGCGCGCGGCCGCCACGGCGCTCGTCGTGTCGCGCACGACCTCGGGGTCGGAGGCGCCCTCGACGGCGAAGGCCGGCATGGTCGTGGTGACCGCGATGCCGACGACGAACGTCATGGCCGCCATGGCGGAGGCGCGGGGCTTCGACGGTCGGCGGGAGGCGCGACGTCCGGCGGTCCGCTGGGCCTCCTGTTGGGCGCGCAGCAGGCGCCGGGTCGGCAGAGCGGTGGAGCTGTCGGTCTGCCCGACTCCCCGGGGGGAAGGGGTCGGGGCGAGATCCTCGTGGTGCATGCAGTCAGAGTTTCCGGGTCGTTCGCAGCGCTGGGGCGGGGCGCTGCTGGGGCTGGGGAACCGTCACGGCCGCGGTCTTCCGCGCCGTACGACCCTCCAGATTACCCGAGGTGCTCGGGATTCGACCTGGGAGAGTGCTCAGCAGTCAAGCCCCTCCCTCGAGAGGCCTCGCCTTCGGACCCGTTCTGCGGGCCCGGTCTAGTACGACCCGCCGGTGAACACCAGCAGGGCGATCAGCCCGCCGACGGTGGCGGCGACGCCCGCGCCCAGGCGCCACCACATCCAGCGGTCGCGCCGGGGGCCGCGCATCGGGCGCCGCTGACCGTGCGTGCCGAGGAAGCCGGTGGGGTCGGAGGAGAAGACCATGCGTCCAGACTGCCGTGCTCACTCCGAGCGCGCGCGACTCTCGAACGCGACTCCCAGACGCCCGCGGGTTCCGGCTCAGTCGCCCCACTCGCTGTCGTCGCGCCAGGGAGCCACGTCGACCTCGTTGCCCTCGGGGTCGGCGAGCGTCCACCACTCGGGCGCGTGGTCCCCGTTCGCGATGCGGCCTCCTGCGGCGAGTGCGGCGGCGATCCTCGACTCGACGACGTCGCGGGGGACGTAGAGGTCCAGGTGGATCGTGTTGCGCTCGGGGCGCGGGGCGGCGATCCGCTGGATCCAGACGTTCGGGCTCAGGGCCCGGGGGTCGGTGAGGTCGGCGTCCTCGACGGGGGAGTAGCCGAGCACGGCCCGCCAGAACGGACGCACCGCCTCCACGTCGACCGCGTCGATCGCGATCTGCAGACTCTGCACGAGGGACGGGGCGCCGCTGAGTCCGAGCTCGCGGGCGGCGGCAGAGATGCGGACGGCCAGTGCGGCGTCGCGGCCGCTGATGTCGCCGACGTCGTGGCTGATCAGGCGCACGGCGACGCCTCCATAGCGCAGATCGACGTCGGGGTGGTGGTCCGCGGCCTCGGCGATCTCCGCGACGGCGGCGACGAGGGCCGCGCCGTCGGCGAAGGAGCGTGTCGGGAACCAGGCTCGCGCTCCGTCGCCGACGACGCGCCAGTCCTCGGTCCCGGGGACGGCGCGGAACGCGCGGGGCGAGAGTCGATCGGTCATGCCGCAGTTGTACGCCGGATCCGACGCGGCGCGCCACCGTCACCCGCCGACTCGTGCAGGCGCCTTACGGGACCGGCTCGGTACCGTAAGGGGAGGACGGCCCGTCGAGGCCGACGAGCGGAGGACGACACCATGGCGCAGACCAAGGGCGGCAAGGCCGGCAGCGACAAGGCGGCCGAGAAGCGGGCGAAGAAGGCTCTGAAGAAGGCCGAGAAGTCGGTCCGCGCGGCGCACGACGCGGTGCGCGACTCCAGCAAGAAGCTGCGCAAGAAGGCGCGGAAGCTCGCCGAGCAGACCGAGAAGCTGCAGCGCAAGCAGGCCAAGGCCGCGAAGAAGGCGGAGTCGGCCGAGCGGGGCACCTCCACGAACGAGCCGAAGCACGCGGCTCCGGTCGCGGTCGCCGCGCCGGACACCGACCCGGAGCGGACCCCCGACCTCACTCCGCCGCTGCCGAGCGCGCCGCACGAGGACGAGCCCGTCGTCGACTCCGACCCCGAGCACACTCCGGACCTGACTCCGCCGCTGCCGTCCGGGCACTGATCTCCGCAGGTCTCTGCAGAACCTCGGCCAGGAGTGCTCGTCAGCCACGATCGAGCGCGACGACCCCTCCTGGCCGAGGTTCTGCGCGCCACGCCGACGGCGAAAGTGAATAGCCGGTAAATACATCCGGTGAGGTCGCCACACGGCCCTCCGGCAGGCGCATCATTCCTGCGTGGATCCCTTCGTTCTGCTCGTCCTGGTCGTCGTCACCGCTCTCGCGTTCGACTTCACCAACGGCTTCCACGACACCGCCAACGCGATGGCCACGTCCATCGCGACCGGTGCGCTGAAGCCGAAGGTCGCCGTCGCACTCTCCGCGTCCCTCAACCTGGTGGGTGCGTTCCTCAGCATCGAGGTGGCGCTGACCGTCACCAACGCGGTGGTGAAGATCCAGGACTCGTCCGGCGCACCGGACCCGGCGCTGCTCGAGGGCGGCGGATCCGCTCTGCTGCTGATCGTGCTCGCCGGGCTCATCGGCGGCATCATCTGGAACCTGCTGACCTGGCTGCTGGGACTGCCGTCGAGCTCGTCGCACGCCCTCTTCGGCGGGCTGATCGGCTCGACGCTCGCCGGCCTCGGCGTCGACGGGGTCAACTGGGCCGGCGACGGCTCGAAGCTCGACGGTGTCGTCGGCAAGGTGATCCTGCCGGCGCTGATGTCGCCCGTGCTCGCCGGAGCGGTCGCGGCGATCGGCACCTGGCTGGTCTTCAAGGTGGTCGGCAACCTGGCCTCGAAGAGCCTGGACCACGGCTTCCGCATCGGCCAGATCGGCAGCGCGTCCCTCGTCTCGCTCGCGCACGGCACGAACGACGCGCAGAAGACCATGGGAGTGATCACGCTGGCGCTGATCGCGGCCGGCGGCTGGAGCGACACCGGCTCGGTGCCGTTCTGGGTCAAGCTCAGCTGCGCCCTCGCCATCTCGCTCGGCACCTACATCGGCGGCTGGCGCATCATCCGGACCGTCGGCAAGGGCCTCGTCGAGATCGACACCCCGCAGGGCATGGCGGCCGAGAGCTCGTCGGCCGCGGTCATCCTCGCCTCCAGCCACCTCGGCTTCGCCCTCTCGACCACGCACGTCGCGACCGGCTCGATCCTCGGCTCCGGCGTCGGACGCCCCGGCGCCCAGGTGCGCTGGCGCGTGGCGCTGCGGATGGTGATCGCCTGGGTGATCACGCTGCCCGCCGCCGGGCTCGTCGGCGCGGTGATGTGGTGGATCGGCCACCTCGCGGGCGGGGCGCTGGGCGGAGTGCTGATGGCGGCGATCCTCGTCGCGGTGGCCGTGCTGATCTACGTCCGCTCGCGCCGCGACGCGATCGGCTCGCACAACGTCAACGACGAGTGGCAGGACTCCCGCCGCCCGTCGCCCGAGACCCTGAACGTCTGACCCCCCCGAGATCTGAGGAGTAGCACCGTGCTCGCACTGTTCTTCGAGGCCGCCGGTCAGGTGGCGCTCGTCGCCGTCCTCCTCGGGGCCGGCCTGCCCGTCCTCTTCGCGCTGGGCGTCCGCTCGTTCGCGGTCGCGGGCGGTGCCTCCGGCGAGCAGCCGCGCCTCCCCGTGCCGCTGCTGCGCGTGCTCGGAGTCGCCTGCTTCGCGATCGTCGTGCTCGCGGTGGTCGTGGGGCTGAGCATCATCCTCGCCACGGGCTTCGGCCAGGAGGTCGACTTCACGCACGTGATCCCCGTCTTCGTCCCGAAGGACTGAGCATGAGCGAGCAGGTGACCGAGGGCGGTCTCGTCGCCCGCGTCGTCGGCTGGCTGCGGGCGGGCTACCCGGCCGGCGTCCCGGAGCAGGACTACGTGCCGCTGCTGGGCATCCTGCGCCGCAGCCTCACGCCCGACGAGGTCGAGCAGGTCGTCGAGCGGCTGGTGCTCGACGCGTCCCGGGCGTCCGCGGCGGGGGTGCCGCTGGATCGCGCGCGGCTCCGGCTCCGCATCGAGGAGATGCTGCTGGGTCCCGCGCTGCCCGAGGACCTGGTGCGCGTCTCCGTCCGTCTCGCGAGTGCGGGATGGCCGCTCGGGCTGCCGGAGGCGGACGCGCCGCCGGTCGGACTCGTCACCCGGATCGTGCGCTGGCTGCGCGCCGGCTACCCGGCGGGGCTGCCCGAGCAGGACTTCGTGCCGCTCGTGGCGCTGCTGCGCCGGCGGCTGACCGACGAGGAGGTCGCGGAGGTCGCCGCGGGGCTCGACGCCGAGGGCGCGCTGCCCGCGAGTCGGATCGACGTGGCGGCGGCGATCGCCCGCGTCACCTCGGAGCTGCCGTCGGACGCCGACGTCGAGCGCGTGCGACGCTCGCTCGCGGAGCGCGGCTGGCCGGAGGACTTCCCGGGCTGAGCTGCGGCACGGCGATCCCGCCTCGAGGAGGAGTGCCGGAACGCGACTCTCGAACCCTCGAGGGGGACGGAGCGCCGCTGAAGGTGTTCGCTGCCGAGGAGGGAACCGCGGATCCGGCCTCCGAGGCACGCGTGAACAGCTCTCACCCTCGGTTGCGAACCGCTCTCCCCGCAGAAGCGAGGTCTGCAGCCTCGAGTCCGGCTGATTTCTCCGGATCCGCGGGCGAGCGACGGGGGTGGGGATCATCCGGGCACGGTGCATCGGCACCGGCGCTCAGTCGAGCAGCACTCGCGACGGGTACGCGTCGTGGCTGAAGCAGAGGGTGAGGCCCGACGCCTCGAGGCGCAGCAGCTGCTCGGAGGTGCGGTGGTGGGCCGCGGGGTCGTCGCTGATGAGGCGGGGGAGCGGGCGCAGGCGGTCGGACCACTCCAGGGACTCGCGGCCCCAGGCGGCGTCGCCGGCGAGCAGGAACCGGCCCTCGACGAGCGCGCCGAGGTGGCCGAGGGCGTGGCCCGGGAGCGGGGCCACCACGTACCGGCCGTCGCCGAAGAGGTCGGCGCCGCTCACTCCGGCGACGGTGACCACGGGCTGCTCGTCGACGACGAGGCGCTCGGAGTCGGCGAACCAGGGCGGGATCAGCGCCGAGAACACGCCGTCGGTGAGGCGGCTGCGCTCGATCCGCTCGAGCTGGCCGCGCGAGAGGACGAGCGTCGCGTTCGGGAAGTACCGCAGTCCGCCGAGGTGGTCGGGGTGCAGGTGCGAGAGCACGACCACGTCGATGTCGTCGGGCTCGAGCCCCTCGGAGCGCAGCCGGGCGTCGATCGTCTCGGCGGGAGTGACGCGCGCCGGCAGGATCCGCCGGTAGAGGGCGCCGACGGGGCCGGTGCCCTGCAGGGACGGCGGGTAGCCGGTGTCGAAGAGCACGCGGCGGCCGCTCGGGTGCGAGTACAGGAAGACGGACGAGGGGAAGGTGCGGCGGGGGAGGCCCTCGCCGCGGAACACGCGGGCGAGCGGGAAGGTGGTGTCTCCGCACGCGAAGACGCGCAGGGCGGGCTCGCGCTCAGGCACGGGACGCGGCCCGGTAGTGCTCGCCGACGCGGCGGATGCCCTCGGCCAGCGGCACGGTCGGCTCGTAGCCGAGCTCGGCGCGGGCGCGCGAGATGTCGAGCGTCTGCGCGTAGGCGAGGGTGGCGACGGTGTAGCGGGTGAAGGGCGGCTCGGCGCTGCCGGGCAGCCTCGCGAAGACCCGCTCGAGCACCTCGGCCAGAGCGGTCAGGAGGCGCAGATCGACGGTGAGGAAGCGGGGCTCCTCGCCCATCGCGGCGAAGAAGGCGCGGAGCAGGTCGCCGAACGGGGTCGGCTCGCCGTTGGTGATGTTGTAGACGCTGCCGTGGGCGTGCTCCGTGCCGGTGGCGAGGACCAGCGCCCGGGCGGCGTTCTCGACGCACGTCACGTCGACGACGTTGCGGCCGCCGTCGAAGAGCGGGATGCCGCGGCGGCGGTTCGCGGCGACGAAGCGGGGGATCAGGCTCGGGTCGCCGACGCCGATCAGGCCGCGCGGACGGAGGATCACGAGCTCGCGGATCCGCCCGGCTGCGAGAGCCTGCTGCAGCACCTGCTCCGCCTCGATCTTGCTGCGGATGTAGAGGCTCATCCGGCTGTCCGGGTCGAACTGGTCCTCGCGCACCAGATGCTGGTGGCGGCGGGCCGAGTAGATGCTCGGCGACGAGACGAAGACGATGCGCGGGATGCCGGCGCGCTCGGCGAGGCCGACCATCGCCTCCGTGCCCGCGACGTTCGCCTCGCGGAAGTCGCTCCAGCGGCCCCACGGGCTCGACAGGGCGGCGGAGTGGACGAGCACGTCGGCGCGGACGGGGAGCGTCGCGAGGTCGGCGAGGTCGGCGGCGATCGTCTCGGCTCCGGCGGCGGCGAGGCGCTCGAGGGCGGGGGCGTTCCGGCCGGAGGCGATGACCTCGTCGCCCTCGGCGAGGAACGCGCGCACGGCGTGGCCGCCGAGGAAGCCGGTGGCGCCGGTGACGAGGACGCGGCGGGGGCCTGGTGCACGCTCAGCGGACATCGACGACCTCCAGGCCCTTCTTGCGGCCCCAGTACCAGAGCAGGATCCCGAGGTAGCCGAGCGCCTTGCCCTTGCGGATCGAGCAGCGGACGATCGCGCGGCGGTTCAGCCTCGCCTGCGAGCCCGGGATCACCCGGCAGACCTTCAGGTGCAGCTCGAGGTCCTCGTCGGTGTCGTCGATGCTCGAGCGCGGGAAGCCGCCGACCTCGAGGTAGAGCTCGGCGTCGATGGCGAGGTTGAGGCCGGCGATCATGAACATCCGGTAGCGCTGGCCCGGTCGGCGGTAGACGACGCCGGGCGCCCGCTCGAGGATGCGAATGAGAGCGGTGCCGATCACTCCGTCGTACCAGCGGTAGTCGGGCTCGTCGGTGCGCGGCGCGACGCGTCCGCCGACGAAGCGGAAGCCGGCGCGGAAGTCGGCCTTCAGCAGCTCGACCCAGTGCTCGTCCGGCAGCGAGTCGGCGTCGGTGCGCGCGACGACCCTCGCGCCGTGCGCGATCGCGTGCCGGAAGCCGGTGTCGGAGGCGGCTCCGGTGCCCTTCTGCGGCTCGTCGATCGTGAGCACGGGCCGCTCCGGACGCTCGGCGGCGAACGCGGCGATGACCTCGCGCGAGCGGTCGGTGCTGCCGTTGTCGACGAGCAGCAGGGTGAAGTCCTGGTCGGTCTGCGCCGCGAGGGCGTCGAGGGTGCCCCGGAGCAGCTTCTCCTCGTCGAAGAGGGGCACGACGACCCAGAAATCCACGCGGACCCCCTCCTGCCGTGACCGCTCCACCCTAACGAGCACGGAGGGCGCATCCCCGCTATACAGGGGGAGCGGCGACCCTTCGGCGGGTCTCGCAGGAGGGACGCGACCGTGTCCGATGTGCTCCCCGTCCGGCTCCTGGGCACCGGAGAGGCGCTGCCTCGGCGCGTCGTGCCGACCGCCGAGATCGCCGGGCTCTGCGGTCTGGACGTCGACGAGGCGATCCGCCGCACCGGAGTCGTGACGCGGCACTGGCTCGCGGACGACGAGGACCCGCTCGAGCTGGGGCTGCTGGCGGCGCGCCGGGCGCTCGCCGCGGCCGAGCTCGAGCCGGGCGACATCGACGTCGTGCTGAACGCGTCGGGCACGCAGCTGCAGGCGATCCCCGACGGGGGCGCGCTGCTCGCCGCCGGACTGGGCATGACCGACGTCTCGGCGTACTCGTTGAACGCCACCTGCCTCTCGTTCCTCTTCGCGCTGCAGGAGGCGGGGTTCCTGCTCGCGACGCACCGCGCCGAGCGCGTGCTGATCGTGTCGACGGAGGGCGGCAGCCGCGGCATCGACCTCGGCCAGCCGGAGAGCGCCCTGCTGATCGGCGATGCGGCCGCGGCCGTCGTCGTGGGGCGCGCAGCGACTCCGGGGCAGGGGATCACGACGTCGCGCTTCGCGACGCGCACGAGCGGAGTGGCGCACGCCGAGATCCGCGGGTTCGGCTCGCGGATCCGGATCGAGGAGGCGGCGGACCGGCTCGGGGACTTCCGCTTCGACATGGACGGGATCCGGCTGCTGATCGACGCGCTGCGGCACTTCCCGGCGTTCCTCGAGACCGTGCGGCCGGGGCTCGGCTCGGGCCTCCCGGGCATCGACCGCGTGGTGCCGCACCAGACGAGCGGCGCGGGGCTCGAGGGCATGGCGCGGCTGTGGGGGCGCGAGCGGATGGTGGTCACGCTGCCCGAGGTCGGCAACACGATCGGCTCCGCTCTGCCGCTGGCGCTGCATCGCGCGCGGGCGCAGGAGGGGGAGTCGCTGCTGCTGGTCGGGACGGGCGCGGGGACGCACTACGGCGCGGTGGTGCTCCAGTGCTGAGGCGCGGCGTGGGGGTCGAGTCGGCGCGAGGTTTGACGGGAGCGTAAAAAGGCCTGTTCTTACGATGGCTCGCGCCCGCACCTGCCCGCCTCTCTGCGACAGGCTCGGAGAGACCCGCTCCACTGCTCGACGAGGACTCGCGATGACGCTGATGCCCACGCCGATCGGAGCGGATTCCGGCAGCCGCCCGCGGAGCGCGACTCCCCGGCGGCCCTTCGACGCCACCGGGACGCCGCACCCTCCGGCGCCCGCGAGACCCTCCAGGAGCCCCGAGTGAACCTGATCGACCACCAGCTGCAGGCCGCGACGTGGGAGGACCGTCAGGCGCTCGCCGAGACGATGATCCCGCTGATCGGCGACCTCTACCGCCGGCGAGGGGTGGTGACGTCGCTGCACGGGACGAGCCTGATCAACCGATCGACGATCGAGCTGCTCAAGGCGCACCGGTTCGCCCGTCATCTGGACGAGTCGGAGCTGTCGCTGGCCGAGACGCTGCCGATCCTGCGGGTCCTGACGCAGCTCGAGCTGGGGGCGGCCTCGATCGACGTCGCGCAACTGGCGTTCCTGTTCCGCACGCGGGAGGGGTCGGGGCCGCTGGAGGAGTTCCTCCGGGAGCAGCTCGCCGCGGTCGTGGGCGGGGTGCCGCGGGTCGGGGACGGGCCGCGGGACGTGGTCCTCTACGGGTTCGGGCGGATCGGGCGCCTGGTGGCGCGCCTGCTGATCGAACGGGGCGGGCCGAGCTCGACCCTGCGGCTGCGCGCGGTGGTGGTGCGCCGCGGATCGGCGGACGATCTGCGCAAGCGCGCGAGCCTGCTCCGGCGCGACTCGGTGCACGGCCCGTTCGCGGGCACGATCACGGTGGACGAGGAGAACGACACGATCCTCGCCAACGGCACGCTGCTGAAGTTCCTCTACTCCGACGACCCGGCGAGCATCGACTACCGCGCCCACGGGATCGAGGACGCGATCATCGTGGACAACACGGGCCACTGGCGCGACGAGGCAGGGCTGGCACGGCACCTGGAGTCGCCGGGCGCCCGGCAGGTGCTGCTCACCGCGCCGGGCAAGGGATCGCTGAAGAACATCGTGCACGGCATCAACCACGACGCGATCAGCGCCGACGACCGGATCGTGTCGGCCGCGTCGTGCACGACGAACGCGATCACGCCGATCCTCAAGGCGGTCCACGACCTCGTCGGGGTGCGCAGCGGGCACGTCGAGACGGTGCACTCGTTCACCAACGACCAGAACCTGATCGACAACTTCCACGCGGGCGATCGTCGCGGCCGGTCGGCGGCGCTGAACATGGTGATCACCGAGACCGGAGCGGCGACGGCGGTCGCGAAGGCCCTGCCCGAGATGGAGGGGCGGCTGACGGGCAGTTCGATCCGGGTGCCCACGCCCGACGTGTCGCTGGCGATCCTGAACCTGCGCACGGAACGGCCGATCACGAGGGACGCGATCAACGCGCACCTGCGCCGCGCCTCCCTGGACTCGCCGCTGCGCCGCCAGATCGACTACCTCGAGTCGCCCGAGATCGTCTCCACCGACATCCTCGGCTCCCGCCATGCGGGCGTGGTCGACGGCCTCGCGACGATCGCGACTGAGGACGGCGTCGTGCTCTACGTCTGGTACGACAACGAGTTCGGCTACAGCTGCCAGGTCGTGCGGGTCCTCGAGACCCTGGCCGGCGGCCAGGTGCCGTCGTTCCCCGCCATCGCGCCCCGGAGGGACCTCGCGCCCGTCCCGGCGTGAGCACAGGACCACCGGGAGGGCTGTGTTCCGGGAGCGCCGGATAGCGTGAACGGAGGAGTCGCTGCTGTCGTGGGAGCGGCCGGGGGACGAGGACGGTGTTCGTGGTGGATCTCGAGGTCGGCCGCGGTCTGACGATCCCGGCGTCGGAGCTGCAGTGGCGGTTCTCGCGGTCGTCGGGGCCGGGCGGGCAGCACGTGAACACGTCGGACAGCCGGGTGCAGCTGACGTGGGACGTGGCGGCATCCGCGGTGCTGGACGAGTCGCAGCGGGAGCGGATCCTCGAGCGGCTGGAGCGGCGGCTGGTCTCGGGGACGCTGACCGTGACGGTGTCGGAGCAGCGGTCGCAGCTGCGGAACCGCGAGGTGGCGCTCGAGCAGCTGCGCGGGCTGGTGAGCTCGGCGCTGGCACCGCCGGCGGCTCCGCGCCGACCGACCAGGCCGACGCGGGGGTCGGCCCGGCGGCACGCCGCCGCCAAGCAGCAGCGGTCGGCGACGAAGAAGCAGCGGCGGCGGCCGACGGGGGAGTAGCGGGTCAGGTGCCGAGCGAGCGGTGCGCGGCGGGACGGCACGGGGTGACCGCGTGCGTGGGAGCGGCAGGGCGTGTCGCAGCGGCAGGGCCTGACGGAGCTGCGCGGGGCCGTGACGTGGCCGGGTCTGTGGGCAGTACGGCGTCGCGCAGGTGCAGCGCATCGGCGCGGGGCGACGCGCCTCAGAACGGCGCCGGCGGGTCGACGAACCGCGGCCGAGGGGTCGGCTCGGGCGGTCCTCCGGGGAGAGGCGCCGGCCGGGTGGTGACCCGGCGGCCGGTGGGAGTGGTCCAGTCGGCGACCGCGTCGGGATGGAGGGCGTAGGTCCACCGGTCGCCGTGGCGGACGTGGTGGTGCGCGACGCACAGGGAGGCGAGGTTGTGCACGGCGGTCGTGCCGCCGTGGCGCCACTCGAGGGTGTGGTCGGCCTCGGCGGTGGACGCGGGACGGGTGCAGCCGGGGAACCGGCAGGTCCGGTCGCGCAGCTGCAGGAGCAGGCGCATGCGCGGAGGCGGAACCCGGAGGGTGCGCCCGACGTCCAGGACCGTGCCCGTGCCCGGTGCTGCCGTGACGCAGGTGAACGTCGGTCCCGGGCCCGCGAGCCGCTGCGCGACGGCGGCAGGCACGGGTCCGTAGCCGTCGAGGTCGGCGGGGTGGTCGTCGAGCCCGGCAGCGGTGCTCGCCGAGAGCGTCAACCGCACCTCCGCTCGGATCCCCGGCACGAAGGTCGGATCGGCGGCCGAGTCGCCGTCGACGGGCGTGGTGCCCGAGACGTCGCCGTCGCAGAGCAGATCGGTGAGCGCGTCGGCGCGGAGCTGAGCGAGAGTGCGCCCGTCTCCGCTGACGGAACCGTCGCCGTCGCGGAGGGAGCGGGCGATGCGGTCCAGGCGGTGGAACGCGCCGACGGCCGCGGCGGCCGGCAGATGCGCCGACAGCGTCGCCATGCGGTCGAGCTCCGGAGTGATCCGCACCGACCGGTCGTCGCGGGCGCGAGCGTGGCGGTCGGCGAGCGGTTGCTCGTGCAGCTCCTCTCGGAGCCGCGCCACCGCGCGCCGCAGCTGGGTCGGCGTCATCGACACCGCGACCTCCGCGGCGCGCTCGTCGAAGGCTGCGAGCGAGGCCACGGGCAGAGTGGCGGCGGCGGAGCAGATCACCTGCCCGGCCTCCCAGCGGATCCGAGCCGCAGCGAGAGCCGCACGGGTGCGGGGAAGGTCCTCGGTGAGCAGCTGCGCCTGCTCCAGCTCCCGCGAGGCGACGCGCTCGGAGACACCGAGCGCGACCGCGAACTCGGCGCGGATCGACCGCTCGACCAGGTCTGCCGCCTCGCTGCGGGCCGCGCCTGCACCGCCTCCGCCTGCACCGCCGCGCGAGAACGCCTCCGGACAGGCGAGGGCCGCGCGGTACCCCGCGTACAGCGCCTCGGCGGCGGCGAGGAGCACGGGCGCTGCGGAGCGCGCGAGTCGGGACGCCTCGTCTCCGTACTCGTGCACCCGCGTGAGGGCCGCCTCCGCTGTTCCGATCTCTGCCATACGCGTATTGAACCAGGGACCACCGACACCGGACGGTGCTCGACGCCGGAACGGGGCGATCGGTCCCCCGGATCGCCCTGGGGAGGAGACTCGAACCCGACAACGGGATCCCGCGACCTCCGCGCGAGGGCAGGAGCGCGACGTAGGCTCGAAGGATCGCATTCCGGTCCCCGGTGCCCTGAACGTCGTTTCGGGGGACGTCGACCGAAGGATGACCCCATGATGACCCTCTCCCATACCGGCGGCTCGCTCCTGCTCGAGGACGCGACCGCGTCCGCCGTGGTCCGCTACTCGATGGCCCTCGCTCACCACAACAGGATGGGCACCGTCACGCTCGACGATGCGGCCACGCCCGCTCCCCGGTCGCAGGTGATGCTCGTCGTCGGGCTCGGCGTGCCCCTCTCGGTGCGCTCCTCGCACCCGACGGCGGCGGTCTCGGACCTGTCCGAGTGCGGTCAGGACCTCGACGACCGGACCGACACGCTGAACGCGTCACGTCAGGTGCCCACGCCCACCGCCGAGGAATCGCGCTCCGATGTCGCGCGGGCGAAGGAGCTCGGCTCGTACATCGACTTCCTGTAGGGGATGCGCTGCGCTGCGTCAACTGTCTTCACCGGGGGCGGCCTGTTTCCTACGATCGGCAGCACGGGCCGGGCGGATGCGGCCCCTGACCAGGCAAGGGGCGCGGTGCCGGACTTCTCGTTCCTCCGTCCGCGCCGCGCGGCGGGGGCGCTGCTCTCGGAGCTCGCCGCGACCGCGGGTCTGCGGTTCGAGGGCCCCGACGTCCGGGTGACCAGCGTCACCGTCAGCGATCACGAGGTCGAGCCGGGCGGCCTGTTCGCCGCGCTGCCGGGCCGGGGCGCTCACGGTGCCGACTTCGTCGAGCGGGCGCGGGCGGCGGGGGCCGTCGCGGTGCTCACCGACGAGGACGGCCGGCGGCGGGTCGACGGTCTGCCCGTGCTCGTCGCTCCGGATCCGCGCCGGGTGCTGGGGCCCGTCGCCGCGCGGGTCTACGGCACCGACTCCGCCCGCCCGCCGCTCTTCGGCGTCACCGGGACCAACGGCAAGACGACGACCGTGCACCTGCTCACGGCGGTGCTCGAGCAGCTCGGGCTGCGCGTCGGGCACAGCTCGACGGCGACACGGCGGAGCGGCCCCGTCGAGATCGCGAGCCGGCTCACGTCCCCCGAGGCGCCGGAGGTGCACGCGCTGCTCGCGCGCATGGTCGAGGACGGGGTCGACGCCGCCGCACTCGAGGTCAGCGCGCAGGCGCTCACGCGGCACCGCGTCGACGGGATGCGCTTCGAGGTCGCAGGCTTCACGAACCTCAGCCACGACCACCTCGACGACTACGCGGACATGGACGAGTACCTGCGGGCGAAGGCGCGGCTGCTGCGTCCGGAGCTGTCGGAGCGCGCCGTGGTGCTGCTGGATTCGCCGGCGGGCGAGCGGATGCGCGACCTCGCCGAGGTGCCGGTGGTCACCGTCTCGTCCCTCGGGGACGCGGACTGGCGGGTCGAAGTGCTCGCGTCGACATCCGAGCGCACCGTGTTCCGGCTCAGCGGGCCCGACGGGTCGCTGACCACCTCCGTCCCCCTGGTCGGCCGGCACATGGCGGCGGATGCGGGGCTCGCCCTGGTGATGCTGCTGTCGGCCGGGCACCCGTTCGCGGCGCTCGCCGAGGCTGTGCGGGACGGCATCGACGCGCAGGTGCCGGGGCGGTCTCTCCTGGTGTCGGGCGAGCGCGGGCCTCGGGTGTACCTCGACTTCTCGCACACGCCCGACTCGATCGAGAAGACCGTGGCGGCGCTGCGCGAGGTGACCCCGGGGCGCGTGATCGTGGTGCTCGGAGCCGACGGCGACCGGGATCCGTCCAAGCGCGGGCCGATGGGGCGGGCGGCGGCGGAGGGGGCCGACGTGGTCGTCGTCACCGATCACCACCCGCGGTCGGAGGACCCGGCGCGGATCCGGCGCGCGCTGCTCGACGGGGCGCGCGACGGGAGCGACGTGCGCGAGATCGCGGAACCCGCGGAGGCGATCCGCGCGGCGCTGGGCTCGGCCACCGACTCCGACAGCGTGCTCTGGGTGGGGCCGGGCGACACGGACTACCGGCTGGTGCGGGGCGTCGAGGTGCCGTACTCGCCGCGCCGCGACGCACGGGAGGCGCTGGCCGAGCTCGGCTGGGGGTGAGGGCGCCGCCTGGACGGGGTCCGGCGGGGCGTGATCCGTCAGGGACGGTGGTCCCCGGGGGTGCGAGGCCGCCGTTCGTGACGGATGGGGGCGGTCCGTGATCCGTGGCGGAGGAGCAGAGCGGAGGGACTCGACAGGAGCCCGACAGCGGGCCGGAACGGGTGGTCAGGCGGTCGCGCGGAGGAAGGCGACGGCGCGGAGGTCGGCGTCGAGCAGTGCCGCCGGGCCAGGCCCGGGATCGTCGGCGTCGACGACGTGGAGGTCGTCGCCGAGGAGGGTGATCGGTGCCGTGACCGTGGGGCCGAGGAAGCCGACGCGCGAACCCGCCCAGGACCCGAGCGAGTACGCGTCGATCCCGCCCGCTAGCAAGCGGCGGCACGCCGAGCGCAGCGCGAGGATCGCGGTCTCGTCGCTGCCCTCGACGAGATCAGGCTCCCCCGCTTCCGCGAAGGCCGCGTTCAGGGCGTCGAGCACCTCCCAGACCGACGCGTCGGAGTAGAGGGAGGCGAGAGCCAGCAACCGCTCGCCCGGAACCCCCGCCGCCACCTGCTCGACGGCCGTCGCGACGACGTGACGGGGCGGGCAGCCGCCGAGGAGGAACTCGGCTGCGGCCTCGCGAACGGGGTCCGCGGAGGGTGCCGGCGCGAGGGCGATCGCCGCCCGCACCTCCGCCGTGATCCGCTCCGCGAGACGATCGGCGACCTCGATGTCGAGCACCGAGTCGAACAGCGCCGCCCAGCAGGTCCGCACGTGCAGACCGAGGCAGGCGCCGTCCTGGAGCAGGAGCCGGGCGAGGTCGACCGCTTCGGGCAGGTACTCGTCAGCCGGCGCCTCCGGGAAGAGACCCCAAAGGTCCTCGTCCGTCAGCACGGCGAGCACCGCATCGCGCACGAGGGCCCACTCCGCATCCGCGACCTCGGGGGAGTGCCGGTGCAGCAGCGTGCGGTGCTGCTCCTGCAGTCGTCGCAGCTCGCCGCCGTCCGCTCCGATCCCCACCCCTCGAGCATGCCAGGGCCGGCGGAGGCTCAGGCCGCGGGGCGCTCCTGGAACCAGCGGACCAGCTCGCGCAGGGCGGGCAGGGTCATGCTCGTGTCGCGGTCGCCGGCGAGGTCCTCGAACGTGGTGCGGAAGCCCTCGGGCTGGCCCTCGGCGTCGGGGACGGCGGCGTAGGCCATCGACCACTCGGGGAACAGGCGCTCGGTCGTGGACTCCTTCAGCAGGATGCGGATCGACTCGTGCCGGGGATCGTGGGCGATCGCGTCCATCCGCTCCTGCACCGCGTCGTCGGGCCCCTCGAGCACCTGGAGGAAGCGGCCGTCGCGGTACAGCAGCATGCCGGTGAGATCGACGCGCCCGTTGTCGGCGCGGCTCTGCTGCAGGAGCGACGCGAGGTGCGCCTCGTCGAACGGGGCGGTGGCGCGGCTGGCGTACACGAGGGAGAGCATGGGACCGGCTTTCGAGCGGGGACGTGTCCGAGCAGTCGACCACGATCGCCCGCCCCGCGCAGGGACTGGCTGCGCGGGGCGGGTGCTGCTAGCGCGGCGGGTGGGGCTCAGACGCCCTGGTCCGGCTCGTACGAGACCGAGTAGTGGCTGCTCATGCCGGGGGACGCGTGCTGGGCGGCGGTCGTGACGACGCCGTCCTCGTACGTGTCGCTCCCGTCGACGGTGCCGCTCCCGTCGACGGTGCCGCTCCCGTCGACGGTGCCGCTCCCGTCGACGGTGCCGCTCCCGTCGGGCGCATCGCCCTCCTCTGGCGCCTCGCCGCGCTCGCCCGGACTGCCGAGCAGCAGCCGCGTCAGCGACTCCGCCGACGAGAGCAGGGTGTCGAGCGCCGCGGCGAGGTCGTCGTCGGTCGGAGCCGCCCCGCGCAGGGCCGCCGCGAGCACGCTGCGGCGCATCAGCTCCTTGGCGAAGGAGCCGGTGGTCCCCTCCGCGCGCTCGGCCGCGGCGTCGAGGGCCGCCTCGCTGAACGGGAGGGAGGCGGCGTACCGGCGGAACAGGCGGCGGCGGGCGTCGGGACCCGGCAGCGGGATCTCGACGCCGAGGTCGACCCGGCCCGGTCGGGCGGCGAGAGCGCGCTCGAGGACCTGCACGCGGTTGGTGGTCATCACGAAGGCCACGTCGGCGTCCCCGTCGAGGCCGTCGAGGGCGTCGAGCACCTCGAAGAGCAGCGGCTGCGGGCTGTGCGCGCGCTCCATCGCGACGAGGTCGATGTCCTCGAGGACGACCAGCGCCGGCGGGAAGGTCCGCGCGATCTCGGCCGCGGCTCCGATGAACCGGATGCTCGATCCGGTGAGCACGACCGCCGTCGTGCCCGGGGTGCGGGCGAGCAGGTGCCGCACGGTCAGCGTCTTGCCGGTGCCGGGAGGGCCGTAGAGCAGCAGCCCGCGCTTGAGGTGCTGGCCCGCCGCGAGCAGCTCGTCGCGGTGCTCGCCGATGCCCACGACGTGGTCGACGACGGACTCGAGCACGCCGTCCTCGAGCACCACGTCGCCCGCCGCGACGTCGGGCCGCGGCAGGAAGGTCGCACCCGCGTGGCGCCCGAACTCGGAGCCGGCGAACGACAGCACCTGGCCGCGCAGCACGCTGTGCTCGACCATCAGAGCGTGCAGGCGCCGGACGAACGCGGGCACGGCGTCCTCGTCGGCCGAGAGGATCTCGAGCGACGCCGTCTCGCGCCCGGTCTGCGGCATCGCATCGCGCTGCAGCACCGCGAACGGCACGCCCTCGACGCGGAGGAGCCGCACGCCGAACGCGATCACGCGGCGGTCGGTCAGGGGACCGGTCGCGCGGGTGGCGTAGGTCACGGGGCCCGGGGCGAAGCGGGTGTGCGGGTTGCCGAGCATCTCGCCGATGGAGGAGTGGAACCGCTGCTCGCCGCCGCCGACGCCCAGGACCGACGCCCCGGCTCCTCCGAGCGCATCGAGGGCGAGGTCGGCGTCGACCAGGCGGTGCGGCAGGACCTCCTCGGTGGTCACCGCGAGCGTCGTCGCATCGGTGCCGAGGTGCTCGCTCACCGCGTCGCCGAGCGGGGTGCGCTCGGCCGTCTGCTCGGTGGCGGCGAGCGCCTCGACGCGCTTCAGGTAGCGGGACACGACCCGCATCAGCTCCCGGTCGGACTCCTCGAGCATGCGGACCTTCCCCCCTGGCGGTCCCCGCCGTCGGGAGCGACGCTAGCGCGCCCGGCCGCGCGGTGAGGGAACCCCGGCCGGTCGAGGGAGCCCGCAGATGCGGGTTCCCTCGACGGTCGGGGGTTCCCTCGGCACAGGCGCTCGGCGGCGGCGGCGGGACCGCGGGCGGAGCGTGCGCGGAGGAGGCGCGGAGGAGGCACGGAGGAACAGCGCAGACCCGTCCCATACCGTGAGGGAGGACGCACAGGAGGAGACATCATGACCGAGCAGATCGGGATCCCCGAAGCCACCGCACTCGGGCGGACGCGGCGCACCGTCGCGATCCTCGGCGCGGGAGGCGACCTCACCGAGCGGCTGCTGCTGCCGGGGCTGGGCCGCGTCGCCGAGCTCGCGCGCGACTCGGAGATCACCCTCATCGGAGCCGCCCGGACGCCGCAGAGCGACGAGGAGTGGCAGGCGCTCGTGCGCCGCAGCCTCGAGGACGCGGGGATCGCGGCGAGCACCGTCGACGACCTCGTCTCGCGGGCCCGCTTCGTCGCGACCGACGCCTCCGATCCCGAGCAGCTGACGGCCTTGCTCGACGCCTGCCCCACGACACCCGTGCTCTACGTCGCCCTCCCGCCCGCGATGGGCCACGCAGTCGCGGAGTCGCTGGCCGCGATCGAGCTGCCCGAGGATCTCGTCGTCGCGATCGAGAAGCCGTTCGGCGAGGACCTCGACGACGCCGTCGCGCTGAACGCCGCTCTCGCGGCGGTGATCCCGGAGGACCGCCTCTGGCGCGTCGACCACTTCCTCGGCAACGCCACCGTGATGGGGATGCTGGGCCTGCGCTTCGGCAACGCTCTGCTCGAGGCCGGCTGGAGCGCCGAGCACGTCGAGAAGGTCGAGATCGTCTACGACGAGACCCTCGGCATCGAGGGGCGTGCGAAGTTCTACGACGGCACCGGAGCGCTGCGGGACATGCTGCAGAGCCACCTCCTGATGGTGCTGGCGCTGACCGCGATGGAGCGCCCCGACGAGGTCTCGCCCGAGGACGTCCACGCGCGGATGGCCGAGGTGCTCGGTGCGGTCCGGCTCTGGCGCGACGACCCGGACACGGCTCGACGGGCCCGCTACACGGAGGGGCGCATCGATGGCCGGCTCCTCCCCTCCTACGTCGACGAGTCCGACGTCGATCCCGACGCCGGCACCGAGACGCTCGCGCAGCTGCTGCTGCAGGTCGACACGCCGCGCTGGGCGGGCGTGCCGTTCGTCCTGCGCTCCGGCAAGGCGATCGGCGACCCGCGCTCCGAGGTCGCCGTGCACTTCCGCCCCGCGACGCCGCCCCGCGGCCTCCGCTCGGCCGAGGCCGGCGAGGGGACGGTGCTGAGGATGTCGCTCGCGGGCGGCGACGTCGCCCTCGACCTGCTCGTCACCAGCGCCGACGACCCGACCGGCCTCGCACGCACGACGCTGCGGGCCGAGCCCGGCGCCGCGACCCTCGACGCCTATGCGCAGGTGCTCGCCGGGATCCTGCAGGGCGACACCCTGCTCTCGGTGCCGGGCGACGTGGCCGAGCAGTGCTGGCGCATCGTGACCCCGGTGCTCGCGCACTGGGCCGACGGCGCTGCTCCGCTCGAGGAGTACGCGGCGGGGAGCGCCGGTCCCGACGGCTGGTGAGC
>NZ_JADILJ010000053.1 GCF_017355185.1 Rathayibacter sp. SD072 | reverse complement strand
AAGAAGCAAACTCCATAGCCCGGCGATGTGCGAATGGGTACTACCGTGGCGATCACCCCCGACCCTGCAAGACCGAACCCGACGGTCCCCAGTCCCGCTCTGCCGCGAAGCAGCAGCGGTACCCGTCGTTCACCGCACCATCCGCTCGGAACGCACTGACGCGTACAGCCGGAGCTCCGTCCTCGACGGGAGGAGCCCGGTCCGTTCAGCGTTTCGAGGCCTCCGCCGCGACGTGCTCCGGGCACCCCTCCCCCGCAGCACGAGTCGATCGGACGACACTCCCCATGGCCAGAGCCACCCCCTCCTGCACCGAGCAGCCGCGGACCGCGACCACGGATGCTCTGCGCCGGGCACGAGAGTCGGCGGGATCGGCGTGGCGGACGAAGACGCACCTCGTGCGCATCCTCGCGGTCGTCGCTGCAGCGGGGATCGCCGTCACGGCGGCATCGTTCCAGGTCGCTCCGGCCGCCGCGGCCGGCTCGACCTACGGGCCCGACGGCACGCACTACCCGTCGGACACCCCCGACATCCGCACCGCGTCCTCCGACCACGTCGTCGTCGACGTCGAGGCGTCGGGTCCGGCGATCCGGGAGGCGCTCGACGCCCTGACGTCGCGCGAGATCGCGGCGGGCGTCGTCATCAGGGTGGCGCCGGGGCGCATCGACGACCTGTCGGCGCTCAACGGCTACACGAACACCGGGAGCGCCAAGGTCCTGATCACCGCGCGCGACGGCTTCCAGTCGGTCACCGGAGGCAGCTGGGCGCTCCGCGACGTGACGGGCATCACGCTCATGCGCTTCGACATCGACGCGCTCGACGTCAAGGGCGCGACCCACTCGTCGTTCGCGTGGCTGCGCATCAACGAGAACTGGCTCGGCCTCAGCGCCTCCGCGGGAGTCCCCGTGCGCGACGTGGAGCTCATCGAGGTCGTCGAGCCCGACTCCACGGTGAAGAACTCCGACTCGGCGCAGATCAAGGCGTACGCGCCCGATGCGATGAAGGACGTGCTGGTCGAGGGCGGCTACATCGCCCCGTCGTTCTACGTCGACCAGCCGTACGGCGGCGACGACGCGGCCCGCCCGCACACCGACAGCCTCCAGATCGAGGGCGGCGGCGTGACCGGACAGGTGACCGTGAGGGACACCGTCGTGTTCAGCTCGAACAACAGCGCCGTCATCATCGGAGGGGTCAGGAACGTCGCGTTCGAGGAGTCCTACGTGGTCGGCGGCTCCGTCACCACCCAGCGCTACCCCTTCCTCCCCGGCGGCGCCGGCTTCGACGGAGCCGTCAACGGACCGGGCAGCCTCAGCGCCGTCCAGGGGTCCGGCGGCGGCAACGTCGACGCCTCCGACTCGACGTTCATCGGATCGCTCCAGCCCGCCTGGGACAGCGTCGTGAACACCCGCACGAGCCTTCCCGGCAAGACCGCCGCGAAGGGCGGCTTCACCGTCGACGAGACGCTCTCCTCGACGACCGCCGCCGACCTCGACGAGGTCAGCACCCGGCCGACCGGGAAGTACCTCAGCAGCATCTGGGACGGTGTCGAGCTCCCCGAGCCCTCGCCCACCCCGACGCCCACGTCCACGCCGACCTCGACGGCGTCCGCCACCCCGACGCCGACCGCGACCGCCTCCCCGCGACCGACGCCGACGGCGGCTCCGACGCCCCCCCCGACCGCGGCCCGACGCACCCGCCGAGCCCGAGGCGCCCGTCGCCGACACCACCGCTCCTGCGGTCGCGATCACCTCGCCCGAGTCCGGCGCCCAGATCAGCGGCACGACGACCGCGACGGTCACCGCCACCGACGACACCGGGGTCACCGCCGTGACGTTCTACGTCGGCAGCCTGAAGGTCGGCGACGCCGTCCAGACCGACGAGACCACCTGGTCGTGGAGGACGAGGACCGCCGGCATCCAGGGGACCTACCCGCTGACCGCCCGCGCGACCGATGCCGCGGGCAACGTCTCGGCGAGCGATCCCGTCACCGTGACCGTGAACCAGCGTCCCGGTTCCCCGAAGAACTGACGGACGGAGGGTCGCCGGAGCGGCGGACGGTCCCGCGCTGCGACCGCAGACGCGGCAGTCCCGTCGACCGGCGGAGGAGGACGGCCTGCCGCCCGTGACGACGCGGCGAGCACGCCGGAGGCACCGCCCTCAGCGACCGTCCACGCGCCGCCCCTCCGCCCACACGGCGCGGACCTCCGACGCCGCGTCCAGCAGCACGACGTCCGCGCGGGACCCCGGCGCGAGAGACCCGAGATCGGCGCGGCCCAGCACCCTCGCGGGTGCCGCGGTCAGCGCCGAGACGAGGCTCGCCTCGTCAAGGCCGGCGGCGAGGCCGATCCGCAGCGCCCGGTCCTGCGTCAGGGTGGAGCCGGCGAGCGTGCTCGAGCCGCGGAGGACGGCCCGTCCTCCTGAGACGTCGACGTCCAGCGCGCCCAGGCGGTACGACCCGTCTGCCGAACCTGCCGCCGCCATCGCGTCGGTGACGAGCGCGATCCGGCCCGGGGCCGCGCGGAAGGCCAGGGCGGCGACGCGCGGATCGACGTGCTCGCCGTCGAGGACGATCTCCAGGGTCACCCGCTCGTCCTCGAAGGCGGCGACCACGGGCCCCGGATCGCGGTGGTGGATCCCGGGCATCGCGTTGAAGGCGTGGGTCAGCAGTGTCGCGCCGCGATCGAAGGCCGCTCGCGCGCCCTCGGCGTCCGTCGCCGTGTGACCGACGGCCACCACGACTCCGGCCGCGGTGAAGCGCTCGATCGCGGCCGCCGCACCCGGGAGCTCGGGAGCGAGCGTGATCTGACGGAGCGTGCCGCCCGCCGCGTCCAGGAGCCGGGAGACCGACTCGTCATCGGGCGCGGTGAGGGCGGAGGGGTCGTGGGCGCCGCGACGCGACGGCGCGAGGAAGGGGCCCTCCAGGTGCGCGCCGAGCACGAGCCGATCCTCGGCGGCGAGGGCGGCGACCATCGCGAGCGACTCCTCGAGCACCTCGATCGGCTGCGAGACGAGGCTGACGAGCGAGCGGGTCGTGCCCCTCGAGCGGTGCAGACGCAGCGCGGCGCGGATCGCGTCGGCTCCGTCCTCGAAGGACTCGCCCGCTCCCCCGTGCACGTGGAGGTCGAGGAACCCCGGGGTCGCCGTGAGGCCGCGCGCGTCGACGACGTCGTGGCCCGGCCGTCGCGGCCACTGACCGCCGCGGCCCGCCGCCGCGATGACGCCGTCCTCGATGAGCAGCCATGCGTCCGGCACGACGCCGGACGCGTCGACCGTCCGCGCACCGTGCAGGACGAAGGAGTCGGCCCTGCTCACGAGCACGACCTGGCCCTGTCCACCGATCCCGAGGCGGAGATCGACACGCTGACGCGCTGCCGGCCGATCACTCGGATCATCACCGTCCACGAGGTCGCGGGAACGCTGCTCGTCCTCACCGGCCGTCCTCCCTCATCGACACGACACTGTCCGTCGAGGGCTCCAGTCAGGCCGCGACGCGCCGCCCCGCGGTGAACCGCACCGCCACCGTCACCACGAGCACCACGCCCGCTGCGGCGAGCGCCGCGATCCCCGCCGGCACCGACACCAGCTCCCCGCCGAACCGCCCCACGGCCACCCACACCAGCCCCCAGCACAGCGAGAGCATCGGGGCGAGGCGACCGCGGCCGGCCACGGCGAGCGCCACTCCGATCAGCGCGGCGACGGCCAGCACGACGACCGCCCACGCCGAGGCGCCGGGACCGTCGGCGCTGCCGACTCCTGCGCCCACGAGCGCCGCCGTGACGTTGGCGACGGTCGCCACGCAGACCCAGCCGAGGTAGAGGCCGAACGTGCCGTCGGTGACGACCGCGTCCACGACCCCCGCGGTGCGCGTCCTGCGCAGCAGCACGAAGATCCGGGCGAGGACCGCGAGCAGCAGGACGATCACCACGACGCTCAGCGCGAGCAGTCCGGCCTGCACGACCAGGATCCACGCGGCGTTCAGCAGCAGGCTCGCGGCGGCCCAGTAGCCGAGTCGGCGATGGCGGATCCTCGCGGCCTGCGAGGGGAGGAACTGCCAGATCGCGTAGGCGATCAGCCCCGTGTAGATCACGCTCCAGATCGCGAAGGCGGGTCCGTCCGGAGCGACGGGCGTCGAGGAGGCGCTCAGGGCGCCGCCCGCGGCGTCGGCGATCTGCGTCCCGCCGGCGGCACCGGAGCCGATGAACGAGCCGACGAGTGCGAGCCCGGCGCTCACGGCGACGATCGACTGCCGGATCCGGTCGGCGCGCGTGGGGGCTTCTGCGGCGGTCATGTCGCTCCTCAATCGATCAGCTGGCTGACTAATGAGCGTAGCGGGCTCCTCCCGGTACGCGACGCGGCTCCCGGGAAGGTTCCAGGCCGCTCAGCCCTCGGCCAGCACCCACGGGAACGCGGTCGAGGTCGAGCGGGCCCCCTGGCGCGCCTTCGACCGGTTCGCCTCGCCGAGATCGGTCAGGAGGTCCTCCGACTCGCGGACCAGCGCCGCGAACGCCGCGGTGTCGAGCCACTCCGGCCGCATCGCGAACAGGAGGTCCTCGGTCGCGGTGTTCCCGCTGGCACCCGGAGCGAAGGGGCAGCCGCCGAGGCCGCCGAGCGCTCCGTCGACGACCGACGCGCCGGCCTGCACCGCGGTCAGCGCGTTGACGACTCCCGAGCCCCAGGTGTCGTGCCCGTGGAAGACGATCTCGCGCGGGGGCGTCTCGGCGACGACCCGCGAGACGAGCGACGCGACCTGGCCGGGGTGCGCCTGTCCGAGCGTGTCGCAGATGACGATGTCCTCCGCACCCTCGGCCCGGGCGTCGTTCGCGATCGCGAGCACCCGCTCCTCCGGTACCTCGCCCTCGAACGGGCAGGTGAAGGACGTGGCGATGCAGAGCTGGATGCGCCCGCCGACTCCGTGGGCGAGCGCGACGGCGTCCGGCATGGCGTCCAGGCTCGCCTCGGTGGGGCGGCCGATGTTCGCCCGGTTGTGCGAGTCCGAGGCCGAGAAGCAGTACTGGAAGTTGCGGGCCCCGGCGGCCGCGGCTTTCTCGATGTGCCGCGGAGTGGCGACCCACACCCAGCTCCTCTCGAGCTCCTCGGGGGTCAGCGCCTCGATCACCTCGAGCGTGTTCGCCATCGGAGGCACCACGTCACCGCGCGCCATCGAGCCGATCTCGAGCTCGGGCACCCCCGCCGCGAAGAGCGAGCGGGCGAGCCGCACCTTGCGCTCGGTCGACAGCATCCGCCCCGTGAGCTGCAGTCCGTCGCGGAGGGTCACGTCGCGCAGGCGGGCGGTCATCGCTCGTCCCCCGCTCCGGAAGTGCGGGTGGTGGTGGCGCCCTGCAGCATGGCCAGGACCTCCTCGGTGTCGTGCCCCAGCGCGGGGGCGAGTGTGCGGAGTGGGAGCGACCGGCCGCCGAGCACGGGGACGACGCCGGGGAACCCGACGCCCTCGATCACGCCCGACCCGGTCTCGACGTCGAACTTCTGGATCATGTCGCGAGCGGCGTACTGCTCGCTCGAGCTGATGTCGGCCGCCGTGTAGATCGGGCCGGAGGGGACGCCGCTCTCGTCGAGGATCGCGAGGGCCTCCGCGGAGGTCCGCGTCGCGGTCCATGCGCCGATCGCGGCGTCGAGCTCGTCGCGGCGCTGCCAGCGCAGGTCGTTGGTCGCCAGGCCCTCGTCGGCGGCCAGGTCCTCGCGGCCGATGATCTCCATGAAGCGCTGGAAGATGGCGTCGCCGTTGCCCGCGATGACGATGCTCGACCCGTCGGAGCACGAGTAGGCGTTGGTCGGCGCGATGCCCTCCATCCGCCCGCCGACGCGCTCGCGGACGATGCCGTGCGCCTGGTAGTCCGGGATCAGCGACTCCATCATCGAGAACATCGCCTCGTTGAGCGCCACATCGATCACGCGCTCCTCGAGCGGAGCGGGTCCGAGCCCGGCCGCCCGCCGGGTCTGCCGCTGGAACAGCGCCATCATCACTCCGTAGCCGGCGTAGAGCCCCGCGATGGAGTCGCCGATCGAGACGCCGACGCGGACGGGCGGACGATCGGGATCGCCCACGAGCTCGCGGAAACCGCCCATCGCCTCCGCGACCGCCGCGAACCCGGGGCGCTCGGAGAGGGGCCCGGTCTGCCCGAACGCCGAGATCCGCCCGATCACGATGTCGCGGTTCGCCTCGTTCAGCACGTCCGGCCCGATGCCCCACTTCTCGATCGTCCCCGGACGGAAGTTCTCGAGCACGACGTCGCACTCGGCGGCGAGCCGGCGCACGGCGTCCCGCCCCTCCTCGGTGCGGAGATCGAGCGTGATCGACTTCTTGTTGCGGTTGATGGTGTGGAACAGCATCGACGTCTCGGAGCCCGCGTGCAGGCGCCACTTGCGCAGCTCATCGCCGGTGCCGGGCCTCTCGACCTTGATCACCTCGGCCCCGAAGTCGGCCAGCAGTCGGCCCGCCGTGGGGGCCGCGATGAAGTTGCCGAGCTCGAGCACGCGGAGCCCGTCGAGCGGGGCGATGCGGGGTGCGGGGGTCATGATCCGCCTTCCGGTCGGGTCGGACGAGGACGGGCGCGCCGCCCGCTGCGGAGCGGACGTCGATCGCGCACCACTCGAGTGTGCCCTGTTCCGAGCGCTCCAGGGAGGCGGGAGTCCACCCCTCCTGGCTGTCGGAGGCCGGACGTACACTGACGGGACACCATGCGCAGACACAGCTCGGCCCCGCGTCCCCAGTGGCGCGCCCGCCTCGACGAGGTCGGCTTCAGCTTCTACGACCTCCCCTCGGAAGGCGGGCGGCCCTACTGGAACGAGCTCGCGGCCTACAGCTTCGCCCCCGCCGAGATCGACCTGCTCGAGGGCGTGACGAAGGAGCTGTTCGACCTCTGCATGGAGGCGTGCGAGAAGATCGTGCGCACCGGCCGCTTCGCGGAGTTCGGCATCCCCGAGCGCTTCCACGAACTCGTCCGCACCTCCTGGGACGAGGACGACCCCACCGTCTACGGGCGCTTCGACCTCGCCTACGACGACCGCGGCGCGGTGAAGCTGCTCGAGTTCAACGCCGACACCCCGACCTCGCTCGTCGAGACGGCCGCGGCGCAGTGGCAGTGGCTGATCGACGTGCACGGCCCGGACGCCGACCAGTTCAACAGCCTGCACGAGCAGCTCGTCGAGCAGTGGCGCCACCTCCGGCTCGAGCGCTGGACGCTGGACGAGGGCGCCCGGCTGCACCTCGCGTCGCTGCGCGACTCCGGCGACGGCGAGCTGATCGTCGAGGATGCGGACACCGTCGCCTACATGGCCGAGACGGCGGCGCAGGCGGGCTTCGACCCCAAGCTGATCTTCGTCGAGGACATCCGCTACGAACTCGACGGCACCGGCTTCGTCGATGCCGACGGCGAGCCGATCCGGCGCATCTTCAAGCTGTACCCGTGGGAGTGGATGCTCGGCGAGCAGTTCGGCGGGCTCCTGCTCGACCGGCGCGAGCGCACCCGCTGGGTCGAGCCCGCGTGGAAGCTCCTGCTCAGCAACAAGCAGCTGCTCGTGGTGCTCTGGGAGATGTTCCGCGGGCACCCCAACCTGCTCCCCGCCTCCGTCGAGCCGCTCGTCGGCACCGCCCAGGTGCGCAAGCCGCGGCTGGGCCGCGAGGGGGCGAACGTCACCGTCCTCGACGCCGACGGCTCGGTGGTCGCCGAGAACGGCGGCGCCTACGGCGAGGAGGGCTTCATCCACCAGGCCCGCGCCGAGCTCGCCCGCATCGACGGGAAGACGGTCGTGATCGGCAGCTGGATCGTCGGCGAGACCCCGGCCGGCATCGACGTCCGCGAGACGAGCGGACCCATCACGGGCGACCTCGCCGAGTTCGTGCCGCACTACATCGAGGGCGGGCGCACGGACCCCGTCTTCGGCAGCCCCCGGGAGCAGGCCCGCCCCCACGACGCCCGCGACGCCCGCCCGCAGGACGAGGAGACCCGATGACCGACCCCGAGGACCGTCCTCGCGACGCCCGCCCCGACGGCGACGACGCCGCCGGCACCACCCGCACCGACCGCCGCCGCTCGGGCGATGTCGGCATCAGCGGCATCGCCTCCAAGCGCCGCGGCCTCATCATCGGCGGGGTCGTCGCGGTCGGGGCGATCGGCCTGGCCGTCGCGCTGAGCGCCGGCGATCCGTCGACGGACGGAGTCGTCACCACCGGCGCCGACGGCGAGGACTACGTGATCCCCGAGAACGCCGAGCGACCCGTCTACGCGAGCCGCGAGGACTGCCTGGCGGACGTCCGCGAGCAGATCGCGAAGCTGCAGGCCGAGGGCGAGACGGTCGCCGACGATCCGGAGCAGCTCTGCGAGGCGACCGACGAGTACCGCGGCCACTACGCGGGCGGCTTCTGGCTCGGTCCGCTCATCTTCGCGTCCTCGCGCTGGAACTCGACGCGCGCGACCAGCTGGGCGCCCGTGACCAGCGGAGGGTTCGCCGCCCGCGGGGCGACTCAGCCCGACGTCGTGCAGAGGGCCCCCGCCGGCGCGACCGTCGGCTCGAAGCAGACGCTCTCGGGCGGCTTCGGCTCGACCGGCAAGTCGGGCTTCGGCTCGAGCGTCGGCGGCTGACGCCGCGCGTCGGCCTGTTCCGAGCCCCGGGACTCAGGCCCGCGCACTCCGGAGGGAGTCGATGGCCTGCTGCGCCGCGCGCTTCACGTCGCGGTCGGGATCGCGGAGCATCGCCGTGAGCGTCTGCTCGACGCTCGCCGCGAACTCGCCCTTCTCGTCGCGTCCGGAGCGGATGCCCGCGGTCGCCACGGCGAGCAGCGCACGCGCTCCCGCGGACCGCACGCGCGGGTGCTCGTCGGTGGTGAGGCGCGCGAGCTTCTTCTGACCACCGAGGACGCGCTCGGTGCAGACCCTGGCGCACATCTCGCGCACCCGCCACGAGGCGTTGGCGAGACCCGCGACGACGGCGTCGGCCGCCTCGTCGTCCCACACGTAGAGCAGCGCGCGGGCACCCCAGAGCTCGGGCCAGTACAGCGACGGTGCGCCCTTGAGCACGCCGTCGGCGTGCTCGCCGCCGACCACGAGGAGGAAGGACTCCCCCTCGTAGCCGCCCGTGAGCAGGGCGGCGGAGCGCAGCGCGACGGTGCGCTCGCCCTCGCGGGCGATCTGGGCGCGCAGGCGCTCCTCGAGGGGATCGGTGAGGATGACGGTGGGTTCGCTGTCGGATGCCATGTGGTTCTCCAGAGTAGTCGGGACGCGGCTACCGGGCCCTCCGCTCCATCACGAGATGCACCACTCCGGACGGCGACGGCACGGCCTCGATGTCGGAGCGCTCCTCCAGCCCCTCGAGCCCGTCCCACAGCCGCTCGCCGCGGCCCAGCACGATCGGCACGACGACCACGTGCAGGTGGTCGATCAGATCCGCCTCGAGGAACTGCCGCACCGTGGCGACGCCGCCGCCGATCCGCACGTCGAGACCGCCGGCCAGCTCGCGCGCCCTCGCCAGCGCGGTCACCGGGTCGGCGTCGACGAAGTGGAAGCTCGTGCCCCCGGCCATCTCGAGGACCGGGCGCGGATGGTGCGTCAGGACGACGACCGGCGTGTGGAAGACGGGGTCCTCGCCCCACCAGCCGCGCCAGTCCTCGTCCTCCCACGGCCCGCGCTGGGGGCCGAACTTGTTCCGCCCCATGATCTCGGCGCCGATGCCCTCGCCCCAGCCGCTCGCGAGGGCGTCGTCGACTCCGCGCGAGCCGGGTCCGTCACCGGGCAGACCCATGTCGCGGAAGGTGCGGGTGCGCGTGGCCCAGCCCATCAGCCGGTGCCCGGCGTGGCCGAACGGCGTCTCGAGCGTCTGCCCCTCTCCGGCGCCGAAGCCGTCGAGCGAGACCGAGAAGTTGTGCACGCGGACGAGGGACACGGCGCCTCCAGAGGATCGGGGATCGCGGCTCACTGTAGGCCTGCCGCCGGACGCCGGGAAGACCTACTGTCGGAGGCATGGGGCGCGGAGCGGGATCGGGTGCGGCGCTCCTGCTCGTACTCGCCCTGGGCGGCTGCACCACCGCCGGGATCTCCTGCGCCGAGAGCTACTGGCACAACTCCGTCCTCGTGGTCGGCAGCGGTCCGGGGCTGCAGGAGGTGGCCGATGTCACCGTCTGCGCCGGTGACACCTGCTCGACGGCGTCCGACGTCGCTGCGGACGACGAGATGCGCGAGTACTTCAGGACGCACAACGTGGGCGGACCGTGGCTCCTCGGCATCGGCCAGGAGCTGCCCGACGAGATCGCGGTCAGCGCCGTCGACTTCGCGGGCCGCACGGTGCTCGACGCGGACCACCCGGTCGTGTGGAGCGGCGTCCGCGCGCCGAACGGCATCGGATGCGGCGAGCAGGCCGACACCGCCGAGGTCCGGGTCGTGTTCTCCGGAGCGCAGGCTCAGCGCTCGTAGACCGGCGCGCCCGTCATCCGCCCGCGCGCAGCCCCGCCGTCAGCTCGGCCACCGCGTCCAGCCGCCGCTGCGACAGGAGCCCGAGGTGGTAGAGGTACAGGTCGTCGAGATCGCGCAGCCGGTCCGCCCAGCCGGGCACCGCCTCCGGATCCACGGGGGCGAGCACGGGCAGGTAGCCGCCGACGCGGACGCCCGGCGGCACCGCCGGACGGGCGCCTCCGTCGAGCGCGAGATCGGTCACCGGGAGCACGACGCCGTCGGCGCCCGGCGTGTCCAGGAGCGCCGCGAACGGCCCGGTCGCCCACGGGTCCGACTGCGCGTGGAACAGCAGCCGCCGCGCTCCCGCCGCCCGGGACGCGGCGGTCACCTCTGCGGTGAGCAGTCGGCGGGAGTGGTCGCGGACCTCCAGCAGCAGCGTCGCCGCCTCCCCCAGCGCGTCCTCGACCCTGGACGCCCCTGTGCCGACGGCGGCGAGCACCGTCGCGGCGAGCGCCTCCGGATCGCCCCCGCGCGAGCGGAGCGAGGCCCGGCACGCCCCGCAGAAGCACAGCGAGAGCAGGTCCTCGTCGACCCGGGACCAGTCGGCGCCCGCGGTCTTCTCGTGGTGGCCGAGGTGCCCGAGCCCCAGCGGCCCGCACGCCTCGATCATGAGGGTGTCGACGCCGCCGAGCAGCACCGTCTCGGTCACGACCGACACCGCGTAGGCGCGCACGTCCTCGTGCGACGGGCAGAGCGCGTAGGGGTAGACGTCGTCGGCCGCGCTCCGCACGCAGAGCTCGGGATGCGCGGCGCCGAGGACCGACGAGTGCGTCAGCACCACCCACGCCTCGACGGCCAAGCCCGCGCGGCTGGCGGTCGCGGCGGCGCGCTCGAACGCGTGCTCGCCCGCCCAGGGTGCGGCCGATCGGGGCACGAGCCGACCCCACGCCTCCGGGCGCACCGGCAGGTAGAAGGCCGCGGTCGCTGCGTCGACGACGCGATGGCGGGGGTGCAGCGGAGTCGCGGCGCGGACGGAGTGGTACGCCGCCGCGATCGCGACGCCCGAGGCCCCCGCGGCGAGCGCCCGGTCGGCGGCGGCCGGATCGTCGTCGAGGTCCCACGTGTAGGCGCAGAAGCGGGTGAGCGGACTCACCGCACGCCCGAGCGCTGCAGGGTCGTCGCGAGCTCGTCGGCGATGCCCCGCACAGTCTCGGCGACGTGCGCGATCTCGTCGTCGCCCGCGCGGTCGAGCGGGATCGAGACGCTGATCGCGTCCGTCGCGGGGATCCGGTACCGCACGGGGACGCCGATGCAGCAGACGCCCGGCGTGTTCTCCTCGCGCTCCACGGCGTAGCGGCGGGCGTGCACCTCGTCGAGCTGCGTCCCGAGCGCCGCGCGGTCGGTGATCGTGTGCGGAGTGAGTGCCACGAGCTCGCCCTCGCCGAGGGCCTCGGCCCGCTCGACGCTCGTGCGCTCGCTGAGCAGCGCCTTGCCGAGCGCGGTGGCGTGGGCGGGCAGGAACCGGCCGACGCGGGACGTCCGGCGACGCGACTCCTGGGCCTCGCGGGTGGCGAGGTAGAGCACGTCGGAGCCGGTGAGCCGGGCGTAGTGCGCGGTGTAGCCGACCTGCGTGCGCACCCGTTCGAGGGCGGCGACCGCCCAGGGCAGCGCCGGGTCGTGGTCGAGGTACGACGTGCCGACGATGAGGGCGCGGGAGCCGATGGCCGCGTGGGCGCCGTCGGCCGTCATCGCGATCCAGTCGCTCGCCGCCATGGTGTGCAGCAGCTGGTGGAGGCTCGAGCGGGGGTAGCCGGTGAGCCGGTGCAGCTCGGTGATCGCGAGGGGCCCCGGGTGCGCGGCGAGCACCTCGAGCAGGCGGAGCGTGCGCTCCGACGACTTCACCGCCCGGACGGCGGCCGCCCCCGCCTCGTCGCGCTCGCTCACCAGACTCCTCCCAGCGGATGCTCGTCATCCGCGAACGCGCCGCCGATCAGTCCGTGGGACACGGGCGGCTCCCCCTGCGTCGACGCCTCGATCTCCGGGGCGAAGCGCTCGGCGTCGTCCTCGGGACGGTACCCGATCGCGAGGCCCGCATCGAGCGGGAACCAGCCGCGGGTGTTGGCCGAGACCGCCCAGACCACGTGGAAGCCGCGCCGCTCGGTCGTCGCCGTCGCCTCGATCAGCCGCACGAAGTCGGCGAAGGAGAGCCAGGTCGAGAGCGAGCGCAGCCCGCTGGGCCGCTCCTCGATCGTGCCGATCCGCGCGGCGACCACGGTCGTGCCGAAGCGGTCGGCGTAGACGCTGCCGAGCGACTCCATCGCCGCCTTCGACACTCCGTAGAACGTGTCGGGGCGCGGCTGCATCGTGTCGACCGGCGTGCCGACGGGGTGGAAGCCGACGGCGTGCGTCGAGCTAGCCAGCACGACCCGCGTCACTCCCGCGAGGTGCGTCCGCTCGAGCAGGAGCTGCGTGCCGCCGATGTTGACCTCGGCGATGTCGGGCCACGGCCGCTCCCGGGAGAACCCGCCGAGGTGGACGACGAGGTCGACGCCCTCCAGGGCGGCGTCGAGGGCCGCGGCGTCGGTGATGCTGCCCTGCACCGCGGCCTCGCTCGGAGCGAGGGGCCCGGGCACGGGCGCGATGTCGAGCAGCACGATTCGGTGGCCCCGGGCGGCGAGCAGCGGCCGGAGTCCCGTGGCGGCGGCACCCGCGGCGCCGGTGAGGAGGATGCGGTTCGGCATGCGCCTGACTCCCTGGTCTCGATCGGGGAGCGGTGTCCGCTCCGCATTGACAGCGTCGTCTATGTGTACATACGCTACCACTCGCATTCACAAGGATGTGAACGGTTTGCATATGCGAATGGAGATTCGATGAAGAACACCATGCGAACGCGGCGGCTCGTCGGGGCGGTCCTCGCGGCCGGCCTGGTCGCCTCCGTGGCCGGCTGCTCGAGCGAGCCCGCCGACGACGCCGCAGAGGGCGAGCAGAGCCTCGAGGTCTGGACCCGCAGCGCAGCGGAGTCGGCCGCGTCCTACCAGATGGTGTTCGACGCCTTCACCGAGAAGACGGGCGTCGAGATCGACTACCAGCCCGTCGTCGAGTTCGACACCCAGCTGCAGGCCCGCGCCTCGCAGAAGGACCTCCCGGACGTGCTGATCAACGACGCGTCCTCGCTCGGCACCTACGTGGCGCAGGGCCTCATCCTCCCGATCGAGCGCGACTCGATCGAGGGCCAGGGAGACATCGCCGACGAGACCTGGGAGCAGAACGTGGGCCTGGACGGCGCGACCTACGGAGTGCCGTGGTCGCGTCAGGCCAACGTCACGATCATCCGGAAGGACTGGCGCGAGAAGCTGGGCCTGGAGATCCCCACCACGTGGGACGAGCTCTCGGCCCTCGCGAACGCCTTCGCGACGCAGGACCCCGACGGCAACGGACAGGCCGACACCTACGGCATGGTCGTCCCCGGCAGCGCCAAGAACGGCTACATCGCCCGCTGGGGCAACTCGTACCTCTGGCAGGCAGGCGCCGACATCCTCGAGGAGGACGGCGAGGGCGCCTACACGTCGGCCATCGACTCCCCCGAGGCCGAGGAGGCGATGACCTTCATCCGCGACCAGTTCTGCACCCCGGGCACCATCGTCCCCGGCTCCGTCAACCTGACCACCGCCGAGACACCGTTCTTCGCGCAGGGCACCGCCGGCATCTACCTCACCGGCCCCTACAACATCAGCTCGTTCGACGCCGCGGTGGGCGCCGAGAACGTCGAGGTGATCCCGATGCCCTCCGGCCCCGAGGGCAGCACCACCTTCGCCGAGGGCGAGAACATCTACTTCGGCGCCAGCTCCGAGAAGGCCGACCTGCAGAAGCAGCTGGCCGAGTTCCTGATCACGCCCGAGGCGCAGGAGATCGCGATGAAGATCGAGACGAACGCGGCCGGAGTCACCTCCCAGCCGGTCGTCCGCCTCCCCGTCAACGACCAGGTCGACGTCGCCGCGGTGACCGGCGACGACCGGTGGAGCATCGTGGCCGAGGACTACGCGAACGACTCCAAGACGTTCCCGTGGAACATCGACTTCACCGCGTTCCGCCAGATCCTCGCCGACAACATGAACGCGATGGTCGCGGACTGCGACAGCGACATCCCCGCGGGCCTCGCCACCATCGACGAGCAGTTCCAGGCGCAGCTCGAGGCTCAGGACCTCGTGAAGTGACAGCCCCCCTCGTCACCGGCGCGGTCGCGGGACCGCCCGCTCGGGAGCCTCTGCGCTCCCGGGCCGGGCGGCCCGCGGCCCGCCGCCGCCCCTGGACCGCCCGGTCGCTGATCCCCTGGGCGTTCCTGGCGCCTGGCCTGATCCTCGGGCTGGTGTTCAAGTTCTACCCGATGATCGAGGGCTTCCGGATGAGCACCGTGAAGGTGCAGCCGTTCCTCGGCGACATCTTCGTCGGCGCGGACAACTACGTCCGCGTGCTCTCGGACAGCCGGTTCCGCGACGCGCTCGGCCACACCGTGGTGCTCGGCCTCGTGCAGACGATCGGCGCGCTGGTGTTCGGCGCGGTGCTCGCCCTCCTGCTGGAGGGCCAGGCCCGCCGCCTGTGGTTCGTCCGCACCGCCGTCTTCCTCCCGGTCGTCACGGCCCTCGCGGTCGTCGGTGAGATCTGGCGCATCCTCTACTTCCCGACCGAGTCGGGCTTCCTCAACCAGGCGCTGGGGCTCGTCGGAGTCGCACCGCAGCAGTTCCTCAGCGATCCGTCCACGGCGCTGGGCTACATCGCGGTCGTCGGCATCTGGACCGGCGCCCCCTACAACATGGTCATCATCCTGGCCGGACTCACCGGCATCGACCGCACGCTCTACGAGTCCGCCGCCCTCGACGGGGTGAGCACGCGCCAGCGCCTGCGCTTCATCGTGCTGCCGGCGCTGCGTCCCGCGGTCTCGGTGGTCCTCACCCTCGCGGCCATCCGGAGCCTGCGCACCTTCACCGAGGTGTACGTGCTCACCGGCGGCGGCCCGGCCGGCAGCACCGAGGTCTGGATGACCCGGGTCTACTCGCTCGGGTTCCAGGCCAACGACCTCGGAGTCGCCTCGGCGGCGTCCGTCCTGCTCCTCGTCGCGACCCTGGTCCTGACCGTCGGAGTCCGCATGCTCACGAACCGGAAGGCGACACCGTGACCGCCCTCTCGCCCCGCCGAGCCCGCAGCACCACGCAGAACACGCAGTTCGACAGCGCGATCGGCTGGCGCCCGGGCTTCTCCGTCTCCAACGTCGTCCGCTTCGTGCTCTGCGCGCTGGTCGTCGTGATCTTCGCGGTGCCGTTCGTCACGATCCTCTCCGGCGCGTTCGACGCCAACGCCGACTCGACGAGCCTCAGCCTCTTCCCGGCCTCCCCGTCGCTCGAGCCGTTCCGCGTCGCGGGCGAGAAGGGCGTGTGGGGCTACTTCCTCAACTCGCTCGTCATCGTCGGCGGCGGCCTCGTGCTGCAGATAGCGGTGTCGATCCTCGCGGCCTACGCGCTCGCCCGGCACCGCTTCCGCGGTCAGTCGTTCGTGCTGCTGCTGTTCCTGCTCACGATGATGCTGCCGGAGGAGGTCATCGCCGTGCCGCTCTCACAGGTCATCGGCGACGTGCCGCTGCTCGGCATCAGCCTCCGCGGCACGCCGTTCGGCGTGATCCTCCCGGTCGCCGTCTGGGGCTTCTCGATCCTGCTCATGACCGAGTTCATGAAGGAGATCCCCGACGAGATCGAGGAGGCCGCACGCCTCGACGGCATCGGCGAGCTCCGGATGCTGTGGCAGATCATCCTGCCGCTGTGCACGCCGGTGCTCGGCGTCGTGACGATCTTCGGCTTCATGATGATCTGGGACCAGTACCTGCTCCCGCTCATCGCCGCCGACTCCCCGGACGACTACACGCTGACCGTCGCCCTGAGCATCCTGCGCGTCGATGCGCAGGTCGGCACGGGCGTCCTCCTCGTCGGCGCGCTCCTCGCACTCCTCCCCAGCCTGGTCATCTACCTGCTCATGCAGAAGTCGCTGATCCGTGGCATCACCTCCGGCGCAACGAAGGGCTAGTCCGCCGTGATCATCCGCGATCTCCTCATCACCCCCATCGCCTTCCGCGATCCTCCGCTGCTCAACTCCGACGGCGTGCACGAGCCGCTCGCGCTGCGCACGATCCTCCAGCTCGTCGTCGACGGCGGAGTGATCGGCCTCGGCGAGGGCACGGGCGGAGCGGTCGTCCTCGACCGGCTCCAGCGCGTGCGCTCCGCCGTCATCGGCCGCAGCGTGTTCGACCTCGTCGGCATCGAGCGCGCGATCAGCGCCGCCCTGCTGCACGACGAGCCCGACCTGGCCCGGCGCGAGCAGCGCACCGTCTTCTCGATCGTCGAGGTGGCCTGCCACGACGCGCAGGGGCACCTCGTCGGCCTGCCCGTCGTCGACCTCCTGGGCGGAGCGGCGCGCGACCGCGTGCCCTACAGCGCCTACCTCTTCTACAAGTGGGCGGCGCATCCCGATCTCGACGGCGGGAGCGACGTCCCGGCCGACGAGTGGGGCGAGGCGCTCGACCCCGACGGCATCGTCCGCCAGGCACGGCAGCTGATCGACCGCTACGGCTTCCGCTCGATCAAGCTCAAGGCGGGCGTCTTCGCCCCGGAGCAGGAGATCGCCGCGATCCGCGCGCTCGCCGAGGCGTTCCCCGGCTATCCGCTCCGCATCGACCCGAACGGCGCGTGGACCGTCGAGACCGCCCTGCACGTCGCCGACGAGCTGCGCGACGTGCTCGAGTACTTCGAGGACCCGGTCCTCGGCATCGACGGCATGGCCGCGGTCGCTCCGGGCGCCGGCCTCCCGCTCGCGACCAACATGTGCGTCGTCGCGTTCGAGCACATCCCGGAGGCGGTGGCGAAGGGCGCGGTGCAGATCGTGCTCTCGGACCACCACTACTGGGGCGGACTGCGGCACACCCGCGAGCTCGGCGCGATCTGCGAGACGTTCGGCATCGGGATGTCGATGCACTCGAACTCGCACCTCGGCATCTCGCTCGCCGCCATGACGCACGTGGCAGCGGCGAGCCCCGAGCTCAGCTACGCCTGCGACACCCACTACCCGTGGAACCGGGGCGACGACGTCGTCCGGCCCGGAGCACTCGAGATCGTCGACGGCGACATCGTCGTGCCCAGGGGCCCCGGCCTCGGCGTCGAGCTCGACGAGGAGGCGCTCGAGCGCCAGCACCGCGTCTTCCTCGAGTCGGGTCGCAGCCGCCGCGACGACGCCGGCTACATGCGCCGCATCGATCCCACCTACGACCCCACCCTGCCGAGGTTCTGATGACCACCCTCACGAGGAGCACCCCGATGACCGACGCGACCACCGAGGCACCCGGGGGCGTCCGCGCCCTGGACGGCGTCCTCTTCTTCCCCGTCACCCCGTTCGACGAGCACGACCGCGTCGACGTCGAAGCGCTGGCCGCGCACGTGGGCGGAGGGGTCTCGGCCGGAGCCGGCGGCGTCTTCATCGCCTGCGGGACGGGCGAGTTCCACGCTCTCGGCATCGACGAGTACGCCGAGACGGTGCGCGTCGGCGTCGAGGCCACCGGTGGCCGCGTGCCCGTGATCGCCGGAGTCGGCGGCCCGCTCGGCCACGCCCGCGCCTGCATCCGCGCGGCCGAGGAGAGCGGCGTCGACGGCCTGCTGATCCTGCCGCCGTACCTGGTGCGAGGGCCGCAGGAGGGCGTCGCACGCTACGTCGAGCAGCTCGCCGCCTCGACCTCGCTGCCGCTGATCGCCTATCACCGCGGCACCGCGGCCTTCAGCCTCCGCACGGCCGAGCGCCTGCTCGCCCTGCCGACCCTCGTCGGCATCAAGGACGGGGTCGGCGACATCGCGCTCGCCCAGCAGTTCGTGAATCTGGCCGCCCGCGTCGGCCGGGAGGACGTGCAGTTCTTCAACGGACTGCTCACGGCCGAGGCCAGCCAGGCCGCGTACCGCGCGATCGGCGTGCCGCTCTACTCCTCCGCCGTCTTCGCGATGGCGCCGGACATCGCGCTCGCCTTCTACGCCGCCTACCGCGACGGCGACGTCGTCGCGCAGCGCCGCCTGCTCGACGGCTTCTACACGCCGCTGATCCAGCTGCGCGACACGACCCCGGGCTTCGCCGTCTCGCTGATCAAGGCGGGAGTCCGGCTCGGCGGGATCGACGTCGGTTCGGTGCGTGCGCCGCTCGTGGATCCGTCGCCCGCGCAGCTGTCGGTGCTCTCCGGGCTGCTCGAGACCGCGCGGGAGATGGTCGCGTGAGCGCCGTGGATTCCGCCGTCCGGGCGGCCGTCATCGCGGCTCCCGCGGCCCGCCGCGCCTCCGACGCCGAGCGCGCGGGCTGGCTCGTCGCCGTCGCCGACGCCCTCGACGCCGCCTCGACCGAGCTCGTCGCCCTCGCCGATGCCGAGACCCACCTGGGCTCACCGCGGCTGCCCGGCGAGGTCGCCCGCACCACCGCTCAGCTGCGGCTGTTCGCGTCGGTCGTGCAGGAGGGCTCGTACCTCGAGGCCGTCGTCGACCACGCCGACGCCACGACCACCCCGCCCCGGCCCGACCTGCGGCGGGTGCTCGTGCCGCTGGGTCCGGTCGCGGTGTACGCCGCGTCGAACTTCCCGTTCGCCTTCTCGGTGGCGGGCGGCGACACCGCGTCGGCTCTCGCCGTGGGCTGCCCGGTCGTCGTGAAGGCGCACCCGGGTCACCCGCGCACCTCGCTGCGGGTGGCGCAGATCGTCACGGAGGCGCTCGCTGCCGCGGGCGCGCCGACCGGGGTCTTCGGGATGGTCGAGGGGTACCAGGAGGGGATCGACCTCGTCGAGCACCCCGGCATCACCGCCGCCGCGTTCACGGGCTCCGTCCGCGGTGGGCGGGCGCTGGCCGACCGTGCCGCCGCGCGACCCGCTCCGATCCCGTTCTTCGGCGAGCTGGGCAGCGCGAACCCGGTCGTCGTGACCGCGGCGGCCGATGCGGCGCGCGGAGGCGAGCTCGCGACTGGACTCGCGGGCTCCTTCACACTCGGGGTCGGCCAGTTCTGCACCAAGCCGGGCATCGTCTTCGTGCCGGAGGGCTCTGCTCTCGAGCAGGCACTGCCCGCGGCCGTCACCGCGCCGGCCGCGACCATGCTGACCGGATCGATCGCCGACGGGTTCGTCCAGGGCTCGACCGCGCTGGCCGAGGTCGCGGGCGTGCAGACGTTGCGCGCCTCCAACGGCGCCGGCGATCCCGGTGTGTACGCCGTCGACAGCGCCGTGTTCGTCGCACAGCGCGACGTGCTCGGCGCCGAGGTGTTCGGGCCGGCGACGCTGCTCGTGCGCTACGGCGACCGCGACGATCTGCTGACGGCGCTCGACGGGCTCGAGGGCTCCCTCACGGCCACCCTCCACTCCGAGACCGACGACGACGTCGACGCCGTGCTCGACGCCCTCGTCGACCGCAGCGGCCGGGTGCTCTTCGCCGGCTGGCCGACGGGCGTGGCCGTGTCGTGGGCGCAGCAGCACGGGGGGCCGTGGCCGGCGACCACCTCGCAGCACACCTCGGTCGGCGCGACGGCGGTCCGCCGCTTCCAGCGCCCGGTCGCGTTCCAGGACGCTCCGGAGCGCCTGCTGCCGCTCGCCCTGCGCGAGGGAAACCCGCTGGGCGTCCCGCGGCGGGTCGACGGCGTGTACATCGCGTGAGCCGTCGGCGGGTCGAGCCCGCGTAGCGTGGAGCGCATGGAAGCCGCCTCGATCGAGATCCTGCGCTTCGTCGTGTCGCCGCTGCACCGCTACGAGGGCCGGCCCGCCGACGGCCCGATCCCGTTCGAGGGCAACGAGCAGCCCGATCGGATCGAGATCCGCGCCGGCCTCGGCATCGTCGGCGACCGCTACTTCGCCCAGCGGGCGCACCGCACCGCGGCGATCACGCTCTTCGCGATCGAGTCGCTCGAGCACGCGGCCGCCGAACTCGGAGCAGGGCCCTTCGACCCGGCCGACGCGCGCAGGAACATCACCCTCCGCGGCGCCGACGTCGACGCCCTCGCGGGCCGCACGTTCGCGCTGGAGCAGGACGATCAGCGCATCGAGTTCCAGGGCGGCCGGCCGGCCAACCCGTGCGCGTGGATGAACACCGCCCTAGCACCCGGCGCCCACCAGGCCCTGCGGCGACGCGGCGGCGTGCGCACGGCGCCCCTGGGCAACGGCGTCCTCCACCTGGGTCCCGCGCGGCTGATCCTCCACCGTTCGGAGGACATGCTCATCTGAGGGCTCCGGCGAGCCCCTAGGCTCACTGCGACCACCACGCCGTCGAAGGAGGCGCCCGTGCCCCGAAGCCTCCGCTCGGTCGCCCTCGGCGTCCGCTCCCGTCTGCGCGACGCGTTCGCCACCGCCCGGTCCCGTCGCCGCGACCCGCGCCGCCGCTACAAGCGCACCGACGTCTCGGTGCAGCGCGTCCGCCACGAGGACGTCTGGGCCCGGGTCAGCACCGTCGGCCGCACCGGCGAGCGCACCTTCGTCCTGGTCCCCGGCATCGGAGTCGCGGCCACGTACTTCGAGCGCCTCGCGCCCGCGCTCAACGAGTTCGGTCCGGTGCACGCCCTCGACCTGCCCGGCTTCGGCGGCGTCCCGCACCCGCCGCACGCCCGGCACATGACGATCCCCGACTACGCCGCGCTCGTCGGCCGGGTGATCGACGAGCTCGGCCTCGTGGATCCCGTCGTCCTCGGCCACTCGATGGGCACCCAGGTCGTCGCCGAGCTCGCCGCTCAGCGCCCCGAGCTCACGACGATCGTGCTGCTGGGCCCCGTGATGAACAGGCACGAGCGCCGGGTCCCGATCGCGGGCCTCCGCTTCGCCCAGTCGAGCCTCCGGGAGCCGCGGCGGGTGGCCGTGCTGGCCGCCGGCGCCTACCTGCTCTGCGGCCCGCGCTGGTTCTCGCGGGTGCTTCCCGAGATGATGCACTACCCGATCGAGCGGACGGTGCCGCGCGTCCAGGCGTCCGCACTCCTCATCCGGGGCGAGCACGACCGGCTCGTGCCCCGGGAGTGGATCGAGGAGCTGGCCGGGTCGATGCCGTTCGCCCGCGCCTGGGAGATCCCCGAGGCCGCGCACTCCGTCATGCACGCTCACGCCGAGGAGGTGGCGCGGCTCTGCGTCGAGCACGCGCGCGCCCCGCAGCCCGACCGCGGCGAGGCCGAGCTGAAGCGCTACCCCGACGACGAGATCGACCACTCCGAGGAGGACGCTCCGATCGCCGATCCGCTCGGCGCCGCCCGCGGTCGCGTGACCGAGCTTGTCGGCATCCTCACCGACGACGACTCGCTCATCGCCGAGGGCAAGACCCAGCACGCCGAGGCGACCGATCCGGCAGCCCTGCGCGACGACGACGCCGAGAACGCGCACAGGGGCTGAACGGGCTGAGCCTCAGGACTCCTCGCCCACGATCTCCTCGCGGATCCGGCGCAGGTCCTCGGCGAGCGCCCCCACCAGGATCCAGTGCTCCGGATGCGGCGTCGCGATCACGAGCGGCGCGGTGAGCGCGGGCAGCTCGTCCGTGATCGCCTCCGGCTCGGGCACGTCCACGGCCGACTGCACCAGCAGCCGCAGGTCGTGCGCCGCCCGGTGCAGCTGCACGGCGATGTCCGAGATCGTCGGCTCGCGCACCAGCTGCACGTCGTACAGGTCGTGCACGGTCCGGGTCATGCCGCGGACTCGGGTCACGATCCTGGCGAGCCGCGGAGTGACGGAGTCGAGCGCCTCGAGCCGGTCGCGGTGCGCGGAGCGGCGCGGGTTCAGCCGCAGCGATTCCTCCCCGGTGGCGATCGCGGCCTCGGCCTTCAGCTGCATCGTCTGCAGCAGCCGCGCGTTGATCAGCAGCTCGTCGAGCCGCCGCCGCTCGACCGGGGTCTGCAGGGCGTCGCCCAGGTCGTCGAGCGCCGCGGCGACCTGGGCCGTCAGGTCGCCCACCGCCCGCTCGGCCGGACCGAGGACCACCGGCGGCACGATGAGACCGTTGACGACGACTCCGACCGCCGCCCCGATCAGCGTCTCGACGATGCGGTCGAACGCGTAGTTCGGAGTGACGGCGCCCACCGAGAGCACGAGCATCGCGCTGATCGGGATCTGCACCGCCGACGCCGGCGTCAGCCGCACGGCCCAGCCCACCGCGATCGCCGCGACGATCGCGATCAGCACGATCACGCTCTCGCCGCCGAAGAGCGTGCCGATGACCGAGCCGAGGACGACGCCCAGGATCACCCCGACGCTGCGCTCGAGCGCCTTCGCGAACGACTGGTTCACGCTCGGCGCCACGACGAGCAGGGCCGCGATGGCGCCGAACACCGGCAGCGTGCCGGGGAAGATCGCGGCCGCGACACCCCACGTGACCACGGTGGCGACGGCCGTCTTGACCAGCTGCAGCAGCGGCGGCCGGGTGGCCACAGTGAAGCTGGAGGTCAGGCGCATGCTCCCACGGTAGCGAGCGCGCCGGAGCGGACGCCGTGCCCGCTCAGCGCTCGTGCGCCGACTCCACGCTCGCGAGCACCGCGCGGAGCGAACGCGCCGCCTCGGCGCGCTGCGCCGCGGACACGCCCGCCAGCAGCTCGCGCTCGACCGCGAGCACCTCGGGGAACGCCCGGTCGATCAGTTCGACGCCGCCCCCGGTCAGCGCGATCAGCGCCCCCCGCCCGTCGGCAGGGTTCGCCGAGCGCACGACGAGCCCGCGCGTCTCGAGCGCGTGCAGCCGCTTCGTGATCGCGGGAGCGGAGGCGAGTCCGATGGTCCTCAGCGCGCTCGGCGACCGCGGCTCCCCCGCCCGCCGCAGCGTCGTCAGCACGTCGAACTCGCCGCGGGTGAGCCCGTGGGCGGCGAGCCGCTCCTCCGTCGCCCGCACGACGAGCGCCGAGGCGCGGATCAGCCGACCGATCACGTCGACCGCCTCGGTGTCGAGCTCGGGCCGCAGCATCGCCCAGCCGGCCCGGATCTCGTCGACGGCGTCGCGGGCTGGACTCTCTCGATCGTTCACGAGTAAAGTATATCCGGTTCACCCGTGAACCACTTCCGGCCGCCGCCG
>NZ_JADILJ010000052.1 GCF_017355185.1 Rathayibacter sp. SD072 | reverse complement strand
AGTGTGTATAAGAGGCGGGAGGACGAGGAAGCACCTGGGGCGGCGGGTCTCGATACGCCCCTGCGGGGCTGCTCGACCAGCAGGTGAAGACGGGGGTCGGCACGCACCTGCGGGGCCGCTCGGCCGGTAGACGGCCGAGCAGCCCGCGGGCGCGCTACTTGATCGAGCCGCGCATCACTCCGCTGACCACCCAGCGCTGGGCGAACAGGTAGACGATCAGCAGCGGCGCCATCGCCATGAGGTAGGACGCGAAGGCGACCGTGTAGTTCGTGTTGAACTGCCCCTGGAAGACGTACTCGGCGAGCGGGAGCGTACGGGCGGCGGGGTCCGAGAGCACCACGAGCGGCAGGATGAAGTCGTTCCACGCCCAGACGCAGGTCAGGATGCCGACCGTCGCGTTCATCGGTCCGAGCAGCGGGAAGATCACCTGCCAGTAGGTGCGCCAGGTCGACGCCCCGTCGGTGCGCGCCGCCTCCTCGAGCTCGATCGGGATCGAGCGGATGAAAGCGGTGTAGATGAACGTGTTGATCGACAGGCCGAAGACCGCGTAGAGCAGGATCAGGCCGACCTGGTTGTCCAGGCCCAGCAGAGCCGTCTCCTTCACGACCGGCAGCATGATGATCGGGAACGGCACGAAGACCGCGGCGAGCAGGTAGAAGTAGACGCCCTTGAAGAACGGCTTGTCGAGGTTCCGGGCGACGGCGTAGGCGACCATCGAGTTCGAGAAGAGCGTCAGGACGACGGCTCCGACCGTGATCAGCGCCGTGTTCACGAACGCCTGCGGGAACCGGGTCGCGGTCCAGGCCTCGGCGAAGTTGCCCCACGAGATCGAGGTCGGCAGCTCGAAGCCGGTGCCGCCGAGCTGGTCCGGGGTCTTCAGCGCCGTCACGACGGCGAAGTAGAGCGGCAGGAGGATCGTGAGCGAGCAGACGGCGATCAGCGCGGTCGCCCACCAGTTGATCCGGTAGGTGTCGCGGGAGGGGCGGCGCGTCCGCCGCTCCTCGTCCTGCCCGAGGGCGATGGCGGTGGTGGGAGTGACGGTGGCGGTCATCAGAACGACGCCTCTCTGCGGCTGAGGACCCGGAACTGGATCAGCGAGACCACGATGATGATGAGGAAGTAGAGGACGGCGTTGGCCGTCTGGTAGGCGTACTCGCCGCCCTGGAAGCCGCCGCGGTAGATGAGCAGCGTGATCGACTCCGTCGACGTGCCCGGTCCGCCGTTGGTCAGCGCCACGATGTGGTCGAAGACCTGCAGGAAGTTCTTCATCGAGATGACCATGTTGATGGTGAAGAACGAGGCGATCAGCGGGAACGTGATCGACGTGAACTGGCGCCAGGTCGACGCTCCGTCGAGCGAGGTCGCCTCGTACAGCTCCCCCGGGATCGTCTGCAGGCCGGCGAGGTAGATGATGATCGAGAAGGCCGAGGCCTGCCAGACCGCCAGGACCACGATCGCGACCCAGGCCCAGTCCGGGTTCGCGAGGATGTTCTCCCCGATGACGGGGATGCCTCCGAGGATCTGCGGCAGCGAGTTCGCGAAGAGGTACTGGAACACGTACCCGATGACCAGCGTCGAGAGCACGTACGGGATGAAGTAGATGCCCCGGAACGCGGTCTGGAACTTGATCTTCGCGTTCAGCGCGATGGCGATGGCCAGCGAGATGACGTTGACGAGGATCGTCGCCACGATCGCGAAGCCGAAGGTGAAGCCGTAGGCCTTCCAGACGCGGTCGTCCTGGAGGAGGGCGACGTAGTTCGAGAAGCCGATCAGGTCCCACGCGCCGTAGCCGGCGTAGTTCGTGAAGCTGAAGAAGATGCCGGTGAGCACCGGCACGGTGTGCAGCACGAAGAAGAGGAGGACCGCGGGGATCGTCATCCAGTAGAAGGTCTTCGAGGTGCGGCCGATCGTGCGCTTGCGCGGCGAGCGGGGCGGAGTCGTCGCGAGCGTCTGCGCGGGCGCCGTGGTGGTCGTGGTCATGGGCCGGGTCACTTCCTGGTCGTGCGTGCCGCGACTTTGCGCCACTCACTGTCGAGGGTCCGGAGCGCCGCATCGGCGTCCCCGTCGGCGAGGAACGCCTGGAGGGTGGGGTTGAGCGGGATGCTCGCGGGGATCTGGTGGTCGACGAAGCCGATCAGGCGGCCCTCGGCGAAGTACGGCTGCAGCTCGGCGAGGGTCGGATCGGCGTTGGGCGCGGCGTCGACGAGCGGCGAGTACGCGGCCTGGCTGGCGACGTACGGCTCGACGACGCCGGGGGTGAGCAGGAAGTCGACGAAGCGGCGGGCCGCCTCGAGCCTCGGGGTGCCGCGTCCGATCGCGATCGCGACGTCGACCCCGGAGGTGACGCGGGTCTCGGCGGGGTCGTCGAGCACGGGGTAGGGGAACACGCCGAGGTCGATGTCGGGGTTGTTCGTGCGGACCGGGTTGATCGCCCAGATGCCCTGCGCGTACATCGCGGCCTCACCGGCGGCGAAGGCCTGGTTGCCGTCGTCGTAGCCGCGGCCGAACGCGCCCTCCTGGGTGTACGAGAAGAGGGTGCCGAGGCGCTCCATCGTGCTCGCGTAGTCCTTCGAGAACGAGACGGGAGAGTCGGGGCCGAGGCTCGCCCCCTCCTCCCGCAGCGCCTCGAAGAAGCCCTCGGGCTGGAGCTGACCGCCGATGGCGTTGAAGGCGGGGGCGCCGGTCCAGTTGTCGAGCAGGGCGCCGTAGAACGGAGTGACGCCCGCGGCGACCAGGGCGTCGCAGACCGCGATCAGCTCGCTCCAGGTCGTCGGCACCTCGAGGCCGTTCTCGGCGAAGATCGTGCGGTTGTAGAGGATGCCGTCGGCGTTGTTCGCGAAGGCGAGAGCGTTGATCTCGTCCCCCTCGAAGCTCCCGAGGTCGGCGAGGATCTCGAGCGCCGCCGGGTTCACCCGGTCGACGAGCTCGTCGCCCGTGAAGTCGTGGAAGACGCCGGCCTTCGCGAGGTCCGCGTAGTACCCGCTGCCGTTCAGGGTGAGCACGTCGGGGACCTTGTCCTTGACGAGGAGCGTGCGGATCGCGGTGTCCGGGTCGGGCACGTTGTTGGCGATCACGCGGATGTCGGGGTTCGCCGCCTCGAAGTCGCGGATGATGCGCGCGAAGTCCTCGACCGCCTCGGCCTTGAACTGGAAGAAGTCGAGAGTGGTGACTCCGCTCGAAGCGCCCGGCGAGGCGCAGGAGGCGAGGGCGGCCGCGGAGGCGGCGGCCAGGGGCACGGTGAGGAGGGTCCTGCGCGAGAGGTGTCGTCTCGCGAGGTCTGATCGGGGGGACATCGGCGTCTCCTTGCGGTGGAAGGGGTGTGGTGAGGGAGGGGTGGACTGCTCGATCAGCGGGGTGGGGGCGGCGGTCAGACGGCGGTGAGGGTGAGCACCACGAGCTGCTCCGGATCGAGGACGGGCGCCTGGACGCCGACCGTCGCGAGGACGCGGCCGCTGAGCACGGTCGTGCGGCCGGTCCAGCCGAGCTCGGACTGCCCGGGGCCGCCCAGCGGCGCACTGACCGGTGCGAGGGCCACCGAGTACGACCGCTCCGGGTCCAGACCCGGGAACGTCAGGGGTCCGGGCGGATAGCTCTCGCTCGTGCGGAGGCGGGCGTAGACGAACAGCGCCTCGGCCCCGTCCACCGCGACCACTCCCGAGAGCGAGGCCGAGTCGTCGGCGAGATCGGTCCGCACCGCGGTGCCCGAGTGCAGCAGCGCGCGGTGCTCGCGGTGGAACGCGACCCAGCGGGCGAGCTCGTCCTCGACCTCCGGGGCGAGGTCGGAGACGTCCCACTCGATGCCGAAGTGGCCGGTGAGCGCGGTGCCGGCGCGGAAGGACAGCGAGTGGGTGCGCGACGTCGAGTGCGACCGCGGCCCGCCCACGTGCTGGCCCATCAGCTCCGGCGGCACCACCAGCTGCGTGTACGGCTGGATCGTCGCGCGCTCGAGCGGGTCGATGCAGTCGCTCGTCCAGATGCGGTCGGTGCGCGCGAGGATCCCGAGGTCGACCCGGGCCCCTCCGGAGGCGCACGCCTCGATCTCGAGCCCGGGGTGGCGGGCGCGCAGCTCGTCGAGCAGGCGGTAGAGAGCGAGCACGTTCTCGTGCACGGCCGCGCGACCGGTGGCGGGCGAGACGGCCTCGAGCAGGTCGCGGTTGTGGTCCCACTTGAGGTACGCGATCGGGTGCTCGACCAGCAGCGCGTCGAGGGCCGCGAGGACGTGGTCATACGCGCCCTGCTGCGAGAGGTCGAGGACCTGCTGCTGGCGACCGGGGAGCGGGAGGTGGCCGGCGGGGCCGAGGATCCACTCCGGGTGCGCACGGGCGAGATCGGAGTCGGGGCTGATCATCTCGGGCTCGACCCAGAGCCCGAACTGCATGCCGCGCGACGTGACGGCGTCGATGATCGGAGCGAGGCCGTCGGGCCAGACGGAGCGGTCGACGCTCCAGTCGCCGAGCCCGGAGGTGTCGTCGCGGCGGCCGAGGAACCAGCCGTCGTCGAGCACGAACCGCTCGACTCCCAGGCGCGACGCCCGCTCGGCGAGGGCGGTGAGCCGCTCGAGGTCATGGTCGAAGTAGACGGCCTCCCAGGTGTTCAGGGTCACGGGGCGCGGCGTCGACGGGTGCTGCGGGCGCGCGCGGACCGAGGCGTGGAAGCGGGCCTGCAGCTGGGACAGCCCGTCGCCCCACGAGCCCGAGGCGATCGGCGTCTCGTAGCTCTCGCCCTGCGCCAGCTCGATCTCGGCCGGGCGCAGCAGCTCGCCGGCGGCGAGGAGCGAGACGCCCTCGGGGGTGCGCTCGGCGCGGACGGCGGAGTTGCCGCTCCAGCCCAGGTGCACGCCGTGGACGAGACCGCGCTCCCAGCCGAAGCCGGGGGTGCCGACCGCGAGCAGGAGGGTGGAGTCGGCGCCGGGGCGCCCTCGGCGGCTGGAGCGCACGTGCTCGCCGATGGTCAGCTCGTGCCGCTGCGGGTGGCGCTCGCGGAGGTGGTGGCCGGTCGTGTCGAGGACCTCGCGGGCGGTGGCCGGGAGGGGGAAGCCCAGCTCGAGGCGGTCGAGGCGGAACGGACGCTCGTCGAGGTTCTCGACGCGGGCGCGCTGGGTGAGCAGGCCCGCGGAGTCGACCTCGAGGTCGATCGTGACGCGGAGGCGGGCGCCGGCCGCGATCAGCCGGAGCGCGGATCCGAGGACCTCGACGCTCTCGACGGCGAAGCGCTCGCTCGCCGTCGTGCGGTCGTGGGTGCCCTCGAGGGTAGGGGCGTGCTGCCAGCCGTCGGCCTCGACGGCGACGAGCCCGAACGGAGCGAAAGCGTCGAGCCCGCCCGAGACGCGTTGCGGAACGGCGGCGTCGGCGAGGGCGGATAGTTCAGCGCCGGAAAGATCACCGAGGTCGGCGCCCCAGTGCGTGATCGAGGGGAACGTGTCGTGCCGGGCGTCGAGGACGACGCTCGTCCCTCCGTTCCGGAGATGGAAGACCGCATGATCCGCGGTGCGACGGGTGGCGGGACTGCTCGTCTCTGCTGTGCTTCGCTGCATGCGTTCTTTCTACGGCAGAACTAATGCGGGTGTCAAGAGGCTTCCCCGAGCCCGCCGCGGGCCGATGACCGCTACATTGCTACCGGAGTGGAAAGAAGAGGCAGCATGGCCATCACCGACACCGTCGCCCCCGAGGACACCGCGGGGACCTCTGCGGAGCTGCTCGCCCGCGAGGTCCTCATCCACGGTCCCATCTCCCGCAGCGAGCTCGGCCGCCGCCTCCGCCTCTCCCCCGCCAGCCTCACCCGGCTCGCGCGCCCCTTCATCGAGGGTGGGCTCTTCGTCGAGGGACCCGAGCAGAGCACCGGAGTGGGCCGCCCGGCCCGCCCGCTCGACATCCGCTCCGACTCCCTCCGCTTCGTCGGAGTCAAGGTGACGGGCACGCAGGTGCTCGCGGTGCGCACCGACCTGCGCGCCCGGACCGAGGTCGAGCTCGTCCGCGATCTCGCGGGCACCTCGCCCGCCGAGGTCGTCGAGGCGATCGTCGGAGTGGTCGAGGATCTCGGTGGGGCCGCCGCGTTCGCGGGTCTCGGAGTCACGATCGGCGGCAGCGTCGACGCGGCCGGCCGCGTGAGCCGTGCGCCGTTCCTCGGCTGGCGCGACGTCGATCTCGCCGGGCCGCTCTCCGAGGCGCTCGCCCTGCCCGTCGCACTCGAGAACGACGTGGTCGCGCTGACCGCGGCGGAGCACTGGTTCGGTCAAGGCCGCGGCGTGGCGCACTTCGCTGTGCTCACGATGGGCGCGGGAGTGGGCTACGGACTGGTCGTGCACGACCGCGTGGTCGCGCCTCCCGCGGCGGGCCTCGGGCTCGGCGGGCACTTCCCCCTCGACTCCGGCGGACCGGTCTGCGAGGCGGGGCATCGGGGCTGCTCCACCGCGATGCTCACGCTGCCGTCGCTGTCGCGGCAGCTCCTGGTGGCGACGGGACGCGAGCTGACGCTGGGCGAGGGGCTCTCGCTCGCGCGGTCGGGCGACCCGGGCGCCGCTCGGATCCTCGGGGACGCCGCCCGCGCGCTCGGCACGATGATCTCGGCGATCGCGAACCTGGCGATGGTCGACACGGTGATCCTGGCCGGCGAGGGCGTGGCGCTCTACTCGGAGCAGTCGGAGCTCGTCGACGCGACCATCGCGGCGACGAGGGATCCGGATGCGGCTCCTCCGGCGCTGCTGGTCGACGACGGCGGGCTCATCGAGTGGGCGCGCGGGGCGGCGGCGACGGCGATCCAGCGGCTGCTGCCGCGGATCGCGGGGTCGACCTCCGGGGCGGCGGAGTAGCGCGGCGGAGGTGCTGGCCCCCTCGCTGGTCGATTAGCCGCGCAGCGCCCACCCTCGCTGGTCGAGTGGCCGTGCAGCGCCCATCCTTGCTGGTCGAGGAGCCGCGGAGGGGCCACCCTCGCCGGTCGAGCAGCCCCGGAGGGGCCACCCTCGTTGGTCGAGTAGCCCCGGAGGGGCGTATCGAGACCCGCCGTCACCGGGAGGGGTGGATCTCGATACGCCCGCTCCGCGGGCTACTCGATCAGCAAGGGCTCGCTCGATCGGCGAGGGCGCGTCCGGTCCGCCGCCTGCCGCATCGGCGGGGACGCACCCGCTCCGCAGGCTGCGCGGTCGGCCGGGCGGCTCAGCCCTGCGCCGCGACGAGCTCGCGGAGGGCCTGCACGACGAGGGCGTGGTCGTCGAGGGAGGCGAGGCCCGAGACGGTGGCGGCAGCGACCACTCCGACCCCGCGCACGCGGATCGGGACCGAGCCGCCGGTGACGGCGTACTCGGGACCGAGCCAGCCGCGGTCGGTCGGATCGGCGCCCGCGGCGACGAAGCGGGCGTCGGCCAGAGCACTGCTCGTCTCGAGGCGGAGGACCACGGCCGACTTGCGGGAGATCCACGACTCCTGATCGGGCGTGCTCCCCGGCAGCGCGGCCCGGAAGAGGATCAGGCCGGGGCGGCGGATGTCGACCGAGACGGCCGCTCGGGCCTCGCGCGCCAGCTCCGCGACGCGGCAGCCCAGCTCCCACGCGGTGCTGTGGTCGAACGAGTCGAGCACGAGCTCGCGCTCCTGCTGCTCGAGCTCGGCGACGAGGGCGGTCGCGGCTCCGACCTCATCTGTGGTGCTGTCGGTGCTGGTGCTGTCGGTCACGGTGTCCTCCCGGAGTGGTCCCCCGACGAAGCCGACCACCTCGGTGCGACCTCGCCGCGGCGGCGCGCCGGAGGAGGGATCAGCGGCCCTCGAACTCGGCGTCGGTGACGTGCTCGGCCCAGATCGTGCTCGTGGCGGGATCGTCCGCGCTCTCGAAGAGGGCGAGGTGCTCCATGAAGACGCCGGGGGCGCTCGCGTGCCAGTGCTCCTCGCCGGGCGGCGTGTAGAGGGTCTGGCCCGCGTGGACCTCGAGGACCGTGCCGTCACGACTGCCGAAGCGGGCGACTCCGCTGGTCACGTGCAGGTACTGGCCACGCGCGTGCGAGTGCCAGGCGGTGCGGGCGCCGGGCGCGAATCGCACCCGGGCGAGGGTGGCGCGCTGATCGGCGTCGTGCGGGACCGCGATCAGGTCGAGCCAGACACGGCCGGCGAACTGCTCGGGCGGGTTCTCGACGGTGGGAGCGGCGGGTTCGATGTTCACGGGGATCCTCTCGGCGGTGGCGGGGTCAGAGCGGGAGCAGTCGCACGGTCGCCGAGACCGGGCCCGCCTCGAGCATGGGCGAGAGGTAGGGGCTGCCCGCGTACTTCGCGCGGTAGGCGGCGTCGACCGCCTCGTGCATCGCTGGGTCGGCCTGCTCGAACGCCACCTCGTGCTCGGTGCCGGCGGCGCGGATCCGCCCGGCGCCCTGCTCGATCGCGGCGCGGTACCAGCGCGAACTCCGCCCGTTCCAGGCGCGGGCGAGCAGATCGCCGCCGACGACGACCGACCAGATCCAGGTGGGAGTGCCGTAGGTCGTGCCGTCGGCGCGGAAGGGCGACACGTGCAGATCATCGGAGGCGGCGATCGCAGCGAGCGTCGCTGGACTCCAGGTCATTCGGGGCTCCTCGGAGTCGGGGGCGGAGAGAGCACCGCGGCGGGCGCATCGCGGATCGTGCCGGGCGGCGCCTCCCGCTGCCGCGTCGCCCACCACGAGGCGAGCAGGCTCAGCGCGTCGGCGCTCGGCGAGCCGGGCTCGGCGCAGTAGATCAGGAAGTTCAGCCCTTGCTCGCCCATCGGCTCGAACGCCTCGTAGCTGAGGTGCAGATCGCCGACGACCGGATGGTGGAAGAACTTGGCGCCGCTGGCGTGATGCCGCACGTCGTGGGCGCCCCAGCGGCGGCGGAACTCATCGCTCCGGGTGGAGAGCTCGCCGATAAGCGCCTGGAGACCGGCGTCGTCGGGGGTGCGGCCGGCCTCGGTCCGCAGGATGCCGACGCTGATGTCGGCGGCCGTCGCCCAGTCGGGGTGGAAGCGCTCGGAGAGGTCACGGCGGAGGAAGGTGAAGCGAGCGAGGTTCACCGGTCGTTCGGGGCGCTCGTACTCGTCGGCGTACAGGGCGCGGAACAGCTCGTTCTCGGCGAGGACGTCGAGCCGGCCGTTGCGGACGAAGGCGGGAGCGCTGCTGATCGACTCGACCGCGAGGCGCAGGCCGGGGCGCACGGAGGCGATGCGGCGGGGACGGCGGCGGACGGGCGACCCTCCGGCCGCTCGGGCGAGATCGAACAGGTGTGCGCGCTCGGCGTCGTCGAGACGCAGCGCAGCGGCGAGCGCCTCGAGCACCCCCTCGGAGGCTCCGCGCAGGTCGCCGCGCTCGAGCCGGGAGTAGTACTCGATGCTGACCCCCGCGAGCTGCGCGACCTCGCTGCGGCGCAGGCCCGGCACGCGCCGGACTCCGCCGGAGGGCAGCCCGACCCTGTCGGGCGAGAGGCGGGCGCGGCGGGAGACGAGGAAGTCCTTCACCTCGGGATCGTGGGGCATGGGTTCACGCTACGTCGCGCCCCGGATCGGCGGGGTGCCCTGTCGGAACACCTCGGGAGAGAACCTCCCGGAACACTCCTGGGGAGGAGTTGTCTGGATCGGCGCGCCCCGTCCCCGCGCCGCGAGAGGATCACTCCATGCCCGCCGTCACGACTCCCGCCGTTCCATGAGCACCGCCGAGAACCCGCCCGTCGGCATGACCCGCGGCCTCACGCTCCTCTTCGCGATCGCCGGCGGCGCCGCGGTCGGCAACCTGTACTGGGCGCAGCCGCTGCTGGGGGTGATCGGCGGGGACTTCGGAGTCTCGGCGGGTGCCGCGGGGCTGCTCGTGACGGTCACGCAGATCGGCTACGCCGCCGGGGTGTTCCTCCTGGTCCCGCTCGGCGACACGCTCGACCGGCGGCGCCTGATCCCCGCTCTGATGACTTCGGCCGCGGTGTTCCTGGCCGCCACGGCGCTCGCGCCGGCGTTCCCCGTGCTGCTCGCGAGCCTCGCGCTGATCGGGGTGACGACGGTGGCCGGCCAGCTGCTCACTCCGCTGGCCGGCGACCTGGCCACCGACGAGCAGCGCGGGCGGGTGCTCGGCACGGTCGCCTCCGGACTGCTGCTGGGCCTGCTGATCTCGCGCGCGATCAGCGGGATCCTGGCCGATCTGCTCGGCTGGCGTGCGGTGTTCGGCATCGCCGCCGGGCTGATCCTGGTGCTCGCTCTCGTGATGGCCCGTCGGCTGCCGCACCTGCCTCCGCGCGCCCGGGTGCGGTACGGGAGCCTGCTCGCGTCGGTGCTGCGGACGGTCGGGAGCAGCCGCGCGGTGCGCGTGACGGTCCTGATCGGCGCCTCGGCGATGTGCGCGTTCACCCTGTTCTGGACCGGGCTCACCTTCCTGCTCGGCGCCGAGCCGTACTCCTACTCCGCCACCGCGATCGGGCTCGTGAGCCTCGTCGGCATCGCGGGGGCCGTCTCGGCGCAGCGGGTCGGGCGCCTGTACGACCGCGGGCTGTCGCTGCCCGCGATGGGCGTCGGACTCGCCGTGGCGCTGCTCGGGCTCGTGATCGCGGGGATCGGCTCGGGCTCGATCGTGGTGGTGCTGATCGCGGTCGCCGTCTTCTCGATCGGGCTGCAGGGCGTGCAGGTGCTCGCGCAGACGCGCATGCTCTCGATCGATCCGGGGGCGCGGAGCCGGCTGAACACGGTGTACATCGTGGGGAACTTCGCGGGCGGGGCGATCGGCTCGGCGCTCGCGGGCGTGCTGTGGCAGGCGGGCGGCTGGACGGCGCTGATGCTGGTGGCCGCGACGGTGCTGGGCTTCGGGCTGACGGTGTGGGCGGTGCAGCGGACGCGGGCACTGGCGGGCTGACGAGGGCGCGAGACGTCGCGGGGGGTCCTCGCATCGCGAGTCGACTCGAGAGGGGCTCCGACCGAGAAGCGCAGCCCGATCCGCGTCCACTCGACGAGGTCCACGGTCGCGAGTCGACTCGGAACGGGCTCCGACTCCGGCGCGCACCCCGGTTCGCGACCACCCAGGCACCTGCACGGCCGCGAGTGGACGCGAGACGGGCCCCGAGGCAGCGCTGCACCCCGCTCCGCGACGACTCGAGGACGACGACCGCGCCCGCCGGCTCAGCGGCGGTCGAGCCGCGGCGCGTCGGCCAGCAGCCTCCGCGTGTACTCCGACGCCGGCGCCCCGAGCACCGCAGCGACCGGCCCCGACTCCACCACCCGCCCCTCGCGCATCACCGCGATGCGGTCGCTCATGTGCGCGATCACACCGAGATCGTGCGAGATGATCAGCAGTGCCAGTCCGTGCCTCCGCTGCAGATCGTCGAGCAGGTCGAGGATCTGCGCCTGCACCGAGACGTCCAGCGCCGACACCGGTTCGTCGCAGATCAGCACGTCGGGCCGCGTGGCCAGGGCGCGCGCGATCGAGACCCGCTGGCGCTGGCCGCCCGACAGGGTCCGAGGAGACCGCGAGGCGAGCGAGGGAGCCAGGCCCACGCGGCCCAGCAGCTCGCCGACGTCGCCCGCCCCCGCGTCGCGCAGCAGACGGCCGACGCTCCAGCGCGGGTCGAACGACGAGAGGCTGTCCTGGTAGACGGCCCCGATGCGCGGTCGCAGCGGGCGCCGGTCGCGTTCGCGCGCCGCCGACCACGGCCGGCCGAGGAACTCGACGCTCCCCTCCTGGGGGCGCCGCAGGGCCAGCAGGAGGCGCGCCACCGTGCTCTTGCCCGATCCGGACTCGCCCACCAGCCCCAGGGTCTCGCCGCGCCGCAGCTCCAGGCCGACGCCGTCGACCGCGACGCGGGTCCCTCCGCTCGGGCGCGCGAAGCTCGTGCGCAGCCCCTCGGCGCGCAGCACCACGTCGCCCGGGGGTGGCGGAGGAACGACCTCGGCGCTCGAGGACGACAGCCGCGTGCCGCGCGGCCGCCCGGTCGGCACCGCCGCGACGAGGGTGCGGGCCTCACGGCTCGTCGGAGCACCCAGCACCTGCGCGGCGGGACCCTCCTCGACCACGCGGCCGTCGGCCAGCACGAGGATGCGGTCGGCGAGCCCGGCGACGACCGCGAGGTCGTGCGAGACCAGCAGCAACGCCCGTCCGCGCGCCTTCTGCTCGGCGAACAGCTCGAGCACGCGGGCCTGCACGGTCACGTCGAGCGCGGTCGTCGGCTCGTCGGCGACGAGCAGCGGAGGATCCAGCGCGATCGCCGAGGCCAGCAGTGCCCGCTGCCGGAGCCCGCCCGAGAGCTCGCCCGAGCGGTCGCGCATCCGCTCGGCCGCGTCGGGCATGCCGACGCTCGTCAGGGCCTCGGCCGCGCGCCGCGAGCGCTCGGCCGCGGGCAGGCGCCCGTGCAGACGCCAGGCATCGCCGATCTCGCGCCCGATCGGCCGCAGCGGGTCGAGCGAGAGGAGGGCGTCCTGGGGCACGAAGCCGGCACCGGCCCCGCGGAGCCGCCGCAGCGTCCGCTCGCCCGCACCGACCACCTCCGTGCCGCCCACGCGCACGCTGCCCGAGACCGCGCCCCCGCTCAGCCCCAGCAGCGCTCTGGCCGTGACGCTCTTGCCCGAGCCCGACTCCCCCACGATCGCGACGCACTCGCCCGGCTCCACGCGGAACGACACCCCGTGCACCACCTCGACGCCGTCGAACGCGACGCGCAGGCCGTCGACGACGACGGCGCTCATCGCGCACCCCGCAGCCGACCGCCGAGCACGGTGGTGGCGATCGTCGTCAGCACGATGACGAGTCCCGGGAACACCGTCAGCCACCACGCGCTCGCGAGGTAGGTGCGGCCCGCCGAGAGCATCGCTCCCCACTCCGGAGCCGGCGGCTCGGCCCCGAGGCCCAGGTAGCTGAGCGCCGACGCCCAGACGATCGCCTGACCCACGCCGAGCGTCGCGAGCACCGCGAGGGGGGCGAAGGTGTTGGGCAGCACATGCCGCAGCAGGATGCGCGCGGGGCCGTGGCCGAGGACCCGCGCGGCCTCGACGTAGCCGGAGTCGCGGATGCCGAGCAGCTGCGTGCGCAGGATGCGGGCGTACCCCGGCGCCGTGGACAGGCCGACCGCGATCGTGGCGGGGACCACTCCGGGACCCGTCACCACGATCACCAGGAGCGCCAGGAGCAGTGCGGGGAACGCGAACAGCACCTCCAGGACGCGCCCGATCAGCCCGTCGACGAACCGGCCGCCGAACGCGGCGATCACGCCGAGGACCGCGCCGAGGGCGAGGCCGATGGCGGTCGCGCTGACGCCGATCAGGAGGGACGCGCCCGCGCCGGCGATCACGCGGCTGAGCACGTCGCGACCGGACTCGTCGGTGCCGAGCAGGTGCGTGGCGGACGGCGGCGAGAAGGAGTCGGTGGGCGCGATCGCGAGGGGGTCGAACGGGGCGAGGAGGCCGGGAGCGGCCGCGGCGAGCAGCAGCAGGGCGACGAAGGCGAGCGAGACGATCTCGCCGGCGCGCAGGCGGGCGCCACGACGGCGCACGGGTGCCGCGGAGGTGCGCAGCTCGAGCTCGCTCACGCGGCCGCCTCCTCGACGGACTGCGCCCGGACGACCCGGGCGGGAGCGAGGCGCGGATCGACGAGGCGCGCCACGAGGTCGGTCGCGACGGTCACGAGGATGTAAGCGAGAGCGGTGACGAGGACGACCCCGGTCACCACCGGCACGTCGCGGACGGTGACCGCCGACAGCAGCGTGCGCCCGAGCCCGGGCCGCGCGAAGATCGTCTCGACGACCACCGCGCCGCCGATGAGGTAGCCGAACGCCCAGCCCGAGAGCGCGATGCCGGGCAGCACCGCGTGGCGCAGGGCGTGGCGCAGGCGGAGTCCGAGCTCGCTCTCCCCGCGCGCGCGGGCCGCGAGGACGAACGGCGACTCGAGGGCGTCGAGGAGCGAGCGGCGCATCACCTGGCCGAGGAAGCCCGCGAGCGGGATCGCGAGGGTGAGCGCGGGCAGGACGAGGCCGTTCGGCGATCCGGTGCTCACCGGCGGCAGCCAGCGGAGGGTCGTGGCGAACACGGCGATGAGCACCGTGGCCAGCCAGAAGTGCGGGAGGGCGGCGGCGGTCAGCTCGAGACCCGCGCCGAGGGCCGCGGCGAGACGGCCGCCGCGGGTGGACCAGAGCGCGGTGCCGAGGGCCAGGATCCACGCCACCGCGAGCGCGAGGACGGCCAGCAGCAGCGTGCCCGGCAGCTGCTGCCCGAGCAGCTCGACCACCGGGACTCGGAGGGAGTAGGACGTGCCGAGGTCGCCCCGCGCGAGCCGGCCCAGCTGGGTCAGGTACTGCAGGAGGAGCGGCTGGTCGAGTCCGTACTCCTCGCGGACCGCGGCGAGCGCCTCGGCCGACGCCTGCGAGCCCGGTCCGCCGAGGATCGCCTGCGCAGGATCGCCGGGGATCAGGCGGATGAGGAAGAAGACGGCGGTCGCGACGGCCCAGAGCACGACGACCGCACCGCCGAGGCGGAGGAGGACGCGGCGGATCATGCGAGCTGCTCCTTCCAGGGGGTCACGGCACCAGCATGCCGGACGGTCCGCGCGGAACCTTCGCTGAGAGAGGGGTCTGACGGCTGACAGCCGAAAGACCCCACCGACAGCTGACGTTGCGCGCGCATCTGCTGATCGAGCAGCCCGGGGGCGCGGGCTGCTCGATCAGCGAGGCGGGGCGTCGGGTCAGACCCAGGCGTCCGCGAACCACGGTGTCGAGACCGTGGCGAGCGCCTCCACGCCCTGCACCGACGAGCGGAGCAGGTAGTGGTTCTGCTGGTCGTACAGCGGCAGGATCCAGTAGCCCGAGAGCACGATCTCCTGCGCCTGGCGGTACAGGTCGGCGCGCTCGTCCGCGTCCGTCGTCGCGCTGGCCTGCTCGAGCAGCGCGTCGAGCGCCGGGTCGGCGATCTGCGCGTGGTTGGCGAAGTAGCCGCTGGGCGCCGGAGTGATGCCCGAGGAGGAGTAGAGGATCCGCAGCACGTCGGGACCGACCTTCGTGTACGGCGCGCTGACCAGCTCATACTCGTTCGCCGCGAGGGCCGCGTACCAGCTCGAGAGGTCCAGCAGGCTGATCTCGACGTCGAAGCCGACGGCCTTCGCCGAGGCCTGGATCTGCTCGAACAGCGACTGCTCGGCCGGGATCGACTGGTTGGTGCTGACCGGGAAGCGCAGCGTGAGCGGCTTCCCGTCCTTCTCGCGGACGCCGTCGCCGTCCGAGTCGGTCCAGCCGGCGGTCTCGAGGAGCTCCTCGGCCGCGGCGACCTCGTCGTCCGATCCGGCGTCCTCGAAGAGCGAGGGGTCGGAGTAGGCGGTCGCCTCACTGCTCGAGAGCGGCGAGTAGGAGCGCTCGGCGGTGCCGAAGAAGAGGGAGTCGATGGCGTCGTTCACGCCGACGGCCCGGATGAACGCCTCGCGCACGCTCGCGTCGTCGAAGGGCGACTGGCCGCCGTTCAGCTCGATGCGGTTGACCGAGCCGGGGCGGGGAGCGTCGAGCTCGACGAGGTCCGACGCGTCGGTCGCGGCCTGCAGCGTGTCCGGCTGCGCGTTGTCGATCACGTCGACCTCGCCGGCCTGGAGCGCCGCGTAGCGGGTGGCGGAGTCGGGCAGGAAGCGCCACTCGATGCTCGAGAGGTACGCGGGGCCCTCGTGGCCGTCGCCGGTGGGGCCGGTCGAGGCGTCGTAGGCGTCGTTGCGGGTGAGGGTCACGTGGTCCTGCTTGACCCACTCCGTCACCGTGAACGGACCGGTGCCGACGGGTGCCTCGCAGTTGGCGGCCTCGCCGCGGGCGATGCCGGTCGGCGACTGGATCGCCGTCCACGGCTGCGCGAGCGACTCGAGCAGAGCGCTGTCGGGGGCGCTGAGCGTGAAGCGCGCGACGGTCGGCGAGACGGCCGTGACCGACTCGACCTTGGCGACGGCGAGGTAGCCGGTGGAGGACTTGGTGGCCGGGTCCTGCAGGTGCGCGATGTTGGCTGCGACCGCCTCGGCGTCCAACGGCGTGCCGTCGGTGAACTCGACGCCCTCGCGCAGGGTGAAGTCGTAGCTGAGCGCGTCGTCCGAGACGGTCCACGACTCCGCGAGCCACGGCGTGATCGTGCCGTCGGCCTCGCGCGAGACGAGCGACTCGAGCACCTGGGTCGCGAGCAGCGCCTGCGGGTAGTTGCCGCCGACGTGGGGGTCGAGGCAGGTCGGCTCCGCGTCGCCGGACGCGTAGGTGAGCACGCCGTCGGCGACCGGAGTCGCGGAGTCGCCTCCCGCGTCGGACTCGGCGGTGCAGCCGCTGAGCAGGAGGGCGCCCACGGCGAGCGCGGCGGGGAGGAGGAGAGAGCGGCGCATGACGTCTTTCGTGGAGGGTCGGGAGTGCCGGGTTTCTTGGACGCGGCCCAGGAAACGCTAGCAGGAGGGGCGGGGCTGCGGGACGAGTCGCCCGGATCCACCCGCGTCCTTGCGGCGCGATCGGAACGAGCGGAGCATGCCGGATCGAGGCCGCCAGGCCCTAGCCTCGGAGCGTGTTCCTCAGTGCGCCCCAGGGCTTCCGCGATCGTTCCGCCGTCGATGCGCGTCGACTGATGCTGGAGGACGAGCCCTCGGTGCAGCCCCTGCGCGTGTTCCGCGAGGAGCTCCTCGCCCGGCGCACGCGGAGGAGCCCCGGAGCGGTCGTGCCCGACTTCGACCCCGCGGAGGCCGGGATCCGCGCCCGCGCCCTCCTCGTGCTCGAGGCCCCGGGCCCGATGGCGGCCGGCCTCGCCGGATCGGGCTTCGTCTCGGTCGACAACGACGATCAGACCGCCGCCACCACCTGGACGCTGCGCGACGAGGTCGGTCTGCACGAGCGCACGCTGGTCTGGAACATCGTGCCCTGGCACCTCGGCGACGGCGCGCCCGATGCGGACGAGCTGCGCCAGGGCGCGATGGAGCTGCGCCGCCTCCTGCCGCTGCTCCCCGATCTGCACGTCGTCGTCACCGCCGGCACCGCGCCGACGAAGGGCTGGGCCGCGAACATCGCTCCGTACCTGAGCGGCGGGCCCACCGTCATCGGCTCCTGGAGCCCGGGGCAGCGCGCGATGAGCCAGCCCCGCAAGCGCGACGAGCTCAAGCGCGCCTTCGAGCGGGCGGCGCAGCTGGTCGGCTGACCTGACTCAGCCCGCCGTCGAGGCGCGCACGACCAGCTCGGGCTGGAAGAGCACCTGGCGCGGCTCGGGCTCGAGCAGCAGCTCGACCGCCGTCGCGCCGATGAGCGCGCTCGGCTGGCGGATGCTCGACAGCGGCACCACGGTCGCCGTCGCGAAGGCGATGTCGTCGTACCCGATCAGCGCGACGTCCTCGGGCACGCGCACGTCGCCCAGCAGCATCAGTGCCTGCAGCACCCCGACCGCGAGCAGATCGTTGGCGCAGAACACGGCGTCGGGGCGATCGGAGGCGTCGCGCGCGGCGAGAGCGCGCCCCGCCTCGCGCCCCGCGAGCACCGACAGCGACTCCGTCGCGATCTCCTCCAGCACGGCGCCCTCGACCTCCTGTACCGCCGCGCGGGCGCCGGCGAGGCGGTCGGCGACCTGGCGGATCGACTCCGGACCGCCGATGACCGCGAGGCGGCGGCGGCCGAGGCTCAGGAGGTGCTCCACGGCGAGGCGCCCGCCGGCCACGTCGTCGACGGCGACCGACGAGAGCGCGGAGTCGTGCGACTCCCGGTCGACGAGGACGCACGGGATGCCGTGCGAGCGGAGCCTGTCGAGCCGCGACGACTCCTCCCCCAGCGGCGAGATGAGGACACCGCTCACGCGCTGCTCCTCGAAGAGGTCGAGGTAGGCGGCCTCGCGGCCGGGGTCGTCGTCGGTGTTGCCGAGCAGGACGGCGAGGCCGGACTCGGCGGCCCGCGCCTCGGCTCCGCGGGCGAGGTCCGAGAAGAAGGGGTTGCCGGCGTCGAGCACGATCAGGCCGATGCTGCGGCTGCGGCCGGCGCGGAGCTGGCGCGCGGCGTCGTTGCGGACGAAGCCGAGCTCGGCGATCGCCTCCTGCACCCGGCGGACCGACTCGGCGCCGACCTTCTCGGGGCGGTTCAGCACGTTCGAGACGGTGCCGACGGAGACGCCGGCTCGGGCGGCGACGTCGCGGACGCTCACGGACGGCACGGCGCCTCCTCGGGGTCGGGCCGCGGCGGGCGGCGGTCCCGGAAGTATGGCACCGGGCCGGGTGCGAGCTGCGGACGACAGCGGCGCCCGACTCCGGGACGCCGTCTTTGACACGCTCCCGGGGCCCGCGATACGCTCGCGGAGCACCGCCGTGAAACGATTCATGAGTACCACGCACCCCTCCATCCGAAGGAGCCGCTCGATGTCGAGTGACACCCCCCTCACCCGGGTCTGCTTCCAGCTCCAGGTGAAGCCCGACCGCCTCGAGGAGTACAAGGAGCGCCACGCGGCCGTCTGGCCCGACATGCTCCGCGCCCTCAAGGACACCGGCTGGAACAACTACTCGCTCTTCGTCCGCGAGGACGGACTGCTGATCGGCTACGTCGAGACCCCCTCGATCGTCGACGCGCAGGCCGCCATGGCGCGGACCGAGGTCAACGCCCGCTGGCAGGCCGAGATGGGCGAGTTCTTCGTCGACCTCGACGGCGCCCCCGACGAGGGCTTCCTCCCCCTGACCGAGGTCTTCCACCTGGAGGACCAGCTCGCGGCACTCGACGCCGCACCCACTCCCGACACCCTCGCAGAAGGACACGCCTCGTGACCGAACTCTCCCCCGACGTCCTGAGCCAGCTCGAGCAGCAGGCGATCGAACTGCCCTCGTGGGCCTTCGGCAACGCCGGCACCCGCTTCAAGGTCTTCACGACTCCGGGCACGCCGCGCACGATCGAGGAGAAGATCTCGGACGCGGCGACCGTGAACGAGCTCACCGGCCTCGCTCCGACCGTCGCGCTGCACATCCCGTGGGACAAGGTCGACGACTACTCGGCGCTCGGCGACTACGCCGCATCGAAGGGCGTCTCGCTCGGCACCATCAACTCGAACACGTTCCAGGACGACGAGTACAAGTTCGGCTCGCTCACGCACTCCGACCCGGTGATCCGCCAGAAGGCGATCGACCACCACCTCGCCTGCATCGACATCATGGACGCGACCGGCTCGCGCGACCTCAAGATCTGGCTCGCCGACGGCTCCAACTACCCCGGCCAGCAGGACATCCGCGGCCGCCAGGACCGCCTCGCCGACTCCCTCGCGACGATCTACGAGCGCCTGGGCGCCGAGCAGCGGATGGTGCTCGAGTACAAGTTCTTCGAGCCCGCGTTCTACCACATGGATGTGCCGGACTGGGGCACCTCCTACGCCCACGTGGCCGCGCTGGGAGACCGCGCCCTGGTGTGCCTGGACACCGGACACCACGCGCCGGGCACCAACATCGAGTTCATCGTCGCCCAGCTGCTGCGCCTCGGGAAGCTCGGCTCGTTCGACTTCAACTCGCGCTTCTACGCCGACGACGACCTCATTGTCGGCTCGGCCGACCCGTTCCAGCTGTTCCGGATCCTCTACGAGGTCGTGCGCGGAGGCGGCTACGGCCCGGATTCGCCGGTCGCCTTCATGCTCGACCAGTGCCACAACGTCGAGGACAAGATCCCCGGCCAGATCCGCTCGGTGCTCAACGTGCAGGAGATGACCGCGCGCGCGCTGCTCGTCGACCGCGCGGAGCTCGAGAAAGCGCAGCTCGCGGGCGACGTGCTCGGCGCGAACGGGATCCTGATGGACGCCTTCTACTCGGACGTCCGCCCTGCGCTGGCCGCGTGGCGCGAGACCCGCGGCCTGCCGGCGGACCCGATGAAGGCCTACGCCGACTCCGGGCGCGCGCAGCAGCTCGCGGAGGAGCGCGTCGGCGGCACCCAGTCGAGCTGGGGGGCGTGAGCCTCCGCTGATCGAGCAGTCCGCGCAGCGGGCGTATCGAGATCCACCCCTCCAGGAGACGGCGGGTCTCGATACGCCCCTCCGGGGCTACTCGACCAGCAAGGGGGGCGAGGCGCACGCCGCTGCGCTGCTGCTCGACGAAGCGCGGGTCAGCGGCCGAGGGTCGACGCGCGGGCCATCAGCTCGGGGGCGAAGACGCGGCGGCGGTCGGCGCCGTCCGACGGCGCGCCGATCACGTCCTGCAGCAGGTCGACGGCGGAGGCGCCGAACGACTCCTGCGGCGCGCGGACGGAGCTGAGCGGCACGAGGGACGCCTCGGCGTACTCGATGTCGTCGTAGCCGATCAGGGCGATGTCCTCGGGAACGCGGATGCCGTGGCTGACCAGGACCTGCTCGAGGCCGATCGCCAGCAGGTCGTTGACCGCGAAGACCGCGTCGGGGCGGGAGGCGGGATCGCGCGCCGCGATCGCCTCGCCGACCTCGTGGCCCTCCGCGATGACGCGGTGCTCGACATCGATCATCTCGAGGGTCGCCCCCGGCACCTCGGCCACGGCCCGGCTGGCGCCCGAGAGCCGCTCGCCCACCTGCTGGATCGACAGCGGTCCGCCCACGAACGCGAGTCGGCGGCGACCGAGCTCGAGCAGGTGCTGGGCGGCGAGGCGTCCGCCCGCGACGTCGTCGAGCGAGACCGAGGGCTGCACCTCGGAGCCGGCGCGGCGGCCGACCAGCACGGTCGGGGTGCCGCGCGAGCGGACCGAGGCGAGCCGGTCCTCGATGGCGCCGTGCGAGGCGACGAGCATGCCGCGGACGCCGTGCTCCTCGAAGAGCTCGAGGTAGGCGTCCTCGCGGGTGCGCTCGCCACCGGAGTTGGCGAGGAACAGCGACAGGCCGAGCTCGGCGGCTCGGCGCTCCGCCCCCTCGGCGATCATCGCGAAGAACGGGTTCGACACGTCGGGAGCGATGTAGGCGATGGTCGAGCTCTGCCCGAGGCGGAGCTGGCGCCCCGCGTTGTTGCGGACGAATCCGAGCGACTCGATGGCCGCCTGGATCCGCTGCGCCTTCTCCTGGGACACCCGCGCGGGGTGGTTCAGGAAGTGCGAGACGGTGCCCATCGAGACGCCCGCGGCGGCGGCGACGTCGCGGATGCCGACCTTCGCCATCGCTGCCTCCTGGGTGTCGGGGTCGTCGCGGCGAGGCGCCGGACGGGTTTCGATGCTCTCACGCGCGGCCGGATCACTCCGGCAGCAGCGGCTCCGGCAGGGCGACCCCGTGCGCCTCGAGGGCCTCGGAGACGACCTTCACCGCGTTCAGCGCGCGGGGGAACCCCACGTACTGCACCGTGTGGATGACCGCCTCGACGACCTCCTCCGCGGTGGCACCGGTGTTGATGGCGGCCCGGGTGTGCCCGCGCAGCTGCGCATCGACGCCGCCCAGCGCGGTCAGCACGCCGAGCGTGATCAGCTCGCGCTCGCGCAGCGTCAGGCCGGGACGCGAGTTGACGTCGCCGAAGTTGAACTCGAGGCCGTAGCGGGCGAGGTCCTGGGCGCGGCCGCTCTGCAGCGCGATCAGGCCGTCGGCCTTCCCCTCGCCGTAGACGGCGTCGAAGGCGGCCTTGCCGCGCGCGAGGCGCTCGGGGTCGGGAGTGGTCACGTCGTTCCTCCTGGGATCGGTGTGTCAGATCGAGTGCCCGCCGTCCAGCGGCAGGATCACCCCGGTGATGTTGACGGCGGCGGGCGAGGCGAGGAACACGATGGTCTGCGCCAGGTGCTCCGGCTCGCCGAGGAGTCGCGACGGGATCTGCGCGAGCAGCGCCTCGCGCCGCTCCGGGGTGTCGTTGTCGCGGCCGGGGGTGCGCTGGGCGCCGGGCGCGAGCGCGTTGACCGTCACTCCCTGATCGGCGACCTCGATCGCGAGCGCCTTGGTCAGCCCGACCACGCCGGCCTTCGCGGCCGCGTAGGCGGTCGCGCCGCGCACGAGGCGGCCGCCGGCGACCGCGGCCACGGAGGCGATGTTCACGATCCGCCCCGACCGCTGCTCGAGCATCGCGGGCAGCACCGCGCGGGTGACGGCGAAGACGGTGTCGAGGTTGCGCTCGATCTGCGTGCGCCAGGTCTGCTCGGTCATCTCCTGGAAGAAGGAGACGGCACCGCCTCCCGCGCCGTTGACCAGCACGTCGATCGCGCCGTCCTCCTCGATCACCGCCCCGAGGGCCGTCTGCACGGCGTCGAAGTCGGTGAGGTCGACGGCGACGGCTCGCGCCGCACGGCCCTGCTCGCGGACGCTGCGGGCCACCTCCTCGGCTCCCGCACCGTCGAGATCGACGACGACGACGTCGGCTCCGGCGCGGGCCAGCTCCCGGCAGATGATCCGGCCCAGCGCCCCTGCGCCTCCGGTGACCAGTGCTCGTCGACCCGTGAGTTCCATGCGCGTGCTCTCCGATCTCGGCCTCGCCGCACGAGCGGCGGGCGCGGGCTGCTCCGCCCGTTCATCGACCCCATGGTGCGCGATTCTTTGAAACGTGTCAATCCACAGGGTCGTGAGCGGCGCCGATCCGGTCTCTCCGCTCTCCTACTGCGCAGGGATTCGCTCCGGACTCGTTCTTGACACGGTCGATCCGCGTGGCTAGCCTCGCAAATTGTAACGTTTCAAACGTTCCCGCACCTTTCAAGGAGGAAATGTGTCCCGCACTTCACGCCCCCAGGAACGTGGCTCCCGCCGCGTCGTCCACGGTCTGATCGCCGGAACGGGAGCCGCCGTGCTGCTGCTCACCGGCTGCGCATCCGGAGACGGCGGGGGCTCGTCAGAGTCCGCCGACGCCGGCTCCTTCTCGGTCCTCACTCCAGCCGAGAACGCGATCATCCGCGACGAGCTGACCACTCTCTCCGAGGGCGCCTGCGCCACCGAGAACGAGGCCATGCCGCTGGAGGACCAGACGGTCGCGCAGGCCGACGTCGTCCAGAAGATCACCCTGCTCGCCAGCCAGGACGCACTGCCGACCGCCTTCGTGGCCGGCACCGCGCAGGTCCGCCCGGACGGCGACCTCGGCAAGAACGACCTCATCGTCGACTACGAGGAGAAGCTCACCGAGCTCGGAGTCTGGGACGACGTGCTCCCCGCCGCCAAGTCCACGATCACCTCGGTGTACGGCGGCATGGTCTCGCTGCCGTTCCAGTACAACGTCGAGGGCATCTGGTACAACAAGCAGATCCTCAGCGAGAACGGCATCGCCGAGCCGCAGACCTGGGACGAGCTCGTGACCGCGCTCGAGACGCTCAAGGGCGCCGGAGTGGTCCCGCTGACCGAGGCGGGCAGCCAGGGCTGGCCCCTCACCCGCCTGATCGGGAACTACCTCTTCCGCTCCATCGGCCCCGACGCCATGAAGGACGTCCAGTCGGGCGACGCGAAGCTCACCGACCCCGAGTACGTCGAGGGCGCTCAGGCGATCGCCGATCTCGGCTCCGCCGGCCTGTTCGGCGAGGGAGTCACCTCCCGCGACACCGACACCGCGAACACGCAGTTCCTCACCGGAGAGGCCGCGATGACCTACAACGGCTCCTGGTTCCTCGCGAACCTCAACGACCCGGCGCAGAATCGGATCGGCGAGGAGAACGTCGGGTTCCTGCCGTTCCCGGACGTCGAGGGCG
>NZ_JADILJ010000051.1 GCF_017355185.1 Rathayibacter sp. SD072 | reverse complement strand
AGCACATCGTCGCGGGACCGCTGCTGAAGACGATCTTCCGGCCCTGGGTGGTGAACGCCGATCGCGTGCCGAAGACGGGCGGAGTGATCCTCGCCAGCAATCACCTGTCCTTCATCGACTCGGTGTTCCTCCCACTGGTGATCGACCGCAACATGGTGTTCCTGGCCAAGAGCGACTACTTCACCGGCAAGGGCCTCAAGGGCTGGGCGACGAAGATGTTCTTCACCGCCACCGGCATGCTCCCCATCGACCGCTCGGGCGGCAAGGCCTCCGAGGCCTCGCTCAACACGGGTCTGCGGGTCCTGGCGCGCGGCGAAGCCCTCGGCATCTATCCCGAGGGCACGCGCAGCCCTGACGGCCGGATGTACCGCGGACGCACCGGCGTCGCGCGCATGGTCCTCGAGGCGCGCGTGCCCGTCATCCCCGTGGCGATGGTCGACACCGCGCGCATCATGCCGATCGGCAGCCGCCTGCCCAAGCTCGGCCGGATCGGCATCGTCTTCGGCGAGCCGCTCGACTTCAGCCGCTTCGAGGGCATGGAGGGCGATCGCTTCATCCTGCGCTCCATCACCGACGAGATCATGTACGAGCTCCTCGCCCTCAGCGGCCAGGAGTACCTCGACGTGTACGCGACCTCGGTCAAGGAGAAGCGCGCCGCGCTCGTCCGCTGACCGCCCGCTGTGCGCGGGACGCCGCCTCTCCGGAGGCTTCCCGCGAGGCGATATGCTCGTCAACCGCTGCCGTCCGTCCGGGCGGCACCCGCTCGCGCGCCGCTCGGCGCCCGTCAGAACCAGGAACCCCCGTGGTCATCGATCCGAACGAACCGTACGTCCTCGCCGCCCCCTCCGTGGTCGCCGGCCTGGACTATTGGCGCGAGCTCGAGATCAAGCAGCAGCCGCAGTGGCCGGACGCGGACGCGGTCAGCGCCGCCTCGGCCGAGATCGCGGCGCTGCCGCCCCTCGTCTTCGCCGGCGAGGTCGACCAGCTGCGCGAGCGCCTCGGCGCCGCCGCGCGCGGTGAGGCCTTCCTGCTTCAGGGCGGCGACTGCGCCGAGACCTTCGCGGGAGCGACCGCCGACCAGATCCGCAACCGCGTCAAGACGGTCCTGCAGATGGCCGTCGTCCTCACCTACGGCGCGAGCATGCCCGTCATCAAGATGGGCCGCATGGCCGGCCAGTTCGCCAAGCCGCGCTCGAGCGATCTCGAGACCCGCGGCGACGTCACCCTGCCGGCCTACCGCGGCGACATCGTGAACGGCTACGACTTCACTCCGGAGTCGCGCACCGCCGACCCCCGCCGGATCGTGCAGGGGTACCACACGGCCGCGTCGACGCTGAACCTCATCCGCGCCTTCACGCAGGGCGGCTTCGCCGACCTGCGCCTCGTGCACTACTGGAACAAGGGCTTCACCGAGAACCCGCAGAACCAGCGCTACGAGCAGCTCGCCCGCGAGATCGACCGCGCAGTCAAGTTCATGGTGGCGTGCGGCGCCGACTTCGAGGGCATGAAGCGCACCGAGTTCTACACGGGTCACGAGGGCCTGCTGATGGACTACGAGCGCCCGATGACGCGCATCGACTCGCGCACCGGCACCCCGTACAACACGTCGAGCCACTTCATCTGGATCGGCGAGCGCACCCGCGAGCTCGACGGGGCCCACGTCGACTTCCTGTCGCGCGTGCGCAACCCGATCGGCGTGAAGCTCGGTTCGTCGACGAGCCCCGAGACGATGCTCGAGCTCATCGACAAGCTCGACCCGGATCGAGAGCCCGGACGCCTCACCTTCATCACCCGCATGGGTGCCGGGAAGATCCGCGACGCTCTGCCGCCGCTGCTCGAGGCGGTCAAGGCGAGCGACGCGCTGCCCCTCTGGGTCACCGACCCCATGCACGGCAACGGGCTCACCACCCCCACCGGCTACAAGACCCGTCGTTTCGACGACGTCGTCGACGAGGTCAAGGGCTTCTTCGAGGCGCACCGCGCCGCGGGGACGCACCCGGGCGGCATCCACGTCGAGCTCACCGGCGACGACGTCACCGAGTGCCTCGGCGGCTCCGAGCAGATCGACGAGGCCACCCTCGCGACCCGCTACGAGTCGGTCTGCGACCCCCGCCTCAACCACATGCAGTCCCTGGAGCTCGCCTTCCTGGTCGCCGAGGAGCTCCGGCAGCGCTGACCCGCGGGAGGGGACGCCCCGGCGTCCCTCCCGCGCGGTCGGCTCCGCACCATCTCCGTGCGGTCGGCACCGCCGCCACCACCGCCGCGCGCGGCACACCTCGCCACGACCGGCCCTGCCGATCGAGCAGCCGCGCAACGGCGCATCGAGACCCACCCCCTCTAGAGGCTTCCGATCTCGATACGCCCTCTGCGAGGGCTACTCGATCAGCAGGTGCGTGTCGAGCATCCGCGTGGCGTCGCATCGGGACTTCCACTTCGACACCCCCGGCTCTCGATACGCCCTCTCCGAGGGCTACTCGATCAGCAGAAGACGGTCCGCCGCCCACGCCCGCCCCGGCCCCGCTGAGGCCCGAGCCACCCGAATCGCCGCGCCCTCCGAGGCGAACGCGTGAATCGCGTTCCAGCGATTCGCGCTAGCCGTTCGCGACCCGCTGTGTGGAACGTGACCATCTCGAGCTGCCGACCGCGGCGATGGCGGCGAGGACGCCATCTTGATACGTACGGCGAACGGGTGAATCGCGTGAGAGCGATTCGCCCTAGCCGTCCGGGACCCGCTCTCTGGAACGCGCCCATCCCGCGAAGCAGACCGCGGCGATGGCGGCGAGGACGCCATCGCACGGAGTCACGTCGTGATGGTGATCGACAGCTGGATCGAGGTGCCGCGCTGCACGGGCTCGCCTGCGGGGTCGGACTGCGCCGTCACCTTGGTGATCTCGTTCGGTGCGGCGTCGATGAGCGCGCCGAGGGTCGAGAGGGAGTAGCTCCACGTCAGGTCGACGGCGTCGAGGGCGGCTTTCGCCTCGTCGCGGGTCATGCCCACGACGTTCGGCACGGCGACCGGCTCCGGCCCCTTCGAGACGACGACCGAGATCGTCCCGCCCGTGGTCGCCGGCGACTCGGGGTTCGCCTGGATCAGCACGACCCCGGCGGGGACGGTGTCGCTCCAGTCGTCACCGCTGCGGTCGAGTGCGAGTCCGGCCGCCTTCGCGGCGGCGGTGGCCTCGTCGACGCTCAGGCCCACCACGTTCGGGATGGCGCCCAGGCTGACGGTCATCGCGATCGTCGACTGCTCGGACAGGGTGGCGGGGAGTTCCGCGCCGTCGGGGAGCGAGGCCGAGATGACCCGTCCGGCGTCGACGTCCGAGTCGAAGACGCGGGTGGTCTCGCCGACGACGAAGGGCGCGCCGGTGATCGCGGCCGTCGCCTCCTCCTCGGTCAGGCCGGCGAGGGCGGGGACCTCGAGCTGCCGGGGACCGCTCGAGACGACGAGCGTCACGACCGAGTCCTTGTGGATCGCCTCGTCCGGCGCCGGATCGGAGCTCATCACCGTGCCGGCCGGGACCGTGAGGTCGGACGCCTGCTGCTGCTCGGCGCGCAGCCCGCTCGACTCGATCAGTGCTGCGGCCTCCTCCTGCGGGAGCCCGACGACGCTCGGGATCGTGCGCAGCGCGCCCGGTCCCTCGCCGAACCAGTACGCCGTTCCCCCGCCGATCAAAGCAAGCAGGATCACGGCGACGAGCAGCACGAGGCCGCGGCGGCGACGGACCCTCCGTTTGGAGGCGAGGCGCGCCACGGCGGTCTCGTCGTCGTCGTCGTCCAGCTGCTCCTCGCCGGCCGCGCCGTCGAAGACGGCGGTCTGCCCGGGGGTCGCGGGGTCGAACAGAGCGGCCGTCGCCGGAGTCGTCTCGGGGAGCGGAGTGACGGCCTGCGTGTCCGCGACGCGCCGGTCGGTCGGCGTGATGCCCATCAGGCGCTCGGCCTCGAGCAGCTGCGCGAGCATCACTCCGGCGTCGCGAGGCCGCATGTCCGGGTCGCGCTCCGTCGCCCACAGCACGAGCTCGTCGAGCGAGCTCGGCACGGAGGGCACCTTGGCGCTGGGATACGGGACGGAGTCGTTGGCGTGCTGGTAGGCGATCTGCATCGGCTGCTCACCCGTGAAGGGCTGCTCACCGGTGAGCATCTCGTAGATCATGATGCCGATGGCGTAGATGTCGCTGCGGGTGTCGGCGGTGCCGCGGGTGACGAGCTCGGGGGAGAGGTACGCGATCGTCCCCAGCAGCGCCTGCCCCGACGCGGTGTTGGCGGAGGCGGCCCGGGCGAGGCCGAAGTCGCCGATCTTGATGCGACCGTCGTCGGCGAGCAGCACGTTCTCGGGCTTGAGGTCGCGGTGCAGGATCCCCGCGCGGTGAGCCGCGGCGAGGCCGGACAGGACCGAGTGCATGATGTCGACGACCTGCTGGGCCGTCAGCCTGCCGCGCTCCTTCAGGAGGTCGCGCAGGGTGATTCCAGGCAGGTACTCCATGACGAGGTACGCCATGTCCGAGTCCTGGCCCTGGTCGAAGACGCTCACGACGTTCGGGTGCGCCAGTCGGGCGGCGGATCGCGCCTCCTGGACGAAGCGGTTCTTGAAGGTGGCGTCGTCCGACAGGTGCCCGTGCATCACCTTGATGGCCACGCGGCGCTCGAGGCGCTGGTCGGTGGCGAGGTAGACCGTCGCCATGCCTCCGCGCGCGATCCTCGAGCGCACCTCGTACCGGCCGTCGACGAGACGGCCGAGGAGGGGGTCGAGCTGGCTGGTGGTCACGCGACGAGTCTAGGCAAGACCGTTCGGCGATCCCGTGTGCAACGCGGGAGCGGCCTCCCGACCTCGCCGGGACGGATGGCTTGGAGGCGCCGCACTGCCGTGGCAGTCTTGACCGGTGATCGACTCGTCCGCTCCCGCCCCCTCGACCGCCTCCGAGATCGAGTGGCTGACCGTCCCCGATCTCGTCGAGATCACCGGCCTCTCCGTCAGCCGCGTGCGCCGCCTCCTCGAGGAGCGCCATCTGCTGGGGACCCGACGCGACGGCAAGCTCGTCGTCCCGTCCCTCTTCCTCCGTGACGGGGAGCCGATGTCCGAGATCCGCGGTACGGCGATCCTGCTCTCCGACTCCGGCTTCTCGGACGACGAGGCGGTCGAGTGGCTGCTCTCGGAGGACGACGCACTCGGCACGAGCCCCGTGCTCGCCCTGCGCGCCGGTCGCAAGGCCGAGGTCCGCCGCGTCGCCCAGGCTCTCGCCTGATCGATCGCGTCCGGCCGACGTGCCGGGCCTCGAGCGGAGGCGCCGAGGCGCCTAGGCCGTGCGGACGCTGACGCGGTCCGCCAGTTCGCGCAGTTCCGCCACACCCTCCGGCCGCAGCGGAGCGCCCGGCAGCGCCGCCAGTGCCGACTCGACGTCGCGCTCGATGCGCTCCTCGAGCCGGTCGAGGGCCCCGCTTCCGGCCACGATCTCCTGAGCCAGCGCGATGTCCTCGGCGCTCGCGTCGCCGCGCCCGACGACGGCGTCGAGCTCGGCCCGGGCGGAGTCGGACGAACCGGCGCGGGCGAGGCCCAGCAGCACGGTGCGCTTGCCCTCGCGGAGGTCGTCTCCCGCGGGCTTGCCGGTCAGTGCCGGGTCGCCGAAGACGCCGAGCACGTCGTCCCTCAGCTGGAAGGCGATGCCCAGCGGGAGGCCGAAGCGGCGCAGCGCGTCGATCTGGGCGTCGTCGCCGCCCGCCAGCGAGCCGCCGATCGCGAGCGGCGCCTCGATGCTGTACTTCGCGCTCTTGTAGACGACGACCCGCTCGGCGCGCGCGAGGTGCTCGTCCTCCGCATGCCCGGCCCAGGCGCTCTCCTCGAGGATGTCGAGGTACTGGCCCAGCGTCACCTCGGTGCGCATCAGGTTGAACTCCGCCCGGGCCCTCGCCGCGCTCGGCCGGTCCTCGAGCGCCCATTCGGCGTCCGCGAAGATCTCGTCGGACCAGACCAGCAGCAGATCGCCGAGCAGGATCGCGGAGGAGCGGCCGAACTCGTCCCCGGAGCCCGACCACCCTCCGTCGGCGTGCATCCCGGCGAAGCGGCGGTGCGCCGCCGGCGCCCCTCGCCGGGTGTCGGAGTTGTCGATCACGTCGTCGTGGACGAGGGCCGCTGCGTGGAACAGCTCGAGTCCCGCTCCGACGCGCGCGACCGGGTCCGAACCGCTCGGATGCGCCTCGCTGGAGACGGCGGAGACGGCCGTCCAGCCCGCCTCGCAGAAGCGCGCGCGGAACCGCTTGCCCCCGCTGAGAAAGTCCCGCGAAAGGTCGCCGAGGGCGGAGACGTCCTCTCCTATGGAGCGCAGAATTGGCGTGCGCCCGGCGAGGAATCCCTCGATTCGGAACTGGACGCGGTCGACCAGACGAGTGCTGTTGTTCACCCGACCAGCCTATGCATCCGAGGCGCCTAGCGCCTGTGACGGGCTCGGTCTACACTGAAGCGCCACCCGCCCGGTCGAGCACACCGTGCCGCCAACCTGGCGTCGCTCCGAAGAGGAACGGCGCCGCACCCTTGAAGGGGTCAAGATGCCGCTTTCGGAACACGAGCAACGGCTCCTCGACGAGATGGAGCGCAACCTCTATCAGAACGACGCCGATTTCGTGGCGGCGGTCAGCAAGGGGCGCGGCGGCACCAACTACCGGGCCCTGGTGCTCGGCATCCTCCTCTCCCTCGTCGGTCTCGGAGTGCTCGTCACCGGCGTCATCGTCGCCATGCCGCTCGTCGGCGTGGGCGGCTTCGCGATCATGCTCGCGGGCGTCGTCGTCGCCATGCGCCCGGCGCCGGGCGGCGCCGAGGAGCCCGGTCTCCCGACCGTCGGCCGCACCTCCAAGCCCCGCTCCTCGAGCAGCCGGTCGGGCTCCACCTTCATGGACCGCTTGAACGAGCGATGGGACAACCGCGGCGACGGTCGCAGCTGACCGCCGCTCCGCACCACCCACAGGGTCGATCCTCACGGATCGGCCCTTTTTTCATGCCCGCGGACTCTCCGGGAGCGCACTCCTCCTCCCCTCCGCACCACGCACCGGGTCGATCCTCACGGATCGGCCCCTTTCCGCTCCCCGCGGACCGCTGCGGAGCGGAACATCCCTCCACTCCACTCCACCCGCGTTCCTGCCCGGGAATACGCGGATGACCGGGCGGAAACCCGACGAGGCGGCGCGCCGCCAGGGTTGTGGGTGGGGCGAAGTGGAGTACTGTGGAGGACACACCATCCTTGGCCGGAAGAAGTGGGGGGCAGTCCGTTGTTCCTCGGCACCTATTCCCCCAAGCTCGACGAGAAGGGCCGCGTGATCCTCCCCGCCAAGTTCCGCGACGAGCTCTCCTCCGGAGTCGTCGTCACGCGCGGCCAGGAGCGGTGCCTCTACGTCTTCAGCCAGAGCGAGTTCGAGACGATGCACGAGAAGATCCGTCAGGCACCGGTCACGAGCAAGCAGGCCCGCGACTTCCTCCGCGTCTTCCTCTCGGGGGCGAGTGCCGAGACCCCCGACAAGCAGAACCGGGTCACTCTGCCCGCGCCGCTGCGCGCCTACGCGGGCCTGGACCGCGACCTCACCGTCATCGGAGCGGGCAACCGTGCCGAGATCTGGGCGCAGGATGCCTGGGACGCGTACCTGACCGAGCAGGAGTCCGTCTTCTCCGACACCCAGGAGGAGGTGATCCCCGGACTGTTCTAGCTCCTGCCGCGCGACTCCCAGCCACTCGGCGCCCGGACGCACCTTCCCCGGTGTCCGGTCGCGAGATGGATGGGGATCGGGCAGCAGGAACAGGACGGCGGGACCGCCATGGCAGACGACTCCGAGAAGAAGCAGGTGCGCCCGACCGAGGAGCGCCACCTCCCGGTGCTCCTCGAGCGCTGCGTCGAGCTCCTCGCTCCGGCGATCGAGCGCGACGGCGCGGTGCTGGTCGACGCGACGCTCGGCATGGGCGGCCACTCGCTGGCCCTGCTCGAGCGCTTCCCGGGGCTCCACCTCGTCGGCCTCGACCGCGACCCCGAGGCACTCGAGCTCGCCGGCGAGCGACTCTCGGCCCACTCCTCCCGGATCGACCTGGTGCACGCCGTCTACGACGAGCTCCCCGACGTGCTGGACGAGCTCGGGATCGACGAGATCGACGGCGCGCTGTTCGACCTCGGCGTCTCCTCGCTGCAGCTGGACGAGACCGAGCGCGGCTTCTCCTACTCCAAGGACGCTCCGCTGGACATGCGGATGGACGCGACCGCGCCCCTGACCGCGGCGAGCATCCTCGCGGAGTACGACGAGGGCGCGCTGCGCCGCATCTTCCACGAGTACGGCGAGGAGCGCCTCGCTCAGCGCTACGCGAAGCGCATCGTCGAGGCGCGTCGCGACGCGCCGATCGAGCGCTCCGGCCGGCTGGTCGAGATCATCCAGGCGGCGACCCCGGTCGCGATCCAGCGCAACGGCCATCCGGCCAAGCGGGTCTTCCAGGCCCTGCGCATCGAGGTCAACCAGGAGCTCTCCGTGCTGGAGCGCGCGATCCCCGCCGCGCTCGATCGCGTCGCCGTCGGCGGCCGGATCGTCGTCGAGGCCTACCAGTCGCTCGAGGACCGCATCGTGAAGCGCGCGCTGCAGGCCGCGTCGTCCTCGACCGCTCCCGCGGGGCTCCCCATGGAGCTCCCCGAGCACCGACCCGAGTTCCGCCTCGTCATCCGGGGCGCCGAACTCGCCTCCGACGAGGAGAAGACCCGCAACCCCCGAGCAACACCCGTGCGTCTGCGCGCGGCCGAGAGGATCAGGAGGACCGCGTGAGCGCCACCGCCGTCATCGACCCCGCCGTCATCGAGCCCGCCCGCACCGCGAGGCCGGACGAGCAGTCGCCCCGCCCGCGCATCGAGGCGGTCCCGACCGCCGCCGGCGCGCCGCGACCCAAGCTCGTCTACGGCATCGTCGCCGTCGCCGGCCTCTTCGCGATCATCGTGATCCAGCTCCTCGTGAGCGTCGGGCTCTCGCAGGGGGCGTACCAGATCGCCGCGCTGCAGACCGAGCAGAAGACGCTCACCCGCAGCAACGCCGAGAAGCAGGACACGGTGGACACTCTGAGCTCCCCGCAGAACCTCGCGACCGCGGCGCAGGGGCTGGGCATGGTGGCGAACACGGCTCCCGTCTACCTCCGCCTGTCCGACGGAGCGGTGCTGGGCGACCCCGCCTCGGCCGCCTCGAGCGAGGTCGGCACGGCCGGTGCCGCGGCACTCGTCCCCAACGCGCTCATCCTCCCGGCCGGTGCCGCCGCGACTCCGGTCGACGCGAGCGCGTCCTCCGCGGCTGGAGGAACCTCGGCCGTACCGTTGCAGGGCGAGCTCCCCGCGCCCCTGACGCACTGACGCCTCCCGCACGGCCCGCCTCCCGCTACGACACGACCGACGGCGGCGATCCCGCCAGGACGAAGAAGGACACCGCAGCAGTGAGACAGAACCGCTCGAGCAGACGCCGCACCGCCGTCACCTTCGTCGTCATCGCCGCGGTCGTGGGACTGTTCATCGGCAAGCTGGTCGACATCCAGATCGTGCGGGCCAACGAGCTGACGGACGCCGCGGCGCTCAGCCAGTCCAGCAGCAGCGTCACCTACGGCACGCGCGGATCGATCGTCGACCGCTCGGGAGCCGTCCTCGCCGACACGACGACCCGGTACCGCCTGACGACGTCGCCCCGCAACGTGGGGGAGTTCCTCCGCGAGATGCCCGACGGCCAGGACGTCGTCGTGAGCGTCGACCAGGCCGCGTCCGAGATCGGCGCGATCACCGGCCAGAGCGTCGAGCAGATCAGGACGCTCGTCGACGCCGCGCTCGCGAAGGACGCGAAGGCCAACTACCTGATCCTCTCCGAGGGCCTCGACCTCGAGGCGTACCAGAAGCTGCTCGCGCTGGACATCCCGTGGACCTTCTTCGAGACGCAGCAGGGCCGCACGTACCCCAACGGGGCCGTCGCCGGGAACCTGATCGGCTACGTGGGGGCGGACGGCGCCGCTCAGGAGGGCGTCGAGTACACCGAGAACGCCTGCCTCGCCGGGAAGAACGGCTCCGAGAGCTTCGAGCGCAGCGCCGACTTCGTCCGGATCCCCGGCAGCACCGTGGCCGAGACCCCCGCGGTCGACGGCGGGCAGGTGCAGCTGACGATCGACTCCGACCTGCAGTACTACGCGCAGCAGGTGCTGTCGCAGCGCGTCGCCGAGGTCGGCGGCAGCTACGGGATCGTCGTGGTGCAGGAGGTCGAGACGGGCAAGCTGCTCACCGTGGCCGAGACCCCCACGGTCGACCCCAACGACGTCTCGGCGAGCGCCCCCGCCGACCGCGGGTCGCGCGCCTTCCAGAGTCCGTTCGAGCCCGGTTCGACGTTCAAGCCGATGACGGCGGCCATGCTGATCGACAAGGGACTCGCGACGCCCACGACCCACGTCGTCACTCCGGACGCGTTCGAGAAGAACGGCGCCTCGTTCAGCGACGACTTCGCGCACACCCCGACGAACTACACCCTGACGGGGATCCTCAAGGACTCCTCGAACGTCGGCATCGCGACCATCGGCTCGAAGCTGTCCGCGCAGGACCGCTACGACTACATGCTCAAGTTCGGACTCAAGGCGCCCACCGCGGTCGGGTACCCCGGCGAGTCCGGCGGACTGCTCAGCGACTACCAGGTCTGGGACAACCAGACGAACTACACCACCATGTTCGGCCAGGGAGTGTCCGCCACCGCGATCCAGGTCGCCGGCATCTACCAGACGCTGGGCAACGGCGGGGTGCGCCTGCCGGCGCAGCTGGTCGCCGGCTGCACGACCGCCGACGGCACTGTCATCGACGTCCCCGACACGACCGGCACCCAGGTCGTCTCCGCCGGTGCGGCGCAGGACGTCGTCGACATGCTGCAGACGCACTACACCGACGGCTGGCTGGCCGACTACATCCACGTGGACGGCTACAACATCGCGACGAAGACCGGAACGGCTCAGCAGCCGGACGGCGACGGAGGGTACTCCTCCAGCTACACCGTCTCGCTCGCCGGGCTCGCTCCGGCGGAGGACCCGAAGTACGTCGTGACGGTCACCATCGCCGATCCGGTTAAGATGAACACGTCCCAGGCGACCGCCCCCGTCTTCCAGCAGGTCATGACCCAGGTGCTGAAGACGAACCGGGTGGAGCCGTCGACGGTCCCCGCCGTGAACTACCCCACGACGTGGTGATCGCACCACCACGAGAGAAAGAGCGGGCATTGCACGTCACTCGCCCGCAGTCCTCCCTCCGACCGGAGCACCCGGTCCCGCGGTCGCTGTCGCAGCTCGTGGCCGAGTTCTCGCTCGGCACGGTGCCGGGAGTCGACGGGGTCGAGGTCAGCGGCGTCACGCTCGACTCCCGGCAGGTCGAGGCGGGCGACCTGTACGTCGGCATCGCGGGGCGCAAGGTCCACGGCGCGGCCTTCGCCGCCGACGCCGCCGCCTCCGGAGCCGTCGCTGTGCTCACCGACCCCGAGGGCGCCGAGGCCGCGTCGGCGAGCGGACTCCCCGTCCTCGTCACGCCCGATCCCCGCGCAGCCCTCGGCGACGTCGCGTCCTGGATCCACCGCACCCGCGAGGACGTGCCGACGCTCTTCGGAGTCACGGGCACGAACGGCAAGACCAGCGTCGTGTACCTGCTCGACGCCCTGCTCCGGCGCCTCGGCGTCGTCTCGGGCCTCAGCTCCACCGCGGAGCGCCGCATCGGCGACGTCGCGGTCGCGAGCTCGCTGACCACCCCCGAGGCGACCGAGCTGCACGGACTCCTCGCGCGGATGCGCGAGTCGGCCGTCCGCGCCGTCTCGATCGAGGTCTCGGCCCAGGCGCTGACCCGGCACCGCATCGACGGCGTCGTGTTCGACGTGGTCGGCTTCACGAACCTCAGCCACGACCACCTCGACGACTACACCGACATGGCGCAGTACTTCGAGGCCAAGGCCGACCTGTTCCAGCCCGATCGGGCCCGACGCGGAGTCGTCACCGTCGACAGCGCCTGGGGCCGGGAGCTCGCCGAGCGCTCCCGGATCCCGATCGCGACACTCGCGAGCTCCCCGGTCGTCGGCGAGGCTCCGGCCGTACCGGCCGACTGGGCGATGACCGTCCTCGAGAGCACCGCCGACCGCACCGTGTTCCGTCTGGACGGTCCGGACCACCGCTCGGTCGAGGTCGCCGTCCCGCTGATCGGCTGGTACATGGCGGCGAACGCCGCGCTGGCGATCGTGATGCTGGTCGAGTCCGGCTTCGACCTCGAGGCCATCGCCCACGTCCTCGAGGACGGCCGTCTCGACGTGTACATCCCCGGTCGCGCCGAGCGCGTCTCGGGAGACCGCGGCCCCCGGGTCTACGTGGACTACGGGCACACGCCGGACGCGTTCCAGAACGCACTCGAGGCGCTGCGGGCGCTGACGCCCGGCCGCCTCGTCATGGTCTTCGGCGCCGACGGCGACCGCGACACGACGAAGCGCGCCGACATGGGCGCCATCGCCGCCAGGCTGTCCGACGTCGTCGTCGTCACCGACTTCCACCCGCGCTGGGAGGACCCGGCCGCGATCCGCGCCGTACTCGTCGGCGCGGCGCGGGAGGCGGTGCCCGACAGGGAGATCCACGAGATCCCCGACCCGCGCGCCGCCGTGCGCGCCGCCCTCGCGCTCGCGCGCGAGGGGGATTCGATCCTCTACGCCGGACCCGGCCACGAGGACTACCAGGAGGTTGCAGGAGTGCACATGCCGTATTCGGCCAGGGACGACGTCCGTCAGGCTCTGCGCGAGGCGGGCTGGCTCTAGATGATCGCCCTCACTCTCACCGAGGTCGCCGAGGCCGTCTCCGGGCGCCTCCACCTCGCCGGCCCCTCCTCGACCGCCGCGACAGCGGTCGACGGCGCGACCGAGACCGACTCCCGCGAGATCCGTCCGGGCGGGATCTTCGTCGCCAAGCGCGGCGAGCACACCGACGGGCACCTGTTCGCGCCGGCGGCCGTCGAGAACGGCGCGGCCCTCCTGATCGTCGAGCGCCCGCTCGACCTCGACGTGCCGCAGGTGCTGGTCGACGACTCCGTCCAGGCGCTCGGCGCCCTCGCGACCGAGGTCGTCCGGCGCGTCCGCGCACTCGGCGGCCTGACGGTCCTCGGCGTGACCGGCTCGAACGGCAAGACGACGACCAAGAACCTCCTCCGGACGATCCTCGAGCGCGTCGGCGAGACCGTCGCCCCCCGCGGATCCTTCAACAACGAGGTCGGCGCGCCGATCACGATGCTGCAGGTGTCGGAGTCGACGCGCTTCCTCGTCGCCGAGATGGGCGCCAGCGCCGTCGGCGAGATCCGCCGCCTCGTGCGCATGGCGAAGCCCGACGTCGGCATCGTCCTCGCGGTGGGCCTCGCGCACGCCGGCGAGTTCGGCGGCATCGAGCGGACCCTCGAGGCCAAGACCGAGATGGTGGCCGACCTCACCGCCGACGACATCGCCGTGCTGAACTCCGACGACGGCCGCGTGGCGACCATGGCCGGCCGCACCGCGGCCCGTGTGCTGTGGTTCGGTCGCGGCGAGCGCGCCGACGTGCGCGCGGTCGACGTCGAGCCGTCCGCCGAGGGGACCCGCTTCACCATCGAGGTGCGCGAGGGCGAGGGCCGTGAGGCCGGGCGCGCCGAGCTGCTCCTCCGAGTGCTCGGCGAGCACCACGTGATGAACGCACTGGCCGCCACGGCCGCTGCTCTCTCCGTCGGCGTCCCGCTGCCCGCGATCATCGAGGCGCTCTCGACCGTCACCCTCGCGGAGCGCTGGCGGATGCAGGTGCTCGGCGGTCAGGACGTGGTCGTCGTGAACGACGCGTACAACGCGAGCCCCGACTCCACCGCCGCGGCCCTGCGCACCCTCGCCCAGATCGCGAAGCCGGGAGGCCGCACCGTCGCGGTCCTGGGCGAGATGAGCGAGCTGGGGGAGTGGGCCGACGAGGAGCACGATCGCGTGGGCCTGCAGGCCGTGCGGCTGAACGTCTCGCAGATCGTCGTCGTCGGCGCCCGCGCCCGGCGCATCCACGTGGCCGCCGAGCGCGAGGGCTCGTGGAGCGGCGAGTCCGTCTTCGTCGACACGGCCGATGACGCGTACGTGTTCCTCGACGGCTATCTGCAGACCGGCGACACCGTCCTGGTGAAGTCCTCGAACTCGGCGGGGCTTCGATTCCTCGGCGACCGACTGGGGGAGCGACACCGATGAGAGCACTCCTGATGGCGGGCGCCTTCTCCGGCGCCTTCACCCTCCTGCTGACGCCCCTGTTCATCCGGCTCTTCCACCGGCTGCAATGGGGTCAGTTCATCCGCGAGGACGGGCCGCAGTCCCACCACGTGAAGCACGGCACCGCCACGATGGGCGGCATCGTCATCATCATCGCGACGGTGGCGGGCTACTTCCTCGGCATGCTGTTCGGCAACCGCGCCGTGGCCCCCTCGGCGCTCCTGGTGCTGTTCATGATGGTCGGACTGGGCTTCGTCGGGTTCATCGACGACTTCCTCAAGACCCGCAACCAGCGCAGCCTCGGCCTCGGCGGCTGGGCGAAGATCGCGGGACAGGTGATCGTCGCCGCGGCCTTCGCCGTGATCGCCATCATGGTGCGCGACCAGAACGGTCTGACGCCCGCGTCGACGTCGATCTCCTTCATCCGCGACCTGCCGTTCGACTTCGCCGCGCTCGGCTGGATCGGCATCGGGCTCTTCGTGCTCTGGATCTGCGTGATCGTCACCAGCACCTCGAACGGCGTCAACGTCGCCGACGGCCTCGACGGCCTCGCCACGGGATCCTCGATCCTCGCGATCGGCTCCTACGTGATCATCGGCTTCTGGCAGTCGAACCAGTGGTGCTACGACGCCCAGCTCAACCCCGAGGTGGCCGACAAGTGCTACCAGGTGAGCGATCCGTTCGACCTGGCGATCATCGCCGCGGCGATCTCGGGCGCGCTCGTCGGGTTCCTCTGGTGGAACACCTCGCCGGCGCAGATCTTCATGGGCGACACCGGCTCGCTCGGCCTCGGCGGCGCCCTCGCCGCTCTCGCGATCCTGACCCGCACCGAGCTGCTCGTCATCCTCATCGGCGGCCTCTTCGTCATCGTCACCGGCTCGGTGATCGTGCAGCGGATCTACTTCAAGCTGACCCGGGGCAAGCGCATCTTCCTGATGAGCCCGCTCCACCACCACTTCGAGCTCAAGGGGTGGGCCGAGATCACCGTCGTGGTCCGCTTCTGGATCATCGCGGGCATCTTCGTGGCCGCCGGTGTCGGGCTCTTCTACCTCGAATGGCTCTCCCTGGCATGACCGATCCCGCACGCGCCGAACGGCTCGACTCCCTCCGCAGCTGGAACTCGGACTGGCGCGGGCTCCGCGTCGCGGTCCTGGGGCTCGGGGTGACCGGCTTCTCCGTCGCCGACACGCTGACCGAGCTCGGCTCCGACGTCCTGGTCCTCACCGACCGGGCCGACGAGGAGCGCGAGCGCCTGCTCGAGGTGATCGGAGCCCGGCTGCACCGCGCGGACGGCCTCGACACCGTGCCGGACGAGCTGATCGACTTCGACCCCGAGCTCGTCATCGTGTCGCCGGGCTTCCGGCCGACTCACCCGATCGTCGAATGGACGCTCGCGAGGGGGACGGGTCTCTGGGGCGACGTCGAGCTCGCCTGGCGCGTGCGCGACAAGGTCGTGCGCGCCGACGGCACACCCGCGGACTGGGTGCTCGTGACCGGCACGAACGGCAAGACGACGACCGTGCAGCTGACCGCGACCATGCTCGTCGCCGGCGGCCTCCGCGCGGCTCCGTGCGGCAACATCGGGATCCCGGTGCTCGACGCGGTGCGCGATCCGCAGGGCTTCGACGTCCTGGTGGTCGAGCTCTCGAGCTACCAGCTGCACTACCTCGGCGCGATCGAGCCGATCGCGTCGACCTGCCTCAACATCGCCGAGGACCACCTCGACTGGCACGGCACCTTCGAGGCGTACCGCGACGCGAAGGCCAAGGTCTACGCGAACACCCGGGTCGCCTGCGTGTACAACCGCGCCGATGCGGCCACCGAGCAGATGGTGCTCGACGCCGAGGTCGTCGAGGGGGCCCGGGCGATCGGCTTCGGACTGGGAGTGCCCGGGCCGAGCGACTTCGGCATCGTCGACGGGATCCTCTGCGACCGGGCGTTCCTCGAGGACCGGCACACGAGCGCGATCGAGATCGCGACCGTCGACGAGCTCGCCGCGCGCCACCTCGCCGCCCCGCACATCGTGCAGAACGTCCTCGCGGCCGCCGCGTTGTCCCGCGCCTGCGGCATCGAGCCCACCGCGATCCGCCGCGCGCTCGCGGTCTTCGAGCTCGACGCCCACCGCATCCAGGTCGTGGCCGAGCGGTCGGGGATCACCTGGATCGACGACTCGAAGGCCACCAACCCGCACGCGGCAGACGCCTCGCTGCGCGCCTATCCGTCGGTCGTCTGGCTGGTCGGCGGTCTGCTCAAGGGCGTCGACGTGGACGCTCTCGTGGCCTCGCACACGACGCGACTGCGCGGTGCCGTGGTCATCGGAGTCGACCGCGTCGCGGTCCTCGAGGCATTCCGACGACACGCCCCCGAACTCCCCGTGACCGAGGTGGTCCCGGATGACACTGGATCGGTGATGCAGGCGGCCGTCGAGGCCGCGGCGGGCTTCGCCCGCTCCGGCGACGTCGTCCTGCTCGCACCCGCTGCAGCATCCATGGACCAGTTCCGCGACTACGCGGAACGGGGCCGGTCGTTCGCTGCGGCCGTCGAGACGTACCTGGGAGGAGAGGCCGATGACCGCTCCGACGACGAGCCGGATGCCGGGCCGCTCGCGCGCTGACGCCGGGAAGCCGAAGGACCGGGAGCGGACCGGCGCGCGCACCGCGCGCATCGTCCTCTCGAAGGTCTTCGCCTCCGAATCGCCGAACTTCTACCTCCTGTTCGGCACCACCCTCTTCCTCGTGCTCTTCGGGCTGACGATGGTGCTCTCCTCCTCGTCGGTGACGTCGTTCCGATCGAGCTCCGATTCGTTCGGCGGCTTCCTCCGGCAGGGCATCTTCGCCGTGCTCGGCGTGCCGCTCATGCTCCTCGTGTCGCGCTTCCCGATCGCACTGTGGAAGCGCGTGACGTGGCCGATGCTCATCGTCGGCTGCATCCTGCAGATGCTGGTGCTCTTCACGCCTCTGGGATACGCAGTGGGAGGCAACAAGAACTGGCTGTACCTCGGCGGCTTCACCATGCAGCCCTCCGAGGTGCTCAAGCTCGCCCTCGTGCTGTGGCTGGGCCTCGTGCTCGAGAGGCGGCTGCGCTTCAAGCAGGACTGGCAGCACGCTCTCATCCCGGTGCTCCCCATCGGCGGCTTCGCCCTGTTCCTCGTGCTGCTCGGCGGCGACCTCGGAACCGTGATGATCATGGCGGGGATCCTGCTGGCGGCGCTCTTCTACTCCAACGTCCGGCTGCGGATCATCCTGCCGATCGTGCTGATCGGAGCGGTCGTCGCAGTGCTGTTCGCCATCTCGACCGAGAACCGCCGCACCCGCATCTTCTCCTTCCTCACCGACTGCTCCGGCCCCGGGCAGTACGAGACGTCCTGCTGGCAGCCCCTGCACGGCACCTGGGCGATGGCGTCCGGCGGCGTCTTCGGCGTGGGGCTCGGCAACTCCAAGGCGAAGTGGTCGTGGCTGCCGGCCGCCGACAACGACTACATCTTCGCGATCATCGGCGAGGAGCTCGGGCTGATCGGGGCGGTCGTCGTCCTCGCGCTGTTCGTCGTGCTCGCCGTCGCCTTCTTCCGCATCATCCATGCCGCGACCGACCCGTTCGTGCGGGTCACGACGGCGGCGGTGATGGTCTGGCTCATCGGCCAGGCCTTCGTCAACATCGGCGTGGTGCTCGGGGTCCTGCCGGTCCTCGGCGTCCCCCTGCCGCTCATCTCCTCCGGAGGCACCGCCCTGCTCAGCTCCCTGCTCGCCATCGGCGTCGTCCTCTCCTTCGCGAGGACCCAGACCACCGGACTGCCGCACCTCGGCGCCGCCCGCCGCGCAGGCAAGGCGGAGGCGGAGTGACCCGCTACCTGCTCGCGGGCGGCGGCACCGCCGGGCACGTGAACCCGCTGCTCGCGACCGCCGACGAGATCCGGGCCCGCGACTCGGGCGACGAGGTGCTCGTGCTCGGCACCGCGGAGGGGCTCGAGGCGCGCCTCGTCCCGCTGCGCGGCTACGAGCTGTCCGTGATCCCGCGACTGCCCTTTCCGCGACGGCCCGGAGCCGCGGCGCTGCGCTTCCCGGGGGCCTTCCGCGGGGCGCTGGACGGCGTGGTGCGCACGATCCGCGAGCGCAGGATCGACGCGGTGGTGGGATTCGGCGGGTACGCGTCCGCTCCCGCGTACCTCGCGGCCCGGCGAGCCGGCGTGCCGTACGTCGTGCACGAGGCGAACGCCCGCCCCGGCCTCGCCAACCGCCTCGGCGCCCGCGGCACGCGCTCCGTCGGAGTCGCCTTCGAGGGCACCCCGCTGCCGCACGCGACGACGGTCGGCATGCCGCTGCGCCGCGAGATCGCCGACCTCGACCGCCCTGCCCGACGCCCCGAGGGCATCGCCGCGTTCGGGCTCGACCCGGCCCGGCCCACGCTGCTCGTCACGGGCGGCTCCCTCGGTGCGCGGCGGATCAACGCGACCGTGCACGCCGCGGCCGCGTCGGTCCTCGCGACCGGCTTCCAGATCCTGCACATCACGGGCGACCGCTCCGAGATCACCGACCCCGGCCTCGACGGCTACCACCTGATCCCGTACTGCGACCGGATGGATCTCGCGCTCTCGGCCGCCGATCTCGCTGTCTCGCGCGCGGGAGCCGCCACCGTGAGCGAGCTCAGCGCGCTGGGGCTCCCCGCCGTCTACATCCCGTACCCGGTGGGCAACGGCGAGCAGCGCTTCAACGCCCGCGGCGTCGTGGACGCCGGGGGCGCGGTGCTCGTCGAGGATGCGGCCTTCCTCCCCGGCTGGTTGCAGGGGGAGCTCGTGCCCCTCCTCGAGGACGCCGGGCGCCGCGACGAGATGGGCCGTCGCGCCGCGACGGTCGGCGTCCGCGACGGTGCGGAGCGCCTCGTCGACCTCATCGGATCGGCGCTCCGCGCACCTCGCTGACCCTCCTCCGCCGGGCTCCGAGGAGCCCTCCCGCACACCGTCTACACTGATCCGGCGCCCTGCCCGCGGCCCTCGGCCCGGGTGCCACAGAGACGCCGAAGACCCGAAAGCGAGACCCCCGTGATCAAGCCCGACCTCGGCATCACCGTCCCCGACCAGCTCGGATCGGTGCACTTCATCGGCATCGGCGGATCGGGCATGAGCGGCATCGCGCGCCTCTTCCACCACGCCGGCCACCGCGTCACCGGATCGGACGTGCGCGAGTCGCACCCGATCGAGCAGCTGCGCGAGCTCGGCATCCCGGTCGCGATCGGACACGACGCGGCGAACCTCGGCGATGCCGAGGCGGTCGTGGTCACCTCGGCCCTCTGGCCCGAGAACCCCGAGTACGTGCTCGCCCGGGAGCGGGGGATCCCCGTGCTGCACCGCTCGCAGGCGCTCGCCTGGCTCGTCCGCGGACACCGCCTCGTCGCGGTCGCGGGCGCGCACGGCAAGACGACGTCGACCGGCATGATCGTCACGGGTCTGCTGGGTCTGGACGCCGATCCGAGCTTCGTCAACGGCGGCATCATCGAGAGCCTCGGCACCTCGTCGGCGGCGGGCTCGGGCGATCTGTTCGTCGTCGAGGCGGACGAGTCGGACGGGAGCTTCCTGCTCTACGACACCGCCGTCACCCTGATCACGAACGTCGACCCCGACCACCTCGACCACTACGGCTCGCTGCAGGCCTTCGAGGACGCCTTCGTCACCTTCGCGTCGAACGCCGGCGAGCTCGTCGTCATCTCGTCGGACGACCCGGGTGCCGTCAAGGTGTCCGAGAAGCTCGAGGGCAAGCGGGTCCTCACCTTCGGCGAGGCCGAGGGAGCGGACGTGCGCGTCGTCGACCTCGAGCTCGTGGGCCCGGTCGGCTTCACCGTCGAGTTCGAGGGGCGCCGCTACTCCGCGCGGCTGCGCATCCCCGGCCGCCACAACGCGGTGAACGCCGCGGGCGCCTTCGCCGTGCTCGTCGGGCTCGGCTTCGATCCCGCCGCGTCGCTCGAGGCGGTCTCGGCCTTCGGAGGGACCGAGCGCCGGTTCGAGCTGCACGGCTCGGTACGCGGCGTCAGCGTCTACGACGACTACGCGCACCACCCCACGGAGGTGGCCGCCGCTCTCTCTGCCGCGCGCACCGTCGTGGGGGAGGGGCGCATCATCGCCGTGCACCAGCCGCACCTGTACAGCCGCACCCGCCTCTTCGCGAGGGAGTTCGCCGAGACGCTCGAGCGCTACGCCGACGAGACGATCGTGCTCGACGTCTACGGCGCCCGCGAGGACCCGGAGCCGGGAGTGACCGGCGAGCTGGTCAGCGGCAAGTTCGCCGACGCCTCGCGCGTCTCGTTCGTCCCGGACTGGCAGGAGGCCGCCGAGCGGACCGCTCTGATCGCCCGTGAGGGCGACTTCGTCATCACCCTCGGCTGCGGCGACGTGTACCGGATCATCCCGCAGGTGCTCGAGTCGCTTCGCACCGGCGAGGACGCCGCGGTCGCCCGATGACCACGACGCCCTTCCCGGCCCCCCGGGGGCGACGGGCGTGAAGCGGCCGGAGGGGGTCCGCCGGCCGGCACCCGTTCGCGCGGAGCCCCGCGAGAAGACGCCCGCGCCGGCGTCGAGCGGCGAGCCGACGGAGCCGATCCGCATCGTCGCCGCGCCGCCCGCCGCGCGCCTCCCGCGTCCCGAGGCCCGTCCGCAGAAGGGGGCCTCCGGCTCGGACGACGAGTCCGCCGTGCCCGTCGTCGCGACGGAGCTGCGTCGTCCCGCGGCGGCGGCCGGACCGAGGGGTCGGCCCGCCGCTCTCCTGAGCCGTCTGCGCGTGCCGGGGTCCGAGCAGCGCACAGTAGCCCGCGCCGCCCGCGAGCGGCGGCGCTTCGAGCGCGGAGAGGTGCGGCGCTTCACCAAGCGGGCCCGGCGACGGCGCCTCACAACCCTCGCGATCGCGGGTTCGCTCGTGCTGCTGGCGATCGTCGTCGCCGTCGCCGCGTACTCGCCGCTCATGGCGGTGCGGACGATCGAGATATCGGGCACGTCCCGCGTCGACTCGGGCGCGCTCCAGGAGTCCCTGTCCGATCAGCTCGGCGTGCCGCTGACTCTCGTGGACCGCGAGGCGGTCGGCGAGGAGCTCGGCGCCTACCCGCTGATCCAGAGCTACTCCCTGCAGACGCGGCCCCCGAGCACCCTCGCCGTGTCGATCGTCGAGCGCACCCCCGTCGGCGTCCTGCAGAACGGGACCCGCTTCGATCTCGTCGACTCGGCGGGCGTCGTGATCGAGACCGCCGACGCGGCGCAGGCCGGGTACCCCGCGCTGACCACGCCGTCCGGAGGCGCGACCGGCTCGGCGTTCCACTCCCTCGCCCGCGTGCTGCTCACGCTCCCCGCAGGCCTCGACGGGCAGGTGACCGCGGCGACGGCCACGACGGGCGACGACGTGACCCTGACCCTCTCCAACGGAGCCGTCGTGATGTGGGGAGGCCCGGACCGCTCGGCTCTCAAGGCTGTGGTCCTCGAGAAGCTGATGGCTGCGACCGACCCGGCGACCGTGACCTCCTACGACGTCTCGTCGCCCGCCGCGGCGGTCGTCGCCCAGCGCTGAGGCGCCCCTCGCACCGATCCGCCGGGCGGTTTGCCGAATGCGGGCGTGTCTGTCGCGAGGCGGAGCGGACTCCGCCTACCGTCGAACCACAACCCCAAATGCATACTCAGCATAACTTTAAGCCTCAACTACAGGTTTAAGGTTCAGCCCGGAGGCCGGACACGTGACTTCAAACCAGAACTACCTCGCCGTGATCAAGGTCGTCGGCATCGGCGGCGGCGGCGTCAACGCCGTGAACCGCATGATCGAGCTCGGCCTCCGCGGAGTCGAGTTCATCGCCATCAACACGGATGCGCAGGCCCTGCTGCTCAGCGACGCCGACGTCAAGCTCGACGTGGGCCGCGAGCTCACCCGCGGGCTCGGTGCGGGCGCCGACCCCGAGGTCGGCCGTCGTGCCGCCGAGGACCACGCGGAGGAGATCGAGGAGGTGCTCGCGGGCGCCGACATGGTCTTCGTCACCGCGGGCGAGGGCGGCGGAACCGGCACCGGCGGCGCTCCCGTCGTGGCGCGCATCGCCAAGTCGATCGGAGCCCTGACCATCGGCGTCGTGACGAAGCCCTTCGGCTTCGAGGGCCGTCGCCGCCAGACGCAGGCCGAGGCGGGTGTCGCGACGCTCAAGAACGAGGTCGACACGCTCATCGTCGTCCCCAACGACCGCCTCCTCGAGATCAGCGACCGCGGCATCTCGATGCTCGAGGCGTTCGCGACCGCCGACCAGGTCCTCCTCGCGGGTGTCCAGGGCATCACCGACCTCATCACCACCCCGGGGCTGATCAACCTCGACTTCGCCGACGTCAAGTCGGTCATGCAGGGCGCGGGATCCGCGCTCATGGGCATCGGGTCCTCGCGCGGTGCGGACCGCGCCATCAAGGCGGCGGAGCTCGCCGTGGCGTCCCCGCTGCTCGAGGCCAGCATCGACGGCGCGCACGGCGTGCTGCTCTCGATCCAGGGCGGCTCCAACCTCGGCATCTTCGAGATCAACGACGCGGCCCGTCTGGTCCAGGAGGCGGTGCACGCCGAGGCGAACATCATCTTCGGCGCCGTCATCGACGACACCCTCGGCGACGAGGTGCGCGTCACGGTCATCGCGGCCGGCTTCGACGGCGGGGAGCCCGGCGGCCAGGCCCCCGCGGCCATCGCCCAGCCCCGCGCCCAGCAGAGCGCGCCGGCCGAGTCGTCCTCGGAGCCCGCTCCGGTCGCCGCCGCCGCTCCCGCCGCCGGGTCGATCTGGTCGAGCACCCCCGTCGCCGCCCCCGCCCCGGTCGCGGACCCGTCGTTCGACGACGACGACAGCGACCTGGACATCCCCGACTTCCTCAAGTAGTCGCCGTGTCCGATCCCGACCTGGCCGAGCGCTGGTCCTCGGTGTCCGAGCGGGTCGCCGATGCGGCCCGCTCGGCCGGTCGCGATCCCGGTGAGATCACGACCATCGTGGTCACGAAGTTCCACCCGGTGCGGCTCATCCGCGACCTCCTCGAGCTGGGCGTCGTCGACTTCGGCGAGAACCGGCACCAGGAGGCGCAGGAGAAGGCGGCCGAGCTCGCCGGCACTCCCGCGCGCTGGCACTTCCTCGGGCAGCTGCAGAGCAAGAAGGCCCGGCAGGCTCGCCGCTACGCCTCATCGGTCCACTCCGTCGACCGGCTCGCGCTGGTCCCGCTGCTGGATGCGGGAGAGGACCCGCTCGACGTCTTCCTCCAGGTCAACCTGACCGACGATCACGAGCGCGGAGGAGCGGCACCGGACGACGTCGAGCCGCTCGCCGAGGCGCTCTCCGCGGCCCCGCACCTCGTCCTGCGGGGCGTGATGGCGGTCGCTCCGCTCGGCGAGGACCCACGCCCCGCGTTCGCTCGGCTGCGCGGCCTGTCCGAGCGCGTGCGCGCCGTCGAGCCCTCCGCCACCGCGGTGTCGGCGGGCATGTCGAACGACTTCGCGGAGGCGATCGCGGAGGGCGCGACACACCTGCGAATCGGATCGGCAATCACCGGCAATCGCCCCGCCCGCACGTAATCTCGTCGTGACCCACTAGTGGGAGCAGACACGACACGGAGGACACAGATGGCCAACCCGCTGAAGAAGACGATGGTCTACCTCGGACTCGCCGATGAAGAGGTCGAGTACGAGCGTGCCGACACCGTCGAGGCGGCTCCGACCACGG
>NZ_JADILJ010000050.1 GCF_017355185.1 Rathayibacter sp. SD072 | reverse complement strand
GGCGCGCGCGGTGCGGCGCGTCACGGCGAGGAGCGACACGGCTCCGGCGAGGAGCAGCGCGGCGCCGCCGGCGGCGAGCCCTGCGGTCTCGACGCCGGTGCTCGCGAGCGTGCCGCGTCCGGCCCTCCCGGACGTCGTCACCGCTGCGGGAGTCGACGGGGCGACGGGAGCCGCCGTGGCGGTCGGCGCCGGAGTCGCGGCCGGGCCCTCGCTGGAGGCACCGCCGTCGAGCGTCGCGGCGGCGACGAGACGTCCGTACTCGTCGTACGAGGCGTAGGTGTGCGGCTGGGTCGTGAACTCCGCGGGGATCGTCTGCGTGTAGGCGCCGCCCGCGACGACGGCCGTGCCGATCTCCTTCGGCTCGGAGTAGATGTAGCCCGTCACCTCGAGGCCGTCGAGGTCGCCCGGCGTCTCGTCGCTGAACTGCAGTCCGCTGACGGTGAGGTCGAAGGCGACCCCCGTCTCGTACTGCGCGGGCGCGAGGTCGTACGCGCCGACGGCGATCAGGCCGCCGTTCTCGAGAGTGTCGAGACTCGGCACGTCCGGAGTCGGCGCCTCGCCGACGAGCGTCTCCTCGTAGGTGGCGGCGTCGATCGTCCACGCCACGGTCTCCCCGCGGTAGGCGAACACCTCGTACAGGTCGCGGGGCGGGTCGTCCTGCGGGGCGCTGGGGTTCGACAGGTAGACGCGGACCGGACCGGCGTACGTCGTGACGGCGCCCTCGCCGTCGGTGTCCAGCGACGCCGTCGTCCAGCCGATCGAGCCGCCCGACCCGGGGACCTGGAAGCCCGCCACGGCGGTCCAGCCCGCCCACTCCGGACCGAAGTCCAGCTGCACGGTGCCGCCGTTGGCGGGGATCCCGTCGTACTCGCCGGCGGCGGCGGGCCCGGCTCCGAGGAGCACCCCCGCTGCGGTGATGGACAGGACGAGGGCGGCCCCCAGGCCGCCGGTGACAGTGCGCGCGCGTGAGTCCACGTGCTTCCCCCCGGATGGTGCTGATGTCGCTGCGGCGCAGATCGGCCGCTCAAGGCGATCATCCGGGTCCGCTGCGCGGATCACAAGGATCCGGCCGCGATCGGCATCAGAGGCCGGCGTCGACCGCCTCCGCCACGCGCCGCGTCACCGCGCGCAGCTCGAGCTCCACGCCCCGGAGGCGCTCCTCGGCCTCGGCCGCCCGCGCCTCGGCCTCGTCGTGGCGCCGCGTCGACGCCGCGGCGGCCTCGTCGGCCCCGGCCGCCGCCTCGGCGAGCGCCGTGCGCAGCTCCTCGCCCCGGGTGCGCAGCGGCTCGAGCTCCTCGCGCAGTCCCGCGAGCTCGGCGCGGACCGCCGCCAGCTCGTCGCGCAGAGCGGCGGTCTCGGCGCCCACCTCCTCGGTGCGCAGGCGCGCCTGCTCGAAGTACGGCGCGACCAGGCGGTGCACCGCCTCCCGCAGCGCCAGCCCGCCGCGGCCGAGCTTCGTCGGCACGGAGCCGGGTGCGTCCCGGTACTGGTCCTCAGTGGTCATCGTCGTGCTCCCGTCCGGAGAGCCGGCGGTGGAGCAGATCCATCGCCCGGCGGTCCTTGTCCATGATGTCGGCCTCGAGGCCGGTGTCGGCGGTGCGCTCCAAGAGATCGCCCGGTCGCGACCGTCGCTCGAGCGAGCGCTCGATCAGGTCGATCGACCGGTCGAACGAGAGCGGGCCGCGGGCCGCGGCCCGTCCCCGGCGGCCGAGCGCCTCCAGATCCGTCTCCCCCGAGACGACGTCGCGCATCGCGTCGAGCAGCGCCGCGGCGGTGCGCGGGATCTTCACGCAGTCGACACCGTCGATGAGGAACTCGGCCACCCCGCTCGTCGCGGTCACGATGGGCACGCAGCCCGCCGCCGCCGCCTCGACCGGGGCGACTCCGAACGCCTCGCCCGACCAGGTCGGGAAGAGGAACGCGTCCGCTCGCTCATGAGCGGCGAGCACCTCCTCGCGCGGGCGGGCGCCGTGGAACTCGACGATGCCGTCCAGGCCCGCGGCGAGCGCCCGCTCCCGGTAGCCCGCCACGTCGCCGTCGCCGTACAGGTCGACGCGGAAGTCTCGGGTCTCGCCCGCGAGCGCCGCGGCCGCCTCGAGCACGAGGTCGACGCCCTTGTGCTCGCCGAGCGAGGCGGCGAACGTGAAGCGGGTCACTCCCCCGTCGCGGTAGCTCCGCGGGGCGTCGGAGTCGGGCGGCGTGCTCACCCCGCGGCCGATGATCTCGACGTCGCCCAGCAGGCGGCCGCCCGCCTCGATCGACTCGACGAGAGCGGAGCTGACCGCCACGATCTCGCCGCGGGCGAAGTGGTCGGGGGCGTCCGCTCCGTAGACGGCGAGCACGGGCTCGGGGAGCCCGTCGACGAGCTGGTTCGGGACCCGGTCGCCCAGGTTCCACATCCAGGCCGCGTCGACGGTGCGCAGCAGGTCGATCAGCGCGAGACCGCCGAGGCCGACGAGGTTGAAGGCGACGACGTGCGTCGGGGCGAAGTCGCGCAGCTCCTCGAGCAGGATCCGCGTGTTCTCGAACCGCGACACCGCGCTCTCGTGGTGCATCAGCTGGGCGATCTCGCCGCCCGTCCGCGGCAGCGGGAAGTAGGTGCGCAGGCCCAGCGTGCGGTGCACTTCGACGGGCGAGGGCTCGGGAGGCAGGTAGGTCGGCGTGGTCAGCACCCGCACGGAGTGGCCGCGCGCGGCCAGGGCCTCCGCCACCCGAGCGCAGGTCATCTCGTAGCCGCCGAGCACCTGCGGCGGGTAGAGGTTGCTGACGAAGAGGAGGCGCATCATGCGGTCGGGTCCTGCCGATCGGGAGTCGCGTCCCCGGCGATCCGCGCCGTGGCCTCGGGCGTGTAGCTCGCCGCGGCCTGGCGGTCGTTGCCGCCGTCCCAGTAGTTCACGAGGTAGAGGCCGGTCTGCTGGGTGCGGGGGACGAAGGGGAAGAGCTGGGCGGTCGGCTCGATCTGGGCGATGCGATGGCCCGCGTCGACCGCGCGCACGTGCAGCCAGATGTCGTCGGCGTCGGGAGCGACCTCGCGGAAGGCGTCGCCGTGGCGGGCCACCTCCTCCATCAGGGCGCGGGGGAACAGCTGACCGGACACGGAGGTGCCGAAGACGTCGAAGCGCGCCCGGGTGTCGGCGACCGGTCGCCAGCTCGTGTACGGGGCGACGGCGCCGTCGACCACTGCGACGCGGTGGGCCCGGTAGCAGAGCACCGTCTCTCGCGGGTAGCGGGAGCGGGCGTCGATCAGGCCCCGGAGCCACCGGCGCGGGTAGACGATGTCGTCGTCCGAGGTGACGAGGTCGCGCTCGCCCGCCCGTCCCGACAGCAGGTGCGGGTAGTACTTCGTGTGGACCCGGTAGCCGCTCTCGACCAGCCGCACCTCGAGGCCGCGCCGCTGCAGTCGACGCAGCGGCCGCGGGAGGTCGGCGGCGAGGGCCGGGTCGTCCAGCCACAGCACCAGCCGCGCCGGGCGGGCGTCGCCGCGGGCGATCGACTCCAGGGCCACGTGCACGCGCCGGATGCGCTCGCCGTGCGTCGTCATCGTGACCACGACGTCGCTCCCGCTGTCGACGACCGGGCGGCGCGAGAAGCGGTTCGCGAGCTCCAGACCGAGCAGCTCGCGGCGGAACGCGAGCGAGGAGGGGTGGTCGATCGGACGGGCCGCCACGGCCGCCGCCCGGCGCTCGCGGAGCCGCTGCGGCGAGGACCCGGCCGCGCGCGCGAGCGCCAGCAGGCGCGTCCGCGGGCGGACCCGGCGGCCGAGAGCGGCGAGCCGGGTGCGGGGCCGGACACGGCGGCCGAGCGCGGCGAGGGCGGGGTGCATCGTTCCAGGATAACCAGACGGCTCCCGGCCCCCGCGGCCGCTAGGGGGCGTCGACCACGGCGAACGCGCGCACGGGGAAGGTCCCGAATCCGCTGACCCTGGGCGGCACCGCGGTGAACCGCGCTCCGGACGCGGGCAGCTCGGACAGCCCTGTCAGGTGCTCGACGACGTGCACCCCCGCCCCCAGGAGGAGCGAGTGCGCGGGGCGGGTGCCCGTGCCCTGCGTGTCGTCGATGTTCAGCGAGTCGATGCCGACGAGCACGGCGCCGCCCGCGACGAGCACCCGGGCGCCCTCCTCCGTGAGGAAGGGCGCGTCCCTCGCGTACCCGGGCTCGCCGAACAGCGCATCCCGCCCCGTCGAGAGCAGCACGGCCGCACCGCGGACGTCGAGGCCGTCGAACGACTCCGGTCCGATCGCACGATTTCTCCGCGCCGTCACGACGACGGCCGGCAGGTCGACGAGCGTCGCCAGATCGAGCCCGGCCAGATCGGTCCCGCCCTCGTAGCGGTGGAAGGGGCTGTCGAGGTATGTGCCGGTGTTGCCGATCATCTCGATCACGTCCAGCGCGAACTCGGTGCCGGGGGCGTAGGAGGCGCGCGACGCCTCGCGGGTGAGGTGCGGCCGGATCCGCGGGGCGGGCAGCCCCGGGTAGGTCACGAGGCCGTCCGAGACGGCGTGGCTGAGGTCGACTAAGCGGCGCGGGGAGGAGGTCATACGGCGATCCTCGCAGTGGCAGGATCACGCTGTCGCTCGAGATCCTGCCACTCGCCGCGTCTTTCGGGTCAGGTCGGACGGTCCTCCCCCGAGACGCTCAGCGCTTGGGCAGCGCCGCCGACAGGTCGGCGATCAGGTCGCTCGCGTCCTCGATGCCCACGGAGAGGCGCACGAGCGACTCCGAGACCTCGAGCGGCGTGCCCTTGACCGACGCGTGCGTCATCTCGCTGGGGTAGCCGATCAGCGACTCCACCCCGCCGAGCGACTCGGCGAGCTGGAACAGCTCCGTCGACTCCGCGAACTTGCGCGCGGCGCGCGGCGTCGCGAGCTCGACCGACAGCATGCCGCCGAAGCCCGACATCTGGCGCTTCGCCAACTCGTGACCCGGGTGGGTCGGCAGGCCCGGGTAGTGCACCGCGGTGACGGCCGAGTGCTCGGCCAGGAACTCGGCGACCGCCTGGGCGTTCTTCGAGTGGCGCTCCATGCGCACCGCGAGCGTCTTGATGCCGCGGACGGTCAGCCACGCGTCCATCGGGCTCGAGATCGCTCCGACCGCGAACTGCAGGAACGCGACCTTCTCGGCCAGCGGACCGGAGCGCAGCGCCAGCGCGCCGCCCACCACGTCGGAGTGGCCGCCGAGGTACTTGGTGGTCGAGTGCACGACGACGTCGGCGCCGAGCGCGAGCGGCTGCTGCAGCGCGGAGGAGGCGAAGGTGTTGTCGACGACCACGATCAGGTCGTGCGCGTGGGCCAGATCGGCCAGCTCGGCGATGTCGCTGATGGTCATCAGCGGATTCGACGGGGTCTCGACCCACAGCATCTTCGTCTCGCCCGGGACGATCGCGCGCTGCACCTCGCGCAGGTTCGACATGTCGACCGCGGTGTTGCGGATGCCCCACGCCGCGTGCACCCGGTCGATCAGCCGGTGGCTGCCGCCGTACGCGTCGTTGCCGAGCACGATGTGGTCGCCCGGAGCCAGCGCCGCGCGGATCAGCGTGTCCTCGGCCGCGAGGCCCGAGGAGAAGGAGTAGGCGACGTCGGCGCCCTCGATCGACGCGATCAGCTCCTGCAGGGAGTCGCGGGTCGGGTTCGCCGACCGGGCGTACTCGTAGCCGCCGCGGAACCCTCCGATGCCGTCCTGGACGAAGGTCGAGGTCATGTAGACCGGCGGGACGACGGCGCCCGTGGTGGGGTCGAACTCCTGTCCGGCGTGGATGGCGCGGGTGTCGAAGTGCTGCTTCTTGGGCATGAGCGTGCTTTCCGGATCGAGAGGAGGTGCGGAGTCGGGAGGGAGGGTGCGCCGGCTACCCGGTCGCGAACGAGAGCAGGTCCTGCCGCGTGATGACGGCGACCGGCTTGCCCTCGTCGGTGACGAGGAGCGCGTTGTGCTCGGTGAGCGCCGCGCGGGCCGCCGAGACGCTCTCGCCGAGCCCGATGAGGGCCAGCGGGGCTCCGGCGGAGGGGCCGAGCGGGTCGGTCATCGACGCGGCCCCGCTGAAGACGCGGTCGAGCAGCTCGCGCTCGTCCACCGCTCCGACGACCTCGCCCATCACTACGGGCGGCTCGGCCGTGAGCACCGGCAGCTGCGAGACGCCATAGGTGGTCATGATCTCGATCGCGTCGCGCACGGTGTCGCTCGGGTGCGCGTGCACCAGGTCGGGCAGCTCGCCGGTCTGCGGATTCGCGGCGCGGGCGCGCAGGACGTCGCGCACGGTGTCCTCCTCGCGGTGCTCGAGGAACCCGTAGGAGCGCATCCAGCGGTCGTTGAAGATCTTGCCGAGATAGCCGCGCCCGCCGTCGGGGAGGAGCACGACGACCACGTCGTCGGGGCCGAGGTCGGCCGCCGCCTTGAGCGCGACCGAGACGGCGAGCCCGCTGGAGCCGCCGACGAGCAGGCCCTCCTCGCGGGCGAGGCGGCGGGTCATCGCGAACGACTCGGCGTCGCTGGAGGCGATGATGCGGTCGACGACGCCCGGGTCGTAGGCGCTGGGCCAGAAGTCCTCGCCCACGCCCTCGGTCAGGTAGGGGCGCCCGCCGCCGCCGGAGTAGACCGAGCCCTCGGGGTCGGCGCCGATGGTCTGCACGCGCCCGTCCGAGACCTCCTTGAGGTAGCGGCCGGTGCCGCTGATCGTGCCGCCCGTGCCCACTCCGGCGACGAAGTGCGTGATGCGGCCGGCGGTGTCGCGCCAGATCTCGGGGCCCGTGGTCTCGTAGTGGCTGAGCGGCCCGTTGAGGTTCGCGTACTGGTTCGGCTTGAAGGCCCCCGGGATCTCGCGGGCGAGGCGGTCCGAGACGGAGTAGTAGGAGTCGGGGTCCTCGGGGGCGACGGCCGTGGGGGTCACGACGATCTCGGCCCCGTACGCGGTGAGCACGTTGCGCTTGTCCTCGCCGACCTTGTCGGGCAGCACGAAGACGCAGCGGTAGCCGCGCTGCTGCGCGACGAGCGCCAGGCCGATGCCGGTGTTGCCGCTCGTGGGCTCGACGATCGTGCCGCCGGGCTTCAGCAGCCCGTCGCGCTCGGCCGCGTCGATGATGCGCGTGGCGATGCGGTCCTTCGAGGATCCGCCGGGGTTGAGGTACTCCACCTTCACGAGCACGGTGGCCTGCACTCCGGAGGCGACCGGGCCGAGCTTCACGAGGGGGGTGTCCCCGATGAGGTCCAGCACCGATTCGGCGTAGGCCATCCCGGTGTCCGGGCGTGCTGGCAGGGCTCGATCGAGGGTCATGGGAAAAGCGTAGCAACCGGTTCAGGACGTATGACGGGAGCCCGCGAACCGGCCCGCCGAGCCCGGGGGAAGCCTCTGCCGCGATCCTGCGCGGTGCCCTATCGTGGGGGTCCGCGACGCTGCCGGCGGTCGCGCGAGACGCCCCTCCCGACGTGCGGAACGGACCCCGATGACCACTCCGATCGCCGCCGTTCCGCGGCGTCCCGCCGACGGCCGCCTCCTCCGACTGCTCGGCCCGGCCATGGTCGCCGGAGTCGCCTACCTCGATCCGGGCAATGTCGCGAGCAATATGACGGCGGGCGCCCGCTTCGGCTACCTGCTCGTCTGGGTGGTCGTGCTCGGCAACCTGATGGCCTGGCTCATCCAGTACCTCTCCGCGAAGCTCGGGCTGATGACGGGCCGGAGCCTGCCGGAGCTGCTCGGCGACCGGCTCCGCGGCCGCTGGGGCAGGCGCGCCTACTGGGTGCAGGCCGAGATCGTCGCCATGGCGACCGATCTGGCCGAGGTCATCGGCGGTGCGATCGCTCTGAACCTGCTCTTCGGCCTGCCGCTGCTGGCGGGCGGTCTGCTCACCGGAGCGGTCTCGCTCGCGCTCCTGCTCATCCAGACCCGCGGAGGTGCCCGCCCCTTCGAGCGCGTCATCACGGCGCTCATGATCGTCATCGCCGTCGGGTTCACGATCGGCGTGGTCGTCGATCCGCCGGACGCGGGCTCGGCGATCGCCGGGCTCGTGCCGCGCTTCGAGGGATCGGAATCGGTGCTGCTGGCCGCGTCGATCCTCGGCGCGACCGTCATGCCGCACGCCATCTACGCCCACTCCGCCCTCGCCCGCGACCGCTTCGGCCGCGTCGACGGGGTCGGCGCCCGCCGGAGGATCCTCACGGCGACCCGGATCGACGTCACCGTCGCCCTCGCGATCGCCGGCACCGTGAACCTCGCGATCCTCCTCCTCGCCGCGCACTCGCTCGCCGGAGTCGCCGGCACCGACAGCCTCGAGGGGGCGCACGCCGCCATCGGAGCAGCGCTGGGACCGGTGATCGCGACCCTGTTCGCGGTCGGGCTCCTCGCCTCCGGTCTCGCCTCGACCTCGGTCGGCGCCTACGCCGGCGCCGAGATCATGCACGGGCTGCTGCACGTGCGGGTGCCGCTCGTGACGCGGAGACTCGTGACGCTGATCCCGGCGCTCGTCGTGCTGGCCGTCGGCTTCGACCCGACCCGCGCCCTCGTGCTGAGCCAGGTGGTGCTGTCGTTCGGCATCCCGTTCGCGCTCGTGCCGCTGGTGGTGCTGACGCGTGACAAGGCCCTCATGGGCGATCAGGCCAACCGCTGGTTCACCACGCTGGGCGCGATCCTCGCCGCGGTGTTCCTCATCGTGCTCAACGGCCTGCTGCTCTGGCTGACCTTCGCCGGCTGAGGGCCCGGATCCGCGTCAATCCGCTCCGGAGGCCGTCCCGTCATCCGCGTTGATCCGATCCGGAGGCTGTCTCGTTATCCTCTGAGAGCGCCTCTCAGGCGCCTGCGCCGCTCGACGGCGCCACCGCCCCCGGATGGAACGAGAGAACGCCGCCGTGCCCAAAGACACGATGTCCGCCAAGAACCGCGCCCGCCAGGAGAAGGTCGAGGCCTACAAGCGCGAGCAGGAGCGCAAGAAGCGGAGCGGCCGCATCTGGATCATCACGCTCACGTCGCTCGCGATCCTCGCCATCGGCGCCATCGTCGCGGTCACGGTCATCGGCAACCAGCAGATCGTCGAGGCGCGGAACATCGACGGCCTGCAGACCTTCGAGAACGAGGCCGATCACGTCACCGGCGCGGTCGAGTACGAGCAGACTCCCCCCGCGGGCGGCCCGCACAACGCCGTCTGGATGAACTGCGGCGTCTACGACCAGCCCGTCCCGAACGAGAACGCGGTGCACGACCTCGAGCACGGCGCCGTCTGGGCGACCTACGACCCCGCCCTCCCCCAGGCCGACGTCGACGCGCTGATCGCCGCCCTTCCCGACACCTACACCGTCGTCTCGCCCTACGAGGGCCTCGAGTCGCCCATCGTGCTCAGCGCCTGGGACGCCCAGGTCGCCCTCGACTCCCCCGAGGACCCGCGCATCGACGCGTTCGTCGAGCGCTTCTGGCAGGCGTCCACCGCCCCCGAGCCCGGAGCCCCCTGCACGGGCGGCATCGACGCCCCCGGCAAGCAGTGACGGGCGGATCCACCGGCGCACCCCGCGGCCGGGGCCGCCTCCTCGTCGCCGCGGTGGCCGTCGTCGCCCTCCTCCTGGGCGCGGCCGGCGGCTACGTGATCGGCGCCCTCGCGCCCTTCGCGCCCGACTCGACTCCGTCCTCGACGAGTGCCGAGGCGGGCTTCGCGCGCGACATGCAGGTGCACCACCTCCAGGGTGCCGAGCTCGCCCTGATCGCGCACGAGCGGAGCACCGACGCCGAGGTCCTGACCGTCTCGAAGGACATCCTGCTGACTCAGCAGCAGCAGGCCGGCCAGCTGTTCGGCTGGCTCGTCTCCTGGGGGCTCCCGCAGGCCTCCCCCGAGCCGTCGATGACCTGGATGGGCCGCCCCACGCTCGAGGGCGCCGCCGACGAGCACTCGTCGATGGGCATGGGCACGGAGCAGGGCGTCGTGCCCTCGAGCATGCCCGGCCTCGCCACTCCCGAGCAGATCGCCGAGCTCACCGCGGCCTCGGGCCGCGACCTCGACCGCCGGTTCCTCCAGCTGATGATCGCGCACCACCGCGGAGCGATCGACATGGCCGAGGCGCTGCTCTCGCGCAGCCGCGACCGCGTCGCGACCGACTTCGCCACCTCCGTCGTGAAAGCTCAGGAGGCCGAGATCTCGCTGATGGAGCAGATGCTCGAGGACCGCCCGGCGGAGTGACCGGCGCCGGTCGGCGCCGATGACGCGGGGCTCCGAGCCTGTCGACCGCGTCGACCTGCGACGAGGACAGCACCGCGGTCCGCGCAGCGGGGGCTGCACCGGCGATCCCGGCTGCAGCCGGACGCTCGACCGCAACGGCGACGACGACGGGGTCGGCCGCGAGAGACCGGCCTCGCATCCTGCCCCGGGCGTCGAGCGAGTGGACACGGAGCGGGCTCTGCACCATGAGCAGTACCCGACTCGCGTCGTCTCGCACGAGCGGGCCGCCCCGAGTGGACGCGCAACGGGGCCCGTGCCCCGCGCAGCGCCCGGTCCGCGGCGACCCGGGCGGACGGCGCCGGGCCTCAGGCCGTGATCGTCGTCTCGGCCTGCTGCGCGTAGAGCGAGGCGTAGAGGCCGTCGAGAGCCAGCAGCTCGCGGTGGGTCCCCGACTCGACGATCCGTCCGGCGGCGACCACGTGGATCACGTCGGCCGAGACGACCGTCGAGAGGCGGTGGGCGATGGCGATGGTGGTGCGACCGCGGGAGGCGTCGTCGAGGGCGGCCTGCACGACCCGCTCCGAGACGGTGTCGAGGGCGCTCGTCGCCTCGTCGAGGATGAGGACGGCCGGGTCTTTCAGCAGCACGCGCGCGATCGCGAGGCGCTGCTTCTCGCCGCCCGAGAGGCGGTAGCCGCGCTCGCCGACCAGGGTGTCGTAGCCGTCGGGGAACGAGACGATCGTCTCGTGGATGTTCGCCGCGCGAGCGGCCGACTCGAGCTCCTCCTGCGTCGCCCCGGGACGGGCGTAGCGGAGGTTGTCGCCGATCGTCGCGTGGAAGAGGTACGTCTCCTGGCTGACGATGCCGATGTGCGAGACGAGCGACTCCTGCCGCAGCTCCCGCACATCGGTGCCGGCGAAGCGCACGGCGCCCCCGGTCACGTCGTAGAGGCGCGGCACGAGGTACGAGATCGTGGTCTTGCCCGCGCCGGAGGGGCCGACGAAGGCCACGAACTGCCCCGGCTCGATCGAGACGGAGACGTGGTCGAGCGTGGGGCGCGCCTCCTCGGTCTGGTCGGGGTAGCGGAACACGACGTCGTCGAGCTCGACCCGGCCGAGCTCGCCGTCGACATCGCGCGCGCCGTCGCGATCGGTGATCGCGGGGCGCAGGTCGAGGTACTCGAAGATGCGCGCGAAGAGGGCGCCCGCGGTCTGCAGATCGAGTGCCACGCGCATGAGTCCGAGCAGCGGCCACATCAGGCGGGCCTGGACAGTGGTGAAGGCGACGACCGTGCCGGCGGTGACCGTCGTGCCGCCGAGGATGAGCCAGGCGGCGGCGAGGTAGACGACCACGGGGATCACCGAGAGGAAGATCTGCACCGTCGCGAAGAACCACTGCCCGGACATCTGCTGGCGCACCTGCAGGTCGATCTGGCGGCCGTTCTCGTCGGCGTACCGCGACACCTCCGACTCCTGGCGCCCGAAGCTCTTGGCGAGCAGGATGCCCGAGACGCTCAGGGTCTCCTGGGTGATCGCCGTCATCTCGGACAGCGACTCCTGCGTCTTCGTGGCGATGCGCGCGCGCACCTGGCCGACGCGGCGCTGGGCCACGACGAGCACCGGCATCAGGATGAGCGCGACGATCGTCATCTGCCACGACAGCAGCAGCATGGCGACGACCGCGGCGATCACCGTGACCGTGTTGCCGAGCACGCTCGACACCGTGTTGGTGAGCACGCTCGCGACACCGCCGACGTCGTTGGCGAGCCGGGACTGGATCACTCCGGTGCGGGTTCGGGTGAAGAAGCCGAGCTCCATCGCCTGGAGGTGGCGGAACAGCCGGATTCGCAGCTCGCCCATCACGGAGTTGCCCACCGTGGCGGTCAGCAGGGTCTGCCAGACGCCGAGCACCGCCGAGAGCACCCACACGAGCACCATGATCCCGACGAGCTCGAGCAGCACGGGCAGGTTCGGGGTGCCGTCGGGCGGGAAGAGGCCCCGGTCGAACGCCAGCTGGGTGAGCAGCGGCGGCACGACGGTGAAAGCGGCGCCCACGAGCACGAGGACGACGGTGAGCGTCAGCTTGGCGCGGTGATCGCGGAACAGGTCGGCGATGCGCCGCAGCAGGTGGTCGATGCGGGGAGCGTCCTCGTTCTGCTTGCGCTGACGATCGGGGTCGCTGCTCGAGATCTTCCCCCGCACCGCTCCCGGACGCATGCCGCCGCTCGCCGCCACGTCGCCCATCCTGCTCATCGCTCGACCATAACCCCGGCCGCCGACACCTTCTCCCGCTTCCGCCCAGGGCGGATCCGTGCTTGCGCCTGCGCCCGATCAGCCCGCAACGCCGAACGGCCCGGGGCCCCTGCTGAGCAGGAGTCCCGGGCCGTGGAGCGGCGCGCGGTGCCGCGAGGCGCAAGGCGGAGGAGGAGAGCTGTAGCGGAGCTACTGCCGACGACGACAACGCCGCGGATCGCGGTGCCGCGCGTCGCTCAGCCCTTCGTCGCTCCGGCGAGGAGGCCGCGGACGAAGAACCGCTGGAGGGCGAAGAACACGATGAGCGGCACGATGATCGAGATGAACGCGCCCGCCGTGAGGAGCTCCCACGACTGGCCGTACGAGCCGGACAGGTCCTGCAGCGCCTTCGTGATCGGCAACCCCTCGCCCGAGGTGAAGACGGTCGCGACCAGCAGGTCGTTCCAGACCCAGAGGAACTGGAAGATGCCGAAGGACGCGATCGCCGGCACCGAGAGCGGCAGGACGATGCGGAAGAAGATCTGGCCGTGGCCGGCTCCGTCCACGCGCGCCGCCTCGATGACCTCGCCCGGGATCTCCGAGATGAAGTTGTGCAGCATGAAGATCGCCAGCGGCAGCGCGAAGATCGTGTGCGCGATCCACACCTTCGCGTACGAGCCGTCCAACCCGTTCACCCCGAGCCCGGGGAGGATGTAGAGGTTGCCGATGCGCAGTCCGTCCGAGAACAGCTGCAGCAGGGGCACGAGCGCCATCTGGATCGGCACGATCTGGAGCGAGAACACCAGGACGAAGAGCGTGTTGCGGCCCTTGAAGTCGATCCAGGCGAACGCGTAGGCCGCGAGGCTCGCGATGGTGATGGGGATGAGCGCCGCCGGCAGCGTGATGACCAGCGAGTTCACGAACGCCTTGCCCAGCGTCAGGCTGTCGCCCGAGTTGAGCGCGTTCGCGTAGTTGTCGAGCGTGAAGCCCGGGTTGGCGAAGATCGTCCACCAGCCGGTCGTCTTGATGTCGTTCGCGGGGCGGAACGACGAGATGAACAGACCCAGGGTCGGGATCGTCCAGATCGCCGCGATGATCGCCGCCGCGAGGGTCGCTCCGCGCGAGGTGGTCGCCTTGCGGACCTTGCCGCTGGCCGTCTCGATCTTCGACTCCCCGCGGGCGAGGCGTCGTTCGGTGGTGCGGTCGACCGGGACCTGGATCGGAGTGGGCGTGACGCTCATCGGATCTCCCTCTGCTTGGCGAGCTGGCGGGCGTTGTAGACGACGATCGGCAGCACGAGCAGGAACAGGATGACCGCGAGGGCCGCGCTGTAGCCGCTGCGGGCTCCGAGCTGGAACTGGCGCACCATCTCGAAGGCCAGGACCGTGGTGTCCGAGCGGCCGCCGGTCATCGCCGAGACGATGTCGAAGACCTTGAGGGACGCGATCGAGATGGTCGTCAGGACCACGACGATCGAGGAGCGGATGCCCGGGACGGTGACGTTCCAGAACGACTGCCACGCGTTGGTGCCGTCCAGCGACGCCGCTTCGAGCTGCTCGGCCGGCACGCCCTTGATGGCCGCCGAGAGCACGGTCATCGCGAAGCCCGCCTGGGTCCAGATCAGGACGACGACGAGGAACAGGGTGTTCCAGGGCTCCAGCCCCAGCCAGTCCACGGGGGTCGCGCCGAACGCGGTGAGGATCCCGTTCAGCACGCCGATCTGGTCGCCCTGCCGGACGTCGTAGAAGAACTTGAAGATGATCGATGCACCGACGAACGAGATCGCCATCGGCATGAAGACCAGGAGCTTGAAGAACTTCTCGCCGCGGCTCTTGTCGATGAAGACCGCGTAGGCGAGGCCGATGGCCGTCGCGGTGATCGGGGCGAGGAGCACCCAGACCACGGTGTTCAGGAAGGCGGTGATGCCGTCGGGGCTCGTGAAGACCCAGACGAAGTTGTCGAGCCCGGCGAAACCGGATCCGTCGTTCTTCATGAAGGCGTTCAGAGCGGTCGTGATCGTCGGGTAGATCAGGCCGATCAGGATGAAGAACGCGGCCGGGGCCATGAACGCGACCAGCTGGAGTCCGTAGCCCGCGCCTTTGCGGGATCGGAAGTCGAGCAGGAACAGCGCGCCGCCCAGGACCGCGGCGACGACCGCGACCCACATGACGGAGTTGTAGAGGCCGAAGGCGAGCAGCAGCACCACCGGCAGGAGCACGGTCACCGCGAGGCGGAGGATCGTGTAGCCCGTTCCGCGGCGGGGCGCGATCTCGACGAAGAACAGGATGATCGCGACGACGGCCGCGAAGGCGAGGAGGATGATCGGGATCTGCGCGAGCGGGGGGATGCTCGCGAGCCACTGGAAGAATGCGGACATGGACGCCCTTTCGAGTGCGACTCTGAACTCAGCTGAAGCCTAGCGAGGACGAGGGCCGCCGCCCAGTGAGCGGCGGCCCTCGTCCTCGTTGCCGCTAGGAGGTGTATCCGGCCTGGATCTCCTCGAGGACCTGATCGGTGCTCGAGCCGTCGATCCAGTCGACCATGCCCTTCCAGAAGCTGTCGGCACCCACGGACTTCGGCATGAGGTCCGAGCCGTCGAAGCGGAACGTGGTGTCCTCGCTCTGCAGGATGGCGATCGAGTCCTTCAGGATCGCGCTGCCCGCGTTCTCGGCGTCGAGTCCCTTGTTGGCCGAGATGACTCCACCGAGCGAGACGCGGCTGTTGGCCCAGTCGGCGCTGGCGAGGTACTCCTGGACCTTCGCGGTGTCCTCGTCGTTCGAGAAGGCGGCGACCATCTCGCCACCACCGGTGACGGCCTGCGGGTCGTCGGCCGAGGTCGGCGGGGTGAGGAAGGCCCAGACGTCGCCGTCCTCGGACACGTCGGCGCCGGCCGAGATCAGGAAGCCCTCGAAGAAGGAGGCCTGGTGGGTCAGCGCGCAGGTGCCGTTGGCGATGTTCTGCGCGACGTCGCCGAACGCGGTCGAGTTGATCGACGAGACGTCGCCGTAGCCCGCGTTGACGAGGGTCGGGTCGAGGAGGATCGATCCGACGGAGTCGAACGCGGCCTTGATCTCGGGGTCGGTGAACGGGGTGTCGCCCGCGACCCAGGAGTCGTACACGTCGGGGCCGGCTTCGCGGAGGACGGCGTCCTCGATCCAGTCGGTGCCGGGCCAGCCCGACGCCTCACCGGAGTTGAAGCCCGCGCACCAGGACGGTCCGCCGGTCTTCTCGGCGATCGTCTTGCCGAGCGCCTCCATCTCGTCCCACGTGGTGGGGACCGAGACGCCCCACTCGGCGAACTTGGCCGGCGAGTACCAGATGTAGCCCTTGACGCTCGCCATGAGCGGCGCGCCGTACTGGGTGCCGTCGACCTGGCCGTACTTCTGCCAGTCCTCGGACCAGTTCTCCTGCACGTTGGTCAGGGCGCCCTCGGGCAGCTCCTGGACCTTGCCGGAGGCGACGGTGTCGGCGAGCAGACCCGGCTGCGGGAAGATCGCGAGGTCGGGGGTGTCGCCACCCTGGACCTTGATGCCGATCTGCTTCTCGAACTCCTTGTCGCCGGTGTACTTGATGTCGATGCCCGACTCCTCTTCCCAGGCGGCCCAGGACTCCTCGAGGAGGGTGGCCTCGTCACCGTTGATGGTGCCGTAGACGTTGACGACGCCGTCGGCGTTGCCGACGGAGTTGCCGGAGCCGCCGCCGGCGTTCGGGTCGTTGGGGTCGCTCGTGCCGGAGCAGCCGGCGAGCGCGATACCGGCAGCCGCGAGAACGGCGACCGGAAGGGTGATACGGCGGTGCAGGGATGACCGCATGGTTCCTCCTCATTGAGTGGTGGTTCAGCCGAGGGCGGGGCCCGTCAGACTCGAGAGCCGCAGGGAGGTCTTCCGTGCGGATCACCGGTTACACGTGGGCAGGGCTCCCACGGAGGGAAACCTTTCCACAAGTTCGATGAAACCACAACGTGCCCGGTAGAGCGCTCTCTGAGATAACGATTCGGCGTCGAACCGCGGATCCGTCCCCGGAATCGCGGCACACCGCGCTCCCCCCGGATGGCCCGGACCCCACGGACGGGGTATAACTTCCTGGAACCGTTTCCAGCATCGACGCCGGACGGGACGGGAGGTACGCCGTGACGGGCATCGAAGAGGTCGCCGAGCTCGCGGGAGTCTCGAAGGCGACGGTCTCGCGGGCGCTGAGCGGCCGCGGCTACGTCTCGGCCGGCACCAAGCAGCGCGTCGAGAAGGCCGCCGCGAGCCTGGGCTACGTCGTGTCGGCGAACGCCTCGAGCCTCGTCACCGGGCGCAGCAATAACGTCGCCGTCATCATCCCCGTGATCAACCAGTGGTTCTTCGGCGGCATCATCGACGGCATCGAGCACGCCCTCCTCGCCGCCGGCTACGACCTGCTCCTCTACAACATCGACAAGCACCGCGACGCACGCCGCAGCGTCTTCGAGTACTACCTCGTGCGCAAGCGCGTCGACGCGATCGTGGCGGTGACACTCGAGATCTCGCCCGGTGAGACGGAGGCGCTCCTGGCGCTCGGCAAGCCGGTCGTCGGCATCGGCGGCGAGCTCCCCGGGATCCCGACCTTCAGCATCGACGACGTGGCCGCCGCACGCCTGGCCACCGAGCACCTGCTCTCGCTCGGACACGAGCGCATCGTGCACATCGGCGGGCTGGCGGAGGAGGAGATGGACTTCCGCGTGCACACCAAGCGCCTCGCGGGCTTCCGTCAGGCGCTCGATGCGGCGGGTCTCGACTTCGACGCCGGCTCGTTCGTCCCGACGCGCTTCGACATCCCGGGCGGGCACCGCGCCGGGCGCCAGGTGCTGGGCGACCCGCGGACCCGGCCCACCGCGATCTTCGCCGCCTCCGACGAGATCGCGATCGGCATCGTCCTGGCCGCCCGGGAGCTGGGGCTGTCGGTGCCCGAGGACGTCTCGATCATCGGGATCGACGACCATCCGCTGGCCGACCTGTTCGGGTTGACCTCGATCCGCCAGGACCCGCGTCAGCAGGGCGAGCTGGCGGTCCAGCTGATCCTCGAGGCGCTGGCCGCTCTCGCACGAGGCGAGTCGCCTCCCCCGGCCCGGCACACGACGATCCCGGCCTCGCTCGTGATCCGCACGAGCACCTCGGCGCCGCGAGGGGCCCGGATCGGAGCGTGAGGGCCCGGATCGGAGCGTGAGGGGCAGAATCGGAGCATGAGCGACTCCGACTCCCCCACCGCCCCGTCCGTCGTCGACGTCCCCGAGCGATCGCGGTTCGAGATATCCGTGGGAGGCGCGACGGCCGGCTTCGCCGCCTACTCGCTCCGCGGCGATCGCGTCGTGTTCACCCACACCGTCGTCGAGGACGAGTGGGAGGGGCACGGTCTCGGCAGCGCACTCGCCCGCGCAGCCGTCTCGGCCGTGACGGAGGCGGGCGGAACCGTCGTGCCGCGCTGCCCGTTCATCGCCACGTGGCTCCGCAAGCACCCCGAGGTGCAGGCGCGCGTGGAGTGGCCGGAGGACTGAGCCCCGGTCAGGCCGGGGGCCGGGCCGCGGCGCCGATCTGCTGCAGCGCCCAGGAGTTGCCGTCGGGATCGGCGAAGTACGCGTAGAGGACGCCGCCCATGTCCTGCACCTCGCTGACCGCGAGGCCCCGGCCCACCAGTTCCTCCCGCGCCTCGGCCAGATCGTCGACGACCAGGTGGAGGTCGCGGACCACCCCGTCGGAGGGATCGAGCCCCATGCCGGTGCCGACGACGACCGAGCACGCCGAGCCCGGCGGAGTCAGCTGCACGATGCGCATCCCCTCGGCCGGGCGGACGTCGTGGTCGATCGCGAAGCCGACGACACCGCTGTAGAAGGCCACGGCACGATCGACGTCGGCGACGGGCAGGGGGACGAGTTCGAGACGCAGGCGCACGGCCCCAGTGTGGCGCGCGACGCCGCCCGGCGGCCAGCCGGAGTTCCCCAGGACCGGATGCAGGAACGCGGGACGGCTTCAGCGGTAGACGGTGCGATCCCGTGACGCCTCGTAGCAGGAACGATCGAGATTCGTGTTCCAGATCCTCCGGGGCGCAGTCGGTCTCAAGCCTCCGCCGCTGACGGATCCTTCCTCCCGCCACCGAGGGTTGAACCACGACACGGTCTCGATCCGCGCGTACCGCTCCGGTTCCACTTCGCGGAAATCGTGAACCTCGTCGAGGGCGGGAACGAGGTCGGTGTCTCTGGACGCGAGCACGACGAGATCGACGTCCGACCGCGCAGCTTCCCGAACGCAGGCGAGGGCGCACAAGACGTCGATGCCCTTCTCCTTCGGCCGTCCGAGCGGAATCTTCTTTCCGTGGATGTCGATGACCGGCCGGCCATCGGCTCCCAGCTGATACGAGTACTTGAGGTCGCGGAGCTGGACGTCGACACCGTCCTCTCGCCAGCGTGCAGCCTGATCCTGGGCACGACGGTGCTGCTCCCAGTGATGGTCGACGTGGTGCAGACCACGGAAGGCGATGACGCGCTCGATCCGCGCGAGCGCGAAGCCCTCCCGCTGCCTCTCGTTGCGTTCGACGATCGCCCGCTGGGCGAAGCGCATCGGATGGATCAGAGAGTCGTGACGATCTCCTCGGGGATCGAAGACGTCGAACGCCGTGAGGTGAACGTTCTGATAGTCGACGATGAGGGTTGCGCGAAGCAGAGGATCGACCGGCACTCCGTCACCCTCCAGACAGAAAAATCCCCGCCAATCCGGAGACGGCGGGGAGCAATGCCATAAGTCTCACCGCTTATGAGAGGCGAGTCAATTCGGCGCGTGACGTCTGCCGCCGGACGAAGGTCGGCACCGCGTGCCGGATCCGTTCACCGGTCAGGCGCGGGGGCCGACCACCAGGCGCTCGTGCATGATCTCGACCGCGCGCTCGAGGACGCGGCGGTCCTCGGGGGCGAGGTCGGCGAAGATCGGCGTGAGGGCGTCGCCCAGCTCCGAGCGCCAGGTCGCCAGGGCGTCGGCTCCGACGTCGGTGAGCTGGATCTGCCAGGCGCGGGCGTCGGCGGGGTCGGCGATGCGGGCGAGCCAGCCGCTCTCGACGAGGTTCTTCACGATCTTGGTCATCGTGGGCTGCGAGACGCGGCTCTGCGAGGCGAGCTCGCCCAGTCGCATCGGGCCCATCGAGAGGAGCACCGAGAGCGTGCGCCAGACGGCCTGCGACTCCTGGTTGTCCGTGGCCTGCGCGGCGAGGCGGGTGATGCGGTGGGTCACCGACACGAAGTCGCTCAGCAGCTCGCTGAGCGAGACCTCGCTGGGCGGCACGTCGCGGGCGGGCAGGCCTGCGAGCGGATCAGGAGCGGACACGCCCCGATTCTAGAGCCCGCGCGGATCCCGGCCCGCGGAGACACGGCGCGGGAACGGCGCGGGAACGGCGAAGGGCGCCGCCTCCGAGGAGACGACGCCCTGCGCGCATGCCGACCGGGGTCGGCGCAGTACTACTTGACGGTGACGGTCGCGCCGGCGGCCTCGAGCTGAGCCTTGGCCTTCTCGGCGGTCTCCTTGTTGACGGCCTCGAGGACGGCCTTGGGGGCGCCATCGACAACGGCCTTCGCCTCGCCGAGGCCGAGGCTGGTGAGCGCGCGGACCTCCTTGATGACCTGGATCTTCTTCTCGCCGGCGGCCTCGAGCACGACGTCGAACTCGGTCTGCTCCTCGACCTCTTCGGCGGGAGCGGCCGGGCCGGCGACTCCGGCAGCCGCGACGGGCGCGGCGGCGGTGACCTCGAAGACCTCTTCGAACTTCTTGACGAACTCAGAGAGCTCGATGAGCGTGAGCTCCTTGAAGGCCTCGATGAGCTCGTCCTGCGTGAGCTTTGCCATGATTTTTCTCCTAGTTTTTCTTGTCTACGAACCGCGTGCGCTGTCTCCCGGAGGAAGACGTCAGCTCGCGGACTCCTGCTTCTCGCGCAGCGCCTCGACCGTGCGAACGGCCTTGGACAGCGGGGCGTTGAACAGATATGCGGCACCGAACAGCGAGGCCTTGAAGGCGCCGGCGAGCTTGCCGAGCAGCACTTCACGGGACTCGAGGTCGGCGAGCTTGCCCACCTCTTCTGCGGTCAGGGGGTTACCGTCGAAGTAACCGCCCTTCACCACGAGCAGAGGGTTTGCCTTGGCGAAGGCACGCAGCGACTTCGCGACGGCGACGGGGTCGCCGTGCACGAACGCGATGGCCGAGGGGCCAGCGAGCTCGTCGTCGAAGGACGAGATACCGGCGTTGTTCGCCGCGATCTTGGTCAGCGTGTTCTTCACCACGGCGTAGGTTGCGTGCTCACTGATGTCCTTGCGCAGCGTCTTCAGCTGCGCAACGGTGAGACCGCGGTACTCGGTCAGCAGAACGGCCGTCGAGCTCTGGAACTTCTCCGTGAGTTCGGCAACCGAGGCTTCCTTGTTCGCCATGGCTACTCCTGTGAATTCTCGTGCCGGTAGCCCGAAGGCAGGCAAAGAAAAAAGCTCCGGCGCAAGCGCTCGGAGCTTCGGAAGACGCGATCTCTCGCGGTTCATGATCTCGTTCACACCTGCGCGGGCCATTCGCTTCGCGAATCCTTCGTCCGAGTGGCGATCTCGCGGGGCCGGGGCCCTACTCGTGCGCGCACCGGAAACCGGCGGTCTTTGGCTTCGGGAAGCGTACGACATGCCGAGCCTCCGATGCAAGTCGGGTCCTCGGGCGGACCGGGCACGATGGAGGCATGACCGGAGAGAGCCCCACCCCCGCCCGCGACGTCGACGCGGCCATCGCCTCGGTCGAGGGCGAACTCAGCACCCTGTTCACGCGGGTGCGGGCGATGATGCGCTCCTACGCCGAGCGCGTGCATCCGGAGCTGACGGCGGCCGGGTACAAGACGCTGTCGGCGCTGGAGCGGCGCGGGCCCGTCTCCTCCGGTGCTCTGGCGGAGCTGCTCGAGACCGACAAGTCGACGCTCAGCAGGCAGATCACGGCGCTGGACCGGCTCGGCCTGCTCTCCCGCTCCCCCGACCCGGCCGACGGACGGTCGACGATCCTGTCCGTCACGCCGGAGACCGCCGAGCGGCTGCGCGAGATCCGCTCGTCCGATCAGGCGCAGCTGCACGAGGAGCTGCGCGGCTGGGGCGTCGGCGAGGTCGAGCAGCTCGGGCGCCTCCTGCACCGGATCAACGCGCTGGAACTGTGACCGGGTAGCACCGACCCGCCTCGCGGGCAATCGGCGCGGCGACGACGACCCACTCGGTAGCGTCGCCCGCGATGGAACCGCTCACCTCCTCCCTCCCCCTGCACGCGCCCCTGCCGACCGACGTGGCCGGCGCGCTCGCCTTCGCCCGCGCGCTGGGCCCGGACGCTCCGCTCCCCGGCTCCGGCCGCACCGCGGAGCTGCTCGCACTGCTGGCCCGGCTCGCCCGTCACGACCTCGGGGTCGCCCGCACCGTCGAACCGAACCTGGACGCCCTGGCGATCCTCGACCAGGCGGGCCTCGCGCCGGCCGACGTCGGCGTCTCCCCGGACGCGGTCTGGGGCGTCTTCGCGGCGGAGGGCGGCGAGGATCCGCTGGTCGCCCGCGCCGACGGCGACGGCTGGCGACTGGACGGGGTGAAGCCGTGGTGCTCGCTGGCCGACCGCCTGGACGCCGCTCTGGTCACGGCGCACGTGGGCGACTCCTCCGGCGAGCGCCGACTGTTCGCGGTGGGCCTGCGCGACGGCTCGGCCCGCGTGCAGGAGGGGGCGTGGCACGCGCGCGGTCTCGCCGAGATCCCGAGCGGACCCGTGCGCTTCACCGCGGCGCGGGCGACTCCCGTCGGCGAGGCCGGCTGGTACCTCTCGCGTCCCGGGTTCGCCTGGGGCGGCATCGCGGTCGCGGCCTGCTGGTACGGCGGGGCGCGCGGGATCGGCGCGGTCGTCGCCGCGGCCGCCGCACGCCGCGAGGATCCGCACCTGCTGGCCCACCTCGGCGCGATCGACACCGCCCTCGAGGCGGCGCGTCGGGCTCTGGCCGAGGCGGCCCGGCTCGTGGACGCCGGCGCGGCGACCGGCGCGGCCGGCTCGCTCCTGGCGAAGCGGACCCGGGCGAGCACGGCATCGGCGTGCGAGGAGGTGCTCGCCCGCGCGGGCCGCGCCCTGGGGCCGGCTCCGCTGGCGCTGGACGAGGAGCACGCCAAGCGCGCCGCCGACCTCGCGCTCTACGTCCGCCAGCACCACGCCGAGCGCGACGACGCGGCGCTCGGGCGAGCGGTCCTCTCCTCGGGGTCCTCGGACGCGTGGTGAGCTTCGACGGGCACCTCGAGGGCACGCCCCTCGAGGTGTGGCGGAGCGACGGCCGGCGCGACGCCCTCCCGGTCGCCGCGGTGCTCGACGGTGTGCGGCGCGTGCTCGTCGTCGCCGCTCACGCCGACGACGAGACGCTGGGCTGCGGCGGCACCATCGTGCTCGCACGGCGCCGCGGAGTGCCGGTGGACGTCGTGATCGTGACGGACGGAGCGGCCTCGCACGGCGAGCCCTCCCCCGCGATCGCCGCGGAGCGCCGGCGGGAGGCGCGGGCGGCGCTGGACCGGCTCGGCGACGGCATCGGGCTGGGCTTCCTCGAGGTGCCCGACTCCGCGACTCCCGAGCACCGCGACCGCATCGCCGACGACGTGCGGCGCCGCGCCTCCGGTGCGCCGGGGACCGTGCTGGTGCTCTCGACGTGGGCCGGCGACGGGCACCGCGACCACCGGGTCGTCGGCGAGGTGTGCGCCGAGGTGGGCGCCCTGCTCGGGCAGCCCGTGCTCGCCGCGCCGATCTGGCTCTGGCACTGGGCGCGGCCGGACGACGCGGCGGTGCCGTGGGCGTCGCTGGTGCGCGTCGAGGTCGACGAGGACGGCCGCTCGAGCAGGCGCGCGGCGCTCGGCGAGTACGGGAGCCAGACGCGGCAGGAGCCGGACGGCGGCCCGGCGGTGCTGCATCCGCTCTTCGTCCGCCACTTCCTGGGCGACGACCACCTGATCCGAGTCGCCGGATAGCGCACCTCGGTCGCGCGGACAAGTGGCCGCCCGGCGTCCGCATCCTGCTTAGGGTCAGGAGCGATGGACGGCCGGACGACCTACTTCGATGACCTGTACGAGCGGCACGAGGACCCCTGGGGGTACACCAGCCGCTGGTACGAGGAGCGCAAGCGCGCGCTCACGCTGGCGAGCCTGCCCGAGCGGCGCTACGAGACGGTGCTCGAGATCGGCTCGTCGATCGGCGTGCTGGCCGAGGCCCTCGCCGAGCGCGCCGACCGGCTGCTCGCGATCGACGTCTCGGCCGCCGCGGTCGAGCGGGCCGCGCGACGACTCGCTCCGCTGCCGCACGTGCGCGTCGAGCGGCACGACATCACCGCTCGCGTGCCGCAGGGGCCGTTCGACCTGATCGTGCTCTCGGAGGTCGGCTACTACCTCGGCGCCGCGGCGCTCGACGAGGTCCTGCGGGGCGTGCGCGACGCCCTCTCCCCCTCGGGCGAGCTGGTCACCGTGCACTGGCGGCACCCCGTCGCCGGGCTCGAGCTCGACGGGGACGCCGTGCAGGCCGCCGTGGGGCGCCTGGGCCTGCACCGTCTCGTGCGGCACGAGGAGGAGGACGTGCTGCTCGAGGTGCACGCCCGCGATCCGCGCTCGGTCGCGCGCCGCACGGGCCTGCTGTGAGGCGCGTGGAGCACGTGCTCGTCGTCGTGCCCGCGCACGACGAGCAGGAGCGGATCGGCGGACTCATCGCCTCGGTGCAGGCGAGCGCCACGCGCCTCGTCCGCTCGCACCCGGGGGTGTCGGTGCGGCTGCTCGTCGCCGCCGACGGCTGCACCGACGCGACGGCGGAGCGGGCCCGGGCCGCAGGGGCGGACGTGCTCGAGCTGGAGCGGTGCGGCGTGGGGGCCGCGCGGGCGGCCGGGATCGCTCACGCCCTCTCCTCCACTCCGGAACCGCTCGACCGGGTCTGGATCGCGAACACCGACGCCGACACGGTGGTCCCGGTGGACTGGCTGAGCGCCCACGTGGAGCACGCGCACCGGCACGACGCCCTCGTCGGGACGGTCCGGCCCGACCCGGCGGACCTCGCCCCCGAGATGTACGGACGGTGGCGCGAGACGCGCGAGCGGGAGCAGTCGATCGGGAGCATCCACGGGGCGAACCTCGGCGTCCGCGCCCGGTGCTACCTCCTGGCCGGCGGCTTCGGAGCCGAGGCCCTGCACGAGGACGTGCGGCTCGTCGAGCGCCTGCACGCGATCGGAGCGCGGGTCGGAGCGACGGACCGGGGCGAGGTGATCACCTCGGGCCGACGGGACAACCGGGTGGACGGCGGGTACGGGGCGTACCTGCACGAGCGCTTCGCCGACTCCGTCGCCTAGAACGCTCCCCGCATCCCCGATTCGCCGGAGGCGCCCCGATGGGGCACTGCGCGCACGCGAACCAGGCCGGAGGGGTCGCTGTCAATGGTCGGGCCCTGAATTGCCACGCACTGCGCAGGAGAGTCAAATGGTGGTCGAGCACGGCCCTGTGCTCTCCGATGGAAGGGTCACCGCATGAATCCCCGCCTCGTCCTGCTGACGCTCGTCGCTCTGGCAGCGTACGTCTTCGGCGCCCGCGCCGGACGTGCCCGCTACGAGGAGCTGCGTCATCTCGCACTCGGCGTGTGGAACGACCCTGCCACGAAGAAGACGCGCAAGAAGCTCAAGAAGACCTCCAAGCGCG
>NZ_JADILJ010000005.1 GCF_017355185.1 Rathayibacter sp. SD072 | reverse complement strand
ATCCGCTCGAAGCGGCCGGATCCGGTCGCGACGCCCCGCACGCGCGCCTCGCCGAACACCAGCTGCGCGCGCTCCTCGGGGTCGTCGGCGTCGACGGGGACGTAGGCGGCGCCGGCCGCGAGGATCGCCAGGATCGAGAGGTAGAGCTCGCGCGATCCGCTCGGCATGCGGACGCCGACGCGGTCGCCGCGCTGGACTCCCGCCGCGGTCAGCTCGCCGGCCGCGCCGACGACGCGGGCGAGGAGCTCCCGGTAGCTGAGCGCTCCGGCCGCGTCCTCGAGCGCGGACGCGTCGGGGTGCAGTCGGGCCGTCTCGCGGAGGACATCGATGAGCGTCCGAGGCGGCGCCGCGAGGGCGCCGGCGTCGAGGTGGTCCTGCGCGAGGGTCGTCTCCACGTCCGGTCTCCGTTCCGGCCGAGCGAAGTGATCGCCACGGCCGGGGCGTCACGGTAGGACCACCGGGTGTCCGGCGGGTGAACACATCGTGCCCGGCAGCCGACCCGGCGTGCGGGCGGCCGCCGGGCACGGCGGGGGAGGCGGATCAGTGACCGACGGGCAGCGGCGCGTCGGACTCCGTCGGACGACGGACGAAGAACGCCGCGACGATCGCGAGGGTGGCGATGGACGCACCGCAGACGAAGGCCGCGTGGATGCCGCCCGCCGACGCGGCGACCTGGTCGGCGCCCTCGCGGGCGAGCGCGGCCGACTGGATCGAGAGCACCGTGACGAACAGCGCCGTGCCGGCCGCGCCTCCGAGCTGCTGCACGGTGCCGATGATGGCGCTGCCGTGCGAGTAGAACCGGGGCTTCACGGAGCCCAGTCCCGCTGTGAACAGCGGAGTGAAGACGAAGGCGAGTCCGAGGCTGAGGACGATGTGCAGCGTCAGGATGAACCAGGACGACGAGTTCTCGTCGAGGGCGGTGAAGCCCCACAGCGCGGCGGCGACGATCACGGAGCCGGGCACCAGCAGCACGCGCGGGCCGAAGCGGTCGTAGCCGCGGCCGACGAACGGCGCGAGCAGTCCCATCAGCAGGCCGCCCGGGAGCAGCAGCAGCCCGGTCTCGAGCGGGGTCAGGCCCAGGACGTTCTGCGTGTAGAGCGGCAGGAGGATCAGAGTGCCGAAGAGCGCCGACATGCTGACGGCCATCATCACGATCGCGATCGTGAAGCCGCCGGAGGTGAAGGTGCGGAGATCGAGCAGCGCGCGATCGGTCTTCTGCAGGGAGAGCTGGCGCGCGATGAAGCCCGCGAGGCCGATCGCCGCGACGACGAACGGCACCCACGGAGCGACGACCGCCTCGCCGCCCTCGCCGAGCGAGCTGAGACCGTAGACGAGTCCGCCGAATCCGAGCACCGAGAGCACGATCGAGAGACCGTCGACCGGGATCTTCCTCGGCTCCGTCACGTTCTCGACCTTGCGGAGGCCCAGGAGCAGCGCGCCGACGGCGATGGGGAGGACGATCCAGAACATCCAGCGCCAGCTGAGGAAGTTGAGGATGACGCCGGAGATGGTCGGGCCGACCGCGGGGGCGACGGAGATGACGATCGAGATGTTGCCCATCATCCGTCCGCGGATCGACGGCGGGACGAGCGTCATCACGGTGGTCATGAGCAGCGGCATCATGATCGCCGTGCCGCTCGCCTGCACGACGCGGGCGGCGAGCAGCACCTCGAAGGTGGGTGCGAGCGCGGCGCTGAGCGTGCCGAGGCTGAAGAGCGACATGGCGGCCGCGAAGAGGGTGCGTGTGTGCAGGCGCTGGATCAGGTAGCCGGTGATCGGGATCACGACGGCCATCGTCAGCATGAACGCCGTCGACAGCCACTGGCCGACGTGCGCCTCGACGCCGAAGTCGGCCATGAGGTCGGGCAGGGCCACGCTCATGATCGTCTCGTTGAGGATCACGACGAACGCCGACACCAGCAGCAGGCTGATGACGAGGCGGCTGCGCGGCTCGAGCACGGCCGACGGCGCCGGCGTGCGGTCTCGGGGTGCGGCGGACTCCCGCGTCTCGGGAAGGGTGCGCTCGGTCACAGGCGGTTCTCCGGTCGTGCGTCGTGTCGTGAAGGCTCCTGAAGGGCTCAGGAGCGGGTGCGCATCGCGGCGGCGCCGTCGGAACCGGATGCGGAGGTTCGAGGTGTCAGAACTCTCCCAGGTGCCCCCGACATTCCCGATCCTGCGACATCCGTCGCGGATCCGTGCGATCAGGTCCGCTCGACGACCTCGGCGAACGCCGATGCGGCCCGCTCGGCGTCCTCGGCGGACGACTCCGCTCCGAAGCTGAACCGCACGGCCGTCTGGGCGACAGCGGGCTCGATCCCCAGCGCCAGCAGCACCTCGGACGGCTCGTCCCGGCCCGCCGCGCAGGCCGAGCCGCTCGACACGACCACCCCGCGCTCCTCCAGCGCCAGCAGGATCGACTCGCCGCTGCGACCGGGCACCACGTAGGACGCGATGGACGGCAGCCGGTGCTGCACCGACCCCGTCGGCACCGCCCGCGGCACGAGCGAGGCGACGCGCCCGGCGAACGCGTCGCGCACCGCGGCGACGCGCTCGGACCTGAGCGGATCGAGCAGCGTCACCGCCGTGCCGAGCGCGACGGCGGACGCCACGTTCTCGGTCCCGGAGCGCCGCGAGCGCTCCTGCCCCCCGCCGTGCACCAGCGGCTCGAAGGCGAGGCGGCTGCGCAGCATCAGCGCGCCGACGCCCTTCGGGGCGCCGAGCTTGTGCCCCGAGATCGACACCGCGTCGGCTCCCATCGCGGGCAGGTCGACCCAGCCCGCCGCCTGCACCGCGTCGACGTGGAGCGGGATGCGCCGCTCGCGGCAGAGCGCGGCGACCGCCGGCACGTCCTGCACGGTCCCGATCTCGTTGCTGGCCGCCATGACCGACACCAGTGCCGTCTCCGGCGTCAGCAGCTCTGCGAGCGCCTCGAGATCGAGGCGTCCGTCGGAGTCGACAGGGGCGACGGCGACCTCGAACCCGTGCAGACGGCGCAGGAATCCGGCCGACTCCACCGTGGCCTCGTGCTCGATCGCCGAGATCACGATCCTCCGCCCGCGCGGATCGCCGAGGGCGATGCCCTTCACCGCGGTGTTGATCGACTCCGTGCCGCCCGAGGTGAAGAGCGTCTCGGAGGCGCGCCCGCCGAGGAACCGGGCGACGCGGCCGCGCGCCTGCTCGAGCGCGCGCGCCGCGGCGTCGCCCAGCGCGTGGCTGCTGGACGGGTTGCCGAACTCGCCGGTCAGGAACGGCCACATCGCCTCGAGCACCTCGCGGCGCACCGGCGACGTGGCGGCGTGGTCGAGGTAGATCACGGACGCGGCGCCTCGACCTCGATGTCGAGCCCCAGGTCGAGCGAGCGGACGCTGTGGGTCAGCGCACCGACCGAGATCACGTCGACGCCGGACTCGGCGATCGCGCGCACCGTCTCGAGGTTCACGCCGCCGCTGGCCTCGACGACCGCGCGGCCGCCGATCAGCGCGACACCCTGGGCGAGCTGCTCCGGAGTGAAGTTGTCGAGCATGATCGTGTCGGCCCCGCCCGCCAGCGCCGGCTCGATCTGGTCGAAGCGGTCGACCTCGACCTCGATGTGCGTGGTGTGCGGCACGGCCGCGCGGGCGGCCCGGAGCGCGGCGGTGAGGTCGATCCCGCGCTGGGCGAGGATCGCGAGGTGGTTGTCCTTCGCGAGGATCGCGTCCGACAGGGAGAACCGGTGGTTGCGTCCGCCGCCGCTGCGCACCGCGTGCCGCTCGAGGGCACGGAGCCCGGGGGTGGTCTTGCGGGTGTCGACGATCCGCGCCCGCGTGCCCTCGACCGCCTTCACGTAGTGGGCGGTCAGGGTGGCGATGCCGCTCATCCGCTGCACCAGGTTCAGTGCGACGCGCTCGCCGCGCAGCACGCCCGCGGCGGGGCCCGAGATCTCGGCGAGCAGGGCGCCGGCGGTGAACGAGGCCCCGTCCTCGACGAGGACGCTCGTCCGGATGCGGGAGTCGGCCTGCAGCATCGTGCCGACGAGGACGGCCCCGCCGCTGAAGACGCCGGGCTCGCGCGCGACCAGGCGCGCCGAGGCGGTGGCGTCGGCCGGGATCAGCGTCTCGGTCGTGATGTCGCCCCAGGGGGCGTCCTCCTCCAGCGCGAGGGTGACGAGGCGTTCGATGCTCTGACGGGTCAGCACGGGACGGCGACCTTTCTTCTTCCGGCGACGCGGTAAGCGGTCGCCTCGGTTCCGGGGTGGTCGGTGCGGTGGTGGGCGCCGCGGGACTCCGAGCGCGCGAGGGCCGCGTCGATCAGGGTCAGGCCGCACTCGACGAGGTTCGCGTCCTCGAGGGTGCGGAGCGAGAGGGGGGCGGCGACTCCGACGAGCGCGGAGCGAGCCGCCAGGAGCCCCGCCGCGTCGCGCGACACCCCGGCGCCCGCCCACAGGGCCGCCTGCAGCGCCGAGCGGTCGAGGGAGAGCGGAGTGACGGGGCGGGGTTCCGTCGCGGGAGCAGTCGCCGGGGCGGGCGCGTCCAGGGCCCGGGCCACCCGCCGGGCGAACACCACGCCCTCGAGCAGGCTGTTCGAGGCCAGCCGGTTCGCGCCGTGGACGCCGGTGCAGGCGACCTCGCCGACGGCGAAGAGCCCCGGGATGCTCGTGCGCCCGTCGAGATCGGTCGCGATGCCGCCCATCCAGTAGTGCGCGGCAGGCGTCACGGGCACGAGGTCCTCGGCGAGCGAGAGGCCGTTCGCCCGGCAGGCGGCCGAGATGCTCGGGAACCGCTTCGCGAGCACCGCGGGGTCGAGGTGCCGGGCGTCGAGGTGCACGGGCAGTCCGCCCTGCTGCCGCATCCGCTCGGCGATCGCCCGGGCGACGACGTCGCGGGGAGCGAGCTCGGCGTCGGGGTGCACGGCGGTCATGAAGCGCTCGCCCGCGGCGTCGCGCAGCACCGCTCCCTCGCCGCGGACGGCCTCCGAGACGAGGAAGCCGCCGGGCAGCGCGAGGGCGGTCGGGTGGAACTGGTAGAACTCCAGGTCCGCGGCTTCGGCTCCCGCGCGCAGAGCGGCGGCGAGCCCGTCGCCGGTGGCGACCTCGGGGTTCGTGGTGTGGCTGAACAGCCGGCCCGCGCCGCCGGTCGCGAGGACGACGGCGTCGGCGTCGATCCGCTCGACGGAGCCGCCCCGCAGCACGTCGGCCCCCACGATCGCGGCACCCCTGCGCACCAGATCCACGAGCGCGGTCCGCTCCATCACCATGACGGAGGCGGCGCGCACCGCGGACACGAGCGCCCCCTCGATCGCGGCGCCGGTCGCGTCACCGCCGGCGTGGAGGATGCGCGAGCGCGAGTGCGCCGCCTCGAGTCCGCGCGCGAGGTCGCCGCCGTCGCGGTCGAACGCGACCCCCCATGCCAGCAGCGCGGCCACGGCGGCGGGGCCCTCGGAGCAGAGCACCTCGACGGCCGAGCGCGAGCAGAGCCCGGCACCGGCGGTCAGGGTGTCCTCGACGTGCAGGGCGACGGAGTCGTCCGCGGCTGTGACCGCGGCGATCCCGCCCTGCGCCCAGCGCGTGCTCGACTCCTCGATCGCGCCCTTGGTGACCAGGACCACCTCGTGGCGGCGGGAGGCGAGCAGGGCGGTCACGAGCCCGGCGATGCCGCTGCCCACGACGACGACGCGCGACACGTCAGGCCGCCGTCGGAGCCGTCGGGCCGGTGGGCGGGACGGCCGCGAGCATCCGCTCGAGGGCGACCTTGGCCTCGGCCTGGACCGAGTCGTCGACCGAGATGCGGTTGTGGACGGTGCCCTCGACCAGCCCCTCGAGCACCCAGGCGAGGTAGCCGGGGTGGATGCGGTACATGGTCGAGCACGGGCAGACGACGTCGTCGAGGCAGAAGATCGTGTGCTGCGGGTACTGCGCGGCGAGGCGCTGCACGAGGTTGATCTCGGTGCCGATCGCGAAGGTCGTTCCCGCGGGGGCCGCCTGGATCGCCTTCACGATGTAGTCCGTGGATCCGTACTCGTCGGCGGCGTCGACGACCGCCATCGGGCACTCGGGGTGCACGATCACACGGACACCGGGGTGCTCGGCGCGCGCCTTCTCGATCTGCCCGACGGTGAAGCGCTTGTGCACCGAGCAGAAGCCGTGCCAGAGGATCACCTGCGCGTCCAGGAGGGTCTGCACGTCCGAGCCGCCCTGCGCCTTCCGCGGGTTCCACATGGGCATGCGTTCGAGCGGCACCCCCATCGCCTTCGCCGTGTTGCGACCGAGGTGCTGGTCGGGGAAGAAGAGCACCCTCTGCCCGCGCGCGAACGCGTCCTCGAGCACGGTCGCCGCATTGGAGGACGTGCAGACCACTCCGCCGTTGCGCCCGCAGAACGCCTTGAGCGCGGCGGAGGAGTTCATGTACGTGACCGGGATCAGCGGGACGCGCCCATCGGCGTCCGGCTCGGTGCCGTAGAGCTCGGTGAGCTCGGCCCACGCGTCCTCGACGGAGTCGATGTCGGCCATGTCGGCCATCGAGCAGCCCGCAGCGAGGTTCGGCAGGATCACTGCCTGGTCGGGCCGCGACAGGATGTCGGCGGTCTCGGCCATGAAGTGCACGCCGCAGAAGACGATCGCCTCAGCGTCGGGACGGCTCGAGACCGCCTTCGCGAGTTGGAAGGAGTCGCCCACGAAGTCGGCGTACTGCACGACCTCGTCGCGCTGGTAGAAGTGCCCCAGCACGACGACCCGCTCGCCGAGCGTCTGCTTCGCAGCGAGGATGCGGTGGTGCAGCTCGTCGGCGCTCGCCGCGGTGTACGCGTCGGGCAGGCGGCCCTGGACGGGAGCCTCGGCGGGGATCGGATCGGCCTGGGAGGCGCCGGGGCCGTAGGCGGGGAACCCGAGGTCGAACGACCAGGGCGCGTCGGCGAGCTCGGGGGCGCAGGTCTCGCCCGGGGCTCCGCGCTCGATGAGCTGGATGGTGCTGTCGACGGATGTCACGTGTCTCTCCTCGGATGGTGCGGACGGACGGGCGGTGCCGGTGCTCAGACCGGCAACGGCCCGTTGTCGACGAGTGCCACGGACTCGTCGTAGCGGTACAGCCGCGGAGGGCGGTGGCGGGTGCCCGCCAGGCGCTGCTCGGTGGGTACCACGGTCTTGGACGCCTCGATCGAGCGGCGGAAGTTCGCCGGATCGAGGGGCTTCTGCAGGACGGCCTCGTGCACCTCGCGCAGCTGGGCGAGGGTGAAGGTCCCGCCGAGGAAGGCCTGCGCGATGCGGGAGTACTCCATCTTGTTGCGCAGGCGCCACAGGGCGTAGTCGACGATCAGCCCGTGATCGAAGGCCAGCTCGAGCGGCAGGTCGGTGCACAGCCAGGTGACGTTCTCGCCCACGATCGCCTCGTCGGCCTCCGAGGTGCGCACGAGCGCCCAGTAGACGATCGAGACGACTCGGCGCTCGCCGGGGGAGCGGTCGGGCCCGCCCACGGCGTAGAGCTGCTCGAGGTAGCGCGGAGCGAGTCCGGTGGTCTCGCGGAGCGTCCGACGGGCGGCCTCGGCGAGGTCCTCGTCCGGGCGCAGCGGCCCGCCCGGCAGGGCCCACAGGCCCTCGAACGGCTCCCGGATCCGGCGGACGACCGGGATCCAGACGGTGCTCGCCCCGGTCTCGGGATGCGGGCGCAGCGCGAAGATGACGGTCGAGACCGCGAGCTGCGGTACGGCTGCATCCATGGCGGATCCCTACTAAGAGTCACACTGACTGTAAGTGCTGCGCCGAGCTTAGTGTCACTCCGACCCGAACACCAAACCCCAGGTCGGTCTCCGGGAGATTCCACTCCGGGACGGGACACGCCGAGGGAGCCGAACCGGAGTGGCATCTCGGGGGGAGGGGACAGCGCAAGCAGCACCCCGCTAGGGTGAGCGGACAACCGAATACCGGGCCGCATACGCGACGCGGGAGAGCCGACTCCGTCGGCACCGAAGGAGCAAGCCTCCCCGCCAATCTCTCAGGTCTTGTACCGCGTCGAACTGGCCACTCTGGAAATGCGTCGCGGAGCGACGAGCCGCCTGCGCGGTGCGATCACTCCGACGAGGCAGCCCACGGTGAAAGCGCCGCTCCGAGCGACGTGAACCTCTCAGGCATCCCGACAGAGGGGGAGTTCCCACGGCACTGCTGTGCCTCGCACCATCGACCTGTGCGGGCGCGTGCGCAGCACTGCGACGAATTGGAGAACTCATGTCCGAGAACCGAACGACCCCTCCCGCGGAGAGCCTTGCGCCGCGCTACTCCCCGCTGCACGACGTGCATGTGGCGGCGGGCGCCTCCTTCACCGACTTCGCAGGCTGGTGGATGCCGGTGCGCTACTCCGGCGATCTGGCCGAGCACCACGCGGTGCGCACCGCCGCCGGCCTCTTCGACCTCTCCCACATGGGCGAGATCCTGGTCGTCGGCCCCGAGGCGGTGGACGCGCTCGACTACGCCCTCGCGAGCGATCTGAGCGCCGTCCCTGTCGGCCGGGCGAAGTACACGCTGCTGCTCGACCGCACCGGAGGCGTCATCGACGACCTCGTCGTCTACCGCACGGGCGAGGACCGCTTCATGGTCGTCGCGAACGCCTCCAACCGGCACGTGGTCGCCGAGCAGCTGCGCGACCGCACGGCGATGTTCGACTGCGAGCTGTTCGACGAGAGCGACGACGTCGCGCTGATCGCGATCCAGGGCCCGAAGTCGCTCGAGATCCTGCAGAACGTGCAGGGCCTCGCCGTCGAGACGGAGCGGGGAACGGAGTCGGTGCTCGACACCGACGACGCCGCCCGCCTGCTCGAGGAGCTGCGCTACTACCGCGCGGTGCCGGCGACCTTCGAGGCGCATCCGATCCTGATCGCCCGCACCGGCTACACCGGCGAGGACGGCTTCGAGATCTACGTCGCCCCCGACACCGCCCCCGCCCTGTGGGAGGCGCTCGCCGAGACCGGAGCCGGAGCGGGTCTCGTCCCGGCCGGCCTCGCCGCTCGCGACACCCTCCGCCTCGAGGCCGGCATGCCGCTCTACGGCCACGAGCTCTCCCGCGAGATCTTCCCGGCGCAGGCGGGCCTGGGCCGCGTCGTCGCATTCGGCAAGCCGATCGACTTCGTCGGCCGCGCCGCCAGCGAGGAGGGCCCGGCCGGGGACGCCCCCGTGCTCGTCGGCCTCGTCGGCGAGGGGCGCCGCGCCGCCCGCGCCGACTACACCGTCTTCTCCGACAGCGGCGACGAGATCGGAGTCGTCACCAGCGGGGTCCTCTCGCCCACGCTCGGCGTCCCCATCGCCATGGCGTACGTCGCCCCCGCCCAGGCGCAGCCGGGCACCACCGTCTCCGTCGACATCCGCGGCAGCCGCCTCCCCATGACCGTCACCGCCCTCCCCTTCTACTCCAGAAAGAAGATCTGACATGGCCGTCCCCTCCGACCTGCAGTACACCTCCGATCACGAGTGGATCTCCGTCGACGGTGACGTCGCGACGGTGGGCATCACCGCCTACGCCGCGGACAAGCTCGGCGACGTCGTGTTCGTCGAGCTGCCCGACGCGGGCTCCCGCGTCGAGGGCGGCAGCGTCGTCGGCGAGATCGAGTCGACGAAGTCCGTGGGCGAGCTCTTCGCTCCGGTCGACGGCGAGGTCCTCGAGACCAACTCCGGAGTCGTCGACAGCCCCGAGCTCGTCAACTCCGACCCGTTCGGCGAGGGCTGGCTGATCAAGGTGCGCTTCGAGGCGCTGCCCGACGGCCTGCTCGACGCCGCGGCCTACGGCGAGCTGGTCGGAGAGTAGATGTCGACCCTCCGCACCCCCTCCGAGTTCGAGTCCCGCCACATCGGGACCGACGCCGACGCCCAGCGCACGATGCTGGCCGCCCTCGGCTACGACTCCGTCGACGCGCTGGTCACCGCCGCCGTCCCCGAGTCGATCCGCGTGCGCGACCTCGCGCCTGTGCTGCCCGCCCCTGCGACAGAGACCCAGGCGCTGGCCGAGCTGCGCGCCCTCGCCTCCCGCAACACGGTGCGCCGCCCCCTGATCGGCCTCGGCTACCACGGCACGCTGACGCCCGCGGTGATCAAGCGCAACGTCCTCGAGAACCCGAGCTGGTACACGGCCTACACGCCCTACCAGCCCGAGATCTCGCAGGGACGCCTCGAGGCGCTGATCAACTTCCAGACGATGGTGTCGGACCTCACCGGTCTCGACACCGCCGGCGCGTCGATGCTCGACGAGGGCACGGCCGTCGTCGAGGCGATGCTGCTCGCTCGCCGCGCGTCCAAGGCGCGCACGGACGTCTTCCTCGTCGACTCCGACGCGCTGCCGCAGACGCTCGCACTTCTGCGCGGCCGTGCCGAGGCGGTGGGCATCCGCATCGTCGAGCTGCCGCTCTCGCGCACCGACGCCGAGGACGTGCCCGAGTGCTTCGGCGCGCTCGTGCAGTACCCCGGCGCTTCCGGGCACCTCTGGGACCCCTCCGCCGTGCTGGCCGCGGTCACGGCCCACGGCGGCCTCGGAGTCGTCGCCGCCGATCTGCTCGCCCTCACCCTCGTCCGCTCGCCGGGCGAGCTCGGGGCGGACGTCGCGGTCGGCACCTCGCAGCGCTTCGGCGTCCCGATGGGCTTCGGCGGACCGCACGCCGGCTACCTGGCCGTCCGCAAGGGACTCGAGCGCCAGCTGCCCGGCCGCCTCGTCGGCGTCAGCCAGGACGCGGACGGCCACCCTGCCTACCGCCTGTCGCTCCAGGCCCGCGAGCAGCACATCCGCCGCGAGAAGGCCACGTCGAACATCTGCACGGCGCAGGTCCTCCTCGCCGTCATGGCGGCCATGTACGCGGTCTACCACGGTCCTGACGGCCTGGCGCGGATCGCGGAGCAGGTGCACTCGCGGGCCGCGCTGCTCGCGCGCCTCCTGCTCGACCGGGGCCACTCCCTCCGCCACGCCGACTTCTTCGACACCGTCGCGGTCGTCGTGCCGCACGGCGCGGAGGCGGCGGTCGCCCGCGCCCGCGACGCCGGCTTCGACGTGCGCCTCGTCGACGCCGACACCGTGGCGGTCTCGCTGGACGAGACCGTGACGACTGCCGAGGTCGTCGCACTCGCCGTCGCGATCGGCGACCTCGACTCGGCGCACGGCTTCCTCGCCGCCTCCTCGCGCTCGATCCCCGTCGCGCTCGAGCGCGCCACGCCGTTCCTCGTGCACCCGGTGTTCAACACGCACCGCAGTGAGACGTCGATGATGCGCTACCTCAAGCGCCTCGCCGACGCCGACTACGCGCTGGACCGCGGCATGATCCCGCTCGGCTCCTGCACGATGAAGCTCAACGCCGCCGCCGAGATGGAGGCGGTCAGCTGGCCCGAGTTCGCGAATCTGCACCCGTTCGCCCCCGAGGCCGACGTGCAGGGCTCGCTCGCCCTCATCGACCAGCTCGAGCGCTGGCTCGCGCACCTGACCGGCTACGACTCCGTCTCGCTGCAGCCCAACGCGGGCTCGCAGGGGGAGCTCGCAGGACTGCTCGCGATCCGCGGCTACCACCGCGCGAACGGCGACCTGGAGCGCACCGTCTGCCTCATCCCCTCGAGCGCGCACGGCACCAACGCCGCCAGCGCGGTGCTCGCGGGCATGCGGGTCGTCGTCGTCGCCTGCGACGAGCTCGGCAACGTCGATCTCGACGACCTGCGCGCCAAGATCGGCGAGCACGCCCCGGCCCTCGCGGCGCTCATGATCACGTACCCGTCGACGCACGGCGTCTACGAGCACGAGGTCTCCGAGATCTGCCGCCTCGTCCACGAGGCCGGCGGGCAGGTCTACGTCGACGGTGCCAACCTCAACGCGCTGCTGGGCTTCGCGCGCTTCGGCGACTTCGGCGGCGACGTCTCGCACCTCAACCTGCACAAGACGTTCTGCATCCCGCACGGCGGTGGCGGCCCCGGAGTCGGACCCGTCGCGGCCAAGGCGCACCTCGCGCCGTTCCTGCCCGGGCACCCGCTCGCCCAGCGCCTCGAGCACGCCCTGGGCCAGAACGGGGAGACGGTCGTGCACGGCGGCGTCCCGGTCTCGGCGGCCCCCTACGGCAGCCCCGGCATCCTCCCCATCTCGTGGGCGTACGCCCGGATGATGGGCGAGGACGGCCTGCGGGCCGCCACCGGCGCCGCCGTGCTCTCGGCCAACTACGTCGCCGCTCGCCTGCGCGAGCACTTCCCGGTGCTCTACACGGGCGAGAACGGCCTCGTCGCGCACGAGTGCATCCTCGACATCCGCCCGCTCACCGCGGCGACCGGAGTGACCGTGGACGACGTCGCGAAGCGCCTCGTCGACTACGGCTTCCACGCCCCGACCATGAGCTTCCCCGTCGCGGGAACGCTGATGGTCGAGCCGACCGAGAGCGAGGACCTCGCCGAGATCGACCGCTTCATCGACGCGATGATCGGCATCAAGGCCGAGGCCGACCGCGTCGGTGCGGGGGAGTGGCCGGTGGACGACAACCCGCTGCGCAACGCCCCGCACACGGCGGAGTGCCTGGTCACGGGGGAGTGGACGCACCCGTACTCGCGCGAGGAGGCGGTCTACCCCGTCCGCTCGCTCGTGCGCGGCAAGTACTGGCCGCCGGTCCGCCGCGTCGACCAGGCCTTCGGCGACCGCAACCTGGTCTGCGCCTGCCCGCCGATCGAGGCCTTCGCCTGATCGGCCCGGCGGTGCGTGTTCGCAACCGAGGCTGAGATGCGGGAGAGGGGCGTCCTGCCCGTCTTCCGCCTCGACCACCCTCGGTTGCGAACACGCACGGTCCTCCACACGACGTCGCTGTGGCGTGCAGTCCACGAATCGTCGCCGAACGCGCTGAGGTGATCTCGCATCGGGGGATCGTGATGCCGTGGAACGCCTCATGCATGTCCTGGCAGGACTCGACGGAGTCGCGACGACGGCGCAGCTCGCTCGCGCAGGAGTCGCGGCGCGCGCTGTGCGAGCGGCGGTGGACTCCGGAGCCGTCCTCCGGCTGAGACGCGGATGGTTCGCGCTTCCCACCCTTCCGCTCGACCAGCGCCGCGCCGTCGCGGCCGGCGGCGTGCTCAGCTGCGCATCGGGCCTGGACGCTCGCGGCCTCTGGGTGGTCGAGACGGGCCGACTGCACGTCGCCGTCCCGCCCCACTCCTCGGAGCGCCGAGGGAGCGACGGCCTGGTGCTGCACTGGCGCGCGTGGGAAGGGTGCGGTCCTGAGACGTCGTCGCTCGACGGCCTCCGCTCCTCGCTTCTCCATCTGCTCGCCTGCATCGACGGCGAGGACGCCCTCATGACCTTCGACAGCGCTGTGAACTCCGGCGCGATCGCTCTCGACGATCTCCTCGCACTCCGCGGTCTCGCGCCCACCGGCAAGCAGTGGGTGTTCGACGAGGTGGACCCCTCGTCCCAGTCCGGTCTGGAGACGAGGGTGCGCCGATGCGGTCGCCGGTCGGGGGTCCGCGTGAGGTCGCAGGTGCCGATCCCCCGGGTGGGGCGGGTGGACGTCCTCCTGGGGGAGCGGCTCGTGTTCGAACCCGATGGCCGCGCATTCCACTCCCGCTCGCACCAGCTGGAGGAGGACTACGGGCGGAGCCTCGAGCTGGCGGCTCAGGGGTACCTCTGCATCCGACTCTCGACCCGTCAGATCATCACCTCGTGGGAGCGGACCGAAGCCGTCATCAGGGGTTTCGTCCAGCGCAAGCCGCACCTCTGGACCGGCCGGCGCCACGGAGAGCGTCGGTGACCGAGGTCGATCGGCGGCAGAAGCCGGGACAACGCTCCTTTCGAAGCTCCGGCCCTCGGTTGCGTACAGGCTCGAGCTAGGAAGCGGGCTCCGGGGCCGCGAACAGCTCCGGCCAGAGCGCCACCGCCAGCGGATACCCCACGAACGACACGATGTCGATGATCGAGTGCGCGATCACGAGCGGCAGCGTGCGGCCGAAGCGCTGGTAGAACAGCCCGAACACGACGCCCATGATCACGTTGCCGATGAACGGCCCGATGCCCTGGTACAGGTGGTAGCTGCCCCGGAGCAGCGCGCTGGCGAAGAGGATCCGCCACCGCCCCCAGCCCAGATCCTGGAGTCGCGCGAAGAGGTAGCCGACGACGATCACCTCCTCCTGGATCCCGGCGCGGATCGCCGAGAGCACGAGCACGGGCACGGTCCACCAGTACGTGTCGAGCGGTGAGGCGACCACCGCCACGGTCACTCCGAGCGCGCGGCCGAGGGCGTAGAGCGCGATCCCCGGCGCACCGATCGCGACCGCGAGCACGGTCCCGGTACCGAGGTCGCGCAGCGGATGCCGGAGGTCGAGCCCCAGCCGCCCCAGAGGCCGTCCGGAGCTCTGCCAGAGCAGGAACGCGCAGAGCGCCACCGGGACCAGATCGAAGAACAGCGCCAGCAGCTGGTAGATCAGGTCGAACGCGGGCCGGTCGCTGAGCGCTCCGTTCAGCGTCGCCGTCTGCTCCGAGAGAGCGACGTCACGCGTCAGCCGGTTGGTGATCGACACGACGGAGTAGATCGCGGAGGCGCCGAGCGAGAGGCCCAGGACGAGCAGGATCTCTGTCCGGATCCGCCCTCGTGGCTGCATGGATCCTGTCAGCGTGGTGGACACTGCGTGGAGCTCCTCTGAATCGATGCGTTGCGCGAAGACGGCCCATCACGCAGGTTTCGTGCGGAATCGCGCAAGGATTCCACCTCCCGGTTACCGCTGTGTAACGGTTTCCACATGCTTTTGTGCAGATAGCGAGCCGATACATAGTCTCGTCGATGGCACTTGCGCGGGGGCCAACAGTCTCCCGTGCGCCGAGGCCGTCGCCACGCGCGCGGCGACCACAGCATCCGGGAAATCACTTCCCGTGCGCCCTCACACCACTGGAGGAATAGTGAAAATCAGACGTTTCGGCCTCGGAGCTCTGGCGCTCGTCGCCGCGAGCACCCTGGTCCTCGCCGGCTGCAGCAGCTCGAACGACGACGGTGGGGGAGATGCGGCCGGAGACTCGGCCGCGATCATCCTCACCAACGGCTCCGAGCCGCAGAACCCGCTGGTCCCGACCAACACCAACGAGGTCGGCGGCGGCAAGATCCTCGACGAGATCTTCGCCGGTCTCTACTACTACGACGCCGAGGGCGCGGCGCAGCCCGACCTGGCCGAGTCGGTCGAGTCGGACGACGCGCAGAACTACACCATCACGATCGAGCCCGGTCGCACCTTCACCAACGGTGAGGAGATCACGGCCCAGTCCTTCGTCGACGCCTGGAACTACGGCGCGAAGTACTCGAACGAGCAGCTCCAGAGCTACTTCTTCGAGGACATCGAGGGCTTCAGCTACGACGAGGACACCGAGCTCACCGGTCTGAAGGTCGTCGACGACACCACCTTCACCGTCGCGCTCTCGGCTCCCAAGTCGGACTTCCCGCAGCGCCTGGGCTACTCGGCCTACTACCCGCTGCCCAGCGTCGCCTACGACGACATGGACGCCTTCGGTGAGAACCCGATCGGCAACGGCCCCTACATGCTCGACGGCGAGGGCGCGTGGCAGCACGACGTCCAGATCGACCTGATCGTGAACCCCGACTACGACGGACCCCGCGTCCCGGTCAACGGCGGCATCACGATCACGTTCTACGCGACCCAGGACGCGTCGTACGCCGACCTGCTCGCGGGCAACGTCGACGTCATCGACCAGATCCCGGACTCCGCGTTCGGCACCTTCGAGAGCGACCTCGGCGACCGTGCGGTCAACCAGGCCTCCGCCGTGTTCCAGTCCTTCACCATCCCGGAGCGCCTCGAGCACTTCAGCGGTGAAGAGGGCAAGCTGCGCCGCCAGGCCATCTCGATGGCCTTCGACCGCGAGCAGATCACCGACGTCATCTTCGAGGGCACCCGCACCCCCGCCTCCGACTTCACCTCCCCGGTGATCGACGGCTGGAGCGACTCCCTCGAGGGCGCCGAGGTGCTCGAGTACAACCCCGACGAGGCGAAGAAGCTGTGGGCCGAGGCCGACGCGATCTCCCCGTGGACGGGCACCTTCTCGATCGCCTACAACGCCGACGGTGGACACCAGGGCTGGGTCGACGCCGTGTCGAACGCGGTCAAGAACACGCTCGGCATCGAGGCCGTGGGCGAGGCCTACCCGACCTTCGCCGAGGCGCGCACCAAGATCGTCGACCGCTCGATCGAGACCGCGTTCCGCACCGGATGGCAGGCCGACTACCCGGGTCTGTACAACTTCCTGGGCCCGCTGTACGCGACCAACGCCTCGTCGAACGACGGTGACTACTCCAGCGCCGAGTTCGACCAGCTCCTGGCCGACGGCTCGGCCGAGACCGACCTCGCGACCGCGAACGAGGACTACCAGAAGGCTCAGGAGGTCCTGCTCCAGGACCTCCCGTCGATCCCGCTCTGGTACGCCAACGTGACCGGCGGCTACAGCGAGACCGTGTCCGACGTAGAGTTCGGATGGAACTCGGTTCCGCTGTTCTACCAGATCACCAAGAGCTGACATCAGACACGACGGGCGCTTCGCCCGCGGGGACGGCACGACCGTTCCCGCGGGCGGAGCGCCTTGTTCGGTCACGATCGAATGAGGTCCACCATGCGACACCGGAACAGGCAGGGCTGACGTGCTCGCCTACATCGTCCGACGCATCCTGCAAGCCGTCCCCGTCCTGATCGGGACGACGTTCCTGATCTACTTCATGGTCTTCGCCATGCCGGGGAACCCCCTCCTCGCCCTCTTCGGCGACAAGACCCCGAACGCCGCGCTGCTCGCGCGCCTCGAGGAGCAGTACCACCTGAACGAGCCGTTCATCGTGCAGTACCTCTACTACCTCGGCGGCGTCGTCCGCGGCGACTTCGGCATCTCCTTCTCGGGCCAGTCGGTGAACGACATCCTCGCCCGCACGTTCCCGGTCACGCTCACCCTCGCCATGATGGCGATCGTCATCGAGATCGTCGTCGCTCTCACGATCGGCCTCATCAGCGGTCTGCGGAAGGGCTCGTTCTTCGACGCCAGCGCGCTCGTGGTGAGCCTCCTCCTGGTCTCGGTGCCGATCTTCGTGCTGTGCTTCATCGCGCAGTCCTTCTTCGCGGTGCAGCTGGGCTGGTTCTCACCGACGGTGGGCGGCTCGCCGACATTCGAGCGGCTCCTGCTCCCGGCCATCGTGCTCGCCCTGTTCGTCGTCGCCTCGGCCATCCGGCTCACCCGCGGCTCGGTCATCGAGACCGCGGGCTCCGACTTCGTGCGCACCGCGTACAGCAAGGGCCTCTCGCGCAAGCGCGTCGTGCCCGTGCACATCCTGCGCAACTCGCTGATCCCGGTCACGACCCAGTTCGGCGCCGACTTCGGCCTGCTGATCGTGGGCGCCACGGTCACCGAGGGCATCTTCAACGTTCCCGGAGTCGGGAACACGCTCTACCAGGCGATCATCCGAGGGGAGCGGCCGACCGTCGTCTCCTTCGTCACGGTCATGGTGCTGTTCTACCTCGTGGTGAACATCCTCGTCGACCTGCTCTACGCCGTACTCGACCCGAGGATCCGCTATGCCAAATGAGATGAACCGCGACGCCCCCCGTCGCATCGATCACTTCGTGGCACCGCTCGAGGAGACCCCGATCGCCTCGGTCGACGCCGTCTCGCTCGACGAGAAGCCCAGCAACCTCTGGACCGACGCCTGGCAGGACCTGCGCCGCCGGCCGATGTTCTGGATCTCCGGCGCCCTGATCGTGCTGATCGTCGCCGTCGCGCTGCTCCCGAACCTCTTCACCTCGATCGACCCCCGCGCCTGCGACCTCGGCTTCAGCAACCAGGGCCCCGGCGACGGCAGCCTCCTCGGCTACACGAAGCAGGGCTGCGACGTCTACGCGCGCATCGTCCACGGCACGTCGACGTCGCTCACGGTGGGTCTGATCGTCATCCTGATCACCACCATCACGGGTGTCATCGGAGGCGCGCTCGCCGGCTTCTTCGGCGGCTGGGTCGACACCGTGATCATGCGCGCGGGCGACATCTTCTTCTCGATCCCCTACATCCTCGCCGCCGTCGTCATCATGTCGGTCTTCTCGGCCCACCGGAACGTGTTCGTCATCGCCCTGGCGATCGGCGCGTTCGCGTGGCCGACCACGGCCCGCGTCCTGCGGTCCGAGGTCCTGCGGGTCAAGCAGTCGGACTTCGTCGGAGCGGCGACCGCCACGGGTCTGTCCCGCATGGCGATCCTGTTCCGCCACGTCATGCCCAACTCCATCGCCCCCGTGATCGTCGTCACGACGATCTCGCTCGGCGCAGCCATCACCGCGGAGGCGACCCTGTCGTTCCTCGGCGTCGGCCTCCCCGGCTCCGTGATGTCGTGGGGCAACGACATCAGCCAGGCCCAGCGCGACCTGCGGACCAACCCGCAGACGCTGATCTACCCGTCCGCCGCGCTGACCATCACCGTGCTGAGCTTCATCCTCATGGGCGAGGCCCTGCGCGACGCGCTCGACCCGAAGGCGAGGGCCCTCCGATGACCGACTCGACCACTCCGAAGGGGCCCCTGCTCCAGGTCACCGACCTCGAGGTCGGCTTCCAGACCGGCAGCGGCCTGGTGCCCGCCCTGCGCGGCGTCAGCCTCACGATCGAGCACGGCCAGACCGTCGCGATCGTGGGGGAGTCCGGTTCGGGCAAGTCGACGACCGCCGCGGCGATCATCGGCCTGCTCCCCGGTTCCGGCAAGGTCACCGGCGGCTCCGTGCTCTTCGACGGGAAGGACCTCGCGAAGGCGACGCGCTCCGAGCTCGAGGACATCCGCGGCCGCCGCATCGGCTACGTGCCGCAGGACCCGATGTCGAACCTCAACCCCGTGTGGTCGGTCGGCTTCCAGGTCGAGGAGACCATCCGGGCGAACGGTCTCGCGACCGGCCGCAAGGAGGTGCGCGCCAAGGCGATCGAGGTGCTGCAGAACGCCGGTCTCGCCGACGCCGAGAAGCGGCTGAAGCAGTTCCCGCACCAGTTCTCCGGAGGCATGCGGCAGCGCGTCCTGATCGGCATCGGCCTGGCCGCGGCGCCCCAGCTCCTCATCGCCGACGAGCCGACCTCGGCGCTCGACGTGACGGTCCAGCGGCGGATCCTCGACCACCTCGAGACGCTGACGAAGACCGACGGCACCGCGCTGCTCTTCATCACGCACGACCTCGGCCTCGCCGCCGAGCGCGCCGAGAAGCTCATCGTCATGTACAAGGGCCGCATCGTCGAGTCCGGCGCCTCGGTCGAGGTGCTGCAGAACCCGCAGCACCCCTACACGCAGCGCCTGATCGCCGCGGCTCCGAGCCTCGCCTCGCGCCGCATCCAGTCGACCGCCGGAGCCGCGAAGGAGTCGGTGCCCGGCGAGTCCGCCGCCGTCGCCGAGGTCGACCTCGTCCGCGCGGCGGGCACCCACACGGGCGCCCCCGCGACGACGAAGCCGATGATCGAGGTCGAGAACCTGACCAAGGTCTTCAAGATCCGCCGCGGCGGGCTGAAGGCCGAGGACTTCACGGCCGTGGACGACGTCTCGTTCTCGATCCCCAAGGGCACCACCACCGCCCTCGTGGGCGAGTCGGGCTCGGGCAAGTCGACGATCGCGCGCCTCGTGCTCGGTCTCGAGACCGCCACCAAGGGGGCCATCTCGATCGACGGTCGTCGCACCGAGAAGCTCCGCGGCAAGGAGATGCTGGCGCTGCGCCGCTCGATGCAGCCCGTGTTCCAGGACCCGTACGGCTCGCTCGACCCGCTGCACAACATCGGCAACACGATCTCGGAGCCGCTGCGGGTGCACAAGGTCGGCGACCGCGCTTCGCAGCGCGAGCGAGTCTTCGAGCTGCTCGACCAGGTCTCGCTCCCGCGCGTCATCGCCGGGCGCTACCCGAACGAGCTCTCCGGTGGTCAGCGCCAGCGCGTCGCCATCGCCCGGGCACTCGCGCTCAAGCCCGAGATCGTCGTGCTCGACGAGGCCGTCTCGGCGCTGGACGTGCTCGTGCAGGCGCAGATCCTCCGCCTTCTCGCGGATCTGCAGGCCGAGCTCGGGCTGACCTACCTGTTCATCACGCACGACCTCGCCGTGGTCCGCGTGATCGCGGACGACGTCTGCGTGATGCAGAAGGGCCGCATCGTCGAGCACGCCCCGACCGACACGGTGTTCGACTCGCCGCAGCAGGAGTACACCCGCGAGCTGCTCGCGGCGATCCCCGGCGCCGGCATCGAGTTCGCCGTCTGATCCGCCGCCGCGAGGGCCCCGTTCCGCGCCCGAGAGTCCCGTGTTCCGCGGGGTGATCGGACCGGATCGGGGCCCTCCGTCGTTCCGCGGCGCGCCTGCGGTACGATGGAGGGTCCCCCTTCATGCACGAGAACACGAGACGAGTCCGTTCACATGGCAAGTGCCACCCGCTCCGACCTGCGCAACGTCGCGATCGTCGCCCACGTCGACCATGGCAAGACCACCCTGGTCGACGCCATGCTCAAGCAGACGAACTCCTTCGACGCGCACGCCCACGTGGACGAGCGCGCGATGGACTCGAACGAGCTCGAGCGCGAGAAGGGCATCACGATCCTCGCGAAGAACACCGCGGTCTCGTACCGCGGCAAGCACGCGACCGAGGGCCCCATCACGATCAACGTGATCGACACCCCGGGCCACGCCGACTTCGGCGGCGAGGTCGAGCGCGGCCTGTCGATGGTGGACGGCGTCTGCCTCCTCGTCGACGCGTCCGAGGGCCCCCTCCCGCAGACCCGCTTCGTGCTCCGCAAGGCGCTCGAGGCCAAGCTGCCCGTGATCCTGCTGGTCAACAAGACCGACCGCCCCGATGCGCGCATCGACGAGGTCGTCGCCGAGAGCCAGGACCTGCTCCTCGGCCTCGCCTCCGACATGGCGGACGACGTCCCCGACCTCGACCTCGACGCGATCCTCGACGTCCCCGTCGTCTACGCATCCGGCAAGGCGGGCCGCGCCTCCTCCAACAAGCCCGAGAACGGCACGCTGCCCGACGCGGAAGACCTCGAGCCGCTGTTCGAGGCGATCCTCAAGCACATCCCGGCGCCGACCTACGACGACGAGGCGCCCCTCCAGGCCCACGTCACGAACCTCGACGCCTCGCCGTTCCTCGGCCGCCTCGCCCTGCTGCGCGTCTTCAACGGCAACATCAAGAAGGGCCAGACCGTCGCCTGGGTCCACCACGACGGCACCCACACCACCGCCCGCATCACCGAGCTGCTGATCACGAAGGCGCTCGACCGCTACCCGGCCGAGTCCGCCGGCCCCGGCGACATCGTCGCGATCGCGGGCTTCCCCGAGATCACCATCGGCGAGACCATCGCCGACCCGGAGGACATCCGCCCGCTGCCGGCCATCACGGTCGACGACCCGGCGATCTCGATGACCATCGGCACCAACACCTCGCCGCTCGTCGGCAAGGTCAAGGGCCACAAGCTCACCGCGCGCATGGTCAAGGACCGCCTCGACCGCGAGCTCATCGGAAACGTGTCGCTCAAGGTCCTCGACATCGGCCGCCCCGACTCGTGGGAGGTCCAGGGCCGCGGCGAGCTCGCGCTGGCGATCCTCGTCGAGCAGATGCGCCGCGAGGGCTTCGAGCTCACCGTCGGCAAGCCCCAGGTGGTCACCCGCCAGGTCGACGGCAAGACGCACGAGCCGTTCGAGCACCTGACGATCGACGCCCCCGAGGAGTACCTCGGCGCCATCACGCAGCTCCTCGCCGCCCGCAAGGGCCGTATGGAGAACATGGCGAACCACGGCACCGGCTGGGTCCGCATGGAGTTCATCGTCCCCTCGCGCGGTCTGATCGGCTTCCGCACCGAGTTCCTCACCACCACGCGCGGCACCGGCATCGCGAACGCGATCCTGCACGGCTACGAGCCGTGGGCCGGCGCCATCGTCACCCGCAACAACGGCTCGATCGTGGCCGACCGCACCGGTGTCGTCACTCCGTTCGCCATCATCGCGCTCCAGGAGCGCATGACCTTCTTCGTGAACCCCACGGAAGAGGTCTACGAGGGCATGGTCATCGGCGAGAACTCGCGCAACGACGACATGGACGTGAACATCACCAAGGAGAAGAAGCTGACCAACATGCGTCAGTCCACCTCCGACACGTTCGAGTCGATGACGCCGTCGCGTCAGCTGACGCTCGAGGAGTGCCTCGAGTTCGCCCGCGAGGACGAGTGCGTCGAGGTCACCCCCGAGATCGTGCGCATCCGCAAGGTCGAGCTCGACGCCAACGCGCGCGCCCGTCAGACCAGCCGTCTGAAGAAGCAGGGCTGATCCGGTCGGGCGCCCTGCGCGCCCGCTCGGCTCGAGACCGGTCGGAGGTCCACCTCCGGCCGGTCTTCTGCGTCTCGTCCCCCCTGCCCGTCGAGTAGCCGCGCAGCGGCGTCTAGAGACCCGCGTGCTCCGGGGGTCGCGGATCTCGATACGGCCGCTGCGCGGCCTACTCGATCAGCGGGGAGGGGCGCCCCCTCTGCGTCAGGCGAAGAGCGCCGACCCCACGAAGTCGCCCTCGCCCCGCGCGCCGGGCGGCACCGCGAAGACCGCCGAGCCGACGTGCTTGATGTACTCGTTCAGCGCGTCCTCCGAGAGCGAGCGCTGCACCGTGACGAACTGCTCCGGCGACCGCTGGAACGACAGGAAGAACAGCCCCGCGTTCAGTCGCCCGAGCTCGTCGTTGCCGTCGACGAAGTTGTAGCCGCGACGCAGGAGCCGCGCTCCGTTGTTGACGGAGGGATGCGCGAGGCGAACATGGGAGGCCTCGTCGACGAGCGGCGCCCCCGTGGCGCCGGTCGCGGCGAAGTCCGGCTCGGCGAACTCGTCGCCGCCCGAGAGGGGCGCTCCCGAGCCCTTGCTGCGGCCGATCACGCGCTCCTGCTCGCCGAGCTGGCTGCGGTCCCACGTCTCGATGATCATGCGGATCTTGCGCGCCACGAGGTAGCTGCCGCCGACGAGCCAGTCCGGCCCGTCCGACTCCTGCACCCAGACGTGCTCCTGGACCGCATCGGTCTCCTCCGACTTCACGTTGGCCGTGCCGTCCTTGAACCCGAACAGGTTCCGCGGAGTGGCCTGCGCCGTCGACGTGGAGGACGTGCGGCCGAAGCCCAGCTGCGACCAGCGCAGCGACGCCCGTCCGAAGGCGATGCGGCTGAGGTTGCGGATCGCGTGCACCGCGACCTGCGGGTCGTTCGCGCAGGCCTGGATGCAGAGATCGCCGCCGCTCGCAGCCGGGACGAGCGCGTCGCCCCGGAACCGGGGGAGCGTCTCGAGGGCGGGCGGCCGCCGGTCCGCGATCCCGAAGCGATCGACGCCGTCCGCGTCCGCGAAGAGGCCGGGGCCGAAGCCGAAGGTGATGGTCAGAGCTGTCGCGTCGAGCCCCAGCGCCTCGCCCGTGTCGTCCGGAGGGGCGGTGTCGGGGCCGCCCACGGCGCCCTCCTCGCTGACGTCGAGCCCGCGTGTCAGGCGCGACGCCGCGAGCGTCCAGTCCTGCAGCAGCTCGATCAGGTCCTCGCGCGAGGTGCCCGAGGCGACGTCGAAGGCCGCGAAGTGGAGCCGGTCCTGCGCCGCGGTCGTGATGCCGGCCTGATTCGCGCCGAAGAACGGCACGGTGCTCGACGCCCCGGAGGCGGTGGCGCTCGTCGCGGAGGCGACGGCGACGGAACCGCCCACTCCCGCCGCGATGCCGGCCGTCCCCGCGGAGACGAGGCCGAGCAGCCCGCGCCGCGACAGGCGGCGGGGCTGCTCGACGGGGTCGGCGGTGTCGGAGTCGACGTCGGCCGCGGCGTTCTGCTCGTCGTCCATCTACTCCGTGGGCTCCTCGACGCCGAGCACGGTGTGGGTCAGCTGCGAGAGCGGCTCGGACAGGGCGTTCACCTGGTCCGAGAGCTCCTTCTTCTGCTCGTCGGTCACCGAGGAGTAGGAGACGAAGCCGGCGTCGATCGAGCCGTACTGGGCGAGCAGCGCGTCGAGGGCGGTGAACTGGGCCGTGATGTCGGCGGTCAGGTCGGCGCCCTCGTCGCCCGACGCGGTGGCGATGGGCTCGACGTTGCCGAAGGCCACCTCGGCGCCCTGGACGTTCGCGGCGAAGTCCATCAGGTCGGTGCCCGACCACCAGTCCTCCTCGCCGGTGATCTTGCCGGCGGCGACCTCGTCGAGCAGCGCGATGGCGCCGTTCGAGATGTCGCCCACCGTGACGGTGAAGTCGTCGGCGTTCACGAGGTCGTAGAGGCTCTGCACGTCGTCCACGAGACCCCGGCCGAACTCGGCGCGCTGCTCGGGAGTCGACGGAGCCCAGTCGAGGTACGCGCTGGTGCCGTCGGAGTTGAGCGCGTCCTGCGCCGGGACCCACAGGTCCTTCTCGATGCGGTGGAAGCCCGTCCAGTCCAGTCCCTCCGCGACCGCGTCGACCTCGCGGTAGTCGATCTTCGGGTCGAGGTCGCCGAAGGCCTCCGCGGTCGGCTCGATGCGCTCGTAGAAGACGCGGGTCGAGGCGAAGAGGCCCCGGGCCGTCTCGTCGTCGCCGGCGGTGTAGGCGTCGGCGAAGGCCTGCACAGCGGGAAGGAGCTCGCCCGCCTGGGACTTCACGTAGGCGACGTAGTTGGTGACGGCCGCCTCGGTCGCCGCCTTCTCGTCGGCTGACTGCTCGGTCGCCTCGCCGGTGACCGTGAACTCCGCCAGTCCCACGGGAGCACCGACCTGCTGGAATTTGCACGCGGTGTAGTAGGTGCCCGGCTCGAGCTGGGCGACGTACGACACCGTCTGGCCGGGAGTGACGTTCTCCTTCTCGCCGACGATGCGCAGCTTGTCGTCAGCGAGGATCTCGAACTCGTTGACGTCGGAGCCGTCGTTCGCGAGCGAGAAGGTGACGGCGCCGGCCTCGGCGGTCGCGGCCGAGACATCGCACGACTCGTCGCTGATCGCGACGCCGAGAGCCGCGGACGAGGAGGCGGCGGTGTTCGGGACGCAGCCCGAGAGCGCGAGCGCGAGGACACCGGCGCCGGCGAGGCCGGACAGGGCGCGGGGGAGCGGGGAGCGACGGGGGAGTGCGCGCGAGGGCATGGTTCTCCTGGAGTAGAGGGCAGGACGCACCGGCGGAGCCGGAGTCAGACGGAGGTGGGAGCGGGGGTCGCGACCGGGGCCGCGCTGCCCCGACGCGGTCGGCGGAGCCGGACCTGGCGGACGAAGAGCAGGCCGACGACGGCGAGGTAGAGCAGCCATGCGGCGAACTGCAGCGCGGTCGGCTCGGGGGTGTAGTTGAAGAGCCCGCCGAGGATCGCGGCGATCGGTGCGGGAACCACGGGGCCGAGGCTGAAGAGCGGAGCGCCCCAGCCGGGCAGCAGGGCCGCCTCCTGCAGGTCGCCGACGCCGTACGAGAGCACGCCTGCGGCGACCAGGATGAGGAAGCCGCCGGTCCAGGTGAAGAACCGGCCGAGATCGATCCGGACGAAGCCGCGGAAGATCAAGTAGGCGATGACGACCGCCGAGAGGATGCCCAGGAGTGCGCCGATCGTGCCGATCCAGGCGTCCGCCCCCGAGGAGGCGCTGCTCGAGGACACGCTCGCCCAGACGAACAGGGCGGTCTCGATGCCCTCGCGACCCACGCTGACGAAGCCGAGGACCACGATGCCGAGGGCGGATCCGCCGACGGCCGCATCGAGCCGCGACTCCAGCTCGCCCTTCAGACTGCGGGCGTTCGCGCCCATCCAGAAGATCATCCAGGTGACGAGCCCGACCGCGAGGATCGAGAGCCCGCCGCCGAGCAGCTCCTGCGCCTGGAAGGACAGACCGTACGGTCCCCACGTGAGGATCGCCCCGGTCACGAGCGAGATCGCGACGGCCGCGGCGATGCCGGTCCACAGGCGCGGCAGCACGTCGCGGCGCCCGAGCTTGGTCAGGTAGGCGACGAGGATGCCGACCACGAGACCCGCTTCGAGGCCTTCGCGGAGGCCGATGAGGTAATTTGCGAGCACGCGTGTTCTCTCGGTCGATCGCGGGGAGGGACGGGGACGACCCCCGCCCCGGGCCCGAACCTTCGGTAAGCCTTGCCTTACCGGAGTCGACTGTAGTGCTCTGCCCGATCGCCTGTCCAGAAGCGGCGCGGGACGCACCGGCGCGCCGAACGGAAGGTAGGAGTGTGGACGCGAGCCCAGTCGGAGCGGACGAGCGGATCGTGGCCGTCCACGCGCATCCGGACGACGAGAGCATCACCATGGGCGGGACTCTCGCGCACCTCGTGGCGCAGGGCGCCTCGGTGACGGTGGTCACCGCCACGCGCGGGGAGTGCGGCGAGGTGATCCCGGAGGACCTCGCGTCACTCGAGGGCTCCGAGGATCTCGCCTCCCACCGCACGACCGAGCTGGTCGTCGCACTCACGGCGCTCGGAGTCGCCGACCACCGCTTCCTCGGCGCCGAGGGTGCGCGGGCGCGCGGCCTCTCGCCGCGCGTCTACCGCGACTCCGGCATGCAGTGGGGGCCCGGCCGCGTCCCGGAGCCGCTCGAGCCCGTGCACCCGGCGGCCCTCACCGCCGGCTCGGAGGAGGAGCAGATCGCCGACCTGATCGCCGTGCTGCAGCAGACCCGGGCCGAGGTCGTCCTCTCGTACGACGCGGGGGGCGGCTACGGGCACCCGGACCACGTCCGCACCGCGGCGATCGCCCGGCAGGCGGCCGAGCTGCTCGGCCTGCGCTTCCTCGCCGTCCTGCCCGAGGACGCTCCGCCCGCACCCGGGGACGTCGTCCTCGAGCTCAGCGCCGACGACTGGGAACGCAAGCGCGCCGCGCTCGAGGCCCACGGCACCCAGATCGTCGTCGAGGACGGGACGGCGAGGCTCTCGAGCGGTCCCGCGTTCCCCATCGCCCGTGTCGAGCGCTTCCGCCCGGCCCCCGCGGCCGCGGTCGAGGAGCCGGTGGCCGAGGAGCGCCCCGATCTGCGCTCGCGGGTCGTGTCCGGCGCCCTCTCGGTGCTCGTCGGCGCGGTCGTCGGAGCGATCACCACCGTCGCCCACCAGAGCACCGTCGTCGTCGGCGACGCAGTGCTGCCCGTGGGCCTCGCCGCCTCCCTCGCCGCGGTGCTGCTGCTGCTCCTGGGCCTGCGGATCGTGATGGTGGACCGCTTCGTCGCCTTCTGCACGGCCATGGGGCTGCTGGGGGTCATCGGGCTGCTCGCGCTGCGCAGCGCCGGAGGATCCGTCCTGGTGCCCGCGAACGGCCTCGGCATCGCGTGGACCTTCGTCCCCGCGCTCATCGCCCTCGTGGTGATCGCCTGGCCGCGGCTGGGTCCCGCGTCCCCAGCGCTCTCGGAGCCGCGGAAGCCCGCCGCGGGACTCGACGCCCCGTCGCTCCGCGTACGATAGAAGCCTCTGTTCGAAGGGACGCCACGACCGTGACCTACGTGATCGCACTTCCGTGCGTCGATGTCAAAGACCGCGCCTGCATCGACGAATGCCCGGTCGACTGCATCTACGAAGGCGAGCGCTCGCTCTACATCCACCCCGACGAGTGCGTCGACTGCGGTGCCTGCGAGCCGGTGTGCCCCGTCGAGGCGATCTACTACGAGGACGACCTCCCCGAGGAGTGGTCCGACTACTACAAGGCCAACGTCGAGTTCTTCGACGAGATCGGCTCCCCGGGCGGAGCGGCGAAGGTCGGCGTGATCGCGAAGGACCACCCGGTCATCGCGGTCCTCCCGCCCCAGGGCCACTGAGCGGCCCTCCGGTGGCGCTCGGAGCCCTGCCCGACTACCCCTGGGACCTGATGGGTCCCGCGACGGCGCTCGCGTCGTCGCACCCCGACGGCCTCGTCGACCTCTCGATCGGCTCGCCCGTCGACCCGACGCCCCCGCTCATCCGCGACGCCCTCGCGCGGGCGACGGACGCGCACTCGTACCCGACGACGGTCGGCACCCCGGCCCTGCGCGAGGCGATCGCGGCATGGTTCGGGCGTCGCCGGGCGGTACCCGGCCTCGGAGTGGACGAGATCCTGCCGACCATCGGCTCCAAGGAGCTCGTCGCCTGGCTGCCGTTCCTGCTGGGCCTGGGCGAGGGCGATGTCGTCGTCCATCCCCGCGCGGCCTACCCCACCTACGCGATGGGCGCCGCGATCGCGGGAGCCTCCGTCCTGGCTTCCGACGACCCCGCCGAGTGGCCCGAGCGGACCCGCCTGGTCTGGCTGAACTCTCCCGGCAACCCGGACGGCGCGGTGCTCGACGTCCCCGCTCTGCAGAGGGCCGTCGCCCGTGCCCGCGAGCTCGGCGCCGTCATCGCCGGCGACGAGTGCTACGCCGAACTCGGCTGGGACGGCCGCTGGGCCGACGAGCCGATCCCGAGCATCCTCGATCCGCGGGTCGTCGGCGCCAGCCGCGAGGGCGTGCTGGGCGTCTACTCGCTCAGCAAGCAGTCGAACCTCGCCGGGTACCGCGCCGCGTTCGTCGCGGGCGACTCCGCTCTCATCGCCCGCCTCGTCACCGTGCGCAAGCACGCCGGCATGATCGTGCCCGGTCCGCTGCAGGAGGCGATGATCACCGCCCTGGGCGACGACGCGCACGTGGCCGAGCAGAAGGAGCGGTACCGCTCCCGTCGCGACCGCCTGCGCCCTGCGCTCGAGGCCGCCGGCTTCCGCATCGACCGCAGCGAGGCCGGCCTGTACCTCTGGGCCACCGAGGGGCGGCCCGCCTGGGAGTCGATCGAGCGCCTCGCGCGGATCGGCGTGCTCGCCGGGCCCGGCGTCTTCTACGGCGACCACTGCACCGAGCACGTGCGGCTGTCGCTGACCGCGAGCGACGAGCGGATCGCCGCGGCCGCGTCGCGCCTCTCCGCCGGCCTCTCCTAGACCGCCGCCGCGGGCGTCCCGCTCCCCTCCGAGGGCGGGTCCTGGCGGTATCCCACAACGCGCGCCCCGGAGCACTGGCCGGTGCAGCAGGTCCCCTGCTGTGCCCTTAGGCTGTAGGAGGTTCGGTCGATGTCGCCACACAACGGCGCCGACTGCACCGCCCACACCCGGCGCCGCCTGCTCCGTGCGAGCGCGCTGCCCGGGGAGCGACCGTGACGACCTGGGAGGCGTTGTGACCGAATCCGGCACGCAGAGCGACGGAACCGCGACGGTGGAGGCACCGGAGCCCGCCACGGAGAGCGCGCCGGCTGCGGCCGAGGCCCAGCCCGAGAAGGTGACGCTCACCTTCGGCGACCGCACCGCCGACTTCCCGATCCTCCGCAGCGTCGACGGCGCCTCGAGCATCGACTTCTCGACTCTGACGAAGCAGACCGGCTTCATGTCGCTCGACTACGGCTTCGTCAACACGGCGGCGACCAAGTCGCAGATCACGTACATCGACGGCGACAAGGGCGTCCTGCGGTACCGCGGGTACCCGATCGAGGAGGTCGCGACGAACGCGACGTACCTCGAGGTGGCCTGGCTCCTCATCTACGGTGAGCTGCCCACCGCCGACGAGCTCGCGGGCTTCGACGAGCGCATCCGCCGCCACACGCTCCTGCACGAGGACCTCAAGCGCTTCTTCGACGCGCTCCCGCACAGCGCGCACCCGATGTCGGTGCTCTCCGCGGGAGTCTCGGCCCTGTCCACCTACTACGAGGACAGCTCGAACCCCAAGGATCCCGAGGCCGTCGAGCTGACGACGATCCGCCTGCTCGCGAAGCTGCCGGTCATGGCCGCGTACGCGCACAAGAAGAGCATCGGCCAGGCGTTCCTGTACCCCGACAACTCGCTGAGCTTCGTCGACAACTTCCTCCGACTGAACTTCGGCACCATGGCCGAGCGGTACGACGTCGACCCGGTCCTCTCCAAGGCGCTCGACCGTCTGCTGATCCTCCACGAGGACCACGAGCAGAACGCGTCGACCTCGACCGTGCGCCTGGTCGGCTCGACCGAGGCCAACCTCTACGCGTCCGTCTCCGCCGGCATCAACGCGCTCTTCGGCCCGTTGCACGGCGGAGCCAACGAGGCCGTCCTGACGATGCTCGGCCGCATCCGCGAGTCGGGCGAGAGCGTCCAGACCTTCGTCGAGCGGGTGAAGAACAAGGAGGAGGGCGTGCGCCTGATGGGCTTCGGCCACCGGGTGTACAAGAACTACGACCCGCGCGCGAAGCTCGTCAAGGAGAGCGCCTCGGAGGTGCTGCAGGCCCTCGGAGTGAAGGACCCGCTGCTCGACATCGCCATGGAGCTCGAGGCCCTCGCGCTCGAGGACGACTACTTCAAGGAGCGCCGCCTCTACCCGAACGTCGACTTCTACACCGGGGTCATCTACAAGGCGATGGGCTTCCCGACCCGCATGTTCACCGTGCTGTTCGCGATCGGCCGCCTGCCCGGCTGGATCGCCCACTGGCGCGAGATGAACATCGACAAGCAGACCAAGATCGGCCGCCCCCAGCAGCTGTACATGGGCGCCCCCGAGCGCCACTGGCCCACCGGCAGCTGACCCGCCGCCCCGATGCCGTCTCCGCCCCGCGGAGGCGGCATCGTCCGTTCACCCCCCTCTGCTGGTCGAGTAGCCCGCTCGCGGGCGTATCGAGACCCCGGTCTCCGGGAGGGGTGGTCTCGATACGCCGTCTGCGACGGCTGCTCGACCAGCGGGGGTCAGCAGCGGGAGGACTCTCTGCTGGTCGAGTAGCCCGCTCGCGGGCGTATCGAGACCCCCGCCGCCGGACCTCAGGCGTGCAAGGCCGTGTTCAGCTCGATGCCCGCACCGGTGCGGGGGAGCACCTCCACCGCGCCCGTCAGCGAGTTGCGGCGGAACAGCAGGTTCGGCACGCCCGACAGCTCGACCGCCTTCACGGTCTGCGGGCGCCCGTCGGCCCGGGGCGCTCCTCCGACGACCACGACCTTCGTGCCCGCCGTGACGTACAGCCCCGCCTCGACGACGGAGTCGTCCCCGATCGAGATCCCGATGCCCGAGTTCGCCCCGAGCAGGGCGCGGGCGCCGATCGAGATCCGCTGCGTGCCTCCGCCCGACAGCGTGCCCATGATCGACGCACCGCCGCCGATGTCGGAGCCGTCGCCGACGACGACGCCCTGCGAGATCCGGCCCTCGACCATCGAGCTGCCGAGCGTCCCGGCGTTGAAGTTCACGAAGCCCTCGTGCATCACGGTCGTGCCCGGAGCGAGGTGCGCGCCCAGGCGCACGCGCGAGGTGTCCGCGATCCGCACTTTGGCCGGAGTGACGTAGTCGGTCAGCCGGGGGAACTTGTCGATCCCGGCGGCCTGGATGCCGTGCCGGCGCAGCGACGGGCGGAGTCGCGTGAACGAGTCGGGGGACACCGGTCCGGCGTTGGTCCAGACCACGTTCGGCAGGTGCGCGAACACGCCGTCGAGGTTCACCGTGTTCGGCTGGACGAGCAGGTGCGACAGCAGGTGCAGGCGCAGGTAGGCGTCCGACGTCGAGGCCGGAGGCGAGGAGAGGTCGATCTGCAGGGTCACCACGTCGATGCGCACCTCGCGCCGGGGGTCCTCTCCCGCGAGCGACTCGAACTCGGCCGGGACGATCCACGGGTCGCGGCCGGCGGGGATCGTGCCCAGGCGCGGCTCCGGGAACCAGGTGTCGAGGACGGTGCCGTCCGAGGCGATCGTGGCGAGCCCGTAGCCCCAGGCGGAGGCGGGCGCGGAGGAGTCGGCGGAGTGCTCGGGGGTCATGGCACCCAGGGTAGCGCGCGGCCCGCGGCCGCTACCCTGGGTGCCATGGCCGCTCCGACCCCCGCCGCTCCGCCCCTCGTGAGGCTGGATCTCGCGTCCGATCCGATCGCGCTGACGCGGGCGCTGTGCGACATCCCGTCCGTCTCGGGGGAGGAGTCGGCACTGGCCGACGCGGTCGAGGCGGCGCTGTCCGCCTGCGGTCACCTCGAGGTGATCCGCGACGGGGACACGGTCGTCGCGCGCACCTCGCTCGGCCGAGCGCAGCGCGTCGTCATCGCCGGCCACCTCGACACCGTCCCGATCAACGGCAACCTGCCCGTCGTCGACGAGAGCATCGACGGAGTCGAGTACCTGGTCGGGCGCGGAACCGTCGACATGAAGGCGGGGGTGGCCGTGCAGCTCGTCCTCGCCGCCGAGCTCGTCGAGCCCGCGGTCGACGTCACCTGGATCTGGTACGACAACGAGGAGGTCGCCTCCGACCTCAACGGCCTCGGACGGCTGGCCCGCCACCGCCCCGACCTCTTCGCCGCCGACTTCGCCGTTCTGGGCGAGCCGACGAGCAGCGAGGTCGAGGGCGGCTGCAACGGCACCCTGCGCGTCGACATCGTGACCCGCGGACTCCGCGCCCACTCCGCCCGCAGCTGGGTCGGCGAGAACGCCATCCACGCGGCCGCACCGATCCTCGATCGGCTCGCCGCCTACGAGCCGCGCGAGGTCGAGGTCGAGGGCCTCGTCTACCGCGAGGGCGTCAACGCCGTGCGGATCTCGGGAGGAGTGGCCGGCAACGTCGTCCCCGACCTCTGCACGGTCCACGTCAACTACCGCTTCGCTCCGAACCGCACCGGTGCCGAGGCCGTCGAGCACCTCCGCGAGCTCTTCCACGGCTTCGAGGTCGAGGTCGTCGACCTCGCCGAGGGCGCCCGCCCCGGCCTCGACGCGCCGCTCGCTCAGGCCTTCCTCTCCTCCGTCGGCGCCGAGGCGAAGCCGAAGTACGGATGGACGGACGTCGCGCGCTTCTCGGCGATGGGAGTGCCGGCCGTGAACTACGGCCCCGGCGACCCCCTCAAGGCCCACGCCGACGACGAGCGCGTCGCGGTGCACGAGATCACGGCCTGCGCCGACGGTCTCCGCGGCTGGTTGAGCACCCCCGCGTGACCGCCGTCGCTCCGGCGTCGACGGCGCGTCGACGGGCCCGGCTCCGACTCGTCCCGTGGTGGGCGCGGGTGCTCGCCGTCTTCGTGCTCACGCGCCTGGTCACCACGGTGATCCTTCTGCAGTTCGCCGCGAACCAGGCCGCCAACTCCTGGACCGGCCCGTCCCCCTCCTACTCCGCCTTCGCCTCGATGTGGGACGGGCGCTGGTACGAGATCATCGCCCTCTCCGGCTACCCCTCCACCCTCCCGGTCACCGAGGCGGGCGAGATCGGCGAGAACGCCTGGGCGTTCATGCCGCTCTACCCCGCGGTGGTCCGCCTGCTCATGCTGGTCACGGGCCTCGGATGGGCGCCCGCCGCCGTCACCGTCTCGGTCGTCTGCGGAGCGGTCACCTCCCTGGTCCTCTACCGCCTCCTCCGGCACTCGCTCAGCGAGACGCAGTCGCTGGTCGCGGTGCTGCTCTTCTGCGTCGCTCCCACCTCGCCGCTGCTGCAGCTGGCCTACGCCGAGTCTGCGGCGATGATGCTGACCGCGATCACCCTGCTGCTGCTCGTGCGCGGGCGGTACGCGCTCGTCTTCCCGGTCGTCCTGCTGCTGGGCCTCACCCGGCCGAGCGGGCTGGCCTTCGCCGCGGCGATGGGGCTCTACGTCCTCGTCCGCTTCCTCCGACGCTCGCGCGAGCCCTTCGAGCGCAGCGACTGGCTGCCCACCGTGGCGCTGACGGTCTGGGGCCTCGTGGTCGGCTTCCTCTGGCCGATCGCGGCCTGGGCGGTCACCGGGTCGATCACCGCCTACACCGACACCGAGCTCGCCTGGCGCTCCTCCTACATCGGCTACCAGGAGCTCTTCCCCTTCACCTCGTGGTTCCAGGGCGGGGCGTGGTGGGGCCAGTGGTGGTTCCAGTCGCCGGCCATCGGCATCGTCCTGGTGGTGCTGCTCGTGGCCGCCTTCGTCGGCGTCATGGCCTCGCCGTGGGTGCGCCGGCTCGACCTCGTCAGCCGCGCGTGGATCGCGGGCTACGCGGTGTACCTGTTCGCGTTCTTCTTCCCGCAGTCGAGCACGTTCCGGCTGCTCGGGCCGATGTTCCCGCTGGTCGGAGCACTCGCCGTGCCCCGATCGCCGCTCTTCCGGGTCGCACTGGTCCTGGCCGGGATCGGCGGTCAGATCCTCTGGATCTCCGCCTGCTGGGCCGTCGACGGCTACGACTGGACGCCCCCGTGATCGACGTCCCGCGGGCTCGCCGGAGAGCGCGATTTCTCGAACACCGCGGATGCACGATAATAGGGGGATACGTCACGAAAGGGGAACTCTATGGCGGCCATGAAGCCCAGGACCGGAGACGGACCGATGGAGGCTGTTAAGGAGGGTCGACTCATCGTCGTGCGCGTTCCGCTCGAAGGAGGCGGACGACTCGTCGTCTCGGTCAACGATGCAGAGGCGAAAGAGCTGCACGATGCTCTCGCATCGGTGGTGACCCCCGCCTGACGGCGGCACCACCAGCACCGTCGAGAACGCCCGTCGCACACCGTGCGGCGGGCGTTCCCTCGTTCCAGGACGGATCGGCGCGTCAGGCCCGGCGCTTGTTGGCCTGGAGCAGTCCGTCTCCGATGGGGGAGAGGATGCTCACCACGGCGGGGGACGCGCTGATCTCGGCGACCAGGGTGCGGAACGCCGACGCGATCTCGTCGCGCTGAGCCGGGTTCGAGACCCGTCCCCGCCAGAGGGCGTGGGGGATCAGCACGGTTCCGCCCGGGCGCACGAGCCGCAGCGCGTGCTCGACGTTCTCGATGACCTGCAGCGGATCGCCGTCGACGAAGACGATGTCGTACGAGTTCTCGTTCATCCGGGGCAGCACCTCGAGCGCTCGGCCCGGGATGAGGCGGAGGCGGTTGGGGGACACGCCGGCCTCGTGGAACTGCGCTCGCGCGTGCTGCTGGTGAACCGCCTCCGAGTCGATCGAGGTCAGCATCGCCTCGGGGGCGCCGTCGAGCAGCCACAGGCCGCTCACTCCGGTGCCGGTGCCGATCTCGATGATCTGCGAGGCGCGCGCCGCGGCCGCGATGAGCGAGGACTGCGCCCCGATGGACGGCGAGACGGCGTCGATGCCCAGCTCGACCGAGAGGCGGCGGGCGGAGGCGATGGCCTCGGGCTCGACGACCGCGTCCTCGGCGTACTTCCAATTGGCATCCTTGTCGGACACGGTCGAGCTCCTCTTGTCGGTGCGGTGGACGGATCGCGTCCGCGCAGGGCAAGGCTACGGTGGCGCGCGGGGTCGGTGCCGCAGGCGCGGCGGGTTACTCTTGTCCCGTGTTCGGTTTGACGTTCGACAAGCTCCTCATCATCGGAGTGATCGCTGTCTTCGTGCTGGGCCCTGATCGCCTCCCGCACTACGCCGCGCAGCTGGGTCAGCTCGTGCGCAAGGTGCGCGGATTCGCCACGCAGGCGCGCGAGCGGGTCAAGGACGAGATGGGCGAGGAGTTCAACGAGGTCGATTGGCGGAAGCTCGATCCGCGCCAGTACGACCCTCGTCGCATCATCCGCGACGCCCTCCTCGAGGACGACCCCGTGCCCACCGTGAAGCCTCCGACGAAGGTCGGCGCGCCCATCACGACGGGGGCAGGCAGCCGGGCCTCGACGCAGGACAGCTATTACACGACGATGAAGCGCTCGCACGGCGAGGGGCAGCTGTCGACCGTCGCTCCGCCGCCCATCGATTCCGAGGCGACCTGACCCGAGCGGTTCCCGACGGCGACGGGTGAGCGGCCGGTCCCGTCAGAGGGTCAGCCGACGCTCATCGGCAGTCGTCGCCCCGTCAGGCCCCGCGGCCGAGCCGCGAGCGTCCTCGCCAACGCGGTGATCGCCACCGCGGCCGGATCCTCCGCTGCCCCGACGACGACCGGGACGCCGACGTCCCCGCCGGAGCGCAGCGCGACGCTGATCGGCAGGGACGCGATCACGGGCACCTCGCTCCCCGAGGCGCTCAGACGGCGCGCCACCTCGGCCCCGCCACCGGTGCCGAACAGGTCGAGCACGGACCCGTCGGGCTGCGGCAGACCCGCCATGTTCTCGACGACGCCGATGATCGTCTGACCCGACTGGCGCGCCAGAGCGCCGCTGCGCTCGGCCACATCGGCGGCCGCGGGCTGCGGCGTCGTGACGATCAGCACTTCCGCGTGCGGAAGGAGCTGGCCGATCGAGATCGCGACGTCGCCCGTGCCCGGGGGCAGGTCGAGCAGCAGCACGTCCAGATCGCCGAAGTAGACGTCGGTGAGGAACTGCGAGATCGTCCGGTGCAGCATGGGACCGCGCCACGAGACCGCCGCTCCGCGCGTGTCGCCCTCGAGGAACATCCCGATCGAGATGACCTTGACCCCGTGCGCCACGGGCGGAAGCATCAGCTCGCCCACCCGGGTGGGGCCGTCGACGTGCCCGTCGTGCATCAGGCCGAGGAGTCCGGGGATCGAGAACCCGTGCACGTCGGCGTCGATCAGGCCGACCGAGAGTCCCTGCTGCACCAGGGCGACGGCGAGGTTCGCGGTGACCGTCGACTTGCCCACTCCGCCCTTGCCGCTGGTGACGGCGTAGACGCGGGTGAGCGAGTCCGGCCCGAAGGGCATGCTGCGCTTGGCGCCGCGGAGGCGCTTCGTGAGCGCGGTGCGCTGAGCCGGGGTCATGACGCCGACCGAGACGCGGGCACCGGTCACACCGGGGGTGCCGGCGACCGCCTCCGTCACGTCCCGCTCGATCGCGGACGCCGCCGGGCAGCCCACGATGGTCAGCCGGATCGCGACGTCCACCGAGCCGTCCGGGGCCGAGGTCACGGACTCGACCATGTCGAGCTCGGTGATGGGCTTGCGGATCTCGGGATCGACGACCCGCGCGAGCGACGCGAGGACCGCGCCCTCGAGGGGAGTCGGGTCAGACATCGCCGCGCTCGGACCTGCTCGTCTCCGTCCGGTCCTTCTCGAGCTCCTCGACGAGGGTGCGCAGCTCCGAGCGGATGAAGTCCTTGCTCGCCATGTCGCGGATCGCGAGCCGCAGGGCCACGACCTCGCGGGCGAGGTACTCGGTGTCGGCCAGGTTGCGCTCGGCACGCTGGCGGTCCTGCTCGATCTGCACGCGGTCGCGGTCGTCCTGCCGGTTCTGCGCGAGCAGGAGCAGGGGAGCGGCGTAGGAGGCCTGCAGCGAGAGGATCAGCGTCAGCACGGTGAAGCCCAGCGCCTGCGAGTCGAAGCGCGCGTCCTCGGGTCCGTAGGTGTTGAAGACCAGCCAGAACACGCAGAAGATCGTCATGCCGAACAGGAACCACGGGGTTCCCATGCCGCGGGCGAACGACTCGGTCAGCCGCCCGAAGCGGTCGCTGCTCTGACGGTTGCGCAGGGGCAGCACGCGTGTGCGCAGTCCCTTCGGGGCGTCGAGCCGCCGATCCTGCTTCGCGTCCTTAGCCACGCGCGCCCCTCCATCCTCGTCGTCGTCCGCCGTTCGCCGCCTTCGCGGGCGGCGGCACCAGCGGGATGCCCCGCGTGGTCGTGCTCACCGGTGAGCGGGGTTCGTCGTCGCCGTCGTGGCTGCGCCAGTCTTCGGGGAGCAGGTAGTCGAGCACGTCGTCGATGGTGACGACGCCGACCAGCCGGTGCGTCTCGTCGACCACGGGCACCGACACGAGGTTGTAGCTCGCGAGGATGCGGGCGACCTCGGCGGCGGACGTGTCCGGCGTGATCGGGTCGAAGCTCTGATCGAGCAGGGTGCCCAGGCGCTCGTGCGGCGGGTAGCGGAGCATCCGCTGGAAGTGCACCATGCCGAGGAAGCGGCCGGTCGGCGGCTCGTACGGCGGCAGGGTGACGCAGACCGCGGCTCCGAGGGCGGGAGCGAGCTCGTGACGGCGGATGAGGGCGAGGCCCTCGGCCACGGTCGCCTCGGACGACACGATGATCGGCTCGGTCGTCATCAGGCCGCCGGCAGACTCGGGTGCGTAGCTGAGGAGCATGCGGACGTCGTCCGCCTCCTCCGGCTCCATCAGGCCCAGGAGGGCCTCGCCGCGCTCGTCCGAGAGCTGGGCGATCAGGTCGGCCGCGTCGTCGGGCTGCATCTGGTCGAGCACGTCGGCGGCGCGGTCGTCGTCGAGCTGACCGAGGATCTCGACCTGCTCGCTCTCGGGCATCTCCTCGAGAACGTCCGCCAGGCGGTCGTCCGAGAGCTCGCCCGCGACCTCGAGCATGCGCTGGGTCGGCAGGTCGAGCAGGGTGCTCGCGAGGTCGGCGGGCTTGAGCTCGGCGAGGCTCGCGACGTACTGCTCGGCCGACTGCGCCTCTCCCGAGACGGTCTCGCGGACCTCGCGCCAGCCGGCGAACGCGGTCGCTCCCTTGGCGAAGGGGGAGGGGCTCGTCTTGGGACGGCGGACGAACAGCTGCGCGAGCTGCCACTCCCCGGGTCCGACCTCCTCGATCGCGACATCCTCGACGACGGCGTCGCCGGATCCGTCGACGAACGTCATGCGGCGGCCGAGCAGCTCGGCGATGACGCGGACCTCGCCGCCGCGCTGCTCGAAGCGGCGCACGTTGATCAGACCGGTGGTGATGATCTGGCCGCTGCCGATGCTCGTGACGCGTCCGATCGACACGAACACGCGGCGGCGTCCGGGGATCTCGACGACGAGCCCGACGACGCGGGGCGGATCGTTCTGGCGGTAGACCAGGAGCACGTCGCGGACCTTGCCGACGCGGTCGCCGGCGGGGTCGAAGACGGTGCATCCGACCAAGCGCGCGACGAAGACTCTGGCGGAACTCACGGCTACAAACCTAGTGCCGCCCACCGGGATGTCCGCCGAGCGTTCCCGACCGACGTTCGGCGTGCTCACCATCGCCGCCCAGAGTCCTCCAAGACCCCTGTGCCAGTCTGAGCGGGTGACTCAGCAGACGCCGTTCAACGGCCGCAAGGCGGTCTTCCCGACCATCCCGCGCGGCGAGATCCTCGCGACCTTCGACACGTACCAGGAGGCGCAGGCCGCCGTCGACGTGCTGGCCCGTGCCGACTTCCCGGTGAAGCAGCTCGCGATCATCGGCAACGAGCTCAAGAGCGTCGAGCGCGTCACCGGCAAGCTCACCTGGGGGCGCGTGGCGCTGGCGGGAGCCGCCTCCGGAGCCTGGTTCGGAATCTTCCTGGGCCTGCTCCTGATCATCTTCTCCCCGACCACGCAGTTCTCGTTCCTGATCGCGGCCGTGCTGCTCGGCGCCGGTTTCGGCATGCTGTTCGGCCTCGCGTCGTACGCGGTCAACCGCCGGCGCCGCGACTTCACGTCGACGATGCAGGTCATCGCGACCAGCTACTCCGTGCTCGCCGACCCCGAGGTCGTGAACCGCGGCCGCAACCTGCTCGACGGGCAGGGCGCCGCCGCCGAGGCGCCTCAGGCGAGCTGGGCCCCGCCGCCTGCCAACGCCGGCGACCCGGTGCCCGTCCGCCCCGAGGACGACCAGCGCTGATCCACCTCGAACGCCCCCGGCTCCGGCCGGGGGCGTTCATCGTCCCCCTCCCTTGCTGGTCGAGCAGCCCCGCAGGTGCGTATCGAGACCCCGCGCCTGCGGGTGCTGCGGATCTCGAGACGCTCGCGCTGAGGGCTACTCGGTCAGCAGGAGGCGCCTCTACTTCGCCGCCGACCCCACCGGCGGCAGCACGATCTCCACGACCAGCCCGTGCGGCTCACGGTTCCGCAGCCCCACCGTGCCGCCCGCCGAGAGCACCGTCGTGTGCACGAGGGCGAGCCCGAGGCCGCTGCCGCCCGACGCGAGGGTGCGGGAGTCGTCGGGCCGCGAGAACCGGTCGAACGCCACCGGGATGAACTCGTCCGGCATGCCCGGCCCGTCGTCCGACACCGACAGGAGCAGCCGTCCGTCCTGCTGCGAGAGCGCTGCGACGACCATCCCGCCGCGGGGCAGCGCCTGGATCGCGTTCCGGACCAGGTTGTCGATCACGCGCCCGAAGTCCTGCGCCGCGACTCCGTAGAGGCGGGCGGGCTCCCGCTCGTCGATCTCGTAGTCGATCTCGACGTCCGACTCCGAGGCGAGGAGCCGGGTGCGGTCGACCGCGCCGACCAGCTCGTCGACGAGATCGGCGAAGGCGGACGTCGGTCGCACCGACCTGCTCTCGATCCGCGAGATGTCGAGCAGTGCCGAGGCGAGGCGCACGAGGCGGTCGACGCTCTTGCGCGCGTCCAGAATGACCCGATCGACCGCGGCGGCATCATCGACGCGGTGGTGCGCGATCTCGAGCTGCGCCGAGAGCGCGGCGAGGGGTGTCCGCAGCTCGTGGCTTGCATCCGACACCATCTGCTTCTCGCGGGCGAGGGAGGCGGTCTGCTTCTGCAGGAACGCGTTGAGCGTCTCGGCCAGCTCGTCGATCTCGTCCCGCGTGCCGACGACGGGCAGCTGATCACCCTGACCCGGGTCGGCCGCGATCTCGTCGGCCCGGGCGCGCATCCGCCGCACCGGAGCCAGTGCAGTGCCGGTCAGGATCCACGAGGCGAGGCCGAAGGTCACGACGAGGAAGATCGCGGCGTAGACGAGCACGTGCGCGAAGTCGTCGAGGACCAGCTGAGAGGCGGCCTGGTCGCGCGCGGTGACGACCGACCACGTCGCTCCGTCGTCGTCGACCGCGGCCACGCGGACGAGGTAGCTCGTGCTGCCCGTCGTGATGTTCGTGTAGCGGGCGGTCGCGTCGGCGCCCGTCTCGCGCAGATCGTCGACGACGGCGTCGCCGAGGGCGGTCGGCATGGTCGTCGCGCTCACCGCGCGGTCGGGGTCGAGAGCGAAGTAGAGCTGTCCGGTGGAGGAGCCCTGGGCGCGCGGCACGTTCCCCGCTGAGATGTCGCGGCGGATCTCGTCCTCGATCGAGGTCAGGATGGTGCGCTCGCTGCGCTCCACGATCCCCGACACGACCTGGTAGAAGAGGAGCGCCGCGAGAGCGAAGAGCACCGTGGCGACGGCCACGCTGCCGATCGTGATGCGCGCACGGATCGAGAGGGCGGTCTGGCGAGGGCCCGCGGGCTGCGCCGGTGCGGTCACGGCTACTCGACCGGGCGGAGGAAGTAGCCCTTGCCGCGCACCGTCACGATGCCGACTCCGGTCTCCTCCGTCGGCAGCTTCTTGCGGAGGTAGCTGACGTACTGGTCGACGATGTTGTTGTCGACGATCTCGCCGCCGCCCCAGATCTCGGACAGGATGCGCTGGCGCGTGACGACCGAGCCGACCGGGGTGATGAGGAGCTTCAGGAGCTCGAGCTCCTTCGGGCTGACGTGGATGCGGCTGCCGTCGGCGGTGCGCCTGATGCTCGAGCCGTCGACGGTGATGCGGCCGACCTCGATCGACGTCGACATCAGCGACGGGCTGCGGCGCAGCAGCGCGCGCAGCCGGGCGTTGAGCTCGGTGAACGCGAACGGCTTGGTGAGGTAGTCGTCGGCGCCCGCGTCGAGGCCGAACACCCGGTCCTCGATCGCGTCCCGGGCGGTGAGCAGCATGATCGGAGTCGACCGGCCGAGCTCGCGGATGCGGCGGCAGATCTCGAAGCCCGACATCGCAGGCAGCATCACATCGACGATGGCCGCCGAGAACTCGGCGTTCGTGAACGCGACGAGCGCGTCCACCCCGTTCGTGGTGAGCACGGCTTCGTAGCCGGCGTCGCCGAGGCCTCCCACGAGAGCTTCGCCCATGGCCGGATCGTCTTCCACGACAAGGATCTTCACGCCGATCACCCTACGGCTCGGCTCTCAGGAACGGCGGTTCCTGAGAGCGATTCGAGGGATGTTCAGGGTGGGAGCGGTGACGGCGAGGCTGTGCTCAGGCCGCCTCGGCGAGAACGAGGACTTATCTGAGGTGCATGCCGACGCCCGCGTCCGGAAGGGTGAAGCGGATGTTGAGGGACAGTGATTCGGCATTCGCGGACGGCCGGTGATTATCGAGAACCGCCTAATTATCGGGAACCCCGACGCTCCACCCGGACCCCGTCGGGTGCCCATCGATCGACGTCGCGAGGGCGGTTTTAGGGCAAAATTCAGAGGCGCCTCAAACTCCTGCCGCCACTCGCGGCGGAGTCGGGGCTGCACGCCGCATTTTCCTGGTCGTCGTCGTCGCCCGATCACCGTGCGAGCGCGGCAAATCTGCAGTCTTCGTACGGTGACGTGAGGGCGAACCGAAGGTACATTAGCGATAGGCGCTCTCAGAGTGGACGAACGGCACCCGAAGCCGACCGTGCAGACGGAGTTCACGGCGCTGTACCCAGGAGCATCGATGCTCGAACCAACCCTGAATCACCGTCTTCACACCCATCGGCCTGTCCTCGAGGCAGTCGATGGCCGTCCTCTCATCCCAGCCATCGCCGTCGGACAACGTGCATGACGCCGCACGAGCTCCGCCTATCGGCGCTGGTCACGGAGCTCCTCCTCGAGGCTCAGATCACTCCGTTCGGTGCGCAGCAGCTCTGGAAGGCGCTGGGCGTCGATCAGACCGTGGACGGCGATGCAACCGCAATGAGACGCTGACCTCTTCACCGCATCCGACTGTTCCTCCTGACGCGGAACGAACGGATCTTTGTCGTGCCGTCGACTGACCGAAACATGGACTGGCTACGCTGATCGGCATGCAGAACCCGGTCGGTCTCCTCCCCGGACGCATCCCCTCGTTGAACGGTCTGCGTGCTGTCGCGATCGTGCTGGTCGTCTGGGGCCATTCCGGTCTGCCGATTCCGGTCAAGGGATCGATCGGTGTGACCCTGTTCTTCTTCCTGAGCGGCTACCTGATCACTCACCTCATGAGAGTGGAATCAGAGCGTACCGGCCGGATCGCGCTGAAGGACTTCTACCTCCGACGCGTCTACAGGATCTTCCCTCCCCTTTACATCGTTCTGGCGGTCGTTCTCCTGCTGGTCGCTGCAGGTGCTCTGGTCGACACCATCACCGGGGCAGGTCTCGCAAGCGCCAGCACATTCTGGGCGAACTACTACATCGTCTTCCAGGGGCGCGAAGGACTCCCGCCGGCTATGAACGCACTGTGGTCGCTAGCTGTCGAGGAGCATTTCTACCTACTGTTCCCCCTGGTCTACGTGGTCCTCCGATCCGTCATGCCGAAAGCTCGGCACCAGGCGGCCCTTCTTGCCGCGGTCTGCCTGGTGATCGCCGCATGGCGGGTGTACCTGTCCTCCAGCGGTGTGTCGTGGGACAGGCTGTACCTTTCGACCGACACTCGCGCGGACGCGATTCTTTGGGGATCGGTGATGGCGATCGCCGCCAATCCCATGTACGGCGAGACCCGCATCGTGACGAGGAGACCGTGGGTAGCGCTACCGCTGCTACTGATCTCGGTTGCGATCTTCATCGGTGTGAGCAGAACCCCTGATTGGTTCGGAATGACGCTGGGGTACACCGTTCAGAGCTTGAGTCTCTTCGGGGTCTTCGTGGCTGTCATCACCGCGCCGGACGGTTGGGTGGGCCGCATGCTGAACGCGCGTCCGGTCGCGTACATCGGAGTGCTCTCCTACACGCTCTACCTGATCCATCGACCGCTCCTCGAGGTCGTCCACCCATTCGTGCCAGGAGGCGCCGGAGTGGTGCTCGCCGTGCTCGCCTCGCTTGTCTTCGCGCATTGCCTGCACCTCGTAGTGGAGAAGCCCCTGGAGCGCGTGCGCAGACGGATCAGCCACACATCGATTGCGGACCCGGCACCGGGGCCCGCCTGACGGCTCAGGATCGCGCCCAAACGGTCCGAGGCCACCTCGGCAGATCGAATCATCACCCCAGGGTTATCGATCCGTTACTGATGAGGGTTCACTCTGCGGACCTCGGCATGGCAGGGTTCGGCCATGACAGCGCACGTCAACATCTCGGCAGCGACGCCGATTCCGGTTCCTATCAGCTCCTCCCCGGCGGCATGTCCGTCCTGCGACCATCCTTTCGAGACGATGGGTCGGGTCGAGGCCCAGGTGCGGCGGGCCCTCAGGCTCTCGATTCGTCTTGCATGCTGTCGGGTACCTGTGGAGGACTATTCCGGGCTGAGCGCGCTTGACTGCGAATGCCGCCACAGCTTCCATGAGGCCTGACGCCGTCCGAAGCAGCTCGCTTCGTTGACGGAGGAAAACAGTGCCCCCAGTAGGATTCGAACCTACGCCCCTGCCTCCGGAGGGCAGTGCTCTATCCCCTGAGCTATGGGGGCCAGGAGTGCCTGACCACATTAGCACCCGGGCGGAGCCCGATCCGACGCCGGAACGTGCCGCACGACGTGCCACGATGGAGCCATGCTGCGCACCGTCTCCGCCTCGATGGACCTGCGTCTGAACGGGCCGACCGACCTGATCTTCCTCGTGGCCGCGACGGCGACGGGCGAGTCGTTCGACGACTCCTTCTCGGTCCGCCTCGACGGCGAAGAGCTTCCCGTTCGGGAGTTCCCCGCACGGCACGGCGCCCGCGTGCATCGGGTCGAGGCCAACAAGGGCGAGATGCGGGTCGAGTACCGCGCGAGCGTGACCGGCCGGGGCGCTCCCGACGAGCCGAGCGAGCTCGAGCTGGTCGAGTACCTGCGGCCCAGCCGCTACGCCGAGGCCGATGCGCTCGGCGGCATCGCGCGGCGCGAGTTCGGGCGCGCCAAGGGCTTCGAGGCGCTCACCGCGGTCGAGGCGTGGGTCAACGGGCACCTCTCGTACGTCTACGGGTCGACGGTGGCCACCGGGGGAGCGGCCCAGGTGATCGAGAGCGGGCAGGGCGTGTGCCGCGACTTCGCGCACACCTGCGCGGGGCTCCTCCGCGCGCTCGACATCCCGGCGCGCGTCACCGCCGTCTACGCCCCCGGCCTCGAGCCGCGCGACTTCCACGCCGTCACCGAGGCCTGGGTTGGTGGCGCCTGGCACGTGATCGACGCGACGCGGCTCGCTCCGCGCGGCTCGATGCTCCGGATCTCGTCGGGCCGCGACACGGCCGACACCGCGTTCCTCAGCAGCTACCTGACCGACCTCTCCCTCACGGGCATGAGCGTCGACGCCGAGTGCGACGAGGTCGTCGAGGACGACCACGTCTCGCCCGTCCGGCTGGGCTGAGCTCAGCCGGCGATCGCGGCGACCGCCGCGCGGACGAGCGGCTCCGGATCGCCCGGCTCGATGAACGAGGCGCTCGAGGTCTCGATCCAGTGCTCGTCGAGCAGCACATCCGCCACTCCGCGGCCGGACGCGACCTCGTAGTAGCCCTCGACCGCGGGCGGCTTGCCGTAGGTCGGGACCGCGTTGCTCGTGCGGAAGAACTCGTTCTTGAGCGCTTCGATGAGCGACACGTCGAGGTGCGCCACGGCCACCTGGAAGTCCGCCCCCGCATCGTCGGACCATCCGCAGACCAGACCGTCGTAGCCCGCGATCTCGTTCGAGACGTCCGTCCGCTCGACGGAGTCGTCGGGCGCGAATCCTGACCAGAGACCGGTGAGGGCCGAGGAGGGCACGAGCTCCTCGCAGGTCAGGGGCACCGGGGTGCCGCTGATCGCGGTCGAGGCGCTCGGCGCGGGCTCGGGCGCTCCCGAGCAGCCCGCCAGGACGCCGACGGCGGCGACGAGGAGGAGGGCGGCGGGGCGGCGCATGCGTCGCACCCTAGCAAGCGCTCGCCGGGCCGGGCCGGGGGCGCCCCGTGGGCCCGGGACCCGGCCGGTAGAATCGACCCCCGTGACTCCCGAACAGCTCGCCGCCTCCCTGCACGCCCTCGTCCTCGACGCCGTGCAGCGACGAGGGAGCGACGCCGAGGTCGCCCTCTCGGACGTCGTCCTCGAGCGCCCGAAGAACCGCGACCACGGCGACTGGGCGTCGAACATCGCGATGAAGCTCGCGAAGAAGGTCGGGGCGAACCCGCGCGAGCTCGCCGCCGAACTGGCCGAGGGCCTCGGAGCCGTCGACGGCGTCGCCACCGTCGAGGTCGCCGGACCGGGCTTCCTCAACGTGCGGCTCGACGCCGCTGCCGCCGGTGCCCTCGCCGGCGTCATCGTCGACGCCGCGGAGTCCTACGGCACCGGCTCCCTCTACTCCGGCGTGAAGATGAACCTCGAGTTCGTCTCGGCGAACCCCACCGGCCCGATCCACATCGGCGGCACCCGCTGGGCCGCGGTGGGCGACAGCCTCGCCCGCGTCCTGCTCGCGCAGGGCGCGGAGGTGACCCGCGAGTACTACTTCAACGACCACGGAGCGCAGATCGACCGCTTCACCCGCAGCCTCCTCGCCGCGCACCGCGGAGAGCCCACTCCCGAGGACGGCTACGGCGGCGCATACATCGCCGACATCGCCGACCGCGTGGTCGCCGCCTACCCGGGGGACCTCTCGGTCCTGCCCGAGGAGGAGCTGCACGAGACGTTCCGCTCCATCGGCGTCGAGCTGATGTTCGGCGAGATCAAGCAGAGCCTGCACGAGTTCGGCGTCGACTTCGACGTCTACTTCCACGAGAACTCCCTGCACGAGTCGCGTGCCGTCGAGCGCGCGATCGAGCGGCTGCGCGGCCTCGGCCACATCTACGAGGCCGACGGAGCGACGTGGCTGCGCACCACGGACTTCGGCGACGACCGCGACCGGGTCATCATCAAGAGCGACGGCGAGGCGGCCTACATCGCCGGTGACCTCGCGTACTACCTCGACAAGCGCGAGCGCGGCTTCGACCGGGCGATCATCATGCTGGGCGCCGACCACCACGGCTACATCGGCCGCATGATGGCGATGTGCGCGGCCTTCGGCGACACTCCGGGGGTCAACCTCGAGATCCTGATCGGCCAGCTCGTCAACCTGCTGCGCGAGGGTCAGGCGATGCGGATGTCCAAGCGCGCGGGCACGGTCGTCACGATGGAGGACCTCGTCGAGGCCGTCGGCGTCGATGCCGCGCGCTACTCGCTCGTGCGCTCCTCCGCCGACTCGACGCTCGACATCGACCTCGATCTGCTGACCAAGCGGAGCAACGACAACCCCGTCTACTACGTGCAGTACGCCCACGCGCGCACCCGCCAGGTCGCCGCGAAGGCGGAGGCGTCCGGAGTGCCGCGCGAGCCCTTCTCTCCCGAGACGCTGGTGCACGCGACCGAGTCGGCCCTGCTCGGCGGCCTGCAGGAGTTCCCGCGGATCGTCGCGCACGCCGCAGAGCTGCGGGAGCCCCACCGCATCGCCCGCTACCTCGAGGAGATCGCAGGGCTCTACCACCGCTGGTACGACAACTGCCGCGTGGTGCCCCAGGGCGAGGACCCGATCGAGGCCGTGCACTCGACGCGGCTGCGCCTGAACGAGGCCACGGGCCAGGTCCTGCGCAATGGGCTCTCGCTGCTGGGCGTCACCGCTCCGGACCGCATGTGAGCGCCTCGGAGAGCCCCCGCCGACGACGTCGGGGACTCCTCGCCGTCGTGGTCGTGGCCGTCGTGCTCGTGCTGCTCGTCGTCGCGGCGGTCGTGGGCGACGCGCTCGCCCGCCGCGCGGTCGCCGACACCGCGGCGGCGAGCGTCCGCGATGCGCTGTCGCTGCCGGCCGACCACCCGGTCGAGGTCCACGTCGCCGGATGGGCGGTGCTGCCGCAGCTCGTCTCCGGGACGCTCGACCGCCTCGACGTCCGCAGCGACGACGTCGCCTTCGGCGAGCTGAACGGCGACATCGACGTGACCCTCGAGGGCGTCCCCGCGAGCGGGACCGGCGCCCTCGACTCCGGCACCGCGACCGTCGCCCTCGATCCCGCCTCCGTCACCTCCCTCGTCTCCGCGCGCAGCGAGGTGCCGATCGACTCCGTGACCCTCGACGCACCGCTCGTTCGCGTGAACACCTCGGTCGAGGTGCTCGGACTCTCGCTGGCGGCCGGAGTGGGCATCGAGCTCGGCGCGGCGGACGGGGCGATCGAGCTCACTCCGTCCGAGGTGACCGTCGCGGGCACCACGCTGACCGCCGCCGATGTCGAGCAGCGTTTCGGGGGAGTGGCCGACGGCCTCCTCGGCCCTCGCTCCGTCTGCATCGCCGACTCCGTCCCGCAGGGGCTCACCCTCACGGGCGTGCAGGTCGCTGCGGAGTCGTTGAACGCCGACTTCGCGCTCGCTCCGACCTTCCTCAGCGACCCGGAGCAGCAGGAGAACGGCGTCTGCCCCTGAGCGGACGGCCCGGTCGCACTCGGGCGGGCGCACCCGCCCGGTAGGATCGGAGCCCTGTGCCCGCGTCTCCTGCGGGCGAACACCGACAGCACTCAACGAACTTGCTGGCTTCAGGGGTCAATCCGGACTCGCTCGCCACGCAGTGACGCTCCCACTCTCTCCTGTGAGGTCTCACCCGTGGAAAACGACGACGCGCACGTCCGTGCCCCGCGTCATCCGCTCGCGCCCGAGTGGCTCGAGCAGCCGGACGATGCGAACGCGCTCGCGCCGGCGGTCTGGTCCGACAACGCGCGGCGCCGCTTGGACGGTGTCCTCGAGGTCGCGGGAGTCACGGCCGATCGGCTCGCCGAGGAGTTCGGCACGCCCCTCTACGTCGTCGACGAGGCCGACGCCCGCCGTCGAGCGGTGCGGACCCGCGAGGCCTTCGAGCGCGAGCTCGGCCGCATCGGCACCGACGTCACGGTCTACTACGCGGGCAAGGCCTTCCTCTCGACCGAGGTCGCGCGCTGGATGCGCGAGGAGGGCCTGAACATCGACGCCTGCAGCGTCGGCGAGTTCGCCGTCGCGCAGGCCGCGGGTGTCGACCCCGCGCGCATGGGTCTCCACGGGAACAACAAGTCCGTCGCCGACATCGACCGCGTGGTCGCGGCGGCCATCGGCACGATCGTCATCGATAGCCTCATCGAGATCGAGCGCATCGCTGCGGCGGCAGAGCGGCACGGCCGGGTGCAGAACGTGCGCCTCCGGGTGAACAGCGGCGTCCACGCGCACACCCACGAGTTCCTCGCCACCGCGCACGAGGACCAGAAGTTCGGCATCTCGCTCGCCGACTGCCCCGCCGTCGTCGCCCGCATCCGGGCGCACGCGAGCCTGCGCTTCCTGGGCCTGCACTGCCACATCGGCTCGCAGATCTTCGGCTCCGCCGGGTTCGCCGAGTCGGCCTCGCGGCTCCTCGAGGTGCACGCGGCGCTGCTCGCCGACGGTCCCGTGCCGGAGCTGAACCTGGGCGGCGGCTTCGGCATCGCCTACACGAGCGCCGACGATCCCACCCCCATCGAGGAGATCGCCGCCGCCATCGCCGACGCGGTGGCCGAGCAGTGCGCGACCCGCGGCATCCCCGTGCCGCACATCGCGATCGAGCCCGGCCGCTCGCTGATCGGACCCGCAGGCCTCACCCTCTACGAGGTCGGCACCATCAAGGACGTCGTCGTCGGCGGCGAGCACTCCACGAGCGTCCGCCGCTACGTCAGCATCGACGGCGGGATGAGCGACAACGCCCGCCCCGCGCTCTACGGTGCCGACTACTCCGCCCGCCTGGCGAACCGCGCCTCCGACGCCGAGCCCGCGCTGGTGCGCGTGGCCGGCAAGCACTGCGAGTCGGGCGACATCGTCGTGCACGACGAGTACCTGCCGGCCGACGTGCACCCCGGCGACCTGCTCGCCGTCGCCGCGACCGGCGCCTACTGCTGGTCGCTCTCGAGCAACTACAACTACCTCGGCCGCCCTCCCGTCGTCGCCGTGCGCGACGGGGAGGCCCGCGTCATCGTGCGCGGCGAGACCGAGGAGGACCTCCTCCGCCGCGATGCCGGCATCGAACGAAAGGCCACCACCCGATGATCGAGTACCGCAGCCTGCGGGTCGCCCTCCTGGGTGCCGGGTCCGTCGGTGCCCAGGTCGCGCGCCTCCTCCTCGACCACGGCGACGAGCTCGCCCAGCGCGTGGGCGCTCCGCTGGAGCTCGCCGGAGTGGCCGTGCGCGACCTCGACGCACCCCGCACCGCCGATATCCCCCGCGAGTACCTGACGACCGACGCCGAAGCGCTCATCCTCGGTGCCGACATCGTCGTCGAGCTGATGGGCGGCCTCGAGCCCGCGCGCAGCTACATCCTCAAGGCGATCTCGTCCGGAGCCGACGTGATCACCGCCAACAAGGCGCTGCTCGCCGCGCACGGCAACGAGCTCTTCGAGGCGGCCGACCAGGTGGGCGCCCAGCTCAACTACGAGGCGGCCGTCGGCGGCGCGATCCCGATCATCCGGCCGTTGCGAGACAGCCTGGCCGGAGACCGCGTCCACCGCATCCTCGGCATCGTCAACGGCACGACGAACTACATCCTCGACCGGATGGACACCGAGCACGCCACGCTCGAGGAGTCGCTGGCGCGCGCCACCGAGCTCGGCTACGCGGAGGCCGACCCCACCGCGGACATCGAGGGCTACGACGCCGCGCAGAAGGCGGCGATCCTCGCGCGCCTCGCCTTCCACACCGACGTGCCGGTCACGATGGTGCACCGCGAGGGCATCACCGGGATCACGAAGCAGCAGGTCGATCAGGCGCGCGACTCCGGCTACGTCGTCAAGCTGCTCGCCATCTGCGAGCGCCTCATCGATGCGAAGACGGGGGAGGAGGGCGTCTCGGCCCGCGTCTACCCGGCGCTCGTGCACCGCTCGCACCCCCTCGCCGCCGTCCACGGCGCGAACAACGCCGTCTTCGTCGAGGCCGAGGCCGCGGGCAGCCTGATGTTCTACGGAGCCGGAGCCGGCGGCATCGAGACCGCCTCGGCCGTCCTCGGCGACGTCGTCTCGGCCGCGCGCCGCCACGTCGTCGGCGGCCCTGGGCTGGTCACGAGTGCGAGCTCGGGGCTGCCCGTCCTCCCCATCGGGCACGTCACGACGCGCTACCAGGTGACGCTCGAGGTGCTCGACCGCCCCGGAGTGCTCGCCCAGATCGCCGGCGTGTTCGCCGACCACGGGGTGTCGGTCGAGACCCTCGTGCAGACCCCGCCCACGAGCGACCCGCTCGAGGAGGCGCCGGCCGGTGCGGAGCGCATCGAGCCGACCGCTACCCTGGTCATCGGCACGCACGCGGCGGCAGAGTCCGATCTCGCGGCCACCGTCACCGCGCTGCAGTCCCACGGGTTCGTCGGCGCCGTGACGTCAGTTCTACGAGTTGAAGGAGCCTGAGATGGCGAAGCAGTGGCGCGGAGTCCTGCACGAGTACGCGGACCGCCTCGATGTGACCGAGGCGACCCCCGTCATCACGCTCGGCGAGGGCGGCACGCCCCTCATCCCGGCAGCGGCTCTCTCGGCTCGCACGGGCGCGAAGGTCTGGGTCAAGTACGAGGGCATGAACCCTACCGGCTCCTTCAAGGACCGCGGCATGACCATGGCGATCTCGAAGGCCGTCGAGCACGGTGCGAAGGCCGTCATCTGCGCCTCGACCGGCAACACGTCCGCCTCCGCGGCCGCGTACGCGACCCACGCCGGCATCACCGCCGCGGTGCTCGTGCCCGAGGGCAAGATCGCGCTCGGCAAGCTCAGCCAGGCGATCGCGCACAACGCGCAGCTGCTCCAGGTGCAGGGCAACTTCGACGACTGCCTCGACATCGCGCGCGACCTCGCGAAGAACTACCCCGTGCACCTGGTCAACTCGGTGAACCCCGACCGCATCGCCGGTCAGAAGACCGCCGCGTACGAGGTCGTCGAGGTCCTGGGCGACGCGCCCGACTTCCACATCGTCCCCGTCGGCAACGCGGGCAACTACACCGCGTACTTCCGCGGCTACTCCGAGGAGCTCGAGCGCGGCGAGGCGACGAAGCTGCCCCGCATGTTCGGCTTCCAGGCCGAGGGCTCCGCGCCGATCGTGCACGGCGCGCCCGTGCGCCACCCCGAGACCATCGCCAGCGCGATCCGCATCGGCAACCCGGCCTCGTGGGAGCTCGCGTTGAACGCGCGCAGCGTCAGCGACGGCTACTTCGGCGCCATCAGCGACGAGAAGATCCTCGAGGCCTACCGCCTGCTCGCGGGCGAGGTCGGGATCTTCGTCGAGCCGGCCTCCGCCATCAGCGTCGCGGGCCTCCTCGAGCGCGCCGAGGCCGGCGCGATCCCGAAGGACGCGACCGTCGTCCTCACCGTCACGGGCCACGGACTCAAGGACCCGCAGTGGGCCCTCCGCACCGCCGACGGCTCCGACATCACTCCGACCGTCGTGCCGGTGGACACCGCCGCGATCGCGGACGTGCTGGGGCTGGCCGGCGCATGACCTCGGCGGTTCCCGTCGGCCGCACCGTCCACGTCAAGGTCCCGGCGACCTCCGCGAACCTGGGGCCGGGCTTCGACACGCTCGGGCTGGCGCTCTCGTCGTACGACGAGCTCGACGTGACGGCGGTCTCCGCCACCGGCGCGCGGGTGACCGTGCACGGTGTCGGCGAGGGGGAGGTCCCGACCGACGAGACCAACCTCGTGGTGCAGGCGATCGCCTACACGTTCAAGGACCAGCAGCAGGAGATGCCCGGCATCGATGTGACGGCGCGGAACATCATCCCGCACGGTCGCGGGATGGGCTCCTCGGGCGCCGCGATCGTCTCGGGCATCATGGCCGCCAAGGGCCTGCTCGACGGTGTCGTCGAGCTCGACGCCGACGACCTCCTCCGTATCGCGACCGAGATGGAGGGGCACCCCGACAACGTCGCGCCCGCCCTCTTCGGCGGTCTGACGATCGCGTGGGTCGAGCCCTCGGGCGCGGACGACGCCCCGCTGCGGCCGCGCTCGAAGCGACTCATGGTGCACCGCGGAGTGTCGCCCGTCGTCTTCGTGCCCGAGCACCAGATGTCGACCCGGCTCGCCCGCAGCCTGCAGCCGCAGAGCGTGCCGCACGAGGACGCGGTCTTCAACGTGTCGCGCTCGTCGCTCCTGATCGCCGCGCTGATCCAGAGCCCCGAGCTGCTGTTCGCGGCCACCGAGGACAAGCTGCACCAGAACTACCGCGCCGCCGCGATGCCGCAGACGTCCGAGCTCATCGCGCTCCTCCGCTCGCACGGCTACGCCGCCGTCGTCTCGGGTGCAGGCCCGAGCGTCCTCGTGCTCTGCAGCGACCCCGCGCAGCGCCTCGAGGCGGCCGAACTGGTCGAGAAGGAGGCGCACTCGCCGTGGCGCGCCCACATGCTGGCCGTCGACTTCAAGGGTGCTACAGTGGGCATTGCATCCCGAGGAACCGCGTAACGAGCGGAATCTGTCCGAGGGATCGTCCCGATAATCACGGCCATCACATCGTGTGAAGGGCGTCCTCCTGCTTCTCTTGCAGTTGAGCGTCCGGTCGATCGTGCCCCCTCTGCGAGTACCGAGGGGGGTTCGCGCGTTCGACCGAGAGCATCGCGTGGATCAGAACACGCGATGGAACCGCACGGTCGATGAGCTCTCCCGGTGAGCAGTCGTTCCCGGGGGGAAGGAACCCTCTCCAGTGACAGATGTCAACACCCACGGCTCCACCGTGGAACTCAATGCCGACCTGTCGGCACTCCGCGTCGCGGAGCTCCAGGCGCTCGCCACGAGCCTCGGTCTCGGCGGAGCCTCCAAGCTCCGCAAGGGCGAGCTCGTCCAGGCGATCACCGACCTCCGCGCCGCCGCGGCGGCCGATGAGCCCGTCGTCGACGCCGCCAGCGTCGAGGCCGAGCCCGCCGACCTGGCCGAGCAGGCCGCTCCGGTCGTCGAGGCCCCGGCCGAGCTCGAGCCGCCCGTCGAGAGCACCGAGGCCGACACGGCCGACGTGCTCGAGCAGGCCGCTCCCACCGCCGACGAGGCGCCGGCGCCCGTCGTCGAGTCGGCTCCGGTCGAGATCGAGCTGCCCGCGGCCGCCGAGCCGGTCGCCGAGCCCGCCGAGCGCACCCCTCGCCGCCGCAGCTCGCGTCGCGCGTCCAGCGGCACGGTCGCCGCGGGCGAGCACCTGAACATCCCCGGCGGCACCGGCGTCGAGTCACTCATCCCGGACCTCCCCGTGATCGAGCCGGCCACCGAGGCCGAGCAGGCCGCGAAGCCGGTCATCGAGATCGAGCTCCCCAACGGGCCCGAGTCCGACGACTCGAACCGCGAGGGCGGTCAGCGCGAGCGTCGCGGCCGTCGCCGCAGCCGCGGTGGCAGCGCCGACCAGAACGAGCAGCCGGAGCAGTCCGACGCCGCCGAGTCGTCCTCCGACGAATCGACCGACGTGCAGGGCGACTCCGATCAGAACCAGGGCGACCAGCAGAACGGCGACCAGCAGGGCACCGGCCGCGGCCGCAACCGCCGCAACCGCAACCGCAACCGCGGCGAGGACCGCCAGGGCGCCGACCAGCAGGGCCAGAACGGCCAGAACGGCCAGGGCGGCAACCAGCCGCAGAACGGCGGCCAGGGCAACCAGGCCGCTCCCGCGCAGTCGAACGGCCCGGCCCAGAACTCGCAGAACGGCCAGCAGGCCGAGGGCGAGGACGGCCGCCGCAGCCGCTACCGCGACCGCAAGCGCCGCGGCACCACCGTCGGAGACGACTTCGAGCCCGAGATCGGCGAGGACGACGTCCTCATCCCCGTCGCCGGCATCCTCGACGTGCTCGACAACTACGCCTTCGTGCGCACGACCGGCTACCTGCCCGGTGTCAGCGACGTCTACGTCTCGCTCGGCCAGGTCAAGAAGTACAACCTGCGCAAGGGCGACGCGGTCGTCGGCGCCATCCGCCAGCCCCGCGAGGGCGAGGGCGGCGGCCGCCAGAAGTACAACGCGATCGTCCGCGTCGACTCGATCAACGGCCAGACCGTCGAGGAGGCCGCCGCGCGCGTCGAGTTCCAGAAGCTCACGCCGCTGTACCCGACCGAGCGCCTGCGCCTCGAGACCGAGCCGGGCAAGCTGACCCAGCGGATCATCGACCTCGTCGCTCCGATCGGCAAGGGACAGCGCGGCCTGATCGTCGCGCCGCCCAAGGCCGGCAAGACCATCGTCCTGCAGCAGATCGCCAACGCGATCGTGCAGAACAACCCCGAGGTGCACCTCATGGTCGTCCTGGTCGACGAGCGTCCGGAGGAGGTCACCGACATGCAGCGCACCGTGCGCGGCGAGGTCGTCGCCTCCACCTTCGACCGCCCGGCCGAGGACCACACGACCGTCGCCGAGCTCGCCATCGAGCGTGCGAAGCGCCTCGTCGAGCTGGGCCACGACGTCGTCGTGCTGCTCGACTCGATCACCCGCCTCGGCCGTGCCTACAACGTCACCGCGCCGCCCTCGGGCCGCGTGCTCTCGGGTGGTGTCGACGCCTCGGCGCTGTACCCGCCCAAGAAGTTCTTCGGCGCGGCGCGCAACATCGAGAACGGCGGCTCGCTCACCATCCTCGCCACCGCGCTCATCGAGACCGGATCCAAGATGGACGAGGTGATCTTCGAGGAGTTCAAGGGCACCGGCAACATGGAGCTCCGCCTCTCGCGCCACCTCGCCGACAAGCGGATCTTCCCGGCGGTCGACGTCAACGCGTCGGGCACCCGCCGCGAGGAGATGCTGCTCAGCCAGGACGAGGTCAAGATCACCTGGAAGCTGCGTCGCGCCCTCGCCGGCCTCGACCAGCAGCAGGCGCTCGAGATCATCCTGTCCCGCCTGAAGGAGACGTCCTCGAACGTCGAGTTCCTGATGCAGGTCTCGAAGTCCGCCGTCGGCCCGACCACCGCCGGTCACGGCAACGGCCACCACTAGCGCCCCGACGTCCGCGGTCGCCCCCACCCCGGGGCGGCCGCGGACGTTTTCGCGTCCCCGGGGGCGTGTCGGCACGTCCGCCGAAACGGACGTACCGACACCGTTCCTGCTGGTCGAGTAGCCGCCGAAGGCGGCGTATCGAGACCTACTTCTCCCACCACTCTCCGGAAGCCAGGCCCCTCATGTTCGAATCCGTCAGCGTCCTCCTCGCCGAGCACGAGGATCTGCAGACGCAGCTCTCCGACCCGGCACTGCACGCCGACGCGGCCCGAGCGAAGAAGGTCAACCGCCGCTACGCCGAGCTGAGCCAGATCAAGGCGGCCCACGCCGCGTGGATCCAGTCGGGGGAGGACCTCGAGGCCGCCCGCGAGCTCGCCCGCGAGGACGAGGCGTTCGCCGAGGAGGTCCCCGAGCTCGAGGAGGCCTTCCGTGTCGCCCAGGAGAAGCTGCGCCGCCTCTTGATCCCGCGGGACCCCGACGACGGCCGCGACGTGATCATGGAGATCAAGGGCGGAGAGGGCGGAGCCGAGAGCGCGCTGTTCGCCGCCGACCTGCTCCGCATGTACCTGCACTACGCCGAGGCGAAGGGCTGGAAGACCGAGATCCTCGACCGCGACGAGTCCGACCTCGGCGGCTACAAGAACGTGCAGGTCGCGATCAAGAGCAACGCCACCGACCCCTCGCAGGGCGTGTGGGCGCACCTCAAGTACGAGGGCGGCGTGCACCGCGTGCAGCGCGTCCCCGTGACGGAGTCGCAGGGCCGCATCCACACGTCGACGACCGGTGTGCTCGTGTTCCCCGAGGTCGACGCCCCCGAGGAGGTCGCGATCAACCAGAACGACCTCAAGATCGACGTCTACCGTTCATCCGGCCCCGGCGGACAGTCGGTCAACACGACCGACTCCGCGGTGCGCATCACGCACCTCCCGACCGGCATCGTCGTCTCCATGCAGAACGAGAAGAGCCAGCTGCAGAACCGCGAGGCCGGCATGCGCGTGCTGCGCGCCCGCATCCTCGCCCGCCAGCAGGAGGAGATCGCCGCGGCGGCCTCCGACGCCCGCAAGACGCAGATCCGCACGATGGACCGCTCCGAGCGCATCCGCACCTACAACTTCCCCGAGAACCGCATCGCCGACCACCGCACCGGCTACAAGGCGTACAACCTCGACGGCGTCATGAACGGAGCGCTCGATCCCGTCGTCGAGAGCGCCATCCAGGCCGACGAGGAGGCCCGCCTGGCCGAGATCGGCTCCGAGGAGTCGTGACTGCGGTGACCACCTCCGTGGACGCCCGCGCCCTGCTCGCCGACGCGGTCTCGCGCCTGACCCGAGCGCACGTCCCGAACGCCGAGATCGACGCCGAGCTCCTGCTGGGCCACCTCCTGGGCCTCGGCCGGGGCGAGCTGCAGGCGCGCCTGATCACCGGCCTCTCCCTCGACGGGACGACGGTCGATGCGTTCGACCGCTTCGTCGAGCGCCGCTCCGCCCGCGAACCGCTCCAGCACATCACCGGAGTCGCCCCGTTCCGCAGCATCGAGCTCGCGGTCGGCCCCGGCGTCTTCGTGCCGCGCCCCGAGACGGAGGGAGTCGCACAGCTCGCGATCGACGCCCTGCGGTCGGTCGCCGACCCGTCACCCCTCGCGGTCGACCTGGGCACCGGCAGCGGTGCGCTCGCGCTCGCTCTGGCGCACGAGGTGCCTCACGCCCGCGTCATCGGGGTCGAGAACTCGGTCGAGGCTTTCATCTGGGCGCGCGGGAACCGCGACCGGCTGGGCCTCGAGAACGCGCGGATCGTGTTCGCGGATCTGGCGGAGGCGCTGCCTGAACTCGACGGGACGGTGTCGGTCGTCGTCTCCAATCCGCCGTACATTCCTGCCGCGGCGGTCCCGCGGGACCCCGAGGTGCGGCTCTACGATCCGCCGGCGGCCCTGTACGGGGGAGAGGACGGCCTGGACGTCGTGCGCCAGCTCTCGAACTCCGCGCGCTGTCTCCTGCGCCCCGGGGGAGTGCTCGTCATCGAGCACGGGGAGTTGCAGGGTTCGGAGATCCGGGCGCTCCTGACGGCGGACGGGTGGCGCGGAGCGACTACGCAGCGCGACCTGACCGGTCGGGACCGCTCGACGTTGGCGGTGCGCTGACGCAGCTCCCGCCCACCGCGGAGTGAACGAGGGGGCCCGTTCTGGTGGAGACAACGCTGTCCGACCGTCATCGATTGTGGGACGCGGAGAGATGACGTCGCCCGCATGAGGGGAACCGCGCTTGACGAAGCCTCAATTCGCGCTACCGCTAGCGGTTGCTGGCTACAGTGGTGTAGGCCCAGGCGGTCGGACACAGTCAACTGCTTATCCTCGACACTGCTCTGAGCTCCTCCCACGACCCAGCAGAGAAACGGACGGTCGCATTGTTGGACCAGGCGCGGACGATGCCATCAGTTTCGACCCCACTCCTCAAGAGCCGCGTCTCGTGGTCCCGAGCCTTCGCCCGTCGGCTCGTGGTCACAGACGTGCTCGTGATCGTCGTGTCGGTGTTCAGCAGCCAGTTCTTCTGGCTCGGCATCGACAGCCACGAGTTGTACGTCGCGGGAAATCAGTCCGACATCGCCGAACTGCTCGCCAACTATTGGATCGTGTCCGCGGTCCTGGTCGTGGTCTGGACGGCGTTGCTGAAGTTCTACGCGACCCGTGACGATCGGGTGCTCGGCGCGGAGGTGACCGAGTACAAGCGGATCCTGGATGCGACTCTTCTTCTGTTCGCGGTCATTACGTGCGTCGCGTATCTCGGCAAGATCGATTTCGCGCGCGGCTACATCATCACCGCTCTCCCTCTCGGCCTCCTGCTCCTCTGGCTGACCCGAGGGTTGTGGCGGATTTGGCTCCGTCGTCAGCGAGCCACCGGTGACTACTCCTCGTCAGTGGTATTGGTGGGCTCGCCACGGACAGTCGAGCACACCTATCGCGAACTCGTGCGGACACCAGGTGCGGGCTACCGGGTGGTCGGCGTCTGCATCCCCGAGGGCATCGGAAGCGCGGAGCTCAACGAGCTCGGAGTGCCGGTTTTCGACAACATCACCGTGGACGCGGTGCCGGAGGTCCTGAACGCTACGGGTGCCGACACGGTCATCATCACGAGCAGCGATCACCTACCACCCGAACGGATCCGCCGGCTGAGCTGGAACCTGGAGCCCGGCCGCCATCACCTCGTCATGGCGCCGAGCCTGACTGACATCAGCGGCCCACGAATTCATACACGACCGGTCGCCGGACTCCCCCTCGTGCATATCGAGACGCCCCGCTATGAGGGAAGCAAGCGCGCCAGCAAGCGCGCTCTGGACATCGTGGGCTCGCTCGGGATCATCCTCCTCCTCCTGCCTTTCATCGCGGCCGTCGCTCTCGCCATCAAACTGACGAGTCCGGGCCCTCTTTTCTACCGTCAGACCCGAATCGGGATGAACGGGCAACCGTTCGGAATGATCAAGTTCCGGTCGATGGTCGTGGACGCGAACGAGATGCTCGCCGATCTCTTGGCCAAGCAGGGCACTTCCGACAAGCCGCTGTTCAAGATCAAGGACGATCCTCGAATCACCCGCATCGGGCGGTTCATCCGGAAGTACTCCATCGACGAGGTCCCCCAGCTCTTCAACGTCCTCCGCGGTGAGATGTCCCTCGTGGGGCCCCGTCCACAGGTGTCGGGCGAAGTCGAGCTGTACGACGATGTGGCTCGTCGTCGACTTAACGTAAAGCCGGGCATGACCGGACTGTGGCAGGTGAGTGGCCGGTCCACACTGTCGTGGGAGGATGCCATCCGGCTCGACCTCTACTACGTCGAGAACTGGTCGTTCACGGGCGATCTGGCGCTGCTCGCTCGAACCGTACAGGCGGTCGTCGCCCCCGGCGACGACGCTCACTGACAAGGCCGCGCACTTCGAGGCGAAGTGAGGGCTCGCGCCAGGATTTGGCTGCGACCGACGATCACAGCTCGGTGATCACGACCTCAGTGAGGCCGAGCGTCCCGAGTCCCGTCTCGTCCAGGACGATCGTGACGCGGAAATGCGATGCCCACGAGGGCGCGCGACGGTCGACGCCTGCGACGGGAGGTACCCGAAACGGGATAGCTGCGGCGGCAGTCGGAAGATCGACTCGTTGCTCCGATACCTCGACCGAGCGACGTGTGACCGGGATACCTCGGGTGTCTTTTCCCGGCGCGACGACAAACGACTCACGGATCGTCGCCGCGCCGGCGGAGGTGATCTGCCCAATCACAATGTCCGTTGCCAGGATGCGAGCGGGTCTGCACGGCACGTCGAACGAGACGGACATTGCGCCGCCCCCTGAACGCCGGATGACGAGCCGTCCCGACGCCGTGATCAGCGTGGCGGACGGGCTCGATGTTCGGTTAGTGGCGTCCAGGCCGTCCAAGTAGGCGTCCACGACCGAGGCGAGGTCGAAGAGGCCGTCCACCAGACGATTCGCGGCGCGGTGGACGAGGAGTGAAGTCGAAGGCGAGGACGCATCATCGAGGACCGCGACCTCAGCGAGACGCGCGGCGCCGCTTCCTCCGACAAGGTAGCCCGACGACGAGGCGACGCTCCGCAAGGACGTTCCGGTCACGACAATCCCGCCGCCCCACTTCGTATGGGCGGTATCGAAGACTGTAGGTGCCGACAACGGTCCGGTCGACGAGACGGTTCCTCCGTTGACACTGATTCTCGCGGTGCTGACGGGTCCCGTCGAAAACGGGCTCGACGTGCTCAGCGGAGCGAGGCGCACAGTCGCGGAGTGCAGCGTGATGACGCCATCTGCAGCCATAGCTGCGCGGTCGCAGCCGCTGATCGCGAGCGAGGTGGTGTGGAGTTCTCCTGTGGATGCCAAGGAGGAGAGTGCTGTCGCGCATCCGCGCACCGAACCTCCCACAATCGCGACATTGGTGCCAGCGCCTGCACTTGAGATCTGAATGCCTGTGCCGCAGTCCTCGACGCCGGGGGAGAAAAAGCGCAGGTGCTCGGCACCCGCACCGATTCGGATCCCGGTCTCGAAGCCCATCACCTCGAGACCGAAGACACCGATTCCGCGCACCCCTGCAGGAGAGGTGATGTCGATGCCGACGGAGCCGACGGTGGAACGGCCTGGACCTCGCAAGCGGAGGCCTCGGAGGCTCGCGCGGGTGTTGGGCGCGTCGTCCGAAGCCGTGCTCGCTGTGAGGACGAGAGCGGCGCCGACCACGGCTGTCGCGTCGACCACCCCGCAGACGAACTCGACCGAAACCAGAGAGACGTCGATCGTCACGGCAGAGGTGAGGACGACGAGTTCGGAGACCGTCAGTGTCCCCTCCGATCCGAGACCGCTCAACGCAGCAAGCGCCGCACGCAGACGATCTTCCGCAGTCGCACCCGGATACTCGGTCGAATCGCGGATGCCGTCAAGACGTTCCGAGGGGAACGCGTTGGCGGCGGCCGCTGAGTCGGATCCCGAGACGGCGAGCACGGCGCTCGCGCCGACTGCGGTCGACAGCTTCAGGAGTGTTCTTCTGTCTCGTTGCCCTGCCGTTGCACCCATGGTCGAACAGTACGAAACGGTCGCTGCCGTCACTATGGGGCGACGCACCTCACGCACGGTGCGCGGACGTGAAGAATCCCTCAGCTCGTCGCAGAGGAGCGCACGACGACTCTCGAGTCGAGCAGCTCGCTCAGGAATCGGCGGACGTCCTGTTCGATGACATTCACTGGTTGACCGAACCTTTCGGCGAGCCGCTCGAGAAGAATCAGCGTCGTAGGGCGGTCCTCGAGATCCTGCCAGATGGCCAGAGCGGTGTCCTCGAGCACGAGCGGAACCGGTGGATCCGTGGTGAGCTCTAGGAGGACCACGCGTGTCGCGTTCTCCACATACGCGATGCTGCTCGATCTCGACCATGTCTCATCGGCTCGCAGCGACCGCTCGGAGCTCTTCATGATTTCGTCCGGGCATTTCGATTACGTCGTGCCGCATCAGTGCTCAGCGAGCGTACGAGGCGCACGAAGTCGAGCGCTTCCTTCCACGACCGGCGAGCGGCCGTTGATTCGACACCGCTCGTGGAGAGGGGCGCCGTCTCGGCAGGATCTTGGCGCAGAGCAAGGGCGGTGGCGAGCGCAGAGAAGACTAGACCGAGTTTCCGCATTGCAGACGCCTCAGCGAGCGCGAGCGCCCAGTGATAACTCGACCGTCCCGTCCCTGCGACTCGAAGCTCCCAGATGCGGCGCTCCGCCGCCGTCAGATCGTCGGTCGCCCTGATGTTCACGGCGTCGAGAATCGTCCGGAGCGGATAGACGCTACGGGTTCGCTCGACCAGCCGAATCAGGTCGTCACGCGAGGGCTCATCGAGCGAGCCCAGCAACGCGATCACACCACGAGCCTCCGAGGCGCTGCGAGCGAGGAGCGGATCCTTGAGTGCATGGAGCGCGACGATGATGGCGCCGGCCATCGGGGACGGCACGGTCACTCCTCGGTGAGCAATCTCCACCGACTCGCGCGCTTCCCACAGGACGTCGAAGACGCGCTCCGGATCTGCGAAGAACCCGGGATACCGATCATGGACATCGATATCGCAGGGCCACCGAGGGTGGAACAGTGTGATCGAGTGCACCGGATAGGCTCGCGGCGCGAAGCGCTCCGGGCGAACTCTCCAACCGTGGCCGGTCAGCGCCGTCACGAAGGCATCGACATCAAGGGGGTGGACGATCACATCGACATCACTCGAGACACGCCGTTCTCGGATCCCCTGAGCATGAGCGGTCGGTCCCTTGATGAACAGCGCGCGCACCCCTTGCGACTCGGCGAGATGAGCGGCCAGCGCGTGTGCGAGATGGACTGCCTCGTCGACCGTCAGGTCCACCGTCCGAGTAGGCGCATTCACGATCGAGCGATTCGCGGCGTGCGATTAAACGGCTGGCGACGCGGCCTCGCAAAGTCCGCTGCGCCAGGAACGGCTTCGGAGGCGAGGGAGGCCGCGTAGGCGAGCGCGATCCACACGGTGAGTGCCGTCCACGAGGGAGCGGAGGTCAGGGCTACGGCGAGGAAGATGCCCAAGCCCAGCGCGACCCCGCTGCGCCGATAGCCGCGCAGGATGAGGATCAGGAGGAGAAGTACGAACGCCGACAGGGCGATCACGCCCGTTTCGGCACCGAGTTGCGCGTAGGCGTTGTTCGCCAGTCCTCGCGAAGCGCGGAGGGAGGTCAGCCCCTGCACGACCTCCGAGTAGTCGTCCTTCCACAACCCGAAGCGCCCGGGACCGACACCGAAGAGAGGATTGTCGAGCGCCATTGCGAAGCCTGTGTTGGTCGATTGGGATCGTGCAAGGAGCGACCTCGTGCCAACGTCCACCGCATCGCTCACGAAGCCAAGCTTCGAGAGCTGCGCGAGGATGAACCTCTGCAGATCAGGGACGGCGAGGACGAGCAGTGTGCCGAGCGCGGCGACAGAGAAGATCTGAACTCCCACCCCGCGTTGTGGACGGAACGTCGCTGTCAGGATCGCCGCCGCTACGGTGGCGATCAGGGCCGAGGTCGACTGCGAGTAGATGAGGCAGGCGACCGCAAGAACACTACCGAGCTTGTCTCGGCGGCGAAGGCAGGCGAAGAGCGCGACACCCGCGAAGAAGCCGAGGTAGTTGCCCTCGAGGAACGGTCCATTGCGAGGCAGGCTGACGCCGAAAGTCGCCCCGTTCTGCGTGGTCGAGTTGAGGAAGGAGGGGAACGGCGCGCCAGCGAAGTGGAGCGCCAGTTGCACCAGGCAGTACACGAAAGCCAGGCGGACGGCGAGTCCGAGTGCCCGCTCCATGTCGCTGGGGGCCAATCGCCCGCCGATGAACCACCAAACTGTCAGCGCGAGGAGGGCGTAGCCGCAATAAAGGAGCATGTCGTTCGTGAACCCGAGGTCGTAACCGTAGGCTGTCGCCACTTCGGGCCGCTTGAACACAAGCGCCCAGCCGGTGGCCAGCACGACCAGAACGCCGATGCAGGACACGATCTCGCGGCCTATGGGAGAGTGCCTCGCCTTCGGAACCGTCACGACCGACAGCCCCACCGCCAGCACCGCAGCGATCTCGGTGATCTTCAGGGGGAAGCCCACCCTGATGGTGAGCGCCTGCTGGAAGGGCATGAAAACGATCGCGAGGAAGAGCAAGCGTTGCACGGCGTCGAATCTCACGGCCTCGCTCGACGTTCTACCGGTCGTCGCCCGCGCGAAGGAGGTCCTACCCAGGGGCGCTCTGCCTGCCGATCCTCCGCCGATCATCGTGCTCGCTCTACCCATGCGTGCCCAGTCTCCGACCTGATCGTCCGCCGATCACTCCCGCTGGCGGCTACCAGGCCAGCCTGGCTCTCAGTGTAGCCAGGGGGTCGCCGTCCCCCGGAGGTGGTCCGAGATATGCGTCGGGCGGTCGGTTATGATCGCTCTCGCAGACCTGCTGTTGGGTCGTGTGAGTGGTCGGGGCTCTCACTCCACCACTCCCGTCGACACCGACCGGGGCTTCTAACGGCTCGGGCGAGCCGGAAGGGCGCAGAACGTGACGAGCCGATCCACTCCAGCGGACGACGGCCGACCAGAGCGGCCGATAGTCGTCCATGTGACGGAGAGCTTCGGCGCGGGTACCGCCTCGGCCATCGCCGACTATGTGGCGGCCACTCCGATGTTCGACCACCGCCTCGTCTACTCGCCACGGCAGGACTCGCCCGTTCCCGACCGGGCGTTCGCGCCGTTCGGAGGAGTGACCGCCCTGCCCGCGGGGCACGTCGCGCGAATACGGGCACTCCGGTCTGCGCTTCACGAGACACCCGACGCGATCGTCCACGCGCACTCGAGTTTCGGGGGGGCTTATGCACGCCTCGCCGTTCGGGCCACCCGACGGCGTCCGATCGTCTACACCCCGCATTGCTACGGGTTCGAGCGCCGTGATCTGGTGTTGCCCGCTCGGATCATGTACCGCCTCGTCGAGGCGGCACTCGCTCTCAATACGTCGGCCTTCGCCGCATGTTCGCCCCGCGAGGCGCGACTGAGTCGTTGGTCCCTCGGCAGCGCTCGTGTGGTGCACGTCCCGAACGCCGTGCCACCGGTGCCCGGTCCGGTCCGTCGACAGAGCGTGGGTGCCCCTGTGCGGCTGGTGGGAGCCGGTCGGTTGTCGCGCCACAAGGATCCGATCTTCTTCGCGAACGCCGTCGAGGCGCTCCGGGCGGCCGGCCACCCGGTCGAGGCAACGTGGGTCGGGGGAGGGGATGGGCCCGAGCGCGCGGCTCTCGACGCGGCAGGCGTTCGACTGACCGGCTGGCTGAGTCGTGAGGAAACGCTTGAGCGTCTTGGCGAGTCGGACGTCTACCTGCACTCGGCGCAGTGGGAAGGGATGCCGATGGCGGTGCTCGAAGCGCACGCGATGGGGCTGGCCCTGGTCGTGCGGAACATCCCTGCGTTCGACGGGCTGCAGCTCCCACTTGTCGTCCAGTCACCGCAGGATCTCACCGCGCACTGGTCGGTTCTCGCTGACGAGGCAGGACGGTCCCGCCTGATCGCCGGAGCGGGAGTTGCGCTCGCTCAGAACTCCCGCAACGTTCAAGCCCGGGCTCTGGAACAGCTCTACCGCGGCGAATCGTCCGCGTCCCCTCGTGGAAGGAAGTCATGACCACAGTTCTCGTCTCCGCACGCGTCCTCGACAAGCAGGTGGGCGGTAACACCCGCTACGCCCGCACCGTATACGGCGGGCTGGCGGAGCAAGGAGTGAGTCATGTGCTCGCTCGCCCCCCTCTCGAAGGTGGTAAGGCGCGCAGCGCCGCTTACGGTCTTTTCGAGGGACTGGCGATGCCACTCCTGAAACCCTCGGGCATCGACGTGCTCCATTTCCCCGCCGACACGGGACCGCTGGTCCCCGGGCGTCTCCCCATCGTTGGGACCATTCACGGACTGGCGACGCTGCACGTTGCCGACGTGCGCAAGAAGAACTCGGACCGAGTGTGGCGTGCTCGGGTAGGTCGCCTGGCTGCAGTCGCGACAACGATCATCACTGTCTCCGAGTCCTCTGCTCGGGATATCGCCGTCGTCGCTCCTGAAGCTGCAGCGAAGACCGTCGTCATCCCGCACGGCATCGATCACAACACTTTCAACACACGCGCCGGCGAGCGCGACAGTGTCGAGCGCGCGCAGTTGGGAGTCGAAGGTCCGTACTTCCTCTACATGGGAAATCTGGACCCGCGGAAGAACGTGATCGAGCTCTGCAGAGCAGCGTCGAAGGTGTTCGACGAGACGGGCGTTCCGCTGGTCGTCTCCGGCGCACCTGCTTGGGATAGCGAGGCGATCCTTCGCACCGTGAAGGGCACGCGAGGTGTCACATACCTTGGGCGCGTGTCGGACGAAGCGCTCGTTCCGCTCCTGCGAGGCGCTCTTGCTTTCTGCTTCCCGTCCACGTACGAAGGCTTCGGGTTCCCGGTCGTGGAGGCCATGGCCTGCGGTGTCCCGGTGATCTGCAGCGACCGCGGTTCCCTGGCTGAAGTAGCGGGCGATGCCGCCCTCGTGTTGTCCGCCATCAATGCGGACGCGATCGCCGCGGAGATGCGTCGTGTCGTCGGCGATTCAGGGCTCCGCGACGATCTGCGGAGGCGGGGGATCGCGAACGCCCAGCGGTTCCAATGGTCCGGGTCGATCGCGGCGCACGCGCGCGTCTTCGAGGAGGCTGCTCGATGAAGGTCGCTATCATCCACGCGTACAGCACGACGAACTCGGGCGACGGCCTTCTGGTCGAAGAAGCCAGGGCACTCGTGCTCTCGGCTGTGCCAGGAGCGATCATCACCCTCGTGGCTCTGGATCCTGAGAGCTTCGATGCAAACCGCTACGAGCAGGTCATTCACCCTCTGGCAGGTGGCACGCGCAGCATTGGCAGCCTGGAAACCCTGCGGCGCGGAGGGACGGCCTTGCTTACCGGTCGGCGGAGCCCGGACTACGCGCGTGTCATCGAGGAGGCCGACCTCGTGGTCGGGGTCGGTGGCGGATACCTCCGAACCAAGGGTCCGGTGGAAGTCATCAAGATGATGTGTACGAATTTCGTGCAGATGCCTCGACGGCGTGATCGTGCGGCCTTTGTCTATCTGCCTCAGAGCATCGGTCCGCTGAACCTCGGCACTCGCCGCCTCATAGCGGCACGTCTGAAACGGGCAGTGGGGGTGTTCGCGCGGGACGACAGGTCGGTCCAGCAACTCTCCGGTCTGACCAATGTTCATCGCGCACCGGACATGGCGCTGCTTGGACTGCCCGACGAACTCGACCTCAGCACGACGGTGGCGGCCGGCGCGGCTGGACCGGTCGGCATCGTAGCGCGCGCACTGTCGTCGAGCCGTTCCCGCCTCCGCTCCTACGAGGCGCGGATCAATGAGCTGGCGAGCGAGCCGAACACCGAACTCCTCGCGCAGGCGACGGCACGAGGCAACAACGATCCTGAGTTCTATGAGCGGCTTGGCTATCGAGGACCGTTCCGCCTTCTCCGCGATGCGGTCAGCTCTTCTGCTGCGAGGCGACCGAGTGTCGTCGTCTCGGTGCGACTGCACGGCAGCATTCAGACCATCCGTAGCGGCGTGCCGAGCATCCATCTCAGCTATGAGCGCAAGGGATGGGGGGCTTACGGCGATCTGGGCATCGACCGATACGTCCACAACGCCTTCGATTTCGATCCATCTCTCGTCCGGGACCAAATCATCGAACTCAGTGAGGACCCCGCGGACTACTGGCGCCGAGTGGGAAACGCTGTCGAACCCCTAGCAGAGCAGCGTCGCAATCTTTCGGCTGTTCTCACGCGGGCCGTCGATCGAGTCGACTCGCGGTCATGAGGATCGTCTTCGCCAGTCACACGGCCGAAGTGGGCGTCTTCAGAGTGGGCAGCCATCATTTGGCCCGAGAGCTCGCCCGGCGGGGTCACTCGGTGACGCACCTGTCCACTCCTACCTCCGTGCTGCATCTTGCGCGAGCAAAGGACCCCCAGATTCGGAGTCGGTTGAAGCTCTCCCTTCGCGGGCCGGCAACGGATGCAGCAGGTGTCGTTCACGTCGAACCGCTTCTCGCCGCGCCGCTGGGCGTCGTTCCCCCGCGCTTGCGGGCGCGGGCTCTGAAGCTTGCTCTGCGTCCGTGGCGCTCGTCGAGCGTGCCGGAGCGGCCCGACGTGCTCATCATCGATCAGCCCTTGCTCGGACCACCGCTCATCGAACTCCTTGCGCCCCGCCGAGTCGTCTACCGTCCGACGGATGCGCACTTCGATCCCGTGCTCCGAGAGGCCGAGCTCGACGTCTTACGGCGGGCGGACGCGCTCGTCGCCACCTCGGAGCCCGTGCTGGACGCTGTCTCGGAGGGGGCCGATGCGCCGCTGCGTACTCTGATCCTCGAGAACGGGGTGGAGTTCGAGCGGTTCGTGAGCGGCGAAACAGCGCGAGCAGGCGTCGTGTACCTCGGCGCACTCGACCACCGTTTCGACTGGAACGCTGTGCGCACTCTGGCGTCGGCGTTCCCAAGCGTTCCATTTCGACTCGCGGGACCGACGCCGAAAGACGTTGGGCCGATGCCCCCGAACGTCGAACTGCTCGGGCCTGTGCCGTACGCGGACGCTCCCGATCTGCTGGCGCACTCGAGCGTCGGGCTGCTTCCGTTGTCAGACGATCCGGGAAATGCCGGCCGAAGCCCGATGAAGTACTTCGAGTACCTCGCGGCCGGTCTTCGGATCGTTTCGTCGAGCTCTCCTGCCCTCCGCTCGCGAGCGGCTCCAGGAGTCTGGCTCTATGACGACGTCGCTCAGGCGGAAGCTGGACTCCGGGCGGCGCTCGAAGCCGCCCTCGCCGGTCCCAATGAGTCAGGATCCGCCTTCGCCGAGGCTTATGGATGGCACCGTCGAGCTGGCGACCTCCTCGCCTTCCTCGACGGCGTAATGGGCGCACCGGGCCGTTCAGACGGTTAGCTCCGACGCCAGCGGTCGATCGGGAACGCCTCGAGCAGTGGCCGCGCATCCCATGAGGCAAGTGGAGAGTACGAATCGGTGCGGATACTCGACGCGTGAGCGAGCGCGCCGTCGAAGTCCTCGAACATCGCGTACTCCCGCTCAGTCCGCCCCGTCCCCTCGAAGTAGTCCTGGTACTTGAAGGGAGGCTCCTCGCGGGATGAGATCAGCCCGACGGGGATCCCCAGCGCCTCGCCGACGACGATCGCATGCAGGGACGAGCCGACGACGACCTCGCTGCTCGCGATCCTCTCGAGCACTTGCCAGAGAGGTCGCTGCGGGTCGACGAAATCGGGATGTGCGCGGAAGCGGTCGATCTCGTTGAGGTTCGGGACTACGGCGAGCCTGTGCCGCTTCGTCGTCGCTGCGGCTCGAAGACGAGGGAAGAGCTGGGGGAGGAGCAATGCGGGATCACCGTAGACGGCAGGCGCTTCCAACCCCTTGTTCTCCTGCAGCCATGTCCGCGAACGAGGACCGCGCACGGCGCGGAGGTCGAGTCGATGGAACCGGTGGGTGGAGACCGCCACCTTGCCGTTCACGCCCGTCCCCCAGACGATGTCACCGTCGCGACCCTTGTGCATCACGGACCCTACGGCGAGCACTGTGCCGCGGCCGGGCCGGAGCAGTGCCGGTCCCACCTTGCGCTCCTGAAGGATCCGACGGACCACAACGGGGCCGAGGAGATCGCCGAAGTTGTTCACACGCCGGCCAATCGGATACCGCTCGAAGAAGGGGAGCGTGTTGCGTCCTGGATTCCAGCTGTACACGGGAACGGATCGGAGGCGGGTCATAGAGCCTTCCTGACGACGGCGACGGTCTCGAGGACACCGCGGCGGACTGGTTTGCAGAGCAGGAACCAGATCGCATAGCAGGCGATTCCGGTCATCACTCCGATAGCGAGTTGAGCGGGCGAGATGAGGCCGGCGGTCAGGAACCACCGCTCGCTGAAGACGGCGGCGAACACCGTGACGTGAACGAGCATCGGCAGTGCGGCGCGTCGCATGAGAGCCCCAACATCCAGACCGGTCTTGCGCATCGGGAAGATGCTCAGCACGAGCCAGTTCAGGAAAAGTCCAAGGGCGACGGCGACTGCTACGCCGACCGAGCCGAACGCAACGCCCGCGACGATCAGCAACACCATGAAAGTGCGCGTGATGAGGGAGTATCGCAGCTGCAATCCCGTCAAGCCGAGTGACACGAATGCCCAGTAGTAGACGTAACCCATCGACTGGAATAGGCCGCCGATCGCGAGTATGGCGAAAAGTGTCGCGGAGAGGCCCCACTGCGGTCCGAGCACGAGCTCAACGAGTGGTGGAGCCAGCGCAGCGGCAAGGAAGAACGCCGCGCCAAGCACGTAGACGATGAAGGTCTGAGCGCGCTGGAGATAGCGATTCATCGCGGGTAGATCGTCTTGGCTCCGCGAGAGAACCGGTAATGCAACGCGCGACATCGGGGCCGCGATCTGTTGCACCGGAAGCCGGAAGAGCTGGTAGGCGGTGGTGTAGAAACCGAGAGCCTGAGGCCCCCAGAACCTCCCGAGAAGGACGGTGTCGACATTGGCGCTGACGTAGTTGATCGCCTGAACGCCAAAGGTATTGAGTCCGAACGTCAGGAGAGGCCGCATGGGCGCGCGATGCGGAAGGCTCGGGAGCCAGCGAGAGGTGGATACCACGACGGCGAGGAGCACTGCTGAGATCGTCAATTGCTGGAAGACGAGGGCCCACACCCCGCCTCCCAGGACTGCGATCGCGACGGCCGCGGCGAACGCCAAGGCCTGGGCGACGACATCGGCGATGGCCAAGAGCTTGAATCGCAAATTTCGAGAGGCATTGGCCACGAACTGCGTGGTTACCGACTGCAGGATGAAATTCGCCGAGAGAACGCGTGCGATGTCGGCCAGCTCTGGCCTGCCGTAGAAGTTGGCAATGGCCGGGGCAGCGAAGAAGAACGCGGTAGCGATGACGAGGCCGACGAGGATGTTCAACCAGAGCAGATTGCTCCGCTGATGCTGCGTGATCTCCTTTGCCTGAATGGAAGCCGTTGACAGTCCGAAGTCTCCGAGCAGCGTCGCCAGGCCCGCGAGCGCGACGATCATGGCGAACAGACCGTAATCATCCGGTGCCAGGAGGCGAGCGAGGACGACGGTGCTTCCTGTCTGGAGGACGAATTTGGACCACTGACCGATCAGCGTGACTTTGGCGCCACGCGCGGCGGTCCTGCCGACACTCATGAAGCGTCTTCTCCGCCGGTCAACGGTTGAGCTCGGAGTGTTCGCGAAACCGGCGGTCCGCACGGATGCGGCGCAGTGCGTCAGCCCGGCGGCGAGACCGTCCCGGACCTCCGCGTCCTGCGGCGAGGAGGGCCTCGTACACCGCGGCGTGCAGGTTGCCTACGAGCGAGCTCTCACGCTTCGACAGGTTCGGACGATCGGATCCACCATGGGAGGCAGCTGATGCCAGGCCCGCCTCCAAATCGGCCGCCGCCAACGGAGCATCGAAGAGCGAGACCCACTCTCCTCCGACCTCTCGTGCAAGTGCTCGCGTTGACCCGCTAGATGGCACGAGGATCGTCTTTCCCGCTCCGAGTGCCATCACCGCGGCTCCCGAGTTGTAGAGGTACTTGTAGGGCAGCGTGACCAGGTCGGACGAGTGAAGGAGTTCTGCCAATTCGTCGTCGCTCAGATGCCCAATCCGGAGCTCGACGCGCTCATCGGCCGTCACTACTCGCTCGATGTCGTATGCATACTCCGGCACAGCCGCCGCACCAGCGATGACCAATTCGCCGTCGCTCACCTCTCGGAACGCCGCGAGAAGATCCTCGAGACCCTTGTAAGGCCTGAGCTGTCCGAAGAACAGGATTTTCCGTGCGGCGTCCCGTTCCTCGTCGGCGCGGGGCCGTTCCGGGTACGCGGCGTGCAAGACGACGACGCCGCGCGCCAGATCGTTCTCCTCGGACTCGTTCAAGTAGATGCGGATGTCGGTGAGGCGCTCGAGCCATTGCGCGAGGAGGGCCTCGATTGAGCTTCCCGTCTCATGCGGGCGCAGGTTGTGTACCGTCAGGACGACAGGAGTACGGCGGATGATGATTCGCGTGATCAGTCCGAGTGCTAGCGCCGACTTCACGACACGGCGCGCGCCGCGCCGAGAGCGGAAGAGATACTCAGGCCAGTGAACATGCAGCACGTCATACGGGCCGAGCAACGCGGTGCGCCACGAGAATGGCGTCGCTACGACGTCGGTCGGCAACGACTCGACAAGAAGTCGGACGTAGGGATTGCTCGAGCCTGAGAAGCTCTTGACCGAGAACAGGGTGCGAACCATAGGTCTGCTTCTCCTTGGGCCAAGTCGTCGTCGGATGTCGTCCTGGGTGCGGTCCGATGCCTCGACGAGGGCTGGGCGCTCCGATCCACCTCCAGGTCCGGCCAGTGCGCGGCGGACGGTGCGGTGAGGGCGGCCTCGATCGGCGGCGACGAGGATAATCGATCCTACCAGCCCGACCTGCAGCGACAGGGTCGGAAGTGGCCCCCTTCAGAGTTCGGTGATGACGATCTCAGAGAAGCGCGTCACTCCAGCCGTCACCGACCCGAACGTGAACCGCAGCCGGAAATGGGTCGCCCAGGCGGGCGCGACCCGGTTCCACGTCGTCTGCGGATAAGTCTTCCGGAACGGCGCCTGCGAATTCGCGCCAGTAAGATCCAAGTTCGACACCGGTCTGGCGTTGCTGCGGGCGACCACGGGTATGCCGATCGGGGACGTTCCCGTCACTGCCACGAATGATTCCGAGACGTACATGGTGCCGGTCGATGATGAGCCGGCGATTGTGAAATCTACGCCGTAGAGTAGCCCCGCGGTGACAGGCACGTCGATGGCGACGGAGGGTCCCAGACCGCCGGTGATCCGGGTCATCAGCAGTTGATTCCCGTTTGTCGTCAGCGTCATGTACGGGCTGGTCGTCCTTGTCGTGGCGTCGGTGCTGTTGATGAAGGCATCGACCGACGAACCCAGTGTGAAGGTACCGTCCACAAGCTTGTTCGCTGCCTTCGAATGGAGGATCGAGCCCTGACCTGATCCGCTTCCATTCCCGTCGGACGTGATGTGCTGGCTGATTCGCACTTTGCCCGTGCCGCCTACCAGATATCCCGACTTCATCTGGGTGTTGAAGAGGGACAGCTGGTGCACTTGAATCCCGCCGCCCCAGCCTCCTGCGTTCGTCTCGAACAAGAAGTTCGCCATCGGTGTCTGATGGAAGAACAGATGTCCTCCGGAGATCGAGATCTGCGCGGCGGTGTTCGTTCCGGTCACGAATTGCGAAAGAGTCGAGCTCGATCCGCTCTCATTGATCTCGATGTGAGGTTGATGGAGAATTACACGCCCAGCGTCGACTTTCACCGCCTGCACGCAGAAGTCGATCGACGTGGAGACGAAATGCAGCTCTCCGTCGGGATTCGCGTTATAGACACCGACGGTACTGGTCCCGATTCCGCCACCGATGAACTTGATGTTCTCACCGTAATTCACTTTGCCGGCCGGCATCGAGACCGCCGTCTTGCAACGGTAGATGTGGAAATTGTAGAAGCTGATGAGGAAGGCGTCGTTCTCGAACGAGACACCTGTCCCGAAACCCGTCACCTCGAGGCCCCAAAGCCCGAGCCCGCGGGTGGTTGCGGCAGTCGTGCTGTCCGTGTTGAAGAGGATGCCGACGCTGCTGGCGGCGGCGGACCCCGGCCCGAGGAGCCGCAGGCCAGTGATCGCCGCTCGAGTGTTCGGGTATCCCGACGTGGCGCTGCCGACGACCACGATGGCCGGACCGTTCGTGATCGCCGTTGCGTTGAGCGGCCCGCAAGTGAACTCGAGCGAGATGTAGGAAGAGTCCACCACGAGGGTCCGGGTGATCTTGAAGCTCTTCGAAACCGTGATGGTGACTTCCTGCCTGGCCGCGACGAAGTATTCGATCGCCGCGCGGAGTTTGTCCTCATCCGTCGTCCCCGCGAATTCCAAGTAGTTGTGGATCCCGTTGACACGGGTCGCCGGAATCGTCTCGTCGAGAGCCGATGCTGCAGGAGCTGCCACGACGGCTGTAGCTGCTGCTACTCCTCCATAGAGAAGGAAGGAACGGCGAGAACCCGAATCTGACTTCGTCTTTGTGTCCACTCTTCAACGCTAGGATTCGGCGGTCGTCGGTGACCGCGAGGCATGGCCCCCGAGTGGGACAAGCGAACCGGAGCAGTGCTCACTCCTTTCACTGCCGCAACGGTTTCTTTGCTGTCGACCCCCAGGATCAGTGGCATCGCGGCGCATACTTTCTCCTGCGGGTTCCTCTTTCGCGGCTGCAGGCCGAGGACCTGTTGTGTTCAGCAGGAACGCACGAGGAGCAGCTTGACGAAGGCGATCGTCTGATAAGCGACCGCGAGCGTCCACGCGCTCGTCGTGCGAGGACCCTCGACCGATGCGACACTCGCCGGCGCGGGAAGGCACATCGAGGCGATCACCCTCACGCGAGCCACGTGTGGCGTCGACGTCAGGAGCGCGATCGAGCTCCAGCGGTACTCCCGGGTCAGCTCCTTGACCTCCGCGATCTCGCCGCGCGTAGTGAAGGGGGACGGCGTGAAGCACAGGACGCGCTTACCGTTCCGCGCCGCGCATTCGGGGCGCGCGAAGGAGCCGTCTCCATCTCGTGTCGTCGAGAGGACGAGCACCGCACCCGGATGCTCTGACAGCAGCGCGAGCGCACCGTCCATCCGGCGGTCCGTCACCGGCCCGAGGACGACGATGGCGTTCACATCGCCGACATCGTCGAGCGCCGGATGCACGAAGAGCGGCACGGCAGTCGCAGCAATCAGTGCGAGCCCCGCGGTGGTGCTGATGGTCGAGACGAGCCAGCCTCGCCACAGCGTGCGGAACAAGCCGAAAGTAGGACGTCTGCGCAACCACGCTCCCGTGGATGCACCGATCAGACCACCGAGGACCGAACCGGCGAGGAGGGACGACATCCCCAGGAGAACCCCGCCAGGAGATGATCGAGCAGTTACTGCCTCGGCTGCTCCGGCGCTCAGCAGGAAGAAGACGAGCAAGGGGGCAGTACGCATCGGTCGGGCACCCGCGGCGCAGAGTGTCCCTGTCGCTGCTGCAGACGAGGAGGCGAGCGTCAGCGCGGCGATCGTGGCTCCGCCTACCGCCTTCGCTATTCCACTCGGATCATGTGCCTCGACTATGCGGAGGAACTGCAGCGCCGAGCTCGAGCCGAGAGGGTCGAACAGGACGAAGATGAGGAGGAGTGTGGCCACTGATGCGCCGCAGATGATCAGAAGACGCGTCCGATGAATCGCTGCCTCGCGATCTTCCGCGCGCTCGGTCACCCGGCCGCGTACTTCGCCTCGGTCGCCGCCTTCTGCGGACGCCACCACGCTTCGTTCTCCCGATACCACTTCACGGTCGCCGCGAGCCCCGACTCGAAGTCGGTGTACCGCGGCTGCCAGCCGAGCTCGGTGCGCAGGCGCGTCGAGTCGATCGCGTAGCGCAGGTCGTGGCCGGGGCGGTCGGTAACGTGGTCGAAAGCGTTCTCGGCGAGGCCGAACTCGTCGAGGATCAGCTTGACCACCTCGAGATTGTTCTTCTCGCCGTCGGCGCCGATGAGATAGGTCTCGCCGATCTCGCCGCGCTCGATGATCGCCCAGACGCCGCTGTTGTGGTCGTCGACGTGGATCCAATCGCGCACGTTCTCGCCGGCGCCGTAGAGCTTCGGGCGGATGCCGTCGATCACGTTGGTGATCTGGCGGGGGATGAACTTCTCGACGTGCTGGTACGGCCCGTAGTTGTTGGAGCAGTTCGAGATCGTCGCCTTGACGCCGAAGGAGCGGACCCACGCGCGCACGAGCAGGTCGCTGCCGGCCTTGGTCGAGGAGTAGGGGCTCGAGGGGTTGTAGGGCGTCTGCTCGGTGAACTTCGCCGGGTCGTCGAGCTCCAGGTCGCCGTAGACCTCGTCGGTCGAGATGTGGTGGTAGCGGATGTCGTGCTTCCGCACTGCCTGCAGCAGCGTGTACGTGCCGATGATGTTCGTCTCGAGGAACGGGCTCGGGTCGTTCAGCGAGTTGTCGTTGTGCGACTCGGCGGCGAAGTGCACGACCAGGTCCGAGTCGGCGACGAGCCGGTCGACGAGCTCCGCGTCGATGATGTCGCCCTCGACGAGGGTGATGCGGTCGGCGACCGGAGCGAGGGAGTCGCGGTTGCCCGCGTAGGTGAGCTTGTCGAGCACCGTGATCTGGACGTCCGGACGCTCACTCAGGGTGAGGTGGACGAAGTTGCTGCCGATGAAGCCGGCGCCGCCGGTGACGAGGATTCGCACGAGTACTCCTGCACGTTGTGGAGAAAGAAAGGAGGGGGAGGGGGAGGCGGATTCGCTCGGGATCGACGCTAGCGCAGGTACGGCCCGCAGCGAGGTGTCACTCCCCGAAGGGCGCCGACTCGCGTTCAGGAAGCCGTTTCAGAGGGGTCCTGCAGCCGGTCGTGACGAGCAGGATCCGCTCACAAGCGAGTCATCGGCGGAGCGGCGGGGCGACGACCGGGGGGATCGAGGCCGCCTGGGCGGCGTCCGGAGGAGCGCGCCGGGTTGCAGCAAGGCAGCTGCAGCACTCGACCGGAACCATCCGAGCAGGTGCCGAAAAGGTGCGTCGGGCTCGACTTCGGCTGGGCGTGGCCTCCAGCGAGAAACCGGCAGGTTGAGCGCGCTGACAGTGCTTTTCTTTAGGTGCGTCTCGATTTGTTCTCGAACGGACGCCGCCGCGGGAAGCGGCGCTCGAGGAGCGCACCGTAGACATCGAGGTACTCGCGGGTCATCCGTGAGACGTCGAAATGATCGAGGTCGAGAACTGCGCGAGCGGCGTACTCCTCTCGGACCTCCTCGTCGTCGAGGAGCAGCGCGAGCTCGGCGGCCAACCGGTCGACGTCGCCCGAGGGGAAGATCCGAGCGGCGGCGCCGAAGCCTGCGACCTCGGGCAGGCCGTCGGCGGAGCTCACGACGCAGGCGAGTCCCGCTTCGCGCTCCTCGATGACGACGAGCCCGAACGGCTCGCGCCGAGAGGCGGCGACGGCGATCGATGCGCCGAGCATGTAGGCGCGAGGATCGGGAACCGAGCCCGCCAGGTGGATGCGGTCTTCCCACTCCTGGCCGCGCGCAGGAGCGAGTACGTCGGGTTCGTCGAGGTTGCCGACGAAGTAGAGGTGCGCGTCTGGTCGGGTGCAGGCCACTCGCCCGAACGCCTCGACCACGAGATCCGATCCCTTGCGGCGTGTGATCGATCCGACCGCGATGACGGCGGTCCCCTCGAGCGGTGCAGGGGCGACCGCTCCCTCCCGGCGGGGGGATCCGAGCGGCGCGTTCTGAATGGTCGTGGTGCGACCCCAGCAGAGCAGCCGACGTCCGAAGTCCCGCTCGTTCGCTCGGCTCACGCATACGACGACGTGGGAGAGCCCCATCACGCCCACCCCGCGCTGGAACTCGTTGTGCACGGTGGCGACGCGGGGCGTCAGCGGGGCTGCGAGCGCAGCGAGGAGGGCGGGAGTGAGGGTGTGCGAGTGGACGACGTCCGCTCGGAACGCCCGCAGGAGCGTGCGCAACCGCAGCATCAGGAGGGGGAGGGCACGAGGAGACCGGCGCCGGAAGTCCAGTACGGAGGTCTCCACCCCGTACGCCTCGACGAGCGGGGTGAAGTCACCGCCCGCAGAGGCGATGTGGACCGTGTGCCCCTGCTGCGCCTGTCGGATCGCGAGATCGACGACGACGTTGTTGATGCCGTTCGCCGAGTTCGTCAGCGTGTCGTTGAGGTGGAGGATTCGCATGCCACGCCTTCCGAGGGGATCTGCACCCTGTCCGTCGCGAAGAATCGCACGCACGACGCGTTTCCCGATGCTCGTGAGCCGATTCGGCACCTTTTGTCGTCCTCGGCGTCGCGGGGCGGGACGGACCTCCGCGCCCGGTCGTTCCGTCGGCAGCTCCTGCTGCTTCTTTCCGCGTCGCGATTCACGCCAGGAATTCGACTGCGGGACGCTCGGCCCTAGCGTCCCCTCGTCTGCGCTCTCCGCCTGAGCGCAGTCAGGAGGAGGCGTTGGCCGCGTGGATGCTGTGACCGTCTGCATGACCGCCCGGAACGCGGAAGCGACCATCGGGGGATCGATCCGGAGCCTGCTCCGTGCGCTCGGATCGAGCGGGAGGATCCTCGTCCGCGACGACGGGAGCTCGGACCGGACGGGTGACATCGTCCGACGAGCGGGCGATCCTCGCGTGCGGCTCCTCGACGACAGCTCCCCGCTGGGCATCCCGGGCTCCCGCAACGCCCTGCTCGACGAGGTGCGGACCCCGGTCCTCGCCGTTCTCGATGCGGACGATCGCGCGTTCCCCTGGAGGTTCCGACGTCAGCTGGGCCTCCTCGCGACCGGCGTGGATGCGGTCTTCTCTCCTGTCGTGGTGCGCAAGCCGCCCCTCCCGATCCTGCGGCCGCAGCTCTTCCCCGCGCTCTCGACGGCCGCGGTGCCCCTCGCTCTTCTCCTCGAGAACCCCTTCATGCATCCGACGATGACCGCGCGGACGGACGTGGTCAGGGGCCTCGGAGGGTACCGGGCGGTCGCGGCGGAGGACTTCGACCTCTACCTCCGGGCGTGCACCGCCGGGCACCGTCTGATCCGCGACGCGGTCCCCACAGTGCTCTACCTCCGCCATTCGGGGCAGATCACGGTCGACCCGACCTGGAACCGCTCGAAGAGCGACACTTCGCTCGTCGAGGAGGCGTTCGGCCGGCTCGGCGCGCAGACGCTCAGGTTCGTCCCGTCCTGGTTCGCCTGGCGTCGCGCCGGCTTTCCGAGGGGAGGGGCCCCCGAGCACGTCACCGAGCAGCTCGACGCTGTCGAGGCCTCCGTCCGCGTCCTGCGGCCGCTCGAGCGGCGGTACCTCGGCTCCAGGCTCGCCCGGATCCGCTCGGCGGTCGCGGCGTGACCGCGACGACGGCGAGGCCGGCCCTGACGATCCTCCTGGTCGTGCCCGGCTCGTGGCACGCGCCGGAACTCGAGCGTGCGTGGAGCGAGCAGGGCCACCGGGTGGTCGTCGTGACGTCGGAGCCGGAGGCCTTCCCGGGAGCGGACGTCCGGCCGGTCCACGTCGGGATCGCAGGGCGAACGTCGTCCCACGGTGCCTTCCAGACGGCGCGGCTCGCTCTCTTCAGTCGCCTCGCGGCCCGCGTCGTCGCCGGTGCGGACGCCGACGTCCTCGTCGTCTGGGCCGGAGCGGCTCACGAGCTCGGACCACGCACCCGGCTCCCGAGAGCGACCGTCCTCGTCAGGAGCGGCCCCCATGTGCGCACGCAGGCCCGGCTGCTGGTCGACTCGCCTCCCGGCTCCTGGCGCCCCTCTGCGTCCGCCGTCCGGCGGGGGCAGCAGGAGTACGCCCGTTTCCCGGTGACGGTTCCGACCCGGGCGATCGCGGCCGACCCCGCCTGGGGCTCGGTCCCGGTCGTCGTGAGCGGCTACGGGTTCCCTCCTGTGTCCGTCGACCTCCCCGAACGTCCGGACGGACCCCTCCGGCTCGTGACGCTGGGCGAGCCGGAGTGGCGGACGGGGATCGATCGGGTCGACCGTCTGGCGAGGCTGGAGGACGTCGACTACATCACTCTCGTCGCGGAGAGGAGACGATCGCTCGACTCCCTCGACGCGAAGCTGCGGTCGGTGGGACGGCAGAGTCCCAGCGGCGTGGCCGACATCTTCCGCCGCTCGCACGCGATGGTCCTCCTCAGCAGGGAGGAGGGGCAGCAGCGCGCCGGGATGGAGGCGATGGCCGCCGGCCTGCCGATCATCGTGACGCGCGAGACCGGACTGGGGGCCTTCTGCGAAGACGGCGCCGGTGTCGTCGTGGAGGCGGACGCGACAGCGGACGACTACTCGGCCGCGCTCGCGAGGGTGGCGGCCGAGTGGAGTCTGCTGTCCCGGCGTGCGCAGGAGATCGCCGCGGAGCGCACGTGGGCTGACCACGCCGACGAGGTCCTCACCGCAGCCCTGGAGATCGTCCATGCGTGACGACCGACCCGGCAACCATGTTCTGCCGCAGCGCGTAGCGCTCCGGCTCGCCGCAGTCCTCGCACTGCATCTGACGGCATCGGCCGGAGTCAGGGGGCTCATCGTGAAAGGCGAGGCGCTCGCGTGGCAGGGCATCCGCGCGCCGCGCAGCTCGGCCGACGTCGATCTCTGGGTCGACCCGAGGCGATTCGAGGCCGCGCTCGCCGCTCTCCGCGCAGCAGGGTGGGCTCGTCGTCCCGAAGCTCTGAGCTGGACGCTCTTCATCGACCACTCGGTGACTCTCGTTCACCCCTGGTGGCCCTGCGACATCGACGTGCACCGATCCTTCCCCGGTGCGCTGTCCGCGGAGAGCACCGTCTTCGAGTCCATCTGGGCGTCCCGAGTCCTCATGCCGTACGAGGAGTCGGCGGTTCCGGTTCCCGACCGGGCCCATCACGTCGTCGTCCATGCGCTCCACCACCTGCGCAGCGGCCGCTCGGCGGACTCGCGCGCCGCCGTCGAGCGGCTCGCGGTCCTCGTGGGCGGCTGGTCCGCGGCGGATCGAGAGGCGGTGCGGGACGCCTCCGTCGAGCTCGGCGCCCAGGGCCCCCTGGCGGTGCTGCTCGAGGAATGGGGAGTGCCGGCGGACGCCGACCCCGCGCATCGGACAGGTCAGTCCCTCTGGGAGGTGCGCCGTCGGTCGGACCGCCACACCTTCAACTGGCTGCATGCGATCGCGATCGCTCCGTGGCGGTTGAAGGGCCTGCTGATCGCACGCGCGGTCTTCCCTACTCGCGCTGACCTGGAAGCCAGCCACCCTGCCCTCGTCGAGCGCCCCCGATCGATCGTCCGTCTGCGCATCAGAGCCGAGCGCTCCCTCCGAGGCCTCCGGCGCCTGCCCTCCGCGGTCGCCGATCTGCGCGAGGTCGCCCGGCTCGGACGGGCCGACGAGCGGAGCGGAGACCGAACCGTGATCCCGCCCGCGGAGCACCTCGGCGAGACAGCCGTCGCAGCCCCGGCGGCAGCCGTCGACGACCCGCGGTCGCCTCGGTCGAACGACGGTCAGGCGCCGTCGGCGGGTTTCGTCGTGGAATCCGATGGTGACGACGTCTACGTGCTCGATCTCGGCCGTCCCGACGAGGCTCCGGTCGTCCTCTCCAGCAGCGGCTACGAGATCTGGCGCCGAGCCCTCGTGCACGGGGAGTCGAGCGCTGCCATCGTCCGCGACCTCTCGGGCGTCTTCGGAATCGACCCGCACCTCATCGAGGAGGACGTCGAGAACTTCGTGGCCGATCTGGCCCGGTACTTCCCGACGGCCGCGCCTCGGTCGACAGGAGGAGGACGGTGACGCCCCGCGGCGGCCGACCGTTGCGCATCCTCCACGTCCTCGACACGTTCGAGAACGGCGGAGCGCAGCGCGTCGCGCTCTCTCTGGGACTGTGGAGCAGCAAGCACGACTGCCGACCCGGATTCTGGGGAGCGGACGGCCCGCTCGCCGCCGGTCTGACAGCCCCGACCTTCGTCGTGCCGCAGCACCGCTCCTCGTTCGTCAGGGAACTCCTCTCCCTCGATGCAGCAGTCCGAGCCTTCTCGCCGGATCTTCTGCACGCGCACCAGCGGCGGCAGGCGCTCCTCGCCCACCTCGTCGGCACGGTCAGGCGCGTTCCGGTCGTCGAGCACGCGCACACCGACCTTCCGACGCGGGACCACCGATTCCTCTCGTATCGCTCCCGCCGCGTCTTCGCTGTCTCCGATTCGATCCGCACCATGGTGGTGACCGACTTCCACCGTCCGGCATCACGAGTCGTCGCCACGGGGAATGCTCCTGCCCACCTGTCGACCGAGAGCTCGGCGGCTGCCGACTTCGCTGCCGAGCCGCTGCGCATCCTCGGGATCGGGCGGCTGACGGAGCAGAAGGACCCCGAACGGTTCATCAGTGCTGTCGAGCACCTGGCCGCCCGTCGACGCGTCGTCGGGCGGTGGGTGGGCGACGGTCCGCTCGAGGAGCGCCTCAGGGAACGCGTGCGGGCGGCCGGCATCGTCGAACTCGCGGGAGCGAGCGCGGACATCGTCGGCGAGCTCGACCGCGCGCACCTCCTCCTGTCGACGTCGAAGTGGGAGGGGACCCCACTCGTGCTCCTCGAGGCCATGGCTCGTGGACGTCCGGTCGTCGCGACAGCGGTCGGCGGAGTGCCCGCCCTCCTCGGGGACGGGCGTGGAGTGACGTTCTCGCCGGACGCATCGGGTTCCGAGATCGGCGATCTGCTCGACGAGGTCCTCGCCGATCCGGAAGCCCTCCTGGATTCCGCCGCCCGAGCCGAGCGCTGGGTCGAGGACAGTGCATCCCAGGACGTCGTCTTCGCTCCGATCCTCACCGCGTACCGGCTGATCGGACGGCGACGATGACAGCGCTCGGAGGCGTCACCGTCATCGCTCCGTGCCACAACGCCCAGCAGAGCCTGCCCTCCTTCCTCGTCCGACTCGGCGAGACGCTCGGGATCGGCGACCGGGTCGTGCTCGTGGACGACGGATCGACGGACGGCACCCACCGTCTGCTGGGGGAGTGGGTCGACGGTCGGAGCGGAGCGACGCTCATCCGCCTCGAGTCCAACGGAGGCGTCGCGGCTGCTCGGAACCGGGCTCTCCTCGAGAGCACGACCGATTTCGTCTGGTTCGTCGACGTCGACGACGAGTGGGAACCGCGCATCCTGCGGACCCTGCGCGAGGAGGCCTTGCGGGCGTCGGCGGACATCGTCGTCTGCCGTGCGCTCTACAGGATCGGAGCGGACCGGTCGGGACGGGTGATCGACGGTCTCGCGCGCCGAGAGCTCGTCTCGTCCGAGACCGCACTCGAGCGGATGGCGCTCGGGAGGATGCACGGCTTCCTCTGGAACAAGCTGTTCCGCCGGAGCATCCTCCACGAGCAGCAGTTCCCGCTGCTGTCGTCGCAGTCCGACTTCGTGGGTGTCCTGCGGGCCGTGCAGGAGGCGCAGCGGGTCCTCTTCATCCCCGAGGTCCTCTACTCCTACCTCTACACCGCCTCGTCCATCACCCGCCGCCGGAACCCGGACCTCGGGAATCTGCTCACGTGCGCTCACGAGATGGATGCCGCGCTCGAGAGGGTCTTCGACGAGGTGCCGACTCGGCTGAGCGACTGGTTCACGACCTGGTTCTACGCGATCCCCGTCGCGCTGACTCCCATCCGCCAGAACTCCGATGCGGAGCTCGTCCGCCGTGGCGTCGCCCTCGGCTCAGCGGCGTTGCAGGACGTCCATCTCCTCCGCTCCGCCCGTCGGCCCAGACTCCTGCTCCTCGCGCTCGTGCTCAAGCACGCACCCGTGCTCTTCGCCGCGCTCAGTCGAGCGCTCTTCCGCATCCACGACACCGCTCGCCGCGTGGCGAGCCGGAGCGGCGGTGACGGATGATCCGCCCGGCCGTCGCGCCCGCCGCTCCCGTGAGTACTCGCGATCGCAGAGGAACGCACCGATGACCTCCTACATCACCGGCCGTCTCGAGTGGATGCCCGCCAGCATCACGTCACTCGATCAGGCCGCCGACGCCGTCCTCGAGCTGGCGAGGGGCGGCCGGGACGAGCTCGTCGTCACGCCCAACACCGATCACTTCGTGCGGTGGAAGCACTCGGAGGCGTTCCGGCGGCACTACGGACGCGCGGCGCTGGTGGTCCTCGACGGCGCTCCTCTCGTGTGGCTCGCGCGAGGCTACGGCCACTCCGATGCCACCCGCGTCACCGGTATCGACCTGTTCACGGAGGTCTGCCGACGAGCTGCCGTCGAGGGCCTGGCCCTCGCGATCATCGGCGGGAGGGAGGGAGTAGCGGCGCGAGCCGCGGATGCTCTGCGTCAGCGGTTCCCCGGGATCGTCATCAGGTTGGCGGAGGGCCCGAGCAGCAGCGACCTCGACGATCCGGCCTATCTGGCAGCCCTCGCAGCCCGCCTCCGCGCAGAGGGCGTCCAGATCCTCGCACTCTGCCTCGGCTCACCGAAGCAGGAGGAGGTCCAGGCGGCACTTCTGCGCGCAGGCGGGAGCGGGGCCGTCTCCCTCGGGGTCGGAGCCGCTGTCGATTTCCTCGCGGGCACGGCGGTCCGTGCGCCGATGATCCTGCAGAAGCTCGGTCTGGAATGGCTGCACCGGCTGGTATCCGAGCCTCGGCGGCTCGGCCGGCGCTATGCGACGGACGCGATCCTCATCGCTCCGAGCCTGATCGCTCTGGCGCGCTTCCGGATCGTCCGTCGGCACCACCGCAGTCCCTCCTCCCCGGGCGACAGGACGTGAGCACCGCGTCGGCCCGTCGCCGTCGGCCGGTCGGCCGTGCGACAGCGCGTCGGGTGCTGGGCTTCGTCCTGCTGCCGCTGCTCAACGCTGTCGCCCCGCTCCTCGTGCTGCCGATCGTGACGGGCCGCTTCGGACAGGAGACGTTCGCGGCGCTCGTGGTTGCTCAATCGCTGGGCTCGGCCGGGGCGGTGCTGGTCGAGCTCGGCTGGGGCGTCAACGGAGCCCAGCGCGTCTCCCGGCAGAAGCCGCGGAACCGGGCCCGCACGGTCGCGCTCTCGACGCTGACCAAAGCGCTCGTCCTCCTGCCGACATCCCTCCTCCTCGTCGTCGCGGCCGTCGCGCTGGTCGAGCCGGGGCACAGGGTCGAAGCCGCCCTGATCGCGGTCTCCGGTGCGTTCGGGAGCCTCAACACCGTCTGGGTCTTCATCGGGATGGGCCGTCCGTCGCTGGTCCTCCTCGTGGAGTCCCTCCCACGCCTCTCGCTCCTGCTCGCTTCGGCGGTCGGCATGGCGCTCGGCGGGCCGTTCTGGCTGTACGTCGCCGCCTCCGTGCTTCCCGCCGTCTGCTGCCCACTGCTCGGCATGAGGGTCGTCGGCACACGGTGGAGGGACCTGCGCTCCTTCGGCTGGAGGCACGTGCTCCGCGCGACACGAGCTCAGTTCAGCGCGCTCAGCGCGCGAGCGCTGAGCGCGGTCTACATCGCCTTGCCGGTCGCCCTCGTCAGCGCCGTCGCACCCGCCGGCACCGTCGCGGTCTTCGGAGCGCTGGAAAGGTCGCAGCGCATGCTCCTGACCGGTCTGCAGGCCTTCCCCAACGCGATGCAGGGCTGGGTCGGCGGTGGTGCCACCCGCGACATCCGGGTGTCGCGGTCTCTTCGGGCGATCGCGATCAATGCCGGCATCGGTGCGGTCGCGGGTCTGCTCTTCGCGCTCGCGGGCCCGGCTCTCGCCGAGATGCTGTTCTCCGGGGTCGTCGAGTTGACCCACCGCGAGACGACCGTCGGCGGAGCGCTGATCCTCCTCGTCAGCGTGTCGCGAGCAACCGGGGGCCTCGCACTCGTCGCGGTGCGGCGGGTCTCGGGGATCACCTGGAGCGCGCTGGCGGGCGCCGCGCTCGGACTACCTCTCGTGCCGCTCCTCGCGGCCTCGCACGGGGCTCTCGGCGCTGTCCTCGGGGAGGCGTCGGCCGAAGCCGCCGTCCTCCTCGTACAGGTGGTCGTCCTGCGACGGCGACTCGTGCGGATGCGCGCGGAGCAGAGCCGTGTCCCCGGAGACGAACACCCGACCCCTGAGGAGAAACAGTGAAGCCGCTCTCGATACTGCAGTACCGCGTCGACGACCGTTCCTACCCGCGCAACTCGCGGATCAGGTCCTCCCTGCGCTCCGCGGGCCACCGCGTCGCAGTGCACGATCGCTCGCGGGCGACCTCGCTCGTCCGCCGAGCACTCGTCGACCTGCGATCGCTGATCATCGATTCGAGGGGCGCCGACGTCATCGTCGTTTCCGAGTTCTCCCTGCCCTTCGTCCCGTTCGCCTGGGCGGTCGCGAAGGCGCGTCGCGCGGTCCTGGTCGTCGACTGCTTCGTCTTCAGATACGAGACGACGGTGCTGGACTGGGGTGCGCGCTCGCCGAGGTCCCTGCGCGCGTGGATCTACCGGCTCATCGACTGGTGGTCGGTCGCCCTGGCGGACGTCGTCCTGGTCGACACGCGGGTCCGTGCAGCCAGGATCCGGAGCGGTGGCCGACGTCGGCAGGTGGCGCTGTCGCTGCCCGTCGGAGCTCCCGGTTGGGTCTCCGCGAGCCCTCACTCCGAGGGGTCACCGCTCCGAGTGCTCTTCTACGGCTCGTACCTGCCCCTCCACGGGGTCCCCACGATCGTCCGAGCTCTGATCGAGCTTCGAGACGAGGACGTGCGGTTCACCTTCGTCGGGACGGCCCAGCACGACGGGGGCGTCCAGGACATGCGGCGGCTCGCGGACGAGGGCGGAGCGGCGCACCTGTGCCGTTTCCTCGACGCCGTCCCTGTGATGGAGCTCGACCGGCTGCTCGCCGAGCACGACGTGGTGCTCGGCGTCTTCGGGGGATCGGAGAAGGCCGGTTCCGTGATCGCGAACAAGGTCTGGCAGGGCCTCGCCGCCGGGCGCGTCGTGGTGACTCGGGAGAGTCCGGCTCTCGATGAGATCCGCGACCTCGTCGGGGATCAACTGAGGACCGTGCCGCCCGAGGATCCGCTCCGCCTCGCCTCCCAGCTCCGCCGACTGCTCGCGGAGGAGCCGTCGGACTACACGGGTGCGAGCGCGTCGCTCGAGCAGTACGTGACGAGCGAGTTCGAGTGCTTCCTCGGTGAACTCGAGCGACGAGCCCGACGATGAGCGCCGACACCCTCCTCGCTGTCCTGGTCGCGGCCGTCGTCTGGCTGATCCTCGCGCTCCTGATCCCGCGCGCCGTCGCCCGACCGATCGTCCTGGGTGCGGCGCTCGCCGTCTTCTTCGTGTTCTCGAACGACAACCAGTCCGGCGCGATGCTGTCCTACGCTCTCGCCTTCCTCAGCGCGTCCTCGATGATCTCCCTCGTCCGGGTCCCCGCCCTGCCGGGCAGGCGATCACGCGCCTACCTCCTGGCGGCGTCGTGGTGGTCGGTGGTGCTCGTCGGCTCGGTGCTCATCGCCGAGACCTATCCGCTGGTGAGGATCGCGAGCTACGGCCTCGCCTGCGTTCTCGTGGCTGTCGTCGTCGGTTCGTTCTCGTCCGACGAGGTCGCTCTGCTGCTCCGGATCGTCCTCGTGCTCGTCCTCGTCGAAGTAGCGCTGGGCTCCTACTGGGCGGTGAACTCGATCGAGCCGGTGTGGGGGTACCGCAACGACGATCCGCGACCGAACCCCCTCTTCGACGGGGCCTTCCCGCGCGGGCAGGGCACTCTCGGCCACCCCATCTTCTTCGCGGTCGCCTGCGCGGTCGGGCTGCTCGTCGTGGTGACCGATGCCGTGCGGCTCGGACCCGCGGCGCGGATCGCGTCAGGAGTCGTTCTCGTGACGGGGCTGGCGATGTCCGGAACGCGGAGTGTGATCGCGGCCGTCCTGATCTCGTGCGGGTTCTGGCTGATCGCCGAGTCGAAGCGCAGCGGTCTGGTCAGGAACGCCGCCGTACTCCTCACGGCAGTCGGAGCCGCCCTCACATTCTCCTCCTATCTCGGGTCGATCGTCGCAGCGACGATCGACTCCGGTTCGTACGAGCAGCGCGCCTCGTCCTGGGGATCACTGCCGACGGTCCTCGGGCGCTCCGACGTCGAAGTGCTGTTCGGCTCCGGCGTCGGATCGGAGATCAGTCTCTACACATCCGGGATCCTGTACTCGCCCTACAACTTCCAGGTCGTCGACAACTGGATCGTCTACCTGCTCGCCACTCAGGGGGTCGTCGGGCTCGGCTTCTTCGCGGCACTGTGCGCGGTGCTGCTCGCGACGGGGGATTCGACGCGGCGATCGCTCCTCATCCTCTTCCTGGTGCTGACGTTCTCGTTCGACCTCCTTCTCGCGCCGTTCCCCGGCGTCCTGTTCTTCCTGGTAGCAGCGCTCCCGCAGCGGACGTCTGCTGTCCAGCAGCTCAGGAGCCCGGCACCGATCGTGGTGCGACGTCGGCGCGAGTCGGCGGCTCGACGGCTGCCGGAGCGGGTCGGCACTGCCTCCCCCCGCGGTCGGCACGGCTCGAGCACCTCCTGGATCGCGCCTCGATGACCTCGCCGTCGCCACGAGGAGAGCGTGACGAGCGCCGACTCGGCCGAGGACGGGGCGGCGGGACGGGGGCTGCCGAGTATCATTGCCGCGTTATGGCACGCATCTACGACTGCTCCGTCGACACGGACCTCCTCACCGGCACCCGGCTCGCGCGAACGGCGATCGGACGCGGTGAGCTCGTCGTGCTGCCGACCGACACGGTCTACGGAGTCGCGGCCAACGCCTTCGACGCCGCGGCCGTGCAGCGCCTGCTCGACGCGAAGGGGCGGACGAGGCAGTCGCCTCCGCCCGTCCTGATCGGCGATGTCGCCGCGCTCGACGCTCTCGCCGAGAACGTGCCGGAGCCGGTGCGCGAGCTCGCGAAGGCCTTCTGGCCCGGCGGGCTCACGATCGTCCTCCACGCTCAGCCGTCGCTCGTCTGGGACCTGGGGGAGACCAAGGGCACCGTCGCGCTGCGGATGCCGAACAACCCCGTCACGCTCGAGCTGCTCGCCGAGACCGGTCCGCTCGCCGTCTCCTCAGCGAACAAGACGGGCCGTCCCTCCGCCACCACCGCGCAGGAGGCCTTCGAGCAGCTGGGCGACGCGGTCGACGTCTACCTCGACGCGGGTGCCGCGGGCACCGGCTACACCGAGCGCCCGGCCGGAGCCAGCGAGTCGTCGACGATCATCGACGCCACCGCTCTGAGCTTCGAGGGCGGGACGCTGCGCATCCTGCGCCAGGGCGTCGTCTCGGCGCAGAGCATCCGCGACGTCGTCGGGGACCTGCTGCCCGACGAGTCGGCGCAGGTCACCCCCGCTCCGGTGGTCGCCGAGGCGGAGCCCACGGGGGAGTCGTTCGACGCCTCGCTGCCGATGGAGCCCGAGGTCGAGCAGCCCGCTCCCTCCGCCCGGCCCGACTGGGCCTCGGGCGCGCGCCTGCAGGACGAGCCGGCGGCGAGCGGCACCGCGCGCCCCGACTCCGCCCCGGGTGAGTAGCCCGTGATCGCCTTCGTCCTGGTCTCGCTCGCGTGCGCGGGCGTGACCTTCGCGCTCTCGTTCATCATCTGGAAGCTCGCGCTCAGGTTCAAGCTCTACCCGAAGATCAGGGTTCGCGACGTCCACACGCGGCCCACGCCGCGCCTCGGCGGAATCGCGATGTTCCTCGGGATGGTCGTCTCGTTCGGCATCGCCTCGCAGGTGCCGTACTTCCGTCTCGTCTTCGCGAATCCCGAGCCGATCCTCGCGATCCTCGGGGCCAGCCTCCTCATCGTGCTGATCGGCGTGGCGGACGACATCTGGGACCTCGACTGGACGACGAAGCTCGCCGGGCAGCTGATCGCGGCCGGGCTGATCGCCTGGAAGGGCGTGCAGATCGTCTCGCTGCCGATCGGCGGCCTCACGGTCGGCTCGCCCTGGATGTCGCTGATCATCACCGTGCTGGCGATCGTCCTCGTCACCAACGCCCTCAACTTCATCGACGGGCTCGACGGACTCGTGGCCGGAGTCGCCCTGATCGCGAACGGCGTCTTCTTCCTCTACAGCTACCTCCTGGTCCAGCGCACCTCGCCGACGGACTACTTCAACCTCGCGTCGCTCATCGCGGTGGTGCTGGTCGGCGCGTGCGCCGGCTTCCTGCCGATCAACTGGCGCCCCGCGCGCATGTTCATGGGCGACGGGGGAGCGCTGCTCGTCGGCATGCTCATGGCCACGGCGGCGGTCGCGGTCACCGGTCAGATCGACCCGGCGCAGCTGAAGGCCAAGGAGTTGCTCCCGGCGTTCATCCCGATCATCCTGCCGTTCGCGATCCTGATCGTGCCGCTGATGGACTTCGGCCTCGCCGTGTTCCGCAGGCTCCGCGCCGGCAAGTCGCCCTTCAGCGCCGACCGGAAGCACCTGCACCACCGGCTCCTCGACATGGGCCACTCGCACCTGCACGCGGTCCTCATCTTCTACTCCTGGACCGCCGTCATCGCCTTCGGCTGCCTCCTGATCTTCGTCGTCGACGTGATCTGGATCCCGCTGGCGTTCCTCGGCGTCGGCCTCGTCGCCTGCACCGTCGTCACCCTCGCTCCGCTGAGCCGGCGCAAGCGGCTCGAAGCCGCCGCCCAGTCGGCGGAGGCGTCGCCCGTCCTCGATCCCCTCGACCGCGCGTCCGCAGCGGACCCGGTCGACCCTCCGGTCGGCCTGCCGCTCGGCCGGGACACCGCAGCGCCCTCGACGGCGCGGAAGGAAGCATCATGACCGGAGACATCCCGGCCACCACCCGCCCCCAGCCCGCCTCGGTGCCGATCCTGCGCCGCACCCTCGTGCTCGGCGGCGCGTTCATCGCCGCTCTCGCCGTCGTCGGTGCGATCATCGGCGCCCTCGTCGCCGGGGGAGAGGGCGCGATCGGCGCGCTCGTCGGAGCGGTCATCGGCGGAGTGATGGTCGCGCTCACGGCAGTCAGCATCCTGGTCGCCAACCGGCTCGACATCGGCGGCTTCTTCGCCGTCGTGCTCGGCATGTGGTTGGCGAAGTTCGTGCTGTTCGTCATCGCCGCACTGGTCCTCCGCGACCAGCCGTGGCTGAACAGCACGGCCATGTTCGTGACGATCATCGTCGCAGTGCTCGGCTCGCTCGCGATCGACGTCCTCGTGGTGTCGCGCTCGCGGATGCCGAACGTGAGCGACATCGCCAGGTGAGCGCCACCCGTGCGCTTTCTGAGAGCGACACGATTCGGCTCTCAGGCCGTTCTGTTGCTACAGTAGGAACGAATCCGCAGGCGAACGTGTGCCCGTCCTCAGGTCGTCTCATCGTTGATGTCGGTCGTCGAGTACGAACGCCGTCCGAGCGGAAAGACCCCCACCTTTCGTCGTCGCGAGAGCGTTGTGTCCGAATGATGAAGATCATCCGGCTGCCGCGTGCCACGCCCCGAATTCCAGGAGCTAGCGCTGTTTGCTAACGCTGTGACCCTGTTGGTCTCTGCCTCGACCGGTGAGAGTGACTTCCACACCCCGTCGATCTCGGAGTTCTTCCCGCCCGGTTTCCTCTTCGAGGGAACCCCTTTCGAGATCAACCGCGTCATGCTGGTCCGCTTCATCGCGGTCATCGCGCTGATGCTGTTCTTCTGGCTCGGGACGCGCAAGATGCGCATCGTGCCGGGACGCTTCCAGAGCGTCGTCGAGATGGCCTTCGACTTCGTGCGCGTCACGATCGCCAAGGACATCCTCGGTGAGAAGGACGCCCGTCGCTTCCTCCCGATCCTCGTGACGATCTTCTTCGCGATCATCGCGATGAACCTCACGGGAATCGTGCCGTTCCTCAACATCGCGGGAACGTCGGTCGTCGGGATGCCGCTCTTCCTCGGTCTCGTGGCCTACGTCACGTTCATCTACGCCGGCATCAAGGACCGCGGGATGGGCTTCTTCAAGAACGCCCTGTTCCCGCCCGGAGCGCCGTTCCTGATCTACTTCATCCTCACGCCGATCGAGCTCCTGCAGACGTTCATCATCCGTCCGCTCTCGCTCGCCCTCCGACTCGTGATGAACATGATCGTCGGACACCTCCTGCTGGTGCTGTGCTTCTCGGCCACGCAGTTCTTCCTCTTCAGCTCGCAGGTCGACCCGGGCTTCAAGCTCTTCGGTGTCGTGACCTTCGCCTTCGGAGGCGCTTTCACGCTCTTCGAGCTGCTCGTCGCCGTCCTCCAGGCGTACATCTTCACTCTCCTCGCAGCGGTCTACATCCAGTTGGCCGTCGCCGAGGAGCACTGACACCACAACTCACGGGCTCCCACCCGTTCACACGATCACCCCACTGAAAGGACCCACTCGTGGACTCAGTCACCGTTCTCGCCGAACTCACCGGCAACATCGCGACGGTCGGTTACGGCCTCGCAGCGATCGGCCCCGGCATCGGTGTCGGCATCGTCGCGGGCAAGACCGTCGAGGCCATGGCGCGCCAGCCCGAGATGGCCGGCCGCCTCCAGACCACGATGTTCCTCGGCATCGCGTTCACCGAGGTGCTCGCCCTCATCGGCCTCGCCACCTACTTCATCTTCGCGGCGTAGTCGTGTTCAGCACCGCTGTGAACATCGCTGCGGAAGAAGGTGACGTCCCCGCGGTCATTCTGATCCCGGAGTTCTACGACTTCTTCTGGTCGGGGGTGATCTTCCTCATCCTCCTGTTCTTCTTCTGGAAGCTGGTTCTGCCGCGCATCCAGAAGATGCTCGACGCGCGGTCCGCCGCCATCGAGGGGAACATCGCCAAGGCCGACGAGGCTCAGCGCCAGGCGGAAGCCGCTCTCGAGAAGTACACCGCTCAGCTCGCGGAAGCGCGTGCCGAGGCAGGAGTCATCCGCGAGAAGGCCAACGCCGACGGCAACGCGATCGTGGCGGCGAAGAAGGAGCAGGCTCAGGCCGAGGCCGAGCGCATCCTGCACAACGCGCACGCCCAGATCGAGGCGGACCGCCAGTCCGCCGTCGTCGCCCTGCGCTCCGAAGTCGGAACGCTCGCCATCGATCTCGCCTCCGGCGTGATCGGCGAGAGCCTCAACGACGACGCGAAGGCGTCCGCCATCGTGGACCGCTTCCTCGCCGACCTCGAGGCCTCGGAGAAGGCGAACAGCTGATGGGGAGCGCGTCACGACAGGCTCTGGCCTCCGCGAAGGCGGAGCTCTCCGCCTTCCACGGCCACGTGTCGCTCGAGGCGGCTCAGCAGCTCTTCGAAGCGGCCCGGGTCATCGACTCGCAGGCGCAGCTTCGCTCGGCCCTCTCGGACCCGAGCGTCGAGGCGGCGAGCAAGCGTGCCCTCGTGGCCCGCGTGTTCGCCCCCTTCGACGTCGCTGCCAAGCGCCTGCTCACCGTCATCGCCGGACACCGCTGGTCGAGCCCGAGCGACCTAGTCGCCGGGATCGAGGAGGTGGGGGTCCGTGCGATCGCCTCCTCCGCACCCGAGGGCGTCTCGATCGAGCGCGAGCTGCAGATGTTCGGCGCGGTCGTCTCGTCCGACGCCGGACTCGAGCTGGCACTCGGCAGCAAGCTCGCCGCCGCCGACTCGAAGGTGTCGCTCATCCAGCGGCTCCTCGAGGGCAAGGCGTCGGCCGAGACGCTGGCGATCCTCCGGCAGCTGATCGCGCACCCGCGCGGTCGCCGCGTGCCGGAGCTCGTCCGCTTCGCCGCCGGCGTGGTCGCCGACCAGGGCGGCTTCACCATCGCCACGGTCTCGGTCGCCTCGCCGCTCGCTCCGCACCAGCTCGACCGGCTGCGGACCGCCCTCTCGCGGCAGTACGACCGTCCGGTCTCCGTCAACATGCTCGTCGACCCCTCCCTCCTGGGCGGGATGCGGCTGCAGGTCGGCGACGAGGTCATCGACGGGACCGTGTCCGCACGGCTCTCCGACCTGAAGCTCCAGCTCGCGTCCTGACGGGCGCACGTATCCTCAGGGGGCGGCTCGCGCCACTCCCGCTCCCCGCACCATCCAGGTCAGGCCCCGACGACCTCTTCGGCTCGCACGGACCCAACGAATAGGAATTCCCATGGCAGATATCACCATCAGCCCGGATGAGATCCGCGACGCGCTGAAGGACTTCGTCTCGTCGTACGAGCCGGGCAAGGCCTCCACGACCGAGGTCGGCTACGTCATCGACGCCGCCGACGGCATCGCCCACGTCGAGGGACTCCCCGGCGTCATGGCCAACGAGCTCATCCGCTTCTCGAACGGCGTCCTGGGCCTCGCCCAGAACCTCGACGAGAACGAGATCGGCGTCGTCGTCCTCGGCGAGTTCTCCGGCATCGAGGAGGGCATGGAGGTCACCCGCACCGGCGAGGTCCTCTCCGTCCCCGTCGGCGACGGCTACCTCGGCCGCGTGGTCGACCCGCTCGGCAACCCGATCGACGGACTCGGCGAGATCGCCTCCGAGGGCCGCCGCGCTCTCGAGCTCCAGGCTCCCGGCGTCATGTCGCGCAAGTCGGTCCACGAGCCGCTGCAGACCGGCATCAAGGCCATCGACGCGATGATCCCCGTCGGCCGCGGTCAGCGTCAGCTGATCATCGGCGACCGCCAGACCGGCAAGACGGCCATCGCGATCGACACGATCATCAACCAGAAGGCCAACTGGGAGTCGGGCGACACCAACAAGCAGGTGCGCTGCATCTACGTCGCCATCGGCCAGAAGGGCTCGACCATCGCCTCGGTGAAGGGCGCGCTCGAGGACGCCGGAGCCATGGAGTACACGACGATCGTCGCGTCCCCGGCCTCCGACCCCGCCGGCTTCAAGTACCTCGCCCCCTACACCGGCTCGGCCATCGGCCAGCACTGGATGTACGGCGGCAAGCACGTCCTGATCATCTTCGACGACCTGTCGAAGCAGGCCGAGGCGTACCGCGCCGTGTCGCTCCTCCTGCGCCGCCCGCCGGGGCGCGAGGCGTACCCGGGTGACGTCTTCTACCTGCACTCCCGTCTGCTGGAGCGCTGCGCGAAGCTGTCCGACGAGCTCGGCGCCGGATCGATGACGGGCCTCCCGATCATCGAGACCAAGGCGAACGACGTCTCGGCGTACATCCCGACCAACGTGATCTCGATCACCGACGGCCAGATCTTCCTGCAGTCCGACCTCTTCAACGCGAACCAGCGTCCCGCGGTCGACGTGGGCATCTCGGTCTCGCGAGTCGGCGGTGACGCTCAGGTCAAGTCGATCAAGAAGGTTTCGGGAACGCTCAAGCTCGAGCTCGCCCAGTACCGCTCGCTCGAGGCCTTCGCGATGTTCGCGTCCGACCTCGACGCGGCGTCCCGTCGTCAGCTCGCCCGCGGCGCACGCCTGACCGAGCTGCTCAAGCAGCCGCAGTACTCGCCGTACCCCGTGGAGGAGCAGGTCGTCTCGATCTGGGCCGGCACGAACGGCAAGCTCGACGAGGTGCCCGTCCCCGACGTGCTGCGCTTCGAGCGCGAGCTGCTCGACTACCTGGGCCGCAACACGCAGGTCCTCTCCACGCTGCGCGACACCAACGTGCTCTCGGACGACGTCGTCGCCGAGCTGTCCCGTGCCGTCGACGGCTTCAAGCTCGAGTTCCAGACCGGTGAGGGCAAGCCCCTCGCCTCGGTCGGGCGCGAAGAGCACCAGGCGATCTCGGCCGACGAGGTCGGCCAGGAGAAGATCGTCAAGGGCCGTCGCTAACAGCGGCACCCCGGCGATTCGTCACACAAGGACTACAGGAGACACATGGGAGCGCAACTTCGGGTCTACCGGTCGAAGATCCGTTCGGCCCAGACGACCAAGAAGATCACTCGGGCCATGGAGCTGATCTCGGCCTCGCGCATCCAGAAGGCGCAGAACCGCGTCGCCGCCGCGGCTCCGTACTCGAACGCGATCACGCGGGCCGTGTCGGCCGTCGCGACCTACTCGAACGTCGAGCACCCGCTCACGACCGAGCGCGAGAAGCTGGACACGGCCGCGATCGTGATCTTCACCTCCGACCGCGGACTCGCAGGAGCCTTCTCCTCGAGCGTGCTCAAGGAGGCGGAGGAGCTGGCCTCGCTGCTGCGCAGCGAGGGCAAGGAGGTCGTCTTCTACCTGGTCGGCCGCAAGGCGAACGCGTACTTCTCGTTCCGGAAGCGCCCCAGCGTGCGCGTCTGGACCGGAGGCACCGACCAGCCCGTGTTCGAGACGGCGAAGGAGATCGCCGACGCGGTCGTCGAGTCGTACAACCTCGATGACGAAGAGGGCGGCGTGGACGAGATCCACCTCGTGTACAACCGCTTCGTCAGCATGGTCACCCAGCAGCCGACGGTCGTCCGTCTGCTGCCGCTCGAGGTCGTCGAGGGCGCGGAGGACCAGAACAGCGACCTCTACCCGCTGTACGAGTTCGAGCCGGACCCCGAGACGGTCCTCGACCGCCTCCTCCCGGTCTACGTCGAGAGCCGGATCTTCAACGCGATGCTGCAGTCGGCGGCGTCGGAGCACGCAGCGCGTCAGAAGGCGATGAAGTCGGCGAGCGACAACGCCGACACGCTGATCAAGACCTACACGCGTCTCGCCAACAACGCCCGCCAGACCGAGATCACGCAGCAGATCGCGGAGATCGTCGGCGGCGCGGACGCCCTGTCGTCCGCCAAGTAGACGGCTCTCCTCCCCAGACACGAAACTCCGCGCCCCGGGTGCGGTGAGACCAAGAAGGAAGAAGCAATGACACTGACCGCACCTGAGGCGGCGACCGGGACGTCGGGCGGGGCCATCGGCCGCATCGCCCGCGTCACCGGCCCCGTCGTTGACATCGAGTTCCCCCACGACGCGATCCCCGAGGTCTACAACGCGCTCTACACGCACGTCGAGGTCGAGGGCGTCTCGAGCAAGCTGACCTTCGAGGTCGCGCAGCACCTGGGCGACGACCTCGTCCGCGCCATCTCGCTCAACCCGACCGACGGACTCGTCCGCGGTCAGGAGGTGCACGACACCGGCCTGCCGATCTCGGTCCCCGTCGGCGACGTGACCAAGGGCAAGGTCTTCAACGTCATCGGAGAGGTGCTCAACGCCGACGCCGATGGCAAGATCAACGGCGAGTCGTTCGAGATCACCGAGCGCTGGCCCATCCACCGCAAGCCGCCGGCGTTCGACCAGCTCGAGTCGAAGACGGAGCTGTTCGAGACCGGCATCAAGGTCATCGACCTCCTCACCCCGTACGTTCAGGGCGGCAAGATCGGTCTGTTCGGTGGAGCGGGCGTCGGCAAGACCGTCCTCATCCAGGAGATGATCCAGCGCGTCGCGCAGGACCACGGTGGAGTGTCGGTGTTCGCCGGTGTCGGCGAGCGCACCCGTGAGGGCAACGACCTCATCGCCGAGATGGAGGAGGCGGGCGTCTTCGACAAGACCGCCCTCGTCTTCGGCCAGATGGACGAGCCGCCGGGAACCCGCCTCCGTGTCGCCCTGTCGGCGCTCACGATGGCGGAGTACTTCCGCGACGTGCAGAAGCAGGACGTGCTGCTCTTCATCGACAACATCTTCCGCTTCACCCAGGCCGGCTCGGAGGTGTCGACCCTGCTGGGCCGCATGCCCTCCGCGGTGGGCTACCAGCCGAACCTCGCCGACGAGATGGGTGTGCTCCAGGAGCGCATCACGTCGACCCGCGGACACTCGATCACTTCGCTGCAGGCGATCTACGTCCCCGCGGACGACTACACCGACCCGGCGCCGGCGACCACGTTCGCGCACCTCGACGCCACCACCGAGCTCTCGCGCGAGATCGCGTCGAAGGGCCTGTACCCGGCCGTCGACCCGCTGACCTCGACCTCGCGGATCCTCGACCCCCGCTACCTGGGCGCCGACCACTACCGCGTGGCGACGAACGTGAAGCAGATCCTGCAGAAGAACAAGGAGCTGCAGGAGATCATCGCGATCCTCGGTGTCGACGAGCTCTCCGAAGAGGACAAGATCACGGTGTCGCGTGCGCGCCGCATCCAGCAGTTCCTCTCCCAGAACACGTACATGGCGAAGAAGTTCACCGGCGTCGAGGGATCGACCGTGCCGCTGAAGGACACCATCGAGTCGTTCGACGCGATCACCAAGGGCGAGTTCGACCACGTGGCCGAGCAGGCGTTCTTCAACGTCGGCTCGATCTCGGACGTCGAGGAGAAGTGGGTCCAGATCCAGAAGGAGAACGGCTGATCATGGCCGGGACCCTGAAGGTCAGCGTCGTCTCCGCCAACGCGGAGGTGTGGTCGGGAGAGGCGAAGCAGCTCACGGCCCGCACCGTCGAGGGCGAGATCGGAATCCTCGCCGGGCACGAGCCGCTGCTGGCGATCCTCGCCAGTGGTGAGGTCCGCGTCACCGCGGTCGACGGTTCGCGCATCACCGCGCAGGCCGATGACGGATTCCTGTCCGTCGAGAACGACGTCGTCACCGTCGTCGCCCGCGAGGCGGCGCTCGTCTGAGACACCGCCGCTCACCGCGGCACCGGAGGGGCCGGGCGATCATCACGATCGCCCGGCCCCTCCGTCGTGCGCCCAGCGGGGCGCGAGCAACCGAAGGAGCACCGTGCACGTCCTGCTGCCGCCGTCCGAGACCAAGCGCCCCGGGGGCGCTCTTGCGTTCGCCTTCGAGGCGCTCGCGTTCCCGGAGCTCTCGTCGCTCCGACGCGAGCTGCGCGACGCGCTGGTCGAGCTCTCGGCCGATCGCGAGGCGTCGGCCCGGGCTCTGAAGCTCAGCCCGCGGCAGAGCGGGGAGATCGAGCGCAACGCGGAGCTTCCCCTCGCTCCGGCGATGCCGGCGATCGACCGGTTCGACGGAGTCCTCTACGACTCGCTCGGTGCGGAGACCCTCGACGGGGCGGCGCGATCGTTCCTCGCGCGGACGGTTCTCATCCAGTCGGCGCTCTGGGGTCCGGTCGCCGCGCTGGACCCCATTCCCGCCTACCGGTTGTCGCACGACTCCCGGATCCCGGGGAAGCCGCTCAAGAGGTGGTGGGCCGGGTCGGCGGGCGCGGCGCTGTCCTCGCTCGAAGGTCTGGTGCTCGATCTCCGGAGCGAGGCCTACGCGGCCCTCGGCCCGCTGGCGAGCGGGGAGGGCCGGTTCTTCGTCCGGGTGCGTTCGCGCGGCGCCGACGGGCTGCTCCGCAACCTGAACCACTTCAACAAGTTGAGCAAAGGGCTCTTCGTGCGGGCGCTCGCGGAGGACGCCGTCGAGACCGACTCGCTCTCGGAGCTCGCGGCGTGGTCGGCGGGCAGAGGATTCGAGCTCTCCCTGAACGAGTCGACGGGCGAACTGGATCTGGTGGTTCCCGAGGCCTGACTCAGCCGAGCGCGCGGAAGCAGCCCCTCACGTGGTCGTCGACGATGCCGGCCGACTGCTGCAGCGCGTACATGGTGGTGGGGCCGACGAAACGGAACCCGGCCTTCCGGAGCGCTCGGGCGAGAGCCAGCGAGGACGCGGTCCTCGTGGGGATCTGATCGAGGGAGACCGGTGCCGAGGCCGTGCGCTCGTCCGGGAACGACCAGACGAGGCGATCGAGAGCGCCCTCGCCGTCGCGCTCGCGCAGCGCCACGACGGCCTGGGCGTTCTCGATCGTCGCGATGATCTTGGCGCGGTTGCGGATGATGCCGGTGTCGTCCATCAGCCTCTCGACGTCGTCGCCGTCCATCCGAGCCACGGCGTCCGGCTCGAAGTCGTGGAAGACCTGTCGGAACCTCGGTCTCTTGCGGAGGATCGTGATCCACGACAGACCGGCCTGGAATCCTTCCAGGCAGATCTTCTCGAAGAGCGGGCGGTCGCCGTGGAGCGGGAACCCCCACTCCTCGTCGTGGTAGCGGCGGTACTCCGGGTCCTCGCCCGACCAGGCGCAGCGGGCGAGGCCGTCCTCGCCGACGAGGACGCCGTCGGCCGTCGTCATCGGTGGGGGATCCCCTCATGATCGAGCAGCCAGGCCTTCGTCGGCACGCCCTCGCCGCCGCTGTAGCCCGTGATGCGCCCGTCGCCCGCGAGCACGCGGTGGCAGCCGATGATGATCGGGATCGGATTGCGACCGACGGCTCCTCCGATCGGGCGCCCCGCTCGAAGCCGCCCGGTGGCGGCGCCCAGGGCCCCGTACGAGGTGATCTCCCCCCAGCCCAGACCCTGCAGCGCCCGCCAGATCTCAAGCTGGAAGACCGTGCCGCGCAGGCTCAGAGGCAGATCGAAGGTCGTGCGGGTCCCGGTGAAGTACTCGTCGAGCTGGGTCACGGCCGCGTCGAGGACGGGATCGTCCGACTCGCGGAGGTGGTCGTGGGGGAGCTCGTCGGCTCTCGCGATCGCGAGCGACACAAGGGACTCGCCGTCAGAGCCCACCTCGATCCTGCCGAGGGGGCTCGTCGTGCGGCGGACGAGGAGGGGAGTCGTTCTCATGCCACGAGAGTACCGACGGGTCCCCGCCGCGACCGGCGGGAATCGGACATCGGTGCACAGGTCGGGCGGAGGGCGTGTGGGGAGGAGCCAGGGGAGTGCGGTGTGGCGCCGCACGCGCTCATCGGAGAAGAGGGCGCAGCGGGCGGCCGGGACTCCTCCACAGGAGCGCCTTCGGCCCGGCCGTCTTCGGAGGCGGCCGAGCGGACGAGCGGCGCCGCGTGCGGCCCGCCACTCTGCAGCCATGACTCTCCACGACACCACCGCCTCCTTCCTCCACCGCCGAGCCCTCGCACAGGTGCCGCGACTCGTCGGCTTCCGTCCTCGCGAGAGCGTCGTCCTGCTGCCGGTGCGGGACGGGTCGACGACCGGAGCCATGCGCTTCGACCTGCCCTGCGGAGACCCTGTTCCCTCGGTCGGGGCGTTCCTCGGGGCGCTCGGACGGTTCGGTCGGGCGGACTCGGTCGTCGCCGTCGTCTACACCTCGAGCGCGCGCAGAGGCGAGGGAGTCGCGGCAGCGCTCCGGGGACGGGCTCGGGAGCTGTCGGTCGACGTGGTCCAGGTCCTCGACGCGGACGACGGTCCGATCGACGGATCCTCCACCGGTGCGATCGGGGAGGCGCCGGAGCAGGCGCGGTCGGTCTCGGAGCACGTCGACGCGCTGCTCGACCGTCATCCTCGAGCGGAGCTGCCCGCGCGTCTCCGGGGCAGTGTCGACGGGCTGCTGCGGCGAACCGCGGAGGGCGGAGCCCGCCTCCCGAGACCTGCTCTGACGGCCGCGCTGATCGTCAGTGCGCAGCGTCCCGGTTGGGTCGGCCATGCCCTCTCGCTGGTCTCCCAGCCGCGTGCGGTGACGCCGCGGGCCGCACTCCTCTCGGCCATCACCCTCGTCGCGGCGGTGGCCGAGCTCACTCCGAGGACCGAGCGGGCCGCGGTGCTCGTCCTGCTCGCCGTCCTGCACTGGTCCACAGGCGATCCTGAGGAGGCCGCGCGCGTGGCAGGGGAGGCGGGACGGACGGATCCGCACGAGGAGAGCGCACGGCGACTGCTCGCGGCACTCGGGCGCGGGGAGCGCTCACCGTGGCTGGTCGGGCAGGAGCGCGCCGCGTGACTCCGCGGCGCGCTCGTCGCTCAGAGCCGCGACCACGCCTCCGTGAGGACGCCGCGCAGGATCTGCTCGATCTCGTCGAACTCCTTCGGGCCGACGGTGAGCGGCGGCGCGAGCTGCACCACCGGGTCGCCCCGATCATCGGCGCGGCAGTACAGGCCAGCGTCGAAGAGCGCCTTCGACAGGAACCCTCGGAGCAGCCGCTCGGACTCGTCCTCGTCGAAGGTCTCCTTCGTCGCCTTGTCCTTCACGAGCTCGATGCCGAAGAAGTACCCGGCTCCGCGCACATCGCCGACGATCGGCAGATCGAGCAGCTTCTCGAGCGTCGAGCGGAACACGGGCGAGTTCTCGCGGACGCGCTCGTTGAGCCTCTCCTCCTCGAAGATGTCGAGGTTCTCGAGCGCGACCGCCGCCGACACCGGGTGCCCGCCGAAGGTGTAGCCGTGCGGGAACGACACCTGGCCGTGCCGGAAGGGCTCGTAGACGCGGTCGCTGACGATGGTCGCTCCGATGGGGGAGTAGCCGCTCGTCATCCCCTTCGCGCAGGTGATCATGTCCGGGACGTAGCCGTACTCGTCGCACGCGAACATGTGCCCGATCCGGCCGAAGGCGCAGATCACCTCGTCCGAGACGAGCAGGACGTCGTGGCGGTCGCAGATCTCGCGCACCCTCTGGAAGTAGCCGGGAGGGGGCGGGAAGCAGCCTCCCGAGTTCTGCACCGGCTCCAGGAACACCGCGGCGACGGTGTCCGGACCCTCGAACTCGATCATCTCCTCGATCCTGTCCGCTGCCCACACGCCGAACGCCTCGAGGTCGTCCCCGTGCTGCGGGGCCCGGTAGAAGTTCGTGTTGGGCACGCGGAATCCTCCGGGGACCAGCGGCTCGAACATCGACTTCATCGCGGGGATGCCGGTGATGGCGAGAGCTCCCTGCGGAGTGCCGTGGTAGGCGACGGAGCGCGAGATCACCTTGTGCTTGCCGGGCTTGCCCTGGAGCTTCCAGAAGTGCTTCGCGAGCTTGAAGGCCGTCTCGACGGCCTCGCCTCCTCCGGTCGAGAAGAAGACCCGGTTGAGATCGCCCGGCGCGTGGTCGGCCAGACGGTCCGCCAGCTCGATGGCGGAGGGGGTCGCGTAGGACCACAGGGGGAAGAAGGACAGCTCGGACGCCTGCTTGGCGGCGGCCTCGGCGAGGCGGCGCCGCCCGTGGCCCGCGTTGACGACGAACAGGCCGGACAGGCCGTCGAAGTACTTGCGGCCGGTGCTGTCCCAGATGTGGTGGCCCTCGCCCCGCGTGATGATGGGGACGCCGGCGCCCGAGTCCATCACGGACTGCCGGGTGAAGTGCATCCAGAGGTGGTCCTTCGCCTTCTTCTGGAGCGCGGCGTCGTCGACCCCGCTCGGTGCGTCGGTGCCGCTGACGGCGTCGCCCGACTCGAGGGCGTCGGTGGAAAAGGCTGTATCGGTCATGGCTTACCGCGTTCCCCAGTTGTAGAACTGCTTGTGGAGCTTGAGATAGACGAAGGTCTCGGTCGAGAGGACTCCCGGCAGCGAGCGGATCTCCTGATTGAGGAGGGCGATGAGGTCGTCGTCGTTCTCGCAGACGACCTCGGCGAGGATGTCGAAGGTGCCCGCGGTGAGGACCACGTAGTCGACGGCCGGGATCGCGGCGAGGCGGTCGGCGACGTCGCGCGTGTCACCGGTGACACGGACGCCGATCATCGCCTGACGGTAGAAGCCGAGCTGCATCGGATCCGTGACGGCGACGATCTGCATCACGCCGGATTCGGTGAGCTTCTGCACCCGCTGGCGGACCGCTGCCTCGCTCAGACCGACGGCCTTGCCGATCTCGGCGTACGAGCGGCGCCCGTCGGCCTGCAGCTGCTCGATGATCGCCTTCGACACGTCGTCGAGCTGGACGGGGCGCTGTGAAGGAGGACGGTTGGGGCTCATGCGACGATCCTGGCAGTCAAGAGGTACCGCGGCAAGTGAATCCGCACGCTCGGCCCCCGTCCGTGCACGGATTCCACCGTCGTCCGGAGAAGCAGTGCGACCCGCTCCCGGGGCGGTCGCCTCCGGCCGCGCGCTCGGCCGGGAGAGCGCTCTGCCGCCCCGTCGTCAGCAAGTAGCATCGGAGGGTCCTCCGCCGCTCGCGGGCGGTGCAGCGCAGACGAGGAGACGCGATGACGCAGATCGGCCGCGGCCGCGCCTCCGTCACCGTCCCCGTCTCGGCGTGGAGCTCCGATGCGCCGTCGGCGGAGGTGACGCTGGGCTGGGCCGCGAGGACGCACACCGGCCACGTCCGCAGCGGCAACGAGGACAGCTACCTGGCGAAGTCCCCGCTCTTCGCGGTCGCCGACGGCATGGGCGGCCACGCGGCGGGCGAGGTGGCGAGCGACGCCGTCGTCTCCCGGCTCTCGACGGCGGCGACCGGAGCGACGGTCGGCGCCGAGGAGATCGACCGGGCTCTGCGGGACGCCGTGAGCGACATCGCGCGCCAGTCGCAGTCGGCCGACCGCGGCACCGGCACGACCGTCACCGGAGCGGCGCTGACCGCCGTCGGAGGCGAGCCCTACTGGTCGGTCTTCAACATCGGCGACTCCCGGGTGTACCTGTGGGTCCAGGGGTCGCTGGTGCAGCTGACCGTCGACCACTCGGTCGTGCAGGAACTGGTCGACGCCGGGCTGATCTCGCGCGACGAGGCCGACGTGCATCCGCACAGCAACGTGATCACGAGGGCCGTCGGCTTCCACGAGGCTCCCGTCCCCGACTACCGGCTCGTGCCGGTGATCGCGCCCTCGCGGCTTCTGCTCTGCTCCGACGGACTGACGAAGGAGCTGACGGACGCGGGTCTCGAGCACCTCCTCTCCTCGACCACGAGTGCGCAGGACGCGGTCGACGCTCTGATGGACGCCGCGCTCGAGAACGGCGGCCGGGACAACGTCACCGTCATCGTGGTGGACGTGCTCGACGTCACGGGCGAACCGGGCTGATCCTCGCCGTCCGGGCGGTGGGCGGCGGACGCCGGATAGCATGGAGGACGGAAAGGGCGTTCTCGGTGATCTGCAGCACGTGTGGCTCCACCCTCGCCTCGGGCGCGATCCTCTGCGGCGAGTGCGGCAGCCCGGTGGCGACGCACGCGACCCCCGGGCTCTCCAGCCCGACGTCGTCCGGCGACACGACGGTGCTCGATCCCTCGCGCCGCGCCTGGCTGCCCGGGCTCGCGCCGGGGCGCCACCGCCGACCGGCACCCGGCGCGCCTCTCGCCCCTCCGGTCCAGGGCCTCGTCCGCCTGTCCTTCGGGACCGGTCATCACGCGATCGTGACGGGCACGGGACTCGTCGGACGGCAGCCGCTGCCGGATCCCGGCGAGAACGTGCGCCACATCCTCGCGATCCCCGACGAGACCCGGTCGCTGTCGAAGACGCACCTCGAGTTCGGCTTCGACGAGGGCGGGCTGTGGGTGAGGGACCGGTGGTCGGCGAACGGCACGGTGCTGGTCGCTCCGACGCAGGCACCGCTCCCGCTGGAGGCGGGGCGCCGCTACCGGGCGAAGATCGGCAGCCGGGTGCTGCTCTCCTCCGTCGAGATGGCCGTCGAGCGGGTCGACGGCTCCTCCACAGGCACCAGCCGTCCCCCGATCACCCGCTGACCTCCCACGCGCGGGCGTCCTCCGTTCTGATGGGGGGATGACCCTCCCGATCCGCTTGGCAGCACCCCGCCCTCCGATACGGCCCTCCGCTCCGGCGCGCCCGTCCTTCCCCTGGGTCGCGGCGCTCGCCCCCGTCCTCTCGGCGGTCGTGCTGTACGCGGTCACCCGCTCGCCGATGATGCTCGCCTTCGCCGCGCTCGGCCCGGTCGTGGTGATCGCCTCCTCCCTGGACGCGGCGAGGGTCCGGCGTCGGACGGTGCGGCGGGAGGCGGAGCGGTACGACCAGGAGCTGCGGGCTTACGACGCGGCGCAGGCGGCGCGGGCCCGGGAGGAGCTCGAGGCGATGAGGATCGCCGCCCCCGACGCCAGAGCCGTGCTGCGCGGCGGACTTCCGGCCGACGCCCGCTGGCGGCGGAGGGCGAGGGAGTTCGAGCCGGTCCTCGGTCGGGGCACGGTCGTCGCGGCGGAGGGTGGGGACATCCGGTCGATCGCGGACGCGCCGCTCCGAGTCCCGTTCTCGGCCGGCATCGGGATCGTCGGGCCGCTCGTCGTCGCGCGGGCCGTCGCGCGGGGGCTCCTGCTCCAGGCGCTGGAGCTGGTGGCTCCGGACGAGCTCGGGATCGTCCTCCCTCCGGGGCGCGAGTGGGACTGCCTCCGGTCCGCCCCTCACGTGCGAGGGGAGACGTCCGTCGTCCAGTGGCAGGTGTGGGAGATGGGCGCCGACGCGACGCCCGCGGGAGGGGCGGACCTGCTCGTCCTCGCGAGGTCGGCGTCCGAACTCCCTTCGTCGTGCCGCTGCGTCCTGGAGCTCGGTGGACGCGGTCCGGACCGCGTCGTCGGCCGCGAGAGCGCGGGTCGCGCCGAGGAGCTGGCGGTGGCCTACGTCTCGGCCGGCGAGGCGCTGCGGTTCGCGGAGGCCCTCGCCCGCTCGGCCGGTCGGGCCGGCGAGCGAGCGCTACCGGAGTCCGTGAGCCTGTCGGACCTCGGTGCGCTCGAGCGGGTGGGCGGCGAGAACGGGCTGCCGGTCGTCCTCGGGACGGGACCCGCGGGAGCGGTCGAGATCGATCTGGTCGCGGACGGGCCCCACGCCATCGTGGGCGGGACGACGGGGAGCGGCAAGAGCGAGCTCCTCGTCGCATGGGTCCTCGCCCTCGCGGCGCGGCACGGTCCGGCGGCGGTGACCTTCCTGCTGGCCGATTTCAAGGGCGGCGCGGGTTTCGCTCCGCTGGCGACGCTGCCGCACGTGACCGGCGTCATCACCGATCTCGATCAGCACGGCGCCGACCGCGCCTTCGCCAGCGTCGCCGCCGAGCTGCGCCGCCGCGAGCGGCTGCTGGCTGAGCGAGGGGTTCCCGACATCGCGCGGCTGCCCGTGGGAGCGCTCGCGCGACTGGTCGTGGTCGTGGACGAGTGCGCGGTCGTCCTCGAGCGCTCTCCCGATCTGCACCGGGCCTTCGCCGACATCGCCGCCCGAGGCCGGTCGCTCGGAGTGCACCTCGTGCTGTGCACTCAGCGGCCGGTCGGCGTCGTGCGCGATGCGGTCGCCGCCAACTGCGGCCTCCGCATCGCTCTTCGTGTGCACGACGCCGCCGATTCGCGATCGCTGGTGGGCAGCGACGCCGCCGCCCGGATCCCGCACCGCACTCCGGGCCGCTGCATCGTCTCGCACGGTGGACGGAGCACTCTCGTGCAAGCGGCACTGCCCCGCACGGGCGACGCGGTCCGGGCCGCGCTGCCCGCGGACCGGGAGGTGCCGGTGCATCGTCCGTGGCTGGATCCGCTGCCCTTCCTCCTGCCGGCTCCTGCGCCGGAGGCCGGACGGCTGCTCCTCGGAGTCGTGGACAGGCCGAGTGAGCAGAGGCAGGACGTCGTCGAGCTCACCGGGTCCTCGCTCCTCGTCCTCGGGGCAGCGGGCTCCGGACGCTCCACCGCTCTTCGGCAGCTCGCCGTGCAGATCCCCGGGCAGGCGGTCCTCGGTCCCGACGACCTCGAGGAGGTGTGGGACTCGGTCACGGGAGGCGAGGGGCCCGTCGTCATCGACGATCTCGACCTGCTGCTGCGCCGCTGCGCCGACGAGGGGAGGCGACGACTGCTCGAGGCCCTGCAGACGGCGGTGCGCTCGGGCCGACGGAGGATCGTGCTGTCGGCGCGCCGGACGACGGACGGGATCGCGGCGCTCCGAGGCGGAGTCGACGACGTCCTCCTGCTGCGCACCGCGAGCAGGCAGGAGCACCAGCTGCTCGCCGGGGACGGGGAGCCGTACCGTCCCGACCTGCCGCCGGGAGGGGGGTGGTGGCACGGGGAACGGGTCCAGGTCTTCGCCCCGTCGACCCCGCACGCCGCCCGGGTGCGGCGGAGGCCGGAGCCCGTCCCGCTCGACGCGGCGCCGGTGGTCGTGGTCACGAACGCTCCGGTCGCGCTGCGGTCGCGGATGCTGGCGTGGTGCGCGACCAGCAGGGTGCCCGAGGCGCTCGCCTCGGACGGCGCGCTCCCGGACGGGGTCGTCGTCGGGACCGCCGCGGAGTGGGCGTCCGCTCGCGCACTCCTCGCCCTGGCGCGTCGGAGCGGGCTGGTCGTGCTCGACGTCCCGCCGACGGAGGCGCGGATCCTCCTCGGACCGCTGCCCGATCCTCCGCTCTGCGCTCCGGGATCCTTCCTCGTCGAGCAGCACGGGGAGGTCCGCAGGGCGCGGTGGCCCGACGCTGTGCCCGAGATCGGCCGTACCGGAGGAATCCGTGGTCAGGAGGGCTCCGAAGCGCGGAATTCGTGACGATCATGTTTCCGAATGTCCGGTTTCGTCTGTTGCGCGTCGACAGGCCTCGAGCGCTGTGCCAGTATTTCCCCACGTTCACGCCGGTGAGCCTCCCGCCGCACCGACGAAGTCAGGAGCCGCAGCCATGACCCGTCCCCTCCCGAGGGATCCCGTTCTCCGCGAGGCGATCGCCGTCGCCCGCTCCCGGGAGCGCGAGCGGCGCGCGATGCTCTCACGTCGCGCGGTCCTCGGCGGTCTCGGTCTCGGGGCGGGCGCCCTCGCGCTCGCCGCGTGCGCGCCGGTCAGCCGTCCGGCCCCCACGGCCGCCGCCGACGGATCCGCCGACGACCCCAGGCTCGTCTGGGACAACTGGCCCGCCTACCTCGACGAGGACGACGACGGCGCGTACCCGACCCTCCTCGCCTTCGAGGAGCAGAGCGGCATCTCGGTCACCTACAACGTCGCGGTCGACGACAACAACTCCTACTACGGCAAGGTCAAGGACCAGCTGGCGCTCGGGCAGTACATCGGCGCCGACACCGTGTGCCTGACCGAGTGGATGGTCTCGCGGCTCGTCCGCCGCGGCTTCGTCCAGGAGCTGGACCACGCCAACATCCCCAACCTCGCCAACCTCAGCCCGTCCCTCGCGAACCCGGACTTCGATCCGGGCCGCCACCTCTCGCTCCCCTGGCAGGCGGGCTTCGCCGGCATCTGCTGGAACAAGGAGAAGCTGCCGAACGGGCTGGCGAGCGTCGAGGACCTGTGGGATCCGGAGCTGCGCGGACGCGTCGGCGTGCTCAGCGAGATGCGCGACACGATCGGCCTGATCATGCAGGCGCAGGGGACCGACATCGCCGGATCGTGGGGCGACGACGAGTTCATGAACGCGATCGACGTCTTCCGGAAGCAGGTCGACGACGGTCAGATCCGCAACATCAAGGGCAACGCCTACCTCAACGATCTGCAGAACGAGGACACCCTCGCCGCCATCTGCTGGTCCGGGGACATCACCCTGATCAACGCGGAGGCGGGCGACAAGTGGGAGTTCGCACTCCCCGACTCCGGCGGCACGCTGTGGAACGACACGTTCGTCGTGCCGATGGGCTCGAAGCGGAAGGCCAACGCGGAAGCCCTCATGAACTACTACTACGAGCCGGAGGTTGCCGCCGAGGTGGCCGCCTGGGTCAACTACATCACCCCCGTCGACGGAGCGAAGGACGCCATGGAGAGCATCGACCCGGAGCTGGCGGAGAACCAGCTGATCTTCCCCGACGAGCAGACGCTGTCGCAGGCGCACGTGTTCCGCACGCTCAGCGCGTCGGAGGAGAAGGACTACCAGGCCGAGTTCCAGAAAGTGCTGCTGGGCATCTGATGGCGACGGGAACCTTCGCCGAGAGCGGCGCCGACCTCCAGCTGGTCGGGATCAGCAAGCAGTACCCCGGCTTCACCGCCATCGACTCGCTCGATCTGACCATCCCGGCCGGATCGTTCTTCGCGCTGCTGGGCCCGTCTGGCTGCGGCAAGACGACGACCCTGCGCCTGGTGGCCGGGCTCGAGGAGCCCTCGGCCGGCCGCATCCTGATCGGCGGCGAGGACGTCACCGCCACCAAGACCTACCAGCGGCCCGTGAACACCGTCTTCCAGTCGTACGCGCTGTTCCCGCACATGTCGATCCTCGAGAACGTCGCCTTCGGCCTGAAGCGCCGGCGGATCGACGACCCGGTCGGCAAGGCGCACGAGGCGCTCCGCCTCGTGGAGCTCGACCACCTCGCGCAGCGACGTCCCTCCTCCCTCTCGGGCGGGCAGCAGCAGCGCGTCGCCCTCGCCCGGGCGATCGTCAACCGCCCGGCGCTCCTGCTGCTCGACGAGCCGCTGGGAGCGCTCGACCTCAAGCTCCGCCGGCAGATGCAGCTCGAGCTCAAGTCGATCCAGGAGGAGGTGGGTCTCACCTTCCTCCACGTCACGCACGACCAGGAGGAGGCCATGACCATGGCCGACACCGTGGCGGTGATGAACAAGGGCCGGATCGAGCAGATGGGCGCTCCGGAGGAGCTCTACGAGCTCCCGCGCACCGCCTTCGTCGCGAACTTCCTCGGTCAGTCGAACCTCTTCACCGGCGAGGTCGTCGGGTCGACGGACCGCGCCCTCACTGTCGAGGCCGGCGGGCACCGGATCACGGTCCCCTCCGCCCGCTCGGCGCGCACGAGCGGCGAGGTGACCATCGGCATCCGCCCCGAGAAGCTCCTGCTGCTGACAGAGGCGCCCGGCGATCTGCCCGATCGGAACGTCCTCGGGCCGGGCATCGTGGTCGACGTCTCCTTCAGCGGGGTCAGCACCCAGTACACGATCCAGATGCCGGGACTCGGACCCGTGGTCGTCTTCGCCCAGAACATGGTCTTCGGACCGGTCGTGGGCGAGGGCGCCCAGGTGTGGGTCAGCTGGAGCACCGAGCACGGCTTCGGCCTCGCCGACGAGCCGGGGTCGGTGCCGCGGTTCGACGCCGACGACTCGACCCGGGCGATCGCACTGCAGAAGCGCGGCCTGCTGGCCGGGCGAGCCGGGGGAGCGTAGGCATGGCCTTCGCCGCGTTCGCCTCCGGTCCGGCGAACCCGCTCGACGCGCCCGTCCGCAGGCGCTCGACGCTCGCGCTGGTGCTTCTGCTGCCGGGCATCGCGTACATGCTGCTCTTCTTCCTGGCGCCGCTGATCTCGCTCGTGCTCACCTCGTTCCAGGCCGAGATCCCGGACGGCGACATCGGCGAGTACGCCCCCGGCTTCGCCTGGCAGAACTACCTCGTCGTGATGGCCGACTACTGGCCGCACGCCGTCCGCTCGTTCGGCTACGCCCTGATCGCCACCGTCCTCGCGCTCGTGATCAGCTATCCGCTCGCCTACTTCATCGGAGTCAAGGCGCGGCCGTGGCCGCTGGTGCAGAACCTGCTCCTGACGCTGGTCATCGCGCCGTTCTTCATCAGCTTCCTGCTGCGGACCCTCGCCTGGAAGCAGATCCTCGCCGACGAGAGCCCGCTGGTGCAGGGGCTCAAGGCCGTCGCGATCCTGCCGGCGGACGGGCACCTGACCGGGACGCCCATCGCCGTCGTCTTCGGGATCACCTACAACTTCATCCCGTTCATGACCCTGCCGCTGTACACGACGCTCGAGCGGCTCGACACCAGGTTCCTGGAGGCGGGGTCGGACCTGTACGCGCATCCGGCGTCCGTCTTCTGGAAGGTGACCGTGCCGCTGTCGATGCCCGGGATCGTGTCGGGGACGCTGCTGACCTTCATCCCCGCGGCGGGCGACTACATCAACGCCAGCCGCGACTTCCTCGGCTCCTCGCAGACCTCGATGGTCGGCAACGCGATCGAGGCCAACTTCCTGACACTCGAGAACTACCCGGCCGCCGCAGCCCTCTCGATCGTGCTGATGGCCGTGATCCTGATCATCGTGGGCTTCTACGTGAAGCGAAGTGGAACGGAGGACCTGCTGTGACCGCCACCGCCGACCGGCCCGTCGCCAGCGCCCAGGAGGCCCTCGGTGCGCCCGCACCGGCTCCCGTCCGCGGTCCGCGCCGCTTCACGGGACTCGGGCTCGGGGTCTACACGGCCCTCGCGCTGATCTTCCTGCTCATCCCCATCGCCTACACGTTCGTCTTCTCGTTCAACGACTCGGGCAAGAGCAACATCGCCTGGCGCGGATTCACCTTCGACAAGTGGATCTCGGCGTGGACGAGCGAGGAGGTCATGACCGCGTTCGGCAACAGCCTCCTCGTCGGCGCCGTCGCCACGGTGCTCGCCACCGCCCTGGGCACCATGATCGCCCTGGCCCTCGTGCGCTTCCGCTTCCGCTTCCGCTCGGCGATCAGCCTGCTGCTGTTCCTGCCCATGGCCACCCCCGAGGTCGTGCTCGGTGCCGGACTCGCCGCGCAGTTCCTCACGGTCGGGGCCGAGAAGGGGCTCGTGACGATCATCCTGGCGCACACGATGTTCTGCATCAGCTTCGTCGTGGTGACGGTCAAGGCCCGCGTGGCGAGCCTCGACCCCAAGCTCGAGGAGGCGGGACGCGACCTCTACGCGTCGCCGGGCCAGGTGTTCTGGCGGATCACCTTCCCGCTCCTGCTGCCCGGCATCCTCGCCGCGGCCCTGCTCTCGTTCGCGCTGAGCTTCGACGACTTCATCATCACGAACTTCAACTCCGGATCCGTCACGACGTTCCCGAAGTACATCTACATCGCGGCGGCCCGCGGGATCCCGGCCGAGGCGAACGTGATCGCGTCGGCGGTGTTCCTCCTGGCGATCGTGATCGTGGTCGTCACGCAGGTGTCCTCGGCCGCGAGGGCCAAGCGGATCGCCCGGCTGCAGTGAGCGGGCGTCAGACGTAGGAGGCGCGGATCGCGCCGACCGGGCGCCCGCCGCCCGTGACGACCGGGTTCAGCCGCACGAGGACCTCGTTCGCCGCCGTCCGCTCCACCGCACCGGCCTCGACGAGGAGCTTGAGCGCGACGACCGTCGCCGCGCGCAGGCTCCCGTCGAGGATCTTCAGTGCGACCGTGGTGCCGTCGGGCGAGGCCATGACCAGCACGCCCTCCGCCCCGAGCTTCGCCACCAGGCCGAGCCGCTCGATGACAACGGTGTTGTCGCGGCCGGGGCCGTCGAGGGCCCAGGCGTTCTCGAGGATCGCGTTCGTGAGGACGCCCGCCTGGCGGTAGAGGCCGAAGGGCGACGCCGCGGAGGACGACACGATGCGGGAGATCCCTTTCGCCAGCGCGGTCAGCGGCAGGGCGTGCACGGGAGCACCGCAGCCGTCGATCGCGGTGCCGGCGACGCGCTCGCCCGTCAGCCGCTCGATCGTGTCGACGATGTGCTGCTGCAGGGGGTGGGAGCGCTCGAGGTAGTCGTCCGTGCTCCAGCCGTTCGGGACGCAGGCCAGCAGCATGGCCGCGTGCTTGCCGGAGCAGTTCATGTAGAGCGGATCCTGCGTCGCGCCGGCGCGCAGGAGCTGCGCGCGGGTGGCCGAGTCGCTCGGCCAGTCGGCGGGGCACTGCAGCGCGGTGTGATCGAGCCCGGCACGGAAGAGCAGGTTCTGAACCAGGGCGACGTGCTGCGGGATCCCCGCGTGGCTCGCCGTCGCGATGACCGCCTCCGCGCCGCTCAGCTCGACGCCCGCCGTCATGACAGCGAGGGCCTGGAAGGGCTTGAGGCACGACCGGGGGAGGATCGGAGCGGACGGGTTGCCGAGCGTGCGGGAGACCCGGCCGTCCGTGTCGAGCAGCACGGCCGAGCCGGCATGGCGGGACTCGACGAAGCCCGAGCGCTCGACGACGGCGAGCTCGACGGACTCCGCGACGGTGAAGGTTCCTGCAGACATCCCCCCATCTTGCCCGACGGCCCGGCGCCTCCTGTGCGGGGGCCCGGGCCGTCGGGTGCGGGGACGGAGGGTCAGAGCGTCGCGAAGGCCTCGCGCAGGACGGACACGGCGTCGTCGAGCAGGTCGTCGGTGAGCGCGAGGCTCGGCAGGAATCGCACCACGTTGCCGTAGGTCCCGGCACTCAGGACGAGGACGCCGTGCGACGCCGCGTACTCGGTGATCGCGGTGACCGCGGCGGCGTTCGGGATCTTCGTGGTCGTCGCCGTTCCGGGCAGGACGAGCTCGATCGCCATCATGGCGCCGATGCCGCGGACGTCGCCGATGATGTCGTACTGCTCCTGCAGCTCGCGCAGCGCGGCACCGAGGCGGGCGCCGATGCGGTCGGCCTCGGCCAGCAGACCCTCGCGCTCGATGCGCTCGAAGACGGCGACGGAGGCGGCGGCCGCGACGGGGTTGCCGCCGAAGGTGCCGCCCAGCCCGCCGGCTTGGGCGGAGTCCATGATCTCGGCGCGTCCCGTGACCCCGGCGAGCGGCAGGCCGCCCGCGATGCCCTTGGCCGACAGGACGAGGTCGGGGACGAGACCGAAGTGCTCACTGGCGAACCAGGCGCCGGTGCGGGCCATGCCCGACTGGATCTCGTCGGCGACGAAGACGATGCCGTTCGCGGTGCACCACTCCTGCAGTGCGGGCAGGTACCCGTCGGCGGGCACCATGAAGCCGCCCTCGCCCTGCACGGGCTCGACGACGAGGCAGGCGAGGGCGGACGCCCCGACCGTCTTCTCGAGGTACGAGATCGTGCGCTCGGCGGCCTCGGCCCCCGAGAGCCCGTCGTGGTACGGGTAGGAGCTCGGTGCGCGGTGGATGTCGCTCGCGAACGGCCCGAAGCCGAGGCCGTAGGGCAGCGCCTTGAAGTTCATCGCCATGGTCAGGTTGGTGCGGCCGTGGTAGGCGTGGTCGAGGACCGCGACACCGGGCCGGCCCGTGTGCTTGCGGGCGATCTTGACCGCGTTCTCGACCGCCTCGGCACCCGAGTTGACGAGGACGGTCTTCTTGGCGAAGTCGCCGGGGGTGTGCTCGCCGAGCAGCTCCGCGACGCGGATGTAGGGCTCGTAGGGCGTGACCGTGAAGAGGGTGTGCGTGAGGCGGCCGAGCTGCTCGGTCGCGGCGGCGACGACCTCGTCGTCGGTGTGACCGATCGTGGTCACTCCGATGCCGGCGCCGAGGTCGATGAAGCGGTTGCCGTCGACATCGACGAGGATCGCGCCGTGCGCGCGGTCGATGTACACGGGGAGAGCGGTGCCCACGCCGGTGGGCACGACGGCGAGACGTCGTTCGTGCAGGGCCTTCGAGCGGGGCCCGGGGATCTCGGTGGCGACGAGCCTCTCCTGCGGGACTGCCGACGTGGGAACCTGGGGGGCGAGCGTGTCTGTCATGGTCCTGCGATCCTACCCGCGGGTCCTCCGCGGCAAGGGGTCCAGACGGACGAGACCGGCTCGATCCAGGGAACGGAAGAAGGAATCCGATGCAGATCGATCACCACTACGCGGTTTCCGTCGTCTGGGAGGGGAACCGCGGCACCGGCACGAGCGGGTACCGCGACTACGGCCGGCAGAACACGGTGCGCGCGGACGGGCGCGAGGTGATCCTCGGCTCGGCCGACAAGCCCTTCCGCGGGGACCCGGACCGCTGGAATCCGGAGCAGCTGCTCCTCGCCGCGCTCTCGCAGTGCCATCTGCTCTCGTACCTGCACGTGGCCGTGAAGAACGGAGTGGTCGTCACCGACTACGTCGACGACGCGGTGGGCCGCATGGTGCAGGAGGGCGACGGCGGCCGCTTCGCCTCAGTGACGCTGCGCCCCCGGGTGACGGTGGCGGATGCGTCGATGATCGAGCTCGCCCGGTCGCTGCATCCGGAGGCGGCGCGACTGTGCTTCATCGCCAACTCCGTCGCCTTCCCTGTCGAGCACGAGCCCGAGACGGTGGCCGCAGGCTGAACGGAGCCGTCCGCCCGGCCTCAGCGCCGCTCGTGCGGCAGAGCGCGGCGGATGCGCTCGGCGGTCGTCGTCGGCGGCGACTCGTTGTAGACGCCCGCGGCCTCCTGCTCCGAGAGCGCGTGGATCGCCGTCATCACCTCGTCGGTGGCGTGGCGGCGCGCCCGGCCCGAGTCGGCCGATCCGTGGTGCGAGAGATCGAGCGGATCGCCGAAGCGCACGGTGATGCGGTGCAGGCGCGGGATCTTCGACCCCACCGGCTGGAGCTCCTGCGTGCCGATGAGGCCGACGGGGACGACCGGTGCGCCGGTCGTGAGCGCGAGCCACGCGACTCCGGTGCGCCCGCGGTACAGGCGGCCGTCGCGCGAGCGCGTGCCCTCGGGATAGACGGCGAAGGCCTCGTCGCGCTCGAGGATCGCGCGGCCCAGGTCGAGCGCCTCCTGCGCGGCCTGACCCGCACCGCGCTCGACCGCCACGGCGCCGACGGCGGTGAAGAAGGAGCGTGACAGAGCCCCGCGCGCGCCGGTCCCCGTGAAGTAGTCCGCCTTCGCCAGGAACTGCACCGGCCGCGGCGCCAGGAGCGTGAGGACGGGGGAGTCGATGAACGAGAGGTGGTTGCTCGCGAGGATCACCCGACCGGTGAGGGGGACGTTGTCGCGCCCCTCGATGATGGGCCGGTAGACCATCCGTCCGATGCCGCCCATCGCGAAGCGGGCGAATCGCGCCGAGGGACCGATTCCGGGAGGGGTCGGCGCGTCGTGGTCGTCGTCGGTCCGCATTCGCACGACGTTACCGCCGGACGCATGCCCCGCCGGTCATGTCCGGGGACACGACCGGCGGGAGGAGCGGCGCTCAGCTCAGCCGGGCGAGCGCCTCCTCGATGACGGACATCGCGTCGTCGATCAGCTCCTCGCTGATGACCACGCTCGGCATGATGCGCAGGACGCTGTCCCAGCTGCCCGCGTCGAGCGGGATGACGCCGTTGGCGGTGGCGTGCTTCAGGATCGCGGCGAGCGCCTCCGGGTTCTGCTTCTTGGTGCCGGGGTGCACGAGCTCGACGCCGAACATGGCGCCCTTGCCGCGCACCTCGCCGACGACGGGGAAGCGCTCGGCCCAGTCGCCGATGCGGGCCCACAGGGCGCGCTCGACGCGCTGCGCCTCCTCGAGGAGCCCCTCGGACTCGATCGCCTCGAAGGTGGCGAGCGCCGCGGCGGTGGAGACGGGGTTGCCGCCGAAGGTGCCGCCGATGCCGCCGGGCTGCACGGCGTCCATGATCTCGGCGCGGCCGGTGACGGCGGCGAGCGGGAAGCCGCCCGCGATGCCCTTCGCGGTGGTGATCAGGTCCGGGACGACTCCGTGGTGCTCGATCGAGTACCACGTGCCGGTGCGGGCGATGCCGGCCTGGATCTCGTCGGCGACGAAGACGATGCCGTTCTCGGTGCAGAACTCGGAGAGGCGCTGGAAATAGCCGGGCGCCGGGATGATGATGCCGCCGTCGCCCTGGATCGGCTCGACGAAGAGGGCCGCGAGCTCCTGTGCTCCGATGTGGGTGCGGATGTAGTCGATCGAGCGCTCCGCGGCCTCCTCGCCCGTCATGCCCTCGGGGTCGCGGAAGGGGTAGCTGATCGGGAGGCTGTAGATCTCGCCCGGGAAGGGACCCATGCCCGCGCGCTCGGGGTAGGGGCGGTAGGTCATCGCCATGGTCAGGTTCGTGCGGCCGTGGAAGGCGTGGTCGAGCGAGGCGATGGCGCGGCGGCCCGTGTACTTGCGGGCGATCTTGACCGCGTTCTCGACCGCTTCGGCGCCGGAGTTGACGAGGATGGAGTGCTTCTCGAAGTCGCCCGGGGTGATCTCGGCGAGCTTCTCCGCGACGCGGACGTAGTTCTCGTACGGGGTCACCGTGAAGAGCGTGTGCGTCAGCTTCTCGGCCTGGGCGGCGGCCGCGGCGGCGACGGCGGGGTGCGCGTGGCCGATGGTCGTCACTCCGATGCCGCAGCCCAGGTCGATGAGGCGGTTGCCGTCGACGTCGACCAGGACGGCGCCGGAGGCGTGGTCCATGTAGATGTTCGCGAGGGTGCCCGCGCCGCGCGAGACGCTCTTGACGCGGCGCTCCTGGAGGGCGATCGAGCGCGGGCCGGGGAGCTCGGTGACGAGCGCGCGGGACTGGGGGACCGAGAATTCACGCATGCCCCCATGCTAGGCGGCGCTCCTGCACGAGGGGTCCGGCGCCGCGCGTCCAGGTCGTCCCTAGGCGCGTGACGGAGCATGGAGGCGTCCCTCGAACGTCGTCCGGCTCCACCGGGCAGGAAAGGCACCCCCGTGCGCAGAGCATTCGCGATCCTCGCCGTCGTCGGCGCGACCCTGGGCCTCACGGCCTGCACCGGCGGAGCAGAGGAGGCGGAGCCGAGCGCGTCGCCCACTCCGCTCAGCTGCGTCTCGGAGGGCGACGCCTCGGCGACCGTCGAGACGAGCGGCGATTTCGCGACGAAGCCGATCACCGTCTTCCCGTCCCCCCTCCAGGTCGACGAGACCGAGCGCACGGTCGTGATCGAGGGCACGGGCGAGGAGGTGGCGGAGGGCGACACGGTGCTGGTCGACTACACGCTCTACAACGCGACCAGCGGAGCCGAGTTCTCGGCGAGCACCTACGCGTCCGGCGGCCGCGCCGCGTTCGCCGTCGACACCGAGCAGTACCTCTCGGGTCTGGTCAAGGCCGTGAACTGCGCGACCGTCGGCTCCCGCGTGGTCGCCGTCGTGCCGCCGGCCGATGCGTTCGGCGACGCGGGCAGCGCCGACTTCGGCATCGCGGCGGAGGACTCCATCGTCATGGTCATCGACGTCGAGTCGATCGTGCCGACCGCGGCCACCGGTGAGCCGCAGCCGCCCGTCGACGGGCTGCCGACGGTGGCGCTCGCCGAGGACGGTGCGCCGACCGTCACGATCCCCGAGACGGATCCGCCCGCCGAGCTGCAGCTGGGCGTGCTGAAGAAGGGCGACGGGGCCGTCGTGGCCGACGGCGACAGCCTGATCGTGCAGTACCAGGGCACCGTGTGGGGCACCGGGGAGGTCTTCGATCAGAGCTGGGGCACGGGCACTCCGGCGTCGTTCGGCACCGGTGACGTGATCGAGGGCTTCAAGAAGGCGCTCGTGGGTCAGACCGTCGGCTCGCAGGTCGTCGTCGTGATCCCGCCGGCCCAGGGCTACGGTGAGGCGGGCAACGCGAACGCCGGCATCTCGGGCACCGACACGCTCGTCTTCGTGATCGACATCCTCGCGGTGAGCTGACCCGGGAGCGGCCCTGCGCAGCGTGCCAGGATGGGCGGATGCGCAGGGTCATCATCCTCGGCTCGACCGGGTCCATCGGAACGCAGGCACTCGACGTCATCGGAGCCAACCGCGACCGCTTCGAGGTCGTGGGCCTGGCCGCCGGGTCGAACCGCGCGACGGTCGCCGAGCAGGCCCGCGCCTTCGGCGTGGAGCACACCGCGTTCGGCGCGGTCGAGGCGGAGCAGCTCGTGCGCGGCGTCGAGGCCGACGTCGTCCTCAACGGCATCACCGGCTCGGTCGGCCTCGGTCCGACCCTCGCGGCGCTCGAGGAGGGGCGGAGCCTCGCGCTCGCCAACAAGGAGTCGCTGATCGTCGGCGGCGAGCTGGTCACTTCGCTCGCGGCACCCGGGCAGATCGTGCCGGTCGACTCCGAGCACTCCGCGATCGCCCAGGCGCTGCTGGCTGGCGAGCACCGCGAGGTGCGCCGCCTCGTCCTGACCGCGTCCGGCGGGCCCTTCCGCGGACGCGACCGCGACTCCCTCCGCGACGTGACTCCGGCCCAGGCGCTCGCCCACCCCACGTGGGACATGGGCCTGGTCGTCACCACGAACTCGTCGACCCTCGTCAACAAGGGCCTCGAGGTGATCGAGGCGCACCTGCTCTTCGACATCCCGTACGAGCGGATCGACGTGACCGTGCACCCGCAGTCGGTCGTGCACTCGATGGTCGAGTACGTCGACGGCTCCACGATCGCCCAGGCGTCGCCGCCGGACATGCGCCTGCCGATCTCCCTAGGGCTCGACTGGCCGCACCGCGTCGCCGGAGTCGGCGTGCCGCTGGACTGGACCCGCGCGCACTCCTGGACCTTCGAGCCCCTCGACGAGGAGGCGTTCCCCTCGGTGCGCCTGGCGAAGAAGGTGGGAGCGGCGGGAGCGTCCTACCCCGCCGTGTTCAACGCCGCGAACGAGCAGGCCGTGCAGGCGTTCCACGCCGGACGGATCGGCTACCTCGACATCCTCGCGACCGTGGAGGCCGTCGTCGACGCCCACTCCGTCGACGGGGCGCTGACCCGGGAGTCGCTCGCCGCCGCCGAGACGTGGGCGCGGCGCACCGCGGACGAGCGGATCGCGACGGCCTAGGCGGCCCCCCGGCTCATCGGGTTCCTCCAGCGCCCGCCCAGCGGGGGCGACCGGCACCGGCTTACAGTGTGTCGGTGGAATCCGTGCTGCTCTTCGTCCTCGGCGTCGTCATCATCGCCGTGGGCGTGGCCCTCTCGATCGCCCTGCACGAGGTGGGGCACTTGGTTCCCGCCAAGCTCTTCGGGGTGAAGGTCACGCAGTACATGATCGGCTTCGGCCGGACGATCTACTCGCGGCGCCGCGGCGAAACCGAGTACGGGATCAAGGCGCTCCCGCTCGGCGGCTACATCGCGATGATCGGCATGTACCCGCCCAAGAACCCCGGCGACCGGGTCGCCGAGTCGAGCACCGGCTTCTTCAACGGCCTGAACGGCAACGAGTCCGCTCCCGAGCCGCGCCGGGGCGCCTACTCCACCATGATCGACGAGGCCCGGGCCGCCAGCGCCGAGACGATCGGCGAGGGGGAGGAGCACCGCGCCTTCTACCGGCTGCCGGTCTGGAAGCGCGTGATCGTGATGTTCGGCGGTCCGTTCATGAACCTCGTGATCGCCACCGTGCTCTTCGCCGTGCTCCTCTGCGGGATCGGAGTGGCGCAGAACACGTCCACGATCTCCTCGGTCTCGCAGTGCGTCGTGCCCGCCTCCGACACGAGCGCCGAGAGCTGCTCGCCCGACGACCCGCTCGCGCCCGGCGCGGCGGCGGGGCTGCTGCCCGGCGACACCATCGTGTCGATCGACGGCACCGCGGTCTCGAGCTGGAACGACCTGACCCCGATCATCCGCGAGTCGGCCGGAGTGCCGCTCGCCGTCGAGGTCGACCGGGACGGCACGCCCCTCACCCTCACTATCACACCCGCCGAGAACGAGGTCGCGGTCACGGACGACGCGGGGAACGCGGTCCTGGACGACTCCGGCGCAGTCCGGACGCAGACCGTCGGCTTCATCGGCATCTCGCCCTCCCAGGCGCTGGTGCAGCAGCCGATCACGGCGGTGCCGGAGACGGTGTGGCAGAACGTCACGAGCGTCGTCGGCGTGATTCTCAATCTCCCGCAGCGACTCCTCGACGTCGCGCAGGCCGCGTTCGGGCCGGAGGAGCGCGACGCGAACGGGCCGATCAGCGTGGTCGGCGTGGGCCGGATCGCGGGCGAGATCGCCGCCTCCGATCAGCTGCCGGTGGTGTCGAAGGTGCAGACCATGGTGGGCGTGCTCGCCTCGCTCAACGTCGCGCTGTTCGTCTTCAACCTCGTCCCGCTGCTCCCCATGGACGGCGGCCACATCGCCGGCGCCCTCTGGGAGGGACTGCGCCGCCGCATCGCCAAGCTCTTCGGCCGACGCGACCCCGGACCCGTGGACATCGCGAAGCTCCTCCCTCTCACCTACGCGGTCGTGCTGCTGCTGGGCGGCATGAGCGCCCTCCTCATCTACGCCGACATCGTGAAGCCGATCCAGCTCTTCTAGGGAACGCCGGTCCTCGCCCGGCGTTCCGCGGTCGGCTCCTCGGGGTTGTTGCGTTCCGTGGAGCGGGGTGCGGGCGGCTGGGGCGAATCGCTGGGACGCGATTCGCCCGTTCGCCTTGACGGTGACGCCGGTCCTCGCCCGGCGTCCCGGCCGGCGCGACCGCGCCGGGGCGCGAGGGAACCTCGGAAGGTCGAGGGAACCAGGAGGAGCGGGCTCCCTCGACGGGGTGGGGTTCCCTCGGTGAGGGCCGGGGGAGGAGGCGGCGGCTGGGAAGACGCGGCGAGCGGACGGAGGGTCGGGCGGCGCGCGTACGATGGGCGGGTGCCAGCAGTGAATCTGGGTTTGCCCAAGGTCCCCGAGACCCTCGCCCCCCGCCGCAAGTCCCGTCAGATCAAGGTCGGGAAGGTCCTGGTCGGCGGCGACGCCCAAGTCAGCGTGCAGTCGATGTGCACGACCCCGACCACGAATATCAACGCGACGCTCCAGCAGATCGCCGAGCTCACCGCCTCCGGCTGCGACATCGTCCGCGTCGCGGTGCCGAGCCGCGACGATGCGGAGGCGCTGCCGATCATCGCCAAGAAGAGCCAGATCCCGGTGATCGCCGACATCCACTTCCAGCCCAACTACGTGTACGCGGCGATCGACGCGGGCTGCGCGGCGGTCCGCGTGAACCCGGGCAACATCCGCAAGTTCGACGACCAGGTCGGCAAGATCGCGGCTGCCGCGAAGGCCGCGGGCGTCTCGATCCGCATCGGCGTCAACGCCGGCTCGCTCGAGCCGAGCCTCATGCAGAAGTACGGCAAGGCGACCGCCGAGGCCCTCGTGGAGAGCGCCGTGTGGGAGGCAAGCCTCTTCGAGGAGCACGACTTCCACGATTTCAAGATCTCGGTCAAGCACAACGACCCCGTCGTCATGGTGAAGGCCTACCGCCAGCTCGCTGCACGCGGCGACTGGCCGCTCCACCTCGGCGTCACCGAGGCGGGCCCCGAGTTCCAGGGCACCATCAAGTCGGCGACGGCCTTCGGGATCCTGCTCGGCGAGGGCATCGGCGACACCATCCGCGTGTCGCTCTCGGCCCCGCCCGCCCAGGAGGTCAAGGTCGGCTTGCAGATCCTGCAGTCCCTGAACCTCCGCGAGCGCAAGCTCGAGATCGTGTCCTGCCCGAGCTGCGGCCGCGCCCAGGTCGACGTCTACACGCTCGCCAACGACGTGACCGCTGGTCTCGAGGGCATGAGCGTCCCCCTGCGCGTCGCGGTCATGGGCTGCGTCGTCAACGGACCGGGCGAGGCCCGCGAGGCCGACCTCGGCGTCGCCTCCGGCAACGGCAAGGGCCAGATCTTCGTCAAGGGCGAGGTCATCAAGACCGTGCCCGAGGCCGAGATCGTCAAGACCCTCATCGAGGAGGCCAACCGCCTCGCCGCCGAGATGCCCGCCGACGACACCTCGACCGGCGCCCCGGTCGTCACCGTCGGCGCGAACTGAGCCGGAGCGGGAGCGGATCGCGATGGTCCGCCCCGCACTCCGCCTCGCCCTGATCATCGTCGCGGCCAGCCTCGCGGCGGCCGGAGTCGCGTCGCTCCGGCCCGCCTCGGCCGCCGGGATCGACGGCTGCACCGATCGCCCCACTTCGGCCGACCCGTTCGGCTGCGACCGCTGGGTGCTGACGGCGGCGTCGGGGGAGGGGCCCTACTCCGCCTGGGTCGAGGACGCGCGGGTGCGCCTGCGCACCGAGAGGGTCGACGGCTACGAGACGCTCGTCGTCGGCACGGAGTGCTCGAGCGTGACCGCGCCGTTCACCATCGACGACGCCCTGCTCGTCCCCGAGGAGGAGCCCGCCTGGCGGGACGAGTGCGAGGACCGTCCCGGACCCGCCGAGATCCGGCTGCTCGCACTGCTGTCGGCGCCCGTCGCGATCGGCGGTACCCCCGAGGACATCGTGCTGGAGGGGACCGGCGGCAGCCTCGTCTTCTCGCGGATCCCCGACTGACCGCGCGCACCCGCGCGCGGCCTGCGGATAGGATCGTCCCTCGTGGTTACCCGTCTCTCGCACCTGTTCGTCCGCACCCTCCGAGAGGATCCCTCGGACGCCGAGGTCGCGAGCCACCGCCTCCTCGTGCGCGCGGGCTACATCCGCCGCCAGGCCCCGGGCGTCTTCGCCTGGCTCCCGCTCGGACTGCGCGTGAAGCGCCGCATCGAGCGCATCATCCACGAGGAGATGGAGGCGGCCGGCGCCCAGGAGGTGCACTTCCCCGCGCTCCTGCCGCGCGAGCCCTACGAGGCGAGCGGACGCTGGACCGAGTACGGCGACGGCGTGTTCCGGCTGAAGGACCGCAAGGACGCGGACTACATGCTGGCCCCCACCCACGAGGAGTTCTTCACCCTCCTGGTCAAGGACCTCTACTCCTCCTACAAGGACCTGCCCCTGTCGATCTACCAGATCCAGGACAAGTACCGCGACGAGGCGCGTCCGCGTGCCGGGCTCCTGCGCGGTCGCGAGTTCACCATGAAGGACGCCTACTCGTTCGATCACACGGACGCCGGTCTCGAGGCGAGCTACCAGCTGCAGCGCGACGCGTACGAGCGGATCTTCCACCGTCTCGGACTCGAGTACGTCATCGTGCAGGCCGACGCCGGCGCGATGGGCGGCTCGCGGAGCGAGGAGTTCCTGCACCCGACCCCGGTCGGCGAGGACACCTTCGTGCGCTCGGCCGGGGGCTACGCGGCCAACGTCGAGGCGTACCGCACGCCCGTCCCCGAGGCGCTGCCGATCGACGGGCAGCCGGAGGCCCGGGTCTTCGACTCGCCCGACACCCCCACCATCCAGACCCTGGTCGACCTCGCGAACGACCGCGAGCCCCGCGCGGACGGCCGGGCGTGGACCGCGGCCGACACCCTCAAGAACGTCGTCCTCGCGCTGATCGCTCTCGACGGCTCCCGCGAGCTCGTCATCGTCGGCCTGCCCGGCGACCGCGACATCGACCTCAAGCGCGCCGAGGTCGCTTTCGCCCCCGCCGAGGTCGAGGCCGCCACCGAGGCCGACTTCGCGAAGCACCCGGGCCTGGTCAAGGGCTACATCGGTCCCTGGTCGCCCGCGGGCGCCGTGCTCGGCGAGGAATCGACCACCGGCGTCCGCTACCTGCTCGACCCGCGCGTGGTCGACGGCACCGCATGGATCACCGGGGCCAACACGGCCGGGAAGCACGTCCTCGACCTGGTCGCTGGACGCGATTTCACCGCGGACGGCGTGGTCGAGGTCGCGGACGTCCGCGCGGGAGATCCCGCACCCGACGGCTCCGGCGCGATCGAGACCGCTCGCGGCATGGAGATCGGCCACGTCTTCCAGCTCGGCCGCAAGTACGCCGAGGTGCTGGGGCTGAAGGTCCTGGACGAGAACGGCAAGCTCGTCACCGTCACCATGGGCTCGTACGGCATCGGAGTCACCCGGATCCTCGCGATCATCGCCGAGAGCAACCACGACGACCGCGGTCTGATCTGGCCCGGGAACGTCGCGCCCTTCGACGTGCACGTGATCGCCACGGGCAAGGACCCGGCGGCGCTCGCGCTCGCGGAGTCGGTCGGGGCCTCGCTCGAGAGCGCCGGCCGCGACGTGCTCATCGACGACCGGCCCAAGGTCTCCCCGGGCGTCAAGTTCGGCGACGCCGAGCTCATCGGCGTGCCGGTGATCGTCATCGCCGGCCGCAGCGCCGCCGAGGGGATCGTCGAGCTGTGGGACCGCCGCTCCGGGGAGCGGGAGCAGCTCCCCGTCGCCGAGGCGCTCGGCCGTCTCGGAGCCTGACCCCGGGGCGCCGTGCGCTGCGGTCCGGTAGGATCAATGGTCCCGACGTGCGAGCCGGGCTCCTCCGGGGGCCGGTGATCGCCCGGCGTCGGGCGAGACTTCGACGTGGTCGCACTGTGCGACGCCAAGTGAATAGAGAGAAAGGCCCGCCGTGGACATCGACCTGAGCGTTCTGCGCCTCCTGGAGCGCGAGCGCGAGATCCCCTTCGAGGAACTCGTGCAGATCATCGAGCAGGCGATCCTCACCGCCTACCTCAAGCACATCGGGCAGGCGGACGACGCCGACAAGGCCACCGCCGTGGACGCCCGCGTGCACCTGGACCGCAAGACCGGCCACGTCTCGGTCTTCGTGCCCGAGGTCGACGAGGAGGGAGCGGTGATCGGCGAGTCCGAGGACTCGCCGCGCGACTTCGGCCGCATCGCCGCGTTCGCGGCCAAGCAGGTCATCAACCAGCGGTTGCGCGACATCGGCGACGAGAAGGTCCTGGGCGAGTTCAAGGGGCGCGAGGGCGACATCGTCGCCGGCGTCATCCAGCAGGGCCCCAACCCCCGGATGATCCACGTCGACCTCGGCTCGATCGAGGCGATCCTCGCTCCCGAGGAGCAGGTGCCGGGCGAGGACTACAGCCACGGCCGCCGCATCCGCGTGTACGTGACCAGCGTCAGCCGCGGGCCGAAGGGCCCCTCGGTCCAGGTCTCGCGCACCCACCCGTCGCTCGTGCGCAAGCTGTTCGCGCTCGAGGTCCCCGAGATCGCCTCCGGAGTCGTGGAGATCGTCTCGCTCGCCCGCGAGGCCGGCCACCGGACCAAGATCGCGGTCCGCGCGACAGAGCCCGGAGTGAACGCCAAGGGCGCGTGCATCGGCGAGCTCGGGCAGCGCGTGCGCGCCGTCACCGCCGAGCTCAACAACGAGAAGATCGACATCGTCGACTACTCCTCCGATCTGCCCACCTTCGTCGCCAGCGCCCTGTCGCCGGCCAAGGTGACCAGCGCCTTCGTCATCGACCAGAGCCTGAAGGCCGTGCGGGCGCTCGTCCCCGACTACCAGCTCTCGCTCGCCATCGGCAAGGAGGGTCAGAACGCCCGACTCGCCGCGAAGCTGACCGGCGCGAAGATCGACATCCAGCCCGATTCGGTGATGGACGGGGAGTGATCCCCGAGCATCGGCCGTGCGGGGAAGCGCTCCCGGAGTCGAGGGAGTAGAGTGGAACCCGTCAGAACGTGCGTCGGCTGCCGTCTGCGCGCCCCCCGGGTCTCTCTTCTGAGGCTCGTCCTCCATTCGAACTCCCTCGCGGTAGATCCGCGCGCTGTTCGTGCGGGTCGGGGAGCGTGGCTGCACGACACGTACGACTGCTATGAACGCGCGGTGAAGCGCCACGCGTTCCCCAGAGCGTTCAAGACGCGCGAGAGCGTGGATTCGAGCGAGCTGGAGCGGTACATCACCCGCGGTCCGACCGGCCCGGTTCCTCCTCACGGGGAATCGACGCAGGGCACGGTCGCATCGCAGAGAGAACAGGCAGAACGGCCCGTGAACTGATCATGAGCAACGACTGATGAGCGGCTCGAAATGAGATCCGTCCGTTTGTGATGGCCTGCCCCGTCTTGGGCGCAGGCCCAAGACAGGAGAGAAGTGGCAAAACCACGCGTACACGAGATCGCAGCCGAACTCGGCGTCGATAGCAAGGTCGCACTTGCAAAGCTGAAAGAACTGGGCGAGTTCGTCAAGGGACCGTCCTCGAGCATCGAGCCCCCCGTGGCCCGCAAGCTCCGCCAGGCACTCCAGGGCAGCGCGGGAACCGCCGCGCCGGCCCCGACCGCCACCAGCGCCCGCCCCGGCGCGCCGCGCCCCTCCGGCGCGCGTCCGTCCGCTCCGGTCCCCGGTCCGGCGAAGCCGCCCGCTCCGGCGCCGGCTCCTCCGATGTCGGTCGCCGAGCGCCAGGCCCAGGCCCAGGCCGCGCAGGAGGCTGCAGCCGCAGCCCGTGCGCAGGCCGCCGCCGACGCGCCTGCAGAGGCCCCCGTCGCAGAGGCTCCCGCCGCGAAGGCTCCCAGCGCCCCCGCTGAGAAGTCCGCTGCCGCCCCCGCC
>NZ_JADILJ010000049.1 GCF_017355185.1 Rathayibacter sp. SD072 | reverse complement strand
TCAGAGACCGTCGCGGTCGCGGCGCGTGGTGGTGCCGTCGTCGTCGACCTCGATCTCCTCGTGGCGGACGTCCTCGGTCACCTGCTGCTGCTCGGTGACCGTCTCGGTGCCGAGCGAGACGCGCTCGACGGGGACCGTCTCCTTCGCGGCGACGACGCGGTCCTCGGTGAGGACGACCTCGTGCTCCTCCTCGCTGAGGTCGGGTCCGGCGGTGGCCGAGCCGACGTTCGCGTCGGTGATCGGCTCGCGGACGACCCGGACCTCGTCGTGCGACACGGGGACGGTGACGCTCTCGCGCTCGGTGACGATGTGCTTGCGCAGGCGGGCGCGGCCGGTGGTGACCTGCTCGGTGCCCACGTGCAGCTGCTCCTCGGAGCGGGTCATCGCGTCGTCGGTGGTCGGCCCGGAGGTGTCGCGTCCGACGTTCGTGTCGACTCCGGTGGTGCCGGTGCCGGTCGTGCCGTCGGTGTAGCCGGCCGAGCTGTCGACGTTGCCCGAGCCGGAGTAGGAGGCGGCGCCGGAGAGGTTGTAGTAGCGGTACAGCTCGGCCTCCTCCTCCTCGGTGAGGGCGCCGTCGGCGTCGATGCGCGGCGCGTCCTTGACGAAGGACTTGTCGTAGGAGACCGTCAGGCGGTCGCCGTCGAACGAGGCGCCCTCGAGCGGGACGAACGACTCCTTGGTGCCGAAGAGACCGGTGCGGACGGTGGCCCAGACGGGGGTTCCGGTGTCGTCGGCGAGATAGACCTGCTCGACGGAGCCGATCTTGTCGCCGTCCGATCCGTAGACGTTCGAGCCGTAGATGCTGTCGATAGCGGTGGTGTCGATCATGGGACTTCCTTGCTTCTCGAGTACCGGTTGGGGGCGGTCGAGGAGGGCCGGGGTGGCCGACCTCGCGTCCGACGCTAGGCACAATGGCCGTCGAGCGAACGCCCATTGACAGCGCGCGAGAGCAGGGGAGTATGCTCCCGCGCCCGCCCGTGGGGCGAGTGTCGCGGAGCGCAACCCTCTGGAGCGCGTCCGGCGAGCCGCGCACACTGTCCAGGAACGATCGCGGTCCAGGAACGATCGCGGCGACGTGTCGACCGATCCCGTCGACCGATCCCGCCATCACCCGATACCGCCGTCCATCGATCCCGCCGTCAGGAGGACCCGATGCCCCTCTCCGTCGCCGACCGGCACCCCCGGATGAACGACGGGCCGGCTCCTCCGAGGTGGAGGGCCGGCCCGTCGGGGAGAGCGGACGCTACTTGAGCGTCACGGTCACGGGAGCGCTCGCCGTGGTGTTGCCCGCGGCGTCGGTCGCCCGGGCGGTCAGCGGGAAGGTGCCCCGCATGCCTCCCGTGCTCGTGGTCAGCGACCAGGTCGACCCGGTGGTCCGGACGCCGTCGCCGACCTTGAGGCTGCCGATGTAGAACGCCACGCCGGTCACCTCGGTGTCGTCGGTGGCGCTGACGGTGGCGGTCGTCGTGCCGCTCAGGACGGCGCCGGGCAGCGGCGAGGTGATCGCGACGGTCGGCGCCGTGGTGTCGGCGACCGGTGCGGCGGGCTCGTCGGGCTCCTCCTCCTCGGCGGGCGCCTCGTTCCCGGGAGCGGTCGGCGAGGGCGTCGGCGTCGCGGTCGGGGCCTCGGTCGGCGTCCCGGTCGGAGTCGGCTCCGGGGTGATCTCGGGCGAGGGGGCCGGAGTGGGCTCGACGGTCGGCTCCGGGGTCGGCTCGGGAGTGCTCGGCTCCTCGATGTCGTCCCAGATCGCGGCGAGGTACGCCGTGGTGGGCGGCGTGCTCATCGCGTCGAGACCGGCGGCGGTCGTCGAGGAGAGGGTCGGGTCGACGGTGAAGCCGCCCGTCCTCGCCGTCTTGCCGGCCATGTTCGTGCGCGTGTTCACGACGCTGTCCCACACGGGCTGGAGGGAGCCGATGAGGGTCGAGTCGGAGGCGTCGACGTTGCCGCCGCCCGAGCCCTGGACGGCACTGAGGCTGCCCGGTCCGTTGATCGCCCCCGCGGCTCCGGCGCCGCCCCGCAGGAAGGGGTAGCGCTGCACGGTGGTGCTGCCGCCGACGACGAGCGACTCCTCGAACGCGACGTTGCGCACTCCGCCGATGATGACGGCGCTGTTGTTCGAGCTGAACACGACGGTGTCGCGGAGGGTCACCTGGCCGGTCACTCCGCCGCCCTCGATCTGGAGGGTGTCGGTGTGGGGTCGCGCCGGGTTGGATCCGCCGTACAGCGCGTCGACGTAGTAGGACGGGGCGAGGTACGCGCCCTCGACCAGCACGTCGCTCATCACGTTGGGAGCGAAGGCCTTGATCTGGGCGGTGTCGCCGCTCTTCACCATGGACTGCGGCACGACGACCTCGATGAGCTCGACGTCGCGCACGGGGACGTTCGCGGAGGCGGCGAGGCCGATCCAGTTCTCGTTGATGCGCAGTCGGGCGAAGGAGGAGTGGGTGGCGCCCTTCACATCGAGCGAGTCGATGTCGAAGCGCAGGAGCGTGATGCCGGTGACCGCCCGGAGGGCCCAGTCGCCGCCGGTGACCGACTGGAAGCCGTCGCGCGCCGTGACGAGCACCTTGGTGGCGCCGGTGTTGCGGTAGCCGCTGACCGCGGACAGGTCGGAGATGTGCCCGGGAGCGACCCTGATGACGGCTCCCGCCGCGATCTCGGCCGGCGTCAGGGCGTCGAGCGCCCGGCGGATCGCGGGGCCCGACGCGGCGACGTCGACGACCGTGAAGCCCTCGAACCCGGAGCGGATGTCGGGGGTGTCGGACGGGTAGTGCGTGCCGTCGGGCCCGAAGGCGGTCTCGGCGGCCGAGGCGGCCGGAGCGCCCTGGAGGGACAGACCCGTCACGGCGATCGTCACCGCGGCGGTGAGCGCCAGGGCCCGCAGCAGGGTGGTCTTCGCGCGACCCGCGGTGCCGAGGGAGAAGGCGTCCGCGCTCGGGACGGGCGGCGGCAGGGTGTTGGACGGGGTGGCTCTGGCCATGGGTGACTTCCGATCGGCTCGTGCTGCGGGGACGGGGCGCCCGGAGCACGTCGCGGCGGGCGCCTCGACACTCCACGGACCGGGCCCCTCCACGAGGGAGGTGCCGCGGCTGCACGCGTCGCTGCGTTCCGGGCTGATGGTGCGGGGAGCAGCGGTGGTCGGAGCGCTGCTGCCGCCGCAGGAGGCCTCTGCGACGACGGTGCACGTCGCCTCGGCCGGACACGGCTGCAGCTGCTGGACGAGCGCTCCGCGGCTACAGCCGTGACGCTATCCGTCAAGGGGTTGTCTGCGGCCCGGATGAACGGAAGCTCCGCTGACCGGGCCCTCGAAGAAGGGTGGTGGGGGAGTGGGAACGCCCCCCTGCCCGCCGATCGGGCGGAGAGGGGGGCATCGACGTGCGTCAGCGCGGCTACTCGTTGACGGTGAAGCCCTGCGAGTTCCCGTAGGTCACGAGGTTCTCCTGCCACGCCTCCAGACCGGCGTTGAGGTCGGTCCCGTTCGCGTAGGCCTGGCCGACGGTGTCCGGGAACACGCTGTTCGCGTAGACCTGGAAGGGCAGGTACTCGAAGCCCTCGACCACGTTCTCGGAGGCGTCGACGAGGACCTTGTTGATCTCCTGGCCGCCGAAGTACTCGGGGGTGGCGTTCAGGAACTCGTCGGCGTTCAGCTGCGCGGTGGTGGAGGGGAATCCGCCGCCGTCCAGGAACACGCCGATGCTCTCCTCCGAGTTGTTCAGCCAGCGGAGGAAGGCCGCCGCGAGGGCGGGGTCGTCGGTCTGCTCGATGACCGACTGGGCGCTGCCGCCGTTCTCCGCGGTGGCGGCCGAGCCGTCGTAGCTCGGGAGCGGAGCGACGCGCCAGTCGCCGGCTCCGTCGGGCACGGAGCCCTCGAGGATGCCGGGCATCCAGGCGCCGGTGATCAGCGTGGCGATCGTGCCGTTGCCCAGCGCCGTGAACCAGTCGTCCGACCAGGTCGGGATCGGCGAGAGCAGGCCGGGCTCGTGGAGCTCGTTCCACGTGTCGGCCCACTTCTTCGAGCCCTCGTCCTGCAGGTCGATGGTGACGTTCGTGCCGTCGGTCGTGAAGGGCTGCCCGCCCGCCTGCCAGATCAGCGGGTCGGCGAAGCCGGGGTCGCCGGCGTCGTTGGTGATGAACTTCGACGGGTCGGCGGCGGTGAGCTTCGCGGCCTCGGCGATGTACTCGTCCCAGGTGGTGGGCACGGCCAGGCCGTACTGGTCGAAGATCGCCTGGTTGTAGAGCATCACCATGGGGCCCGAGTCCTGCGGGAGGCCGTAGAGGCCGCCGTTGAGGTTCACCGCGCTCCAGGTGGACGCGGTGTAGTCCTCCTCGAGGTCGGCCAGGCCGTAGGGGGTGAGGTCGAGCAGTCCGTCGGAGAGCGCGAACTGCTGCATCGCGTAGTACTCGATCTGGGCGACGTCCGGGGCGCCCGAGCCGGCCTTGATCGCGTTCTGCAGCTTGGTGTACTCGTCCGTCGCGGTGCCGGCGTTGACGACCTCGACCTCGACGTTCGGGTACTCCTCCATGAAGGCGGCGGCCTGGTCGGCGCCGGTGGGCGTCCAGGTCCAGTAGGTGAGCTCGCCGCCCTTCTCGAGGGCGGCGTCGAGGTCGGCGGCCGAGCCGGCCGAGGCGGTTCCGGAGTCGGAGCTGCACGAGACGAGGGTCATCGCCGAGATACCGGCGACGACGAGGCCGGCGAGCACGCGGCTCCGGGTGCCTCTGCGGAGTTGGAACATGGTGGTCCTTTCACTTCTTCGTGGTGGAGGGGGAGTGCTGTGCGGGAGGTGGTGCAGGTGCGAGGGGGCCGGACCCGGGGGTCAGCCCTTGACGCTTCCGGCGCTCAGGCCCGACTGCCAGAAGCGCTGGAGGAACAGGAAGATCACGACGATCGGGACGATCGTGATCAGGGAGCCGGTGATGACGAGGTTGTAGATCGGCTCGGCCGAGACTCCGCTGGCCTGCGAGCTCCACTGGTTCAGGCCCACCGTGAGCGGGTACCAGGCGGGGTCGCTGAGCATGATCAGGGGCAGGAAGTAGTTGTTCCAGGTCGCGACCACCGAGAAGAGCGCGACCGTCACGACCCCAGGGGTCAGCAGCTTGAGCGAGATGGTGAAGAACGTGCGCATCTCGGTCGCCCCGTCCAGCCGCGCCGCCTCGAGCAGCTCGGTCGGCACGGAGTCGATCGTGTAGACCCAGACGAGGTACAGCCCGAACGGCGTGATCAGCGAGGGCAGGATGATCGCCCACGGGGTGTTCGTGAGCCCGAGCTGGCTGAAGAGCAGGAACGTCGGCACCGCGAGGGCCGTGCCCGGCACGGCGACGGCTCCGAGGACCACCGCGAAGTACGCCTTCTTGCCCGGGAACCGGAACTTCGCGAGGCCGTAGCCGCCGAGGGTCGCGAGCAGCGTCGCTCCACCCGCGCCGACGACCACGTAGAGCAGGGTGTTGCCGAGCCAGCGGAGGAAGATGCCGTCGTCGTACGCGAACGTGGCGACGATGTTCTCGCCCAGCACGAAGCTGTCGCCGAAGCCGAGTCCGAACGAGCTGAACAGGTCGGCCTGCGTCTTCGACGCGTTGATCACGAGCCAGAGCAGCGGGACGAGGGCGTAGAGGAGGAACGCCAGCATGACCAGGGTCAGGGCCACCGACTTGCGGGGCCGGCTGATTGATCCGACGCGGCGGACCCGCGGGTTCAGGGTGCGCAGGGTGGTGCTCACTGGTCTTCCTTCCGGCTGCCGCGCAGCTGCACGACGTAGGCGATCGTGGCGGTGATGACGCCCATGACGATGGCGACCGTGGCCGCGGTGTTGAACTGCTGGCCGGCGAACGAGAGGTTGTAGGCGTACATGTTCGGAGTGAAGTAGGACGAGATCACGTTCTCGGCCAGCGGCTTCAGCACGTTGGGCTCGTTGAAGAGCTGGAAGCTGCCGATGATCGAGAAGATCGTCGCGATGACGATCGCGCCGCGGGCGGCGGGCAGCTTGATCGCGGTGATGACCTGGAAGCCCCGGGCCCCGTCGATCTCGGCGGCCTCGTAGAGCTCGGCGGGGATCGTCTTCAGGGCGGAGTAGAAGATCAGCATGTTGTAGCCGATGTACTCCCAGGTGACGATGTTGCCGATCGAGGCGAGGATCCACTGGCTCGAGAGCGGTCGCAGCACCTCGGCCCCGAGCAGGTCGTTGATGTTGGCCGTGAGCCCGAAGTTGTTGCCGTAGAGGAAGCCCCAGATCAGCACGGCGACGACGGCCGGCACCGCGTAGGGCAGGAAGATCACCATCCGGAACAGCCCCGACGCGTAGAGCCGCGCGCTGTCGATGGCTAGGGCCGCGATCAGCGAGAGGAGCAGCATGACCGGCACCTGCACGAGGAGCACGAGCACGACCCGGACGAAGCCGTCCCAGAACTGCGGGTCCGACAGGACGGCGACGTAGTTGTCGACGCCGACGAAGCTGTTGCCGCCGATGATCCGGTTCTGGAACAGGCTCAGCCAGAGCGCGTAGGCCAGCGGGGCGAGGAACACGAGCACGAACACGGCGGCGAACGGTCCGACGAACTGCCACCCCCGCCAGTCGCGCGGCGCGCGCACGGCCTTCGGGGGCGAGGGCTCCCGTCGCGTGTCGGTCCTCGCGAGGCGCTCCATCATGGTGGTCATCGGCCGGTCTCCTCTGCCTCGGTGCGGAGCACCCGGACGTCCCAGGGCTCCAGGTCGACGCTCGTCCCGGCGGCGAGCTCCGCTCCGGAGAGCGCGTCGACCGCCGCTCGCCGCAGCGTCGCGGTGCGGGTGCCCCAGCCCCAGTTGAAGACGAACGTGAACCGCGATCCGGAGGCGGTCCCCGAGGACACCGTCACCGCGCGGTCCTCCGCCGTGACGACGGCGTCGGGCTCCGGCAGCGCGAAGCGCGCCAGCTCGCGGGCGAGCTCCGGATCCGGGATGGTCCCGACGACCGTGAGGTCGCCGCGGCCGTAGCGCGCGGTGGTCACGGCCGGGAAGTCGCCGAACCGCGGGTGCTCGTAGGTCGCGAGCGTCACCGCCCCCGTCGAGCGGAGTCCGTCGATCCACAGGGTGGCGTGCGCCGCGGATGAGAGCGGCAGGGCTGCGGAACCCGTCACGCGGACGGGCGTGCTCACGGTGCTGAACTCCTCGTAGCCGACCTGCGCCGGTCCCGCGAGGCGGGCGGGTGCCCGCTCGATGCGGGCTCGCGCCTCGTCGTCGCCGTAGGCGGTGCGCGGACCCAGGACGAGGTGCCCGCCTAGCGCGGCGTAGTCGCGCAGCAGCTCGAGGTCGTCGTCGGTGCAGACGTAGAGCGCGGCGGCGACGATCACGGGGAAGCGGCGCGCGAGCTCCGCGGCGCCGAGGTCGCGCGCCTGCTCGACGTGGAGGAAGCGCGACTGCCCGCCGGCGTCGACGATCCCCCGCGAGAAGGAGTCGACGATCCGCTCGTAGGACTCCTCGTCGGGCCGGCCGTCGCGCGAGAGCGGAGGCATGAACTGCAGCGCGTACCGGCTCGAGGTCGACCAGAGCACGGCGGCGTCCGCATCCGGGACGTAGCCCTCGAGCGCGTCGCCGAGGGCGGCGAGGTCGCGTCCGATCGTCGAGACCTCGGAGTAGACGCGGCCGGGGACGAGGCTGTGGGGGAGGACTCCGCCCCAGTAGGTCTCGGCGCCGAAGGGCAGCGTGTGCCAGTGCCAGTACTCGATCATCGCGGCGCCGCGCGAGACGAAGGCGAGGGCCGACTGGCGCAGCTGGCCCGGATAGGGCGGGAGGTTGTTGTCGGCCGTGTCGATCGCCTGCGCGTTCGTCTCGGTGACCAGGTAGCGCTGCTGGCGGGAGGCGTAGAGCCGGTCGGCCTGGCGGAGCAGGCCCGGGACTCCGGACGTGGTCCAGTAGTTCGGGTGCTCGTGCTCGACCCCGATCTCGAGGTGGTCCTGCATGCCGTAGTAGGGGTTGCCGGCGGCGATGTCGAGCGCCTCGAACACCGCGCGCTCGTCGACGCCGCGGCGCGGGTACTGGAGGCAGGTGGTGACGAACTGGTCCTCGCGGGAGTACTCGCGGACGAGGTCGGCCTGCCACGAGATGAAGTCGGTCGTGACCGCGGACTGGTAGCGGCGCCACGCGAGGTCGTACTGCGGGAAGGTGTTGCCGTCCGGACGCCAGAGCTCGCTCCAGTCGTCGATGCGGTGGGACCAGTAGGTGAGGCCCCACTCGCGGTTCAGGGTCTCGACGTCGCCGTACTGCTCGCGGAGGCTGCGCACGAATCCCGTGAAGACGCCGTGGTTGTGCAGGAGCTCCAGGCCCGGCTCGTTGTCGACCTGGTAGCCGATGACCGCGGGGTGCGCGGCGTAGCGGCCGATGATGCGGCGGATCACGCGCTCGGCGTGGAAGCGGAACGCGGGGTGAGAATAGTCGACCTCCTGGCGGGCGCCCCAGGCGATGCGCTCGCCCGTGCGCCGCTCGCCGGCGATCTCGGGGTACGCGGTCTGCAGCCACGGCGGCACGGCGTAGGTGGGGGTGCCGAGGATCACCCGGATGCCGCGCTCGTGGGCCTCGTCGAGCACCCGCTGCATCCACTCGAGCTCGAAGCGGCCGTCGCTGGGCTCCCAAGTCGACCAGACGGACTCGCCCACCCGGATCACCGTGATGCCGGCCGCGACCATCAGGTCGAGGTCCTCGATCAGGCGGTCCGTGACGTGGTACTCGGGGTAGTAGGCGACGCCGAGCAGGATCTGCGGCGGGAGGGACTGCGGGGCGGCGGTCATGACGTGAAGCACTCCATCGTGGTGAACTGTTCTCGATAACAGTTGGCAGGAGCGATTGTGATCGACAACATTGAGAAAAGCAAGACCGAGCCGATGAGGACCCCATGACGAGCGACCCCGCGCCCACGACCGGCACGATCTACGACGTCGCCCGGGTGGCCGGCGTCTCGCACGTCTCGGTGAGCCGCTACATGCGCGGGCTCGATATGCGCGCCTCGACGAAGGAGAAGATCGAGGCCGCCCTGACGACCGTGCACTACCGGCCGAATCTCACGGCCCGTGCGCTCATCTCGGGCCGGTCGATGCGGATAGGTGCTCTGACGCACGCGGTGGACCAGGTCGGGCCGAACCGGATCATCCAGGCCGCGACGACGGCGGCCCGCGAGGCGGGGTACCTCCTGGACGTCGTGACCCTCGACATGGCCGACACCGCGGAGGTGCAGAGCGCACTCCAGCTGCTGACCCGGCACGATCTCGCGGGACTGCTGGCGTTCGCCTCGACGGACAGCGTGCGGGACGTGCTCGAGCACACCGGTTTCGGGGTGCCGGTGGTCATCGCCGCGGAGGCGGAGGCGGACGGGGAGGGGCCCGACTCCGGGATCGGAGCGCTCGTGGACCACCTCGTCGGGCTCGGGCACGAGGAGTTCGTGCACATCGCGGGCCCCGAGACCTGGTCGGCGGCGAGGAACCGGCTGCGCGCCGTGCACGCTGCTCTCGAGCGCCACGGTCTGCCGCCCGCGAGGATCCTGCACGGGGACTGGTCGGCGCGCTCGGGCCACGAGGCGGTCGCCGCCCTCGAGGACCTGCCGACGGCGATCCTCGCGGCCAACGACCAGATGGCCCTCGGTGCTCTGCACGCCCTCGACGCCCGCGGCGTCCGCGTGCCCGGCGACATCAGCGTGACCGGGGTCGACGACACTCCCGAGGCGGCGTACTTCACGCCCGCGCTGACCACCGTCCGGCTGGACTTCGATGCTCAGGGGCGGGAGGCGCTCCGGGCGCTGCTGGCGAGGATCGATGACCCGGCCGCGGAGTTCGGCGCCGAGGGGCCGCGCCCCACGCTGGTGCTCCGCTCCTCCTCCGGTCCGGCGCGACGGCGGGCGTGAGGGCCCGGGGTCAGCGGGGAGCGGGTCCGGAGGAGCGCCGCTGCACGAGCTCGGCGGCGAGCGTCACGTGCGGTGCGGCGACGGTCCCGTCGATCAGGGCGAGCAGCTCGGCCAGCGCCGAGCGTCCCTGGCCCGGGAAGTCGACGCGGAGCGTGGTCAGCGGGGGTCCGAAGTACGCGGCCTCGGGGATGTCGTCGACTCCGGTGACGCTGACGTCCTCGGGCACCCGCAGTCCGCGGTCCGCGAGGGCGAGGATCGCGCCGAGCGCCATCTGGTCGTTCGCCGCCACGATCGCGGTGGCGCGGACGTCCGCCAGAGCGCGGACCAGCTCGTAGCCGGAGCGCGCCGACCAGTCGCCCTCGAGGACGCCGGTGGAGTGCAGGCTGTGCTGCGCGACGGCGGTCTCGTAGGCCCTGCGGCGGTTGCGGGCGGCCGACCAGGCGGAGGGGCCTGCCAGGTGCAGGATCTCGCGGTGCCCGAGGTCGGCGAGGTGCGCGACGAGGGCCGGGAACCCCTGGGTCGTCAGCTGCGACGGCGAGCGGGTCGCGTCGTCGTCCTCCTCGACGGCCAGGTGCGCCGGGACGCGGAAGCGGGTGGTGCGGAAGGCGCGCGTCATCTCGTCGGTCGACGCGAGGGCGAGGACTCCCGCGAGCTCGTGCTGCGTGACGAGGTCGAGCGCCTCCTCGATCGCGGTGGAGTCGCCCATGTCGAGCGAGACGATGTCGAGCACGTAGCCGGCCTCGCGGGCGGCGGTGCTCGCTCCCTGCAGGATCTTGCTCGGCCCGACCTGGTCGATCTCGTGGGTCAGGGCGCCGATTCGGTGCGAACGGCGGGCGCGCAGCGAGCGCGCGGTGAGGTTGGGTCGGTAGTCGAGCTCGGCGAGGGCCGCCTCGACGCGGGAGCGGGTGGCGGGACGGATGCCCTCGAAGCCCTGAAGGAAGCGGGTGACGGTCTGGTGCGAGACGCCTGCGACGCGGGCCACGTCGTAGATCGTCGCCTGGCGACCGGTCTCGCGTGCCGGTGCCGATTCCTCCGCCATGGATTTCCCCCTCCGCCGCCGCCCCGCGGGCCGATGCCGAACCAGTGTGCCGCGAAGGCTTGCGCTCATCTGCGCTGTTGTCGATAACATCGAGGAAAGCCCCGCGAAGTGATCGACAACATCGCGCGGCAGAGGGACTCAGGGGCGAGGACCGGGCCGGCGACGACTCGAGCTCCGCCTCGTCCGCCAGCCACGACCGAAGGAACGAGAACGATGAGGTTCACTACGAAGTCCCGGCGCTCCGGGATGCTGCTCGGAGCCGTGGCGGTCGCCGCCGCGCTGCTCGCGGGCCCGGCGATCACGGCCCAGGCGTACACGCCGCAGGGAGGCGTCGTCTACCAGCTCGGGAACGAGCCGTGCCTGAAGGGGCGCGGCAACTGCATCGTGTACCCGAAGTCGGTCCAGCTGCCGAGCGGGCGGATCGTCGCCGCGTTCGAGAAGGCGACCGTCGTCGACTACCCGGCACCGGACTCCATCGGCGGCGCGATCGGCGAGAAGATGCCGATCTACAAGAGCGACGACAACGGCGACACGTGGCAGCCGCTGACCGAGCTCGGCTCGCCCGCCGAGCTCTCGAGTGACCCGGCCATGGACAAGTACTCGAGCAACTGGACCAACCCCTACTTCTACGTCATGCCCGAGACCGTCGGGGACATCGCCGCCGGCACCCTCCTCCTGGCGACCGTCGTGTCGGGCGAGGACGAGTTCTACCGCGAGCAGAAGGCGGCGAACCCCGCGTGGGTGCCCGACAACGACGGCGACCGCCGCGATGTGTCGATCGCCCTCTACGCGAGCACCAACGAGGGCGCCGACTGGCGGTTCGTCAACATCATCGCCGCGGGCGGCTGGCAGGGCGGCAGTGCCGGTGCCGGCGGCCGCAACGTCTCGCAGGCGAACGCCACGCGCCAGCAGGATCCCCTGTGGGAGCCGCACCTGCGCGTGCACAAGGGGAAGCTCCTCGCCTACTACTCGGACGAGAACGACTACCTCGACTACGACCGCGCGACGGGTGTGCCGATCGGCACCTCCGACAACGCGACGGGGCGCGACGACCAGAGCCAGATCCTCGCCCACAAGACGTGGGACGGCCGCTCGGCGTCCTGGAGCGCTCCCGTCGTGGACGTCTCGGGTCCGAGCTTCTCGTTCGACGGCCGGCAGCACATCGGATTCGCGCGCCCCGGCATGACCACCGTCGCTCCCACGAACGACGGCAAGTGGATCATGACCTTCGAGTACTTCGGCGGCGGCGACAACGTCCGGTACAAGATCGCGGACGATCCCGAGCGGTTCTTCGCCGACGGCGACCCGGACGGCACGAACATCAGCCAGCTCCCGGTCGCCCCGGGCTCCAGGCCGCTGTCGACCGGCGGCAGCCCGGTGCTGATGCACCTGCCCGACGGGCGGATCGCCTACAACGCGGCCGGTAGCGGCAACGTCTGGGTGAACGACGGCGCGAGCTTCGGTCGGTGGACCGAGTACCAGACCCCTCTCGGCGGCGGCTACAGCCGGAACCTCCAGTACGACAGCGAGACCGGGCGCGTCCTCATCCTGCAGTCGGCCTGGGGCGGAGCGACCGAGCAGCCGGTGATCCGTCACGCGGACGTCGATTTCGGGCGCTCGGCGGGCGAGTACTACCAGCTGGTGAACCGTCGCTCCGGACAGGTGCTCGGAACGAACTCGAACACGACCGACGCCGTGATCGGCAACGGCGACCAGCCGGACGTGCGCGCGGAGGCGGCCGACTCCGCCGCGAACCCCGCCACTCAGCTCTGGCACCTCGCCGCCAAGCCGGCCGACGGCACCACGCTGCTCAACAAGTCGGGTGGACGCGCGGCGACCGTCTGGACCGGGAACGCGACCACCGGCCAGCGGATCGGCCAGTGGATCGACGACCGCGCCGAGGGGCAGTGGAACATCGTGCAGGTCGACGGCACCCACGTCCGGCTCCAGTCGCGGCAGAACACGTCGCTGTTCCTCACGGCGGCCTCGGCAGGATCTCCGGCAACGCTCCAGGCCTCGGTCGCCGACCAGTCGCAGGAGTGGCGGCTCGTGCCCCAGGGGCAGCTCGCCGGCAACGCCCGGCTCGTGAACGCGAACAGCGGTCTCTGCGCCGACGTCCTCGGCGCGAGCCAGAGCGACCGGGCCGCCGTGAACCAGTGGACCTGCAACGGCGGCGCCAACCAGCAGTGGCGGGTTGTCCCGCGCGGGACGAACGTGGCGCTGGTGAACGCGAACAGCAGCAAGTGCCTCGAGGTCTACGGCTTCAGCACCCAGAACGGCGCCGCCGCCACGCAGTACTCCTGCAACGGCGGAGCCAACCAGCTCTGGACGCGCACCGTCGCCGCCGACGGGTCCTCGACCTACCGGAACGCGCACAGCGGCCTCTGCCTCGAGGTGCAGAACCGCTCGACCGTCAGCGGTGCGGCCCTGAACCAGTGGACCTGCAACGGAGGGACCAACCAGCAGTGGCGCCCGTGATGCGGTGAGAGCAGCCGCGCCCGTTCGGGTCGGGCGCGGAAGGACGGCCGTCGGGTTCCCGGCGGCCGTCCTTCGTCATCTGCGGGAAGCGGTGCGCTCAGCCGTCGATCGAGGCCATGTTCGCGTCGTCGTGGCGCGCTCCCGCGGCGGGTTCGAGCGCCTCGAGGCGGGTGATCTGCTCCGAGGTGAGCTCGATGGCGTCGGCCGCGGTGTTCTCCTCGACGCGCGCGACCCGGCGGGTGCCGGGGATCGGCGCGATGTCGTCACCGCGGGTGAGGATCCAGGCGAGGGCCGTCTGCGCGGGCGTCGCGCCGATCTCGGCTCCGATCGCGCGCACCTCGTCGGCCAGCGCGAGATTGCGCGCGAAGTTCTCGCCCGTGAAGCGCGGGTTGGACTTCCTCCAGTCGCCGTCGGGGAGGTCGGCGGCCGAGCGCAGCTGCCCGGTGAGCAGCCCATGGCCCAGCGGCGAGTAGGGGACGAAGCCGATGCCCAGCTCGCGCAGCAGCGGCAGGATCTCGTCCTCCACGTCCCGGGTCCACAGCGAGTACTCGGTCTGCAGCGCCGAGACGGGCTGCACGGCGTGCGCGCGGCGGATCGTCTCGGGCGAGGCCTCCGAGAGGCCGAAGTGCAGCACCTTGCCCTCGGCGATCAGCGCGGCGACGGCTCCCGCGGTCTCCTCGATCGGCGTGCTGCGGTCGACCCGGTGCTGGTAGTAGAGGTCGATGTGGTCCGTGCCCAGGCGCCGGAGGGATCCCTCGACGGCTGCGCGGACGTTGGCGGCGCTGCTGTCGATGGTGCCGGGGCCGCCGCCGGAGTGCGAGACGAGTCCGAACTTGGTGGCGACGACGACGTTGTCGCGGCGGCCGCGGAGGGCGCGGCCCACCAGCTCCTCGCTGTGGAACGGTCCGTAGATCTCGGCGGTGTCGATGTGGGTGACGCCGAGGTCGAGGGCGCGGTGGATCGTCCGGATCGACTCGCCGTCGTCGAGGCCGCCGCCGGTCGTGTAGGTGCCGGCCATGGTCATGGCGCCGAGGCCGATGCGGGAGACGCGGAGGCCTCCGAGGTGCGCGTTCTTCATGCTGTCGGGTCCGTTCGAGGTCAGGCCTGCGAGGTGGGCATGGCCCACAGCTCGGCGATGGAGGAGCGGCGGTTCCGGGTGACCATGTAGAGGATGCTCTCGGCGATGTCCTCGGGCTGGAGCCGCTCCGGGATCGCCTCCGCGTCGGAGGCGGCGAGCTGCTCCTGGATCTGATCGCTGTTCTGCGCGACCAGCTCGGTCGCCACGGCGCCGGGCTGCAGCAGTCCGACGCGCACGTTCTTCTTCGTGACCTCCTGGCGCAGCGCCTCGCTGAAGCCGGACACGCCGAACTTCGTCATGGAGTACGCGGCGAAGTCGGCCCAGGCCTGTCGCCCGGCGATGGAGGAGATGTTGACGATGTCCGCGACACCGCGCAGGTCGTCCTCGGCAGCCGCCAGGAGGTGGGGGAGGGCCGCCTTCGTCGTGTAGAGCAGGCCGAGCTGGTTGATCGCGATCATCCGCTCCCACTCCTCGACGTCGGTGCCGGCGACGGGGCCCAGCAGCATGAGGCCGGCGTTGTTGACGAGCACGTCGAGGCGGCCGAAGCGCTCGACGACGGTCGCGATCGCGGCGTCGACCTGCGCGCGGTCGGCGATGTCTGCCGGGAGGGCGAGCGCGGTGCCGCCCAGGCCCTCGATCTCGGCGACGAGCTCGTCGAGGCGGTCCTTCCTCCGGGCCAGGACGGCGACCGAGGCGCCCTCCGCGGCGAGTGCGCGGGCGGTGGCGCGGCCGATTCCGCTCGAGGCGCCGGTGACGACGGCGACGGTTCCGGTGAGGGTGGAGGTCATGGGGAGTCCTTCCTGTCGGTGCCGGCGTGCGGGGAGCGGGCCGGGACGGGGCCGGCTCCTGCCGACCGCCTCCACTCTCCGCCGGGCGCTCGAGAAGGTGGGAGTCCCTGCCGGAAGGGTCACCAGCGGGGCCCCTCTGACCGTCCGGGGCACCCGTACGGTCGACGGCATGGACACTCCGATCCAGATCAGGGACTTCCTGGTCTCGCGCCGCACCCGGCTCTCGCCGGAGCAGGCGGGACTGCCGGACTTCGGCGGTCGACGGCGGGTCCCCGGTCTGCGCCGCGAGGAGGTCGCCCTCCTCGCCGGCCTGAGCGTCGAGTACTACCTCCGCCTCGAACGGGGCCGCGTCGGGCGGGTCTCGGAGGACGTCCTGGACGGACTCTGCCGGGCGCTGCAGCTGGACGACCCGGATCGGGACCGGCTCTTCGAGCTGGTCCGCACCGCCAACGGGGGCGAGCCGCCCCGGCGTCGTCGAGCGGCACCCCGACCCGTCGGTCTGCGGCCGCTGGTGCAGCAGCTGCTCGACGCCATGGGCGACGTGCCCGCGCTCGTGCACAACGGACGCCTGGACGTGGTCGGCGCCAATGCTCTGGGGGCCGCCCTGTTCTCGGACGCCCTCGAGCAGCCCGGACGGAACCTCGGCCGCTTCGTCTTCCTCGACGATCGTGCCCCGGTCTTCTTCCGCGACTGGGACCGGACCGCGCGGCAGTGCGCCGCTCTGCTGCGGGCGGAGGCCGACCGGCGTCCGTTCGACCGCTCGCTGAGCGACCTGGTCGGCGAGCTCTCGACGCGGAGCGAGTGCTTCCGCCGGCTCTGGGCCTCCCGTGACGTCGGCCGGCGCGCCGCAGGGCCGGAGCTGCTGCGCCACCGGCTCGTGGGCGACCTCGACCTCGACCGTGAGGTGCTGGAGCTCACGAGCGCTCGCGGGCTGCTTCTCGCCGCCTACTCCGCCGCCCCGGGTTCGCGGTCGGCCGAGAGCCTGCGGCTGCTGGCGAGCTGGGCCGCGGCCCCGGCGCCGGGCGAGCCGCTCTGACTCGGCGGGACGCGGTCGCCCGCACGCGGAGGGAGGGGAGCGAGCGTGTGAGGGGTCAGCGGCTGGCGGAGGCGCTGGTCGCCGTCAGGCTGCCGAGGAGCCGCAGAGCGTCGTCCGAGGCGCTGCCGGGCTCGGCGGTCCAGCCCAGGAGCAGCAGGCCCGGATCCCCGGTGAGCTGCAGCGCCTCGTAGCCGAGGTCGAGGTCGCCGACATCCGGGTGGCGCAGGCGCTTCGCCCCTGTGCCGTGCTCGTCGACGTCGTGCTGTGCCCAGAGGCCGCCGAATTCGACGCTCTCGGCCCGGAGCTCCTCGATCAGCGCGACCAGGACGCCGTCCCGCGGGGAGCGGCCGCTCTCGGCGCGCAGCAGCGAGACGATCTGCCGGGCGGAGTCGTCCCAGTCGCGGTAGAAGTCGCGCGCCCGGAGGTCCAGGAACAGGAATCGCGCGAAGTTCGCCGGCCGGCCCGGTCGGGCGTCCAGCCCCGTGAACAGCGCGCGCCCCAGCGCGTTGATCGCGACGACGTCCATCCGCCCGTTCTGCACCAGTGCCGGAACCCCCGTCATCGCGTCGAGGAGCCGCTGCACACCGGGTCCGACCCGCTGCTCGTGCGCCGGTGCGCGGCGCCGGGACGATCGGGCCCCCTCCGTCGCGGCCCGCACGAGGTCGTCGAGGTGCCGTCGCTCGGCGGCGTCGAGCTGCAGCGCCCGGGCGATCCCGTCGAGGATCTCGACGGAGACGCCGAGCGCGTTCCCGCGCTCGAAGCGGACGTAGTACTCGACGCTCATCCCCGCGAGGAGGGCGACCTCCTCGCGGCGCAGCCCGGGAACGCGCCGCCGACCGCCGTAATCGGGGAGGCCGGCTCGCGCCGGCGTCAGTCGGGCGCGCCTCGTGGTGAGGAACTCGCGGATCTCGGCGGCGGCGTCCATGCCCTGACGCTACGGCAGGGCGTCGGTTCCAGGGGGACCCTGCCGGTGACCCTCACGGGCGGGTCTGTCTCGACCCGTCGCGCCCCTCGTTGACTGGCCTCAGCGCCCGGCCGACCCCCGGTCGGGCCCGCACGGAAGGACACACGAGCATGGCTGACACGAACGTCTGGTTCATCACCGGAGCAGGACGAGGACTGGGCGTCGATCTCGCCCGCGCCGCCCTCGCCGCAGGGCACGAGGTGGTCGCGACCGGTCGCGATGCCGACCGCGTGCGCACCGCGATCGGCGAGCACGAGAACCTCCTCGCCGTCGCCCTCGACATCACCGATCCCGCCGCCGCCGAGAAGGCCGTCGCGGCGGCCGTCGAGCGCTTCGGCCGCGTGGACGTGCTCGTCAACAACGCGGGCAACTTCTACGCCGGCTTCTTCGAGACCCTCAGCGACGCCCAGATGCGCGCGCAGTTCGAGACGAACTTCTTCGGAGCCCTCTCGGTCACCCGCGCCGTCCTGCCCCTCCTCCGCGCACAGCGGTCGGGGCGGATCATCACGGTCACCTCGACCGCCGGCCTGGTCGGGGGCGGGTTCACCTCGGCGTACGCCGCCTCCAAGTTCGCGCTCGAGGGCTGGATGGAGTCCCTCCAGCCCGAGGTCGCGCAGTTCGGCGTCTCGACGATGTCCGTCGTGCCCGGCTTCTTCCGGACCGACCTGCTCGTGGAGGGGTCCTCGACGATCCACCCCGAGATCGCGATCGACGACTACGCGGAGGCGACCGAGCAGACCCTCGCCGCCTTCTCCGGCATGAACGGGCAGCAGCCCGGCGACCCCGCGAAGCTGGCGCGCGCGATCGTGACCCTCTCCGACTCCGGCGACCTCCCCCTGCGCTTCGTCGCGGGAGCGGACGCGGCGGCGTCGATCGAGCAGAAGCAGGCCCTGGTCCAGCAGCAGATCGACGCGCACCGCGAGCTCTCCGAGTCGCTCTCGCACGACGCCTGATCCGGCGACTCCGCACGACGACCCGCACCACGAAGGACACCACCATGAGCACACCCCTCGGCATCATCGGCTCCGGAGCGATCGGCGGCACGCTCGCGCGTCTCGCGATCGCCGCCGGCCTGGACGTCGTCCTCAGCAACTCCCGCGGGCCCGAGAGCCTCGCCGCATTCGTCGAGCAGCTCGGGCCCCGCGCTCGCGCGGCCACCGTACGGGAGACGGCAGAGCAGGCCGACGTGGTGATCGCGGCGATCCCGCTCATCGCGCACACCGACCTGCCCGCCGACGCCCTCGCCGGCAGGATCGTGCTGGACACCACGAACTACTACCCGCAGCGCGACGGCCGGATCGCCGCGCTGGACGACCTGGAGTCGACGGCCAGCGAGCTCGTCCAGGCGCACCTGGCCGACTCCTCCGTCGTGAAGGCGTTCAACAGCATCACCTTCGCGAGCCTCGGCAACGGAGCTCGCGCAGCGGGAGATCCCGAGCGCAGCACCCTGCCGATCGCGGGGGAGGACGCCGCAGCGAAGGCGCGGGCCACGGAGATCCTCGATGCCCTCGGCTACGACGCGCTCGACACCGGCGGTCTCGCGGAGAGCTGGCGCAGCGAGCCCGGGACCCCGATCTACTGCGACCCGTACATGCCGGCCTGGCCGGCGGAGACACTGCCGTTCGACGAGCTGCTCGCCTGGCTCCTCGCGGCGCCGGTCGTCCCGGTGTCGAGGGAGCGCGCGGCCGAGCTGATCGCGAGCGCCGTCCGCGGCCCGGCGGGCGGGTACTTCCCCGAGACGGCGTGAGACGCCCGCCGTCGGATCAGAGCGCCGCTCTGCTCGATCCGGCGGCGGTGTCGGCGAGGCCGACGGGATCGCTCTCTCCGGCCCAGCTGCCGAGCAGGGTGAGCGCGTCGTGCGACGCGCTCCCGGGCGCCGCCGAGAACACGATCATCTGCAGACCGCGCTCGGAGGCGAGATCCATCGACTCGAACGAGAGGTCCAGGTCGCCGACCACCGGGTGGTGGAGGCGCTTCACCCCCGTGCGGTGCTCCTTGACGTCGTGCGCGGACCAGATGCCGCGGAAGGTCTCGCTGCGGGTCGAGAGCTCTCCGATCAGCGCAGTGAGACGCCGATCGGAGGGGTCCCGCCCGGCTTCGCGGCGCAGGAGCGCGACGGACTGACGTCGCGAGTCGGCGAGGTCGCGGTAGAACGTCTCGGCACGCGAGTCGAGGAAGCCGAAGCGCGCCGCGTTCATCGGCGATCGCTGGTCGACGAACATCTCCGAGAACACCGCGCGGCCGAGCCTGTTGGTCAGGACGCAGTCGAGCCGACCGTTCTGCACGTAGACCGGCACGGTCGACATCGCGTCGACCATCTGCTGGACCGAGGAGCGGACGCGGGACGTCCGGGGTGCGGGCCTGCGCTGCATCGGGTGCGCGATCGAGTTCGCCGCGCGCACCAGGTCGAGGAGGTGCTCGTGCTCCGCCTCCGTCAGCTGCAGGGCCCGGCTGATGCCCTGGAGGACCGACTCGGAGACCCCCGCGGCGTTGCCGCGTTCGAGGCGCTTGTAGTACTCCGAGCTCATCCCGGCGAGCAGCGCCACCTCCTCGCGGCGCAGGCCCGGCACGCGCCGACGCCCGCCGAAGTCGGGGAGCCCCGCCGCCTCGGGCGTGAGCCTGGCGCGCCTGGACGTGAGGAACTCGCTGATCTCGGCATGGCTGTCCATGGCAGCGACGCTACGCGCCAGGGCGGCCGGGAGGGGGTCCCTCCCGTTAACCCCCGCAGCCGGGTCCCGCCGGGGCACCTCACGGGCGGGACTGGCTGGGATCCGGCGGTGCGGATCGACTGGTGGCATGAGAAGAATCACCGCCGTCCTCGCCGCGACCGCAGTCGTCGCCCTGCTCTCCGCCTGCTCGACCGGATCGACGGACGAGGGGGCCGACGTCCTGTCCACTCCGACCACCGCGACCAGCCCGGGCGCGACGACCCCCGAAGCGACGACGCCCACCGAGCCCGTTCCCGCTGCGACGACTCCCGCTGCCGACGCTCCCGTGGGGTCGACCGCGATCACCCTGACCGTGGGGGACGAGGTCGTCACGGCCGTGCTGAACGACAGCCGGGTCTCGCAGGACCTCCTCGCGATGCTCCCCGCGCAGCTGCCGTGGTTCCGCAACCTCGGCATCGAGTACATCACCGAGCTCGACGCGCCCCTCACCGAGACCGGCCCGTTCTACACCGACGTCCAGCCGGGCGACATCGTCTACTACAACCCGGCCGACAGCCTCACGATCCTCTACGAGGAGACGAGCTCGGTGCCGACGCTGACGCTCATGGGCGAGGTGACGTCCGACCTCTCGGTGCTCCGGAGTCTGCCCGACGACGTGGTGTTCACGGTCGAGGTCGCGGAGTAGGGCGCGCCGGCCATAGACCGATCCGCGCGTGCCGCCGAGTGGAGCGGACGGGGCAGCGAGCCCTCCGAGGGGACCGCGGCGCGCTGCCGGGACAGGCGCGGCGGGCTCCCTCTTGCGAATGAGCCCTCAGCCCGGGATACTCAAAACCGCACGCTGCTAGGTTTTGCATCCTGATCCTCCGCGGCGTCGGCACTCGACGGTGAGAGGAACCGGACATGACCACTTCCAGCGGATCCGCGGCGGGAATGCCCTCGGGCATGACGACGTCCACGGCGACAGTGCGGAACAGCACCTGGTTCCCCGAACCGACGGAGCCTGCGAAGAAGGGCTACGTCTTCTGGCTGCTCGCCGCGCAGCTCGTCTTCTTCATCGCCCTGCTCGGGCCGGCGATCGTCGGCATCGGCCTGAAGATCCAGTCGCTCGTCGACGCGGGCGAGATCGCGCAGGACGGCGCCACCGGAGCGGCCGCGGTGCTCGGCGGGTTCGGCGCCCTGTTCGCGACCGTCGCCAACGTCGTCTTCGGCCGGCTCTCGGACCGCACGACCAGCCGCCTCGGGCGGCGCCGCGTCTGGATCGTGACCGGCACGGTCGTCATGACCGGCGCGTTCGCCGTCATGGCGCTCGCTCCGACGCTGCTCGTCGCGACGATCGGCTGGTCGCTCGCGCAGCTCGGCGCGAACATGACGCTCGCGCCCTTCATCGCCACGATCGCCGACCAGGTGCCCCGGTTCCAGCGCGGCAAGGTCACCGCCGCGCTCGGCATCGCGCAGAACGTCGGCATCCTCGGCGGCACCTACGTGGCGCAGGCCTTCGTCGACCAGCTGTTCGTCATGTTCGTGGCGCCGTCGATCCTGGCGATCGTCGTGATGGTCGTCTTCGCCGTCGTGCTGCCCGACAAGCGGCTGCCCGTCGCCCCGCCGAGGGCGACCCTGCGCGACTGGGCCGAGACCTTCTGGGTCAGCCCGGTGAAGAACCCCGACTACGCGCTGGCCTGGTGGTCGCGCTTCCTGATCACCTTCGCGAGCTTCGGCTTCACGACCTTCCGCTTCTTCTACCTCCTCAACCACATCGGAGTCGAGGAGGGGGACATCCCCGCGGTCATCACCACCAGCGTGCTCATCTACACCGTGGCGCTCATCGCGGCCAGCTACTTCGCCGGCTGGCTGTCCGACCGGATCGGGCGCCGCAAGGTGTTCGTCTGGAGCTCGACCGCGCTGTTCGCGATCGGCACGTTCGCCCTGATCTTCGTGCAGGACGTCGGCGCCTTCTACGTCCTCGAGGCGATGCTGGGCCTCGCCTACGGCATCTACGTGGGCGTCGACCTGGCGCTCGTCGTCGACGTGCTGCCCAACCCCGACGACTCCGGCAAGGACCTCGGCGTGTTCAACATCGCCAACGCCCTGCCGCAGACGCTCGCTCCTCTGGTCGGCGGGATCCTGGTCTACGTGAGCGATCCCACCGGCAACAACTACGCCCTCTGGTTCTCCGTCTGCGCGATCGCGGCGGTCATCGGAGCGATCGTCATCTTCCCGATCAAGAAAGTGCGGTAGACCGGGCAGGACGACATCGAGCCGCACCCGGTGCGCGACGACCGCCGCACCCGGGACGCACTCGACGACCGGCCCTCCCTCTCCAGCTGCTCCACCCTCCGAACGAAAGCGACAGAGACCATGACCCTTCCCCTTGCTTCCGTCCAGCTGTACACGCTGGCCAAGCAGTTCTCCGAAGACCCGCACGGGTCGCTCGACAAGCTCGCCGCCATGGGCCTTCAGAACGTCGAGGCGTTCGACTTCGTGGGCCGTCCCGCCGAGATCCGCGCCGCGCTCGACGCGAGCGGCCTCGCCTCTCCGACCGGGCACGCCCCGCTGCTCTCGGACGAGCTGTGGACCCCGGACGGATCGATCCCGACGCCCGCGCCCGAGGTCGTCTTCGAGGCGGCCGCGCAGATCGGCATCCGGACCGTCATCGATCCCTTCGTCCCGGTCGAGCGCTGGCTGACCGAGGACGGCGTCGCCGACATCGCCGACCGCCTGAACACGGCCGCCGAGATCGCCGCCACCTTCGGCCTCAAGGTCGGCTACCACAACCACGCGCAGGAGTTCATCGCCTCCTTCGACGGCCGGACCGCGTACGAGCGCTTCATCGCGATCACCGACGAGCGCGTCGAGATCGAGCTCGACCTGTTCTGGGCGCTGACCGGCGGTCAGGACGTCGCGGCCCTCGTCTCGACGCTGGGCTCGCGCCTGGTCGCCGTGCACGTCAAGGACGGCGTCGCGCCGGCCGAGAACCCGTTCGCCCCCGGCGCCGCGGCGTTCGGCTCGGACACCCTGGACCAGCGCCGACCGGGCGAGGGCGACGTGCCGCTCGTGGAGGCGCTGAAGGCCGGCGAAGGGTCGATCGAGTACGCCGTCATCGAGTACGACAACGCCCCCGGCGACGTCTTCGAGGACATCCGGGCGAGCTACGACTTCCTCGTGAAGGGCGGGTACGCGGCATGAGCGGCCCCATCGGCATCGGCGTCATCGGCGTCGGAGTCATCAGCGACACGTACCTCGAGAACCTGGCCTCGTTCCCGGACGTCGAGGTGCTCGTCGTCGGCGACCTGATCCTCGACCGGGCGAAGAGCCAGGCCGAGAAGCACGGCATCCCCGCGTGGGGCTCGGCCGAGGACGTCCTCGCGCACCCCGACGTGCAGGTCGTCGTCAACCTGACGATCCCCGCCGCCCACATCGAGGTCTCGGCCGCCGCGATCGCCGCCGGCAAGCACGTCTGGAGCGAGAAGCCGCTCGGCCTCGACCGCGCCGCCGCAGCGCAGCTGCTGCAGGACGCCGCGGAGAAGGGCCTCCGGATCGGCTCCGCGCCGGACACCGTCCTGGGCCCGGGGTTCCAGACCGCGAAGCGCGCGATCGCCCAGGGCGTCATCGGCGAGCCGATGTTCGCCTCCACCACGTTCCAGACCGTCGGACCCGACCTCTGGCACCCCAGCCCGGCGTTCCTCTTCGCCCAGGGTGCGGGCCCGCTGCTGGACATGGGCCCGTACTACTTCACCGGCCTCGTCAGCCTCTTCGGCCCGGTCGAGCGGGTGGCGGCCCTCGGGCGCAAGAAGCTCGAGGAGCGGGTCATCCGCTCCGGTCCTGACGCCGGCACGGCGTTCCCGGTCGAGGTCCCCACCTCGCTCCAGGTGCTGACCTCGTTCGCCGCGGGTCAGCAGGCGTCGAGTCTGCTGAGCTTCGACTCCGCTCTCGAGCGCCACGGCGTCTTCGAGATCCACGGCACGGAGGGGTCCCTCGTGATCCCCGACCCGAACCAGTTCGAGGGCCGGACGGCGTTCGTCAAGGCCCCGACCTCGATCGCCGACGGTGCGTGGGGCGAGCAGGAGTGGACCGAGGTCGAGCAGGAGGGCACGGTCGTCGGCCGCGGTCTCGGACTGCTCGACATGGTCCGCGCCATCGCCGAGGACCGCCCGCACGTGGCCACCGGCGAGCTCGGCTTCCACGTGCTGGACGTCATGCTCTCGGCGCAGGAGTCGGCCGAGAGCGGCGGATTCGTCGCGGTCGGCAGCACGCTGTCGGCGCCGGTGCCCGCGGTGCCGGTCGACTTCGATCCGTTCGCGCAGACGCTCTGACGCACCGGTGACGAGACGAACGGCCCGCGACTCTCAGGAGTCGCGGGCCGTTCGCGCGTCAGCGGACCGCAGCGACGGTCAGTGCCGGAGCGCCTCCTCGATCGCCGCGAGCTCGGCGGCCTCGAGGGGTGCCGCGTCCAGCGCTCCCACGTTCTGCTCGAGCTGCCGGACGCTCGATGCTCCGATGATCGCGGAGGTGACGGCCGAGGAGCGCAGGACCCAGTTCAGGGCGAGCTGGGCGATGCTCTGACCGCGTCCGTCGGCGACGTCCTTCAGGCGGGTGATCATGCGGTGGTAGTCGCCCTCGATCGCCCCGGGCTTCAGGAAGTGCCCGACCGCGGCGCGAGAATCCGGCGGGATGTCGCCCGAGAGGTAGCGGTCGGTGAGGAGCCCCTGCTCGAGCGGGGAGAACACGATCGCGCCGACACCCTCGCGCTCGACGAACTCCAGCAGGCCCGACTCCTCCGGTCGGCGGTCGAGCATCGAGTAGCGGGGCTGGTGGATCAGGAGGGGCACGCCGTGGGCGGCGAGGGCGTCCCGGGCGGCGAGGGTCTGCTCCGGTGAGTAGTTCGAGACTCCGGCGTAGAGCGCCTTGCCCTGCTGGATCGCACTTGCAAGCGCACCCATGGTCTCCTCGATCGGGGTCCCGGGGTCGGGCCGGTGGGAGTAGAAGACGTCGACGTAGTCGACCCCGAGGCGTCCGAGGCTCTGATCGAGGGAGGAGAGCAGGTACTTCCTCGAGCCGAAGTCACCGTAGGGGCCGGGCCACATGTCGTAGCCGGCCTTGGTCGAGATCACGATCTCGTCGCGGTACGGGCGCAGGTCCTCGGCCAGGATCCGTCCGAAGGCGGTCTCGGCCGAGCCGTACGGCGGGCCGTAGTTGTTGGCGAGGTCGAAGTGGGTGATGCCCAGGTCGAAGGCGCGGCGGACGATCTCGCGCTGGCCCTCCACGGGCTTCGTCGAGCCGAAGTTGTGCCAGAGGCCGAGGGAGAGCGCGGGCAGCTTCAGTCCGCTGCGGCCCGAGCGGTGGTAGGTCATGCGGTCGTAGCGGGCGGCGGAG
>NZ_JADILJ010000048.1 GCF_017355185.1 Rathayibacter sp. SD072 | reverse complement strand
CCGAGACCCGGCCGGGGAGCAGCAGGAGACCATGCCCGATCAGTACACCTTCACGAACCCCGCGACGCAGTACCCGAACACCACCCCTCCCGTGCAGCACCAGGAGGAGCCCGGCCTGCAGTCGCGGCTCGACCCGCGGCCCGACCTGGGCGAGGACAGCTACCGCGGCACCGGCCGGCTGACCGGGCGGCGCGCTCTGATCACGGGTGCCGACTCCGGCATCGGAGCGGCGGTCGCGATCGCGTTCGCCCGCGAGGGCGCCGACGTGGCGCTGGCGTACCTGCCCGAGGAGGAGGAGGACGCGCAGCACGTGATCGAGCTGATCCGCGCGGCGGGCCGCACCGCGGTGCCCCTCCCGGGCGATCTGCGCGACCAGCGCTACTGCACCGACCTCGTCGAGAAGGCCGTCGAGGGGCTCGGCGGGCTCGACGCGGTCGTGAACGTCGCGGGCAAGCAGGTGTGGCAGGAGGACGTGCTGCAGCTCAGCGACGAGCAGTTCCTCGAGACGTTCCAGGTCAACGTCCTCGCGATGTTCCGCATCGTGAAGGCGGCGGTCCCGCACCTCGCGCCCGGGTCCACGATCATCACGACCGCGTCGGCGGAGGCGCACACGCCTGCGCCCGACCGGCTCGACTACGCGATGACCAAGGGCGCGATCAACAACCTCTCGAAGGGGCTGGCGCAGCAGCTGGCGCCGAAGGGCATCCGGGTCAACGTCGTCGCGCCGGGTCCGACCTGGACGGTGCTGCAGGTGACGGACGGCGTGGACCCCGAGAGCCTGCCGGACTTCGGCTCGAGCGAGTCGCCGATGGGGCGGCCGGCCCAGCCCGCCGAACTCGCACCGGCGTACGTGTTCCTCGCGTCGGCCGAGTCGAGCTTCGTCGCGGGCGAGACGCTCAACGTGAACGGCGGCATGCCCACGCCCTGACGTCCCGCCAGCGGCCGCCCGTGCGCGTCCGCCGAGGCCGCCCTCCTGCTGCTGGTCGAGCAGCCCCGCAAGGGCGTGTCGAGACCCACCCGCTCCCGGGCACGCGGATCTCGATACGTGCGCTCCTCGCGCTACTCGATCAGCAGGGGAGGCGGCGCGCGCGCCGGGGATTGGCCGTCGGCCGACGCGTCGCGGACGGCTCCTGCCGCTCGCTCGGAACGACCGTTCGCGACCGATCAAGGGCGCGAGGACGACCGTTCGCGACGGACGAGAGGCGGGGACGACCGTTCGCGACGGTTCAGCGGCCGGGGCCGCGCCCGCTCACACCGCGCGCGTCAGCACCAGCACCGTCACGTCGTCCTCGTTCGTCCCGTCCTCGGCCCCGGCGCTGATCCGCGCGACCGCGTCGGCCGCGTCCGTCGACTGCGCGACGAGCGCCGCGACATGGCGGAGCGACTCCACCCGTCCGTCGTAGAGATCGAGGATGCCGTCGCTGCAGCTCACGAGCGAGTCTCCCGGCAGCAGGGTCAGCTGCGCGGTCGCCCACGGCTCGTCCGAGTCGATGCCCACCGGCAGGTTGTGCGAGGCGAGGCGGTCCCAGGTGCCGTCGGCGCGCACGTGCAGGGTGAGGCCGTGCCCCGCGTCGAGGTAGCGGACCGTGCCGGTCGCCTCGTCGAGGCGCGCGTGGAACAGGGTGGCGAAGGAGGCGGTCTCGCCCAGGTCCGACGACAGGCTCTCGGAGGCGCGCGACGCGGCCACCGAGAGGTCGTCGTGGCCGCGCGCGCTGCGCACGACGGCACGGACGGTCGCGGCGATGATGCCGGCTCCGACTCCCTTGCCCATGACGTCGCCGACCGTGAAGGCGGCTCCACCCTCGATGTCGTACCAGTCGAAGAAGTCGCCGCCGATGGCGCGCGAGGGCAGGCAGACGCCGGCGAAGGCGTAGCCGAGGACCTGAGTCCGCTCCTTGGGCAGCAGCGCCTGCTGCACGACGGAGGCCTGGGTCAGCTCGAGGTGGGTGAGCTTCTCGCGGGCGCTGATGTCGGCCACCCGCTCCCGCGCCATGCGGGCGAGGTCGTTGACGACCGCGGCGGCCAGCCCGAAGGCGCCCGCCGAGAAGAACCCGCGCGCGATCTCGTTGGGGTTGTCCTCGAGTGTGGATCCGAGGACGAACGGCAGCACCAGCCCGGCCCCGACGCCGAGGCAGGCGAGGGCGACGTGCCGTCGGCCCGGGCCCGCCGCGACCCACACGGTCGGCAGCACGGCGAGGGAGGCGAAGATCGACGCGCTCTCGCCGGTCGCGAAGCGCAGCACGCCCACGACCAGGAAGTCGAGGGCGGGGATCAGCAGCGTCGCCCGCCCGAGCGGATCCACGCGAGGCAGCACGGCCGCGAGCACCGTCGCCCCCAGCATCATCACCACCGATCCGATCAGCGCCGGCGCGCTCGTCACCTCGATCGTCGGCACCGTGACGCTGAGCACGACGGCGACGAGGAAGAGCCCGAGCACGGGCAGCTGCTTCACCAGCGGGATCTGCCGGTCGAAGCCGTTCGCGGTCAGGGCGACGGAGTCGACCGCGGGGAGCGTGCGTGCGCGCCGGTGCGCGAGGGTCGGACTCACGACGCGGAGGAGGGCCGGTGCTTCGCGATGGTCCAGACGTTCCGGCCGTGCTCCCGCTCGTGGTCGAACGAGTCGACCAGGGCCTGGATGAAGGGGATCCCGCGTCCCGACTCGGCGAACTCGTCCGGCATCTCGACGACCGTGTCGGTGTCGACGAGCGGCGGGTCGGCGGTGTCGACCAGCACGGCGCGCAGGACGCTCTCGTCGGCCTCGAGGCGCAGCTGGCAGATGATCGTGGTGGTCGAGGAGGCGTGCTGCACCACGTTCGAGACGAGCTCGATGAGCGCGGTCTCGAACATCATCCGCTCCATCTCGTCGACGTCCGTGCGGTCCTGCCACAGCGTCTCGAGGGCGCCGTGCACGGCCTCGACCCCGTCCGGAGGAGTCCGGAAGACGATGGAGCGCTCAGACACGGTAGGCGTCCTCGGCGCTCTCGAAGCTCGCCAGCACGCGGTCGAGGTTCGAGAGCTTGAGGACCATCGACACCTGAGGGCTCGGGGCGGCGATGCGGAGGTCGCCCCCGGCCTGGCGGGCGCTCTTGAGGCAGCCGACGAGGGCACCGAGTCCGGAGGAGTCCATGAACTCGATGCCGCTGAGGTCGACGACCACGCGGTTCTCGCCCTCCTCGATCACGCGGAGCACGAGGGTGCGCAGCTCGGGGGCCGAGACCATGTTGAGCTTCCCCTCGCCGCGGACGACGGCGATGTCGGGCTCGATCTTCTCGGTGGTGAACGTCATGCGGACTCCTTCTCGGGAACGGCGGACTCCTCGGGGGAGAAGCCCTGGTAGTGGACGGCCTGGAACAGGACGCTGAGCACGACCAGATCGTAGACGGCCCAGGCGATGTTGACTCCGGTGCCGATCGGCTCCGCCCCGTTCACGACCAGGTGGAAGACGCCGACCACGATCGCGATCACGAGCAGCACCATGACCACCAGCTGCACCTTGATCAGGCGCCACGGCGTGCCGGTCGACTCCTGCCGGGTCTTCGGGGTGACGGCGAAGCCGAGCGGGATGCGCAGGATCACGTTGTTTACCGCCGTCCGGCAGGCCTCGAGCCAGACCGGGAACAGCGCCAGGCTGTACTGCTGGCCGCGCCAGGTGGGCGTGCCCTTCGCCGAGACGAGGAAGAGCAGCTGGTTGGCGATCATGAACGGGATGAACCGGACGAAGAAGTCCGCCGCCAGCGAGGTGACCGGCAGGATCCCGAGCACCAGGAACACGATCGGCGCCGCGAAGTAGACGACCGCCGCGTAGCCGCTGAGGTAGCTCCACATCGTGGCGAAGTACATCAGGCGCTGCGGGATCGAGAGGGCCCGCTGCAGCAGCGGGTTCTCGCGGAGGAACACCTGCATGGTGCCCTGCGCCCAGCGCAGCCGCTGCACCAGCATGGTGCCCGCGTCCTCGGGGGCGAGGCCGTCGGCGAGCAGCTCGTGGTGGTAGACGGTCTTCCAGCCGAGGCCGTGCAGGCGCATGCAGGTCGCCATGTCCTCGGTGACCGAGATGGTGGCCAGCGGCATGATCGGCTGGGCCTCGTCGGGCCGGTCCACCGCGATGCCCTGCAGGACCGCCTGGACGGACTCGAGCGCGTTCAGCGGCGAGAGCTCGCGATCGGCGAGCGACGAGACGATCGCCTCGATGTCGACGATCGTGTCGCCGTCGCCTCCGTCGGCTCGCGCGAGCGCGCGGATCTCGGCGAGGTCGTTCTCGAGTCCGGCGACGTCGGAGGCGACGAGGGAGTAGCTGGCCTCGTCGACCGCGCGGTGCAGGTCGTAGGTGATCGAGCCGATCGGCTCCCCGGAGGCGAGGGCGGTGCGCCCGTGGGCGATCGCGGCCGACACGTCGTCCAGGGCCTTCGCCACGGCGGCGTCGCGGGCGGCGGGGTGGCTGCGGGCCTTGGCCACGGCGCGGGAGGCGGTGCGCAGGGCCCGGGCGATGCTCCGGTCGAGCTCGCGGATGTAGCCGGTGATGCCGAGCTGCATCAGCGCCTCGCGGCGGAGGATCGCGTTGGAGCCGCAGAAGAAGGCGGCGTTCCAGCCGTCCTTGCCCTGCTGGATCGGCCCGTAGAAGAGCGGCGCCTGGCTGCCGAGCGGGTCCCCGGTGGCGACGTTCGAGAAGACCTGCGGAGTCTGGACCAGCGCCACCTCCGGGTCGCGGAAGTAGCCGAGCGTGTGCTCGAGGATCTCGGGCCGGGGGATCTGGTCGGCGTCGAGGATCAGGAGGAACTCGCCCACCGTCTGCTCGAGCGCGTTGTTGAGGTTGCCCGCCTTGGCGTGCCGGGGCATGTCCTTCCACGCCTGCGACCGGGTGATGTAGCCCAGCCCGGCTCCCTCGGCGGCCGCGCGCATCTCGGGCCGGTCGCCGTCGTCGAGCACCCAGGTCGAGTGCGGGATCCGCGCGGCCTGCGCCGCCAGCGCCGTCTCCATGACGAGCTCGATCGGCTCGTTGTAGGTCGTGATGAAGATGTCGACCGTGGCCTCGGGGTCGGGCTCGGGCGGCGCCGGCCGGCCCCGTGCGCGCCACATGGTCATGCCGTAGAGGCAGACGTCGACGAGGCTGTAGGTCTCGGCCGCGATCAGCGGCACGGCGATCCACCAGGCGTCCCAGTTCAGGGACGCGACCCAGCGCCACGCGACGTAGTTCACGCCGAGCGTGATCGTGAGCAGCACGATGATGCGCAGGAGCAGCATGCGGCCCGGCGAGACGAGGGTGCTCTCGGTGCCCGGCCCCGTCGCTCCGCTCTTCTGCTTCTTCTTCCCGGGGGCGCTCATCGCGGCACGATCCCGAACAGGAACCGCGTCTTGACCATGACCCAGAGCAGGGCGAGGACGACGACGTAGGCGAGCGTGTCGATCACGATGCTCCCTTGATCGAGGAACGGGACGTTGGCGATGATCAGCACGAAGAGCACGTGCATCACGAACACGTAGAGGGTGGCCTGTCCGAGCGGGATGAGGAACCAGCCGAGGACCCGGTTGATCGGCTTCCACAGGACGCTGAGCAGGGCGTAGCCCGTGATCGTCAGGAGGAGCACGTTCAGCACGCGGCCGAGGTCGAGCGTGGTGCGCTCGAACGCGAAGGAGTAGATCGACGAGAACGTGTTGGCCGGCACGAGTCCGAGCCGCAGGTCGTAGGCGCTGGAGAGGTACGGGTTGTTCCACGAGAACAGCGCGAGCGCGACCGTGGCGATGACCGAGACGGCCAGCACGACGCGACCGGCGCGGGTGGCGAACCAGCCGAGGATCTCGCGCCGGTAGAAGCCCGCCACCATGCCCGTCACGAACAGGGCCTGCCAGGTCAGCAGCGGGAACGAGTCCTCGAACTGCGAGGGCAGCAGGCGCAGGCTCAGCAGCGCCTGCACGGCGTAGAGGGCCCAGCTCACGGCGAGCACGAGGATCCAGCGGCGCCGCGACAGGGCCCACAGGATCAGCGGGGCGATCACGAGCATGACGACGTAGAGGCCCAGGACGTTGACCTGCCACGGGCCGATCCGCAGGAGCGCGATGTCGACGATCGTCTGCGGGTCGACCGGGTAGCGGACGAGGCCGTCGAAGCCGCTGAAGAGGTCGTAGACGCGACCGGTCGCCTCGCTGCCCGCGGTTCCGGTGCCCTCGTCGACGTAGGTCGTCGCGGGCACCGCGTTCACGAACGGCACCAGGCTGACGAAGCCGACGATCAGGGTCACGACGACCGCTGTGACGTAGAGCTTCCAGGCGCGCGCCCCGGTGCGCAGGGTGACCTCGCCGAGGCCGCCGCCGACGATCTTGGGGCGGTGCACCAGGCCGAGCACCGCGCCCGAGAGCAGCACGAACAGCTCCGCTCCCGAGACCATGCCGATCGCCTCCTGCGTCGCGTTCTGGAAGAACGAGACGAGAGCGAGGTGGTTGATGACGACGAAGACGATGGCGCCGCCGCGCAGCAGGTCGATGCGCAGATCGCGCGAGGGCGGGCCGGAGTAGGCGAGGCGGCTCGTCCGTCCGCGCAGGAGCCCCCAGAGCGTCAGCGCGACGGCCGCGAGCAGCACTCCGGCGACGACGATCCAGGCGGCCGCGCCGTCGAGGGTGCCGCCGTCCGTGCGCACCGGACCCGCCGTGCCGTACGGCGAGTAGAGCGGGCCGAACACCAGTCCGCTGCCGGCCGCGTCGGCACGGAACGCCGCGGCGGTCTCGGCGTCGGTCGAGATGCTCCAGTCGATGACGACCTCGCCGACGACCGCGCGGGCCGCGGAGGAGTCGCGCCACAGCACGACGTCCAGGAGCGGGTACTGCGGCCCGGATACCGCGGCGATGACCTGCCGCCACCACTCCTGCTTGATCTCGAGCGCACCGGGTCCGCCCGCTCCGGGGCTGAAGAACGCCGCGGTCTCGAGCAGCATCGGGGTGCCGGTCGCCTCCGAGAAGCGCTGGTAGAAGTCGAGGTCGCCGCCGCCGGCGAGGGCGGTGTCGAGCGCGCCGGGCCGGGGGACCTCGTTCAGCGGCTGTCCGCCGCCGCTGGGGTCGTGGTAGGCCGAGAGCCCTACCCGGTCGACGTACTCGTCGCCCGGGTAGTAGGGGCCGTACGGGTCGTCACCCGCGGCGAGCAGTCCGTCGCCGTCGGTGTCGAGGGCGGGGTCGGTACCGCCGCGCGCCGCCTGGAACGGGTACGCGGCACCGGCGACCGGCGACCACACCACGGCGGCATCGGGCAGGTCCGAGTGCACGGCGTCCGAGAACGCGCGGAAGGCGCCGATGTACGCCTCCGGAGCCTGACCCCACTGCACCCAGTCCGCGTTCATGTCGGGGGCGAAGCGGAGGTAGAGCGGGAGCGCGTCGTCCTGGCGGGCGTCCGCGAGGGCGGCCACCGCCTCCTCGGCATCGCTCTCGTCGAACCCGAGGAGGTCTCCGGAGGGGCGCAGCGTGATCGCGGCGAGCGAGCCCTCGCCCTGGGCCTGGCGCAGGAACTGCGCGAGGTAGGTCGTCTCGGCGCTGGAGAGGGGGAGGGTCGCGGAGTGCTCGAGGACCGCGGCGGGCGCTCCGAGGCGCTCGCTCTGCTGCGCGGCGCTGTCGATGCTCCAGTCCAGGCTGGCGCCGAAGTACGCACCCGACTCGGGCACGAGCACGTCGTCGGGCGGCGCCTGGTCGGCGGCGGCCGCGGCGGGGGCTCCGAGGAGCGAGAGGACGACGGCCGACGCGGCGACGAGGAGTGCGCGTGCTCGGTGAGGCTTCCCGTGCCTCACGTGCGGGTCACCACCAGGACCGTGATGTCGTCCAGCGCCTTGCCCGAGTCGGCGAGCGCGCGGATCGCGGCGAAGAACTCCTCGGTGCTGCCGCACGAGCGGGCGAGCTCGGTCGCCTCGGTGAGGGAGTCGAGAGTGCCGTCGTACAGGTCGAGCAGCCCGTCGGTGAACGAGACGAGGGAGTCGCCGGGCGCGAGCTCGACGGTCTGGTCGACCCAGCCGCCCTCGGTCGCGATGCCCAGCGGCAGGCCGAGCGAGGCCAGGCGCTGGAACGAGCCGTCCGGGCGCAGGAGCACCGACAGCCCGTGGCCGGCGTCGACGAACGACAGGCGGCCCGTCTCCGTCTCGAGGCGCGCGTGGAAGAGCGTGGCGAACGTGCCGGTCGCGGCGAAGTCGTCGAGCAGCTGCTCGTTGACGGCTGCCACGGCGTCGGTGGCGGAGGACCCGGTGCGCGCGTGGAAGGCCGAGCGGACGCCTGCTCCGACGATCGCCGCCGCGGTGCCCTTACCCATGACGTCGACGAGGGTCAGGTCGACGACGTCGCCGCCGCGCCAGCTGTAGAAGTCGCCCGCGAGACCGCGCATCGGGATCGAGAGGCCCGAGAACTCGTAGCCGGCCGGGTGGGTCTCGTCGGCCGGAGCCAGGCGGAGCTGCACGTCGGCGGCGCGGTCGCGCTCGAGCCGGTCGCGCAGCTCCCGCTCCACCCAGTCGCCCAGCTCGTCGAGCAGCGCCTCCTGGTCGGCGGTCAGCTCGCGCGGCACGAAGTCGAGGAGGCACAGCGTGCCCACCGCGAGATCGGCCTCGACGATCAGCGGGCGACCGGCGTAGAAGCGCACGTGGGGTGCTCCCGCGACGTTCTCGTGCGCGGAGAACTCGCCGTCGGTCTCGAGGTCGGGGATGACGAGCATCCGCTGCTCGCGCAGCGTCGCATCGCAGAACGTGCCGGCCCTCGGGTACTCGAGCGGCCAGCCCGGCACCTGCGGCGACTTCGTGAAGAGCGTGGTCTCGTCGAGGAAGTGGATCTCGGCCAGCGCGACCCCGAAGAGGTCCTTCGCCATGCGGGTGATGCGGTCGAAGCGCTCCTCGGGCGGCGTGCCCATGATGTCCAGCTCGCCGAGCGCGGCGAGCCGCGGATCCGGTGCGAGGTCTCCGAGCATGGCTGACTCCTCCGGTCGTCGTTCCCGAGCACGGGCGATCGGCACCGGCGTACCGGTGCACTCCCGACTCTGCACGGGTGTTCGGTGCCGGACGAGGAATAGATGGGAATCCGCACAGAAACCCCCACAGACGGGGGGATCGGCTGCGACGGCGCCGGAGTCGTCACGCGGAGACCGGTCCCGTCACTCCACGCGCGGCCACTCGCTCGTCAGGGATGCCTCGATCGCGCGGTGCCGGAACCCGTAGGGCTTGCCGCGGTCGATGATCCCCCGCACGGTGTCGAGGCGCTGCGCGGTCGTCCCGGCCTCGGTGGCGCGGGACAGCCCGATCGCCTTCGCGATCCGGGTGAGGGTGCGGTCTGGGGCGGGCAGGGCCGCCATCGCCTCGAGGAAGTCCCGTTCCCGCGCGGGCAGGCGACCCAGGATCCGCTCGACGTGGGCCGCCGCCTCCCTCTGCGCCCCTCGCCAGCCGGCGAGCACCTGCTGCCGGGTGATGGTGGAGCCCGTGCCGGCGTACCAGGCGCTCTCGCCGGCCAGCTGGAACAGGAACGGCTCGCCGCGGCAGAGATCGACGATCGTCGAGACGGCATCGGTCTCCATGCGGATCCGCTCCGTTCCTCCGCGGTCGTCGGCGACCTCCCAGCCCGGCAGCACGAAGTCCTGCAGCGCAGCGACGATGTCGTCGTCGTCGATCGCCGTGAGGATCGTCGTCTTGAATCGGCGCGCGAACGTGGCGCCCTTCTGCGCACCCGCCCGATCCTCGAAGTCGGGGAGGCCCGAGAGGTAGACCGCGAGCGGGAGGAACCGGGTCACCCGCGCCCCGCCGGGCAGCTCGACGGTCTCCTCGTGGGTGATCGCGTCGCCGAGGGCGATGAGGAGCTGCGAGAGGGCGCTCTCGTCGACGATGTTCTGCACCTCGTCGAGGTGGACGAGAACGACGACGTCGTGGGCGATCGCCGCGCGACCCACCTCGACGAGCAGCTCGGTCAGTACGGCGTGCGGCTCGGGCCCCTCCTTCCCGCGGAGGGTCAGCGAGAGCCCCGACGCCGCAACAGCCTGGACGCGATCGATCAGGCTCGCGATCCGCTTCTCGCGGGCTGTCGAGAGCCCTGCGGACTCGGCCAGCGCGAGCAGAGCGGCCGCGAGGAGCTTCAACGGATCAGCGCCGGACGGGATCCGCAGCTGCGGTGTCACCCAGTCGCCTCCCGCGGCGGCGTCCCGCGCGATGCGCCTGACGAGCGACGACTTGCCGAGCCCGGGCTCGCCGAGGACCGTGCGACCGCGCTCCGGAAGGCCCCGGTTCAGTCGGGGCCGGAGGACATCGCGCCAGTCGCTGAGCTGCGAGGTCCGACCGGCCCAGATCTCGGGAACGGCGTCGGACCCGGGGCTGAACGGATTGTCGAGGGCGTCGCGCATGCTGATAACTTTACCGTCTGATGTGGATGTCGATAAAGTTATCAGCTCCGATCGAGCGGCCCCACTCTGCGGGACCGGGGGATCCGGAGACGGCCGCCGGGCGGCCTGCTCGATCGGCGGAGGCGGAGAAGGGGCGTGCCCGGCTCGCTCGCGCGGGCGGCACGGGGACGAGCCCGCTCAGCGGGACGGCGGAGGCGGCCCCGTCGTCGCGCGCTGCACCAGCTGCGTCGGCAGCCGCACGTGGAGCGAGCGCGGGGTCTCGCCCGCCATCAGCGCCGTCAGCATCTCGGCGGCGGTCGAGCCCAGCGTCTGCATGGGCTGCCGGACGGTCGTCAGCGGCGGATCCAGTCGCGACGCCTCCGGCACGTCGTCGAAGCCGACCACCGAGAGGTCCCGGGGCACGTCGAGCCCGATCCGCGCCGCGATCTCGATGATGGCGATGGCCGAGACGTCGTTCGCGGCGAAGACGGCGGTCGGCCGGTCCGGGAGCGACAGCAGTGCCGAGGCGGGGCGGCGCGCGGTGTCGTGCTGGTACAGGCCCACGTGCACGAGCCGCTCGTCGAACGCGATGCCCGCCTCCGAGAGTGCGGCGCGGTAGCCGGCCTCGCGCAGTCGGGCGGAGCGGAGGTCGGGGCGGCCCGCGACGAAGCCGATGCGGCGGTGTCCGAGCTCGACCAGGTGGCGCGTCGCCTGCAGGGCCCCGCCGTAGCTGTCCGCCTCGACGGTCGGCAGGTCGGCACGGCCGGTGTGCGGGTCGATCGCGACGAGCGGGATGTCCGAGGCCGCGGTGAGCACCGTCGGCGTGACCATGATCGCGCCGTCGATCAGCGTGCCGCTCAGGCGGCTCAGCGAGCGCCGCTCCCAGCCCTCGCCCTCGCCCTGGTGCGACCCGCTGTAGGCGAGCAGGTCGAAGCGCGAGCCGCGCAGCTCGGCGCCGACGCCCTTCAGGATCTCGGCGCTGAACGGCTCGAAGTCGGCGACGAGCACGCCGATCACCCCGGTCCGGCGCGAGCGCATGCTGCTGGCGACGAGGCTCGACTCGTAGCCGAGCTCGCGCACCACGTCGAGCACGCGCGTGGCCGTCGCGGCGGCGATGCCGTACCGGCCGTTGACCGCCTTCGAGACCGTCGCGACCGAGACTCCGGCCGCAGCGGCGACGTCGTGGATGGTCGGACGGTGACTCACAGGACCGACCGTAACCCTCCGCAGGGCCGTTTGGAAAATGATTTCGAAAACGTTTGACGCTCCCGCCGAGCAGTACGGAGACTGACCTCGCCCACCGGACGAACGGCGGGTGCACCTCGGCGCCGCTCTCCCTGGCGGCGCCCACTCGATGAAGAGAACAGGTCGAACGATGAAGTTCAGAAAGATCGCAGTGGCCACCGTCGCCCTGCTCGGCGCGGCCGCGGCCCTGAGCGGCTGCTCCGCCCAGGAGTCCGGCTCCTCCGACGGCACCGTCTCGATGACCCTCTGGCAGAACTCCACCACGGGCCCCGGCCAGGAGTTCTGGGACAAGACGGTCGCCGACTTCGAGGCCGCGAACCCCGGAGTCACCATCACCCCGCAGGCCATCCAGAACGAGGACCTGGACGGCAAGCTGCAGACCGCGCTCAACTCCGGCGACGCGCCGGACATCTTCCTCCAGCGCGGCGGCGGCAAGATGGCGGCCATGGTCGCCGGCGGCCAGCTGATGGACCTGACCGACAAGATCTCGGACGAGGCCAAGAGCGAGATCACCGAGGGCTCCTTCGGCGCCAACACCCTCGACGACAAGGTCTGGGCGATGCCGGTCGCGGTGCTGCCCGGCGGCGTCTTCTACAGCCAGGACCTCTTCACCGCGGCGGGCATCAGCACCCCGCCGTCGACCCTCGAGGAGCTCGACTCCGCCGTCACCGCCCTCAAGGGCAGCGGCACCCAGGCGATCGCGCTCGGCGGCAAGGACGCCTGGCCCGCCGCGCACTGGTACTACTTCTTCGCGCTCCGCGAGTGCAGCCCCGAGACGATGGCCGAGGCGGCCGACTCGAAGGACTTCTCGGACGAGTGCTGGGTCAAGGCCGGCGAGGACCTCCAGACCTTCTCCGAGACCGAGCCCTTCAACGAGGGCTTCCTCACCACCGCCGCCCAGCAGGGCGCCGGCAGCTCGGCGGGCCTGCTCGCCAACCGCCAGGCCGCCATGGAGCTCATGGGCGCCTGGAACCCCGGCGTCATCGCCTCCCTCACCCCCGACGAGAAGCCCCTGCCCGACCTGGGCTGGTTCCCCTTCCCCGAGGTGGACGGCGGAGAGGGCGAGCCCGGCTCGATCATGGGCGGCGTCGACGGCTACTCCTGCTCGGTCGACGCTCCCGCCGAGTGCGTGGACTTCCTGAACTACCTCGCGACCGCCGACGTGCAGAAGGAGTACTACGCCGCCTTCAACGCCCCGCCGGTCAACCAGGTCGCCCAGGAGGCCGTCACCGAGCCCTACCTCCAGGACATCCTGAAGGCCTACAACTCGGCGCCCTACGTGTCGCAGTGGCTCGACACCGTCTACGGCCTCAACGTCGGCAACGCGCTGAACGTCGGAGTCGTCGACCTGCTCGCGGGCAAGAGCGACCCGGAGCAGCTGGTCGAGGCCGTCAACGCCGCTGCGAAGAAGGCGTAACCATGGCGCTTCGCGAGAGCCCGCTCCTCGGAGCGGATGCGCCCCGCGATCGCGAGAACACCGGGGGTGCTGCGATCGTCGCAGCACCCCCGGTGCGCCGGCGCCGCCGCAGCCTCGGCTGGGCGGGCCGGCTCGAGGTCGCGATCCTGGTCGGCCCCGCGCTGATCGTGTTCCTCGCCTTCGTGATCTTCCCGGTCGTGATGGCCGCCTACTACGGCTTCTTCAGCTGGCAGGGCTACGGAGTGCCGACCGATTTCGTCGGCTTCCGCAACTACCTCACGATCCTCCAGGACCCCACCTTCCACGAGGCGCTGTCCCACAACGGCACGATCGTGATCCTCTCGCTCGTGCTCCAGGGCCCGGCCGCGATCCTGATCGCGCTCCTGCTCAACCGCAAGCTGCGCGGCCAGTCGTTCATCCGCGTGCTGATCTTCGTGCCCTACGTCATCTCGGAGGTCGTCGTCGGCACCGGCTGGAGCCTCATGCTCCAGACCCGCGGCGCCGTCAACGGCATGCTCGAGAACATCGGCCTGGGAGCGCTGCAGCAGGACTGGCTGGCGAACCCGGCGATCGCGATGTGGACGCTGATGCTGATCATCACGTGGAAGTACATCGGCTTCGCCGTGATCCTCTTCCTCGCGGGTCTCCAGGGCATCCCCGAGGAGCTGTCCGAGGCCGCGGCCATCGACGGCGCGTCCTACTGGCAGGTCCAGCGGCGCATCACCCTGCCGCTGCTCGCCCCGACCCTGCGCATCTGGGCGTTCCTGTCGATCATCGGCGCCCTGCAGCTGTTCGACCTCGTCTACATCATCTGGGGCCAGTACGTCTCGTCGACCGCCGGCACCTCGACGATGGCGACCTACCTCGTCACCAACGGCCGCAACGCCGGCAACTACGGGTACGGGAACGCCGTCGCGGTGATCCTGTTCCTGATCTCGCTCGTGGTCGCCCTGCTCTACCAGCGCTTCGTGCTGCGGCGGGACACCGAGGGCGCACTCACCGGAGGCAAGCGATGACCACCACGATGACGGCCCCGCCGATCACCCCCGAGACGCGTCGGCCCCTCGCCGTGAAGCGCCGCCGCCCGCCGGTCGGCCGCGGCACGATGATCGCCTACGTCGTCGCGATCGTGGTGATCGCGCTGATGCTCGCCCCGGTCGCGTACATCATCATCGGCGGCTTCCGCACGAACGCGCAGATCACCACCGACCCGGCCGGGTTCCCGTCGCCGTGGAACGTGCAGAACTACCTCGACGTCATCACGGGCGGCATCTTCTGGCGCGAGGTGGGCAACTCCGCCATCGCGGCGCTGGCCACCACCCTCGGCGTCGTGGTGCTGGGCCTCATGGCCAGCTACGTCCTCGCCCGGTACGACTTCGCGGGCCGCGGAGTGTTCTACGCGCTCTTCGCGGCGGGACTGATGTTCCCGATGACCGTGGCGATCACTCCGCTCTACCTGGTGATCAAGAGCCTCGGCCTGATGAACTCGCTCGCCGGAGTGGTGCTGCCGCAGATCGCGTTCGGCCTGCCGACCACGATCATCATCCTGGTCCCGTTCCTGCGGGCCATCCCGGACGAGATCCAGGAGGCGGCCTTCATCGACGGCTGCAGCCGGATCGGCTTCTTCTTCCGCATGGTGGTGCGCCTGGCGATGCCCGGCGTGATCACGACCGGCATCCTCGCGTTCATCGCGAGCTGGAACAGCTACCTCCTGCCGCTGTTCATCCTCAACGACGAGTCGAGCTTCACGCTCCCGCTCGGGGTCCAGGCCTTCTCGTCGCAGTACTCCGTCGACACCGCCAAGGTGCTCGCGTTCGTCTCGCTGTCGATGATCCCCGCGCTCATCTTCTTCAGCGTCTTCGAGCGCCGCATCGTGGGCGGCCTCACCGGGGCGGTGAAGGGATGACCTCCACCCCGCCGCCCGCTTCCAGCAGAGAGGGTCACGCCGTGGCCGAACCGCACGTCCCCTCGGCCCGCGTCGCCGAGCTCCTGGAGCGCATGACGCTCGAGGAGAAGCTCGCCCAGCTCGTCGGCTACTGGGTCGACCAGGGCGGGGAGGTCGTCGCGCCGCTGGCCGGCGAGATGGCCACCTCCACCCGCTACGAGGACGCGACGACGCACGGGCTCGGGCACCTGACCCGCGTGTACGGCACGCGCCCCGTCGATCCGATCGAGCGGGCGCAGTGGCTGTGGGCCGAGCAGCGCCGCCTCGTCGAGGAGACCCGGCTGGGCATCCCGGCGATCGTGCACGAGGAGTGCCTGACCGGGCTCGCGGCGTGGAAGGCCGCGACGTTCCCCACTCCGCTGGCCTGGGGCGCGTCGTTCGACGCCGAGCTGGTCGAGGAGATGGGCCGCCTGATCGGCTCGTCGATGCGCGAGCTCGGGATCCACCAGGGCCTCGCGCCCGTGCTCGACGTGATCCGCGACCCCCGCTGGGGCCGGGTCGACGAGTGCATCGCCGAGGACCCGTACGTCGTCGGCACGCTCGGCACCGCCTACGTGCGCGGCATGCAGTCGGAGGGGGTCGACGCGACGCTGAAGCACTTCATCGGCTACTCCGCCTCCCGCGGCGGCCGCAACCACGCGCCGGTGCACGCCGGTCCGCGCGAGATCGCGGACGTGCTGCTGCCTCCGTTCGAGATGGCGATCCGCGACGGCGGTGCGCGCTCGGTGATGAACTCGTACGCCGAGATCGACGGCGACCCCGTCGGCGCGACCCCCGCCTACCTCACCGACATCCTGCGCGGCGACTGGGGCTTCGACGGAGTGGTGGTCTCGGACTACTTCTCGGTCGCGTTCCTGCACCTCATGCACGCGGTCGCCGCCGACCTCGGCGAGGCCGCCGAGCTCGCGCTCGAGGCCGGGATCGACGTGGAGCTGCCCACGGGCGACGCGTTCCTCGCGCCGCTCGCCGCCCGCATCGCCTCTGGGGAGATGAGCGAGGAGCTCGTCGACCGCGCGGTGCTGCGCCTGCTCGCGCAGAAGGAGCGCCTCGGGCTGCTCGACGCCCGCTTCGACGACGTGCCTGAATCGATCGACCTCGACTCGCCCGCGCACCGCGACGTCGCCCGCCGCCTCGCGGAGGAGTCGCTCGTGCTGCTCTCGAACGACGGCGTCCTGCCGCTCGCGGCGCCGCGCCGGATCGCGCTGATCGGCCCGAACGCCGACAGCGCGCAGGCGCTGATGGGCTGCTACTCCTTCGCCAACCACGTGCTCGCCCACCACGAGGGCGTGCCGCTGGGCTTCGAGATCCCGACCGTGCGCGAGGCCCTCGCCGACGAGTTCGCGGGCGAGATCCTCGTGGCCGAGGGCTGCGCGGTCGAGGGCGACGACGACTCCGGGATCGCCCCCGCCGCCGACGTCGCCCGCACCGCCGACGTGGCCGTGGTGGTCGTCGGCGACCGCGCCGGGCTGTTCGGCCGCGGAACCGTGGGCGAGGGGAACGACGTCGAGAGCCTCGAGCTGCCGGGCCGCCAGCGCGAGCTGGTGGAGGCGGTCGTCGCCACCGGAACGCCCGTGGTGCTCGTGCTGCTCACCGGTCGCCCCTACGCGATCGACTGGGCCCTCTCGGGCGCCTCGGCCGTGCTGCAGGCGTTCTTCCCCGGCGAGGAGGGCGCCGGCGCGATCGCCGGCGTCGTCTCGGGCCGCGTCGTGCCGTCCGGGCATCTGCCGGTGTCGCTGCCGCGCTCGGCCGGGGCGCAGCCGTTCTCGTACCTGCACCCGATCCTGGGCGGCCCGTCGGACGTGACGAGCGCCGACAGCACCCCGGTGCTGCCGTTCGGCCACGGTCTCTCGTACACGACGTTCTCGCGGAGCGAGCTCTCGGTGGGATCGGACGAGGTGGCGACCGACGGAGTGATCACCGCCTCGGTCCGCGTGCGCAACACGGGCGACCGCAGCGGCGTGGATCTGGTGCAGCTCTACGCGCGCGACGTGTACGCGAGCGTCACCCGGCCCGTCGCCCAGCTGCTCGGCTACGCCCGGGTCGAGCTGGCCGCGGGGGAGGAGGCGCAGGTGCGCTTCGAGGTGCCGGCCGCGCGGCTGGCCTTCACCGGCCGCTCCGGCGACCGCATCGTGGAGCCCGGCGCTCTCGAGCTGTGGGTCGGGCCGGACTGCGCCTCGAAGGAGACGACCGCGTCGCTGGCGCTGGCCGGTCCGGTGTCCGTGGTGACGGCCGCCTCCGAGCGCCTGGTGCGCACGAGCGTGCTGCTCGAGGAGACGACACTGGCGTGATCCGCCCTCCTGCTGGTCGAGCAACCCCGGAGGGGCGTCTCGAGACCCGCCGACTCCGGATCTCGTGGATCTCGATACGCGCGCTCCGCGCGCTACTCGATCAGCAGGGGAGGCGTTCCGGGCCCTGCCGGGAGGGCGATGCCCGCGGGAGGACGGTCGCCGCAGAACCTCAGCCAGGAGCACCCCTCAGCCACCGTCGCGGCTGAGCAGCGCTCCCCACTGAGGTTCTGCATCCTCCCTGCTGGTCGAGTAGCCCCGCAGGGGCGTATCGAGACCCACCGACTCCGGACATCGCGGATCTTGATCGCTCCGTGCGCTACTCGATCAGTGGAGGAGCGCCCCGATCCGTCGCAGACGGCCGCTCGCGCTCTCGTGCGGCGACCGTTCGCGCCGGATCGCGCCGCCCGCAAGGGGTTGCCGCTCCCGGCCGCCGGGCGTGGGATGGACGCAGGAGAAAGGAGTCCCATGACTCAGACCTTCCCCGCATGGCTGCGGGACCAGAGCACGCGCGACGACGAGGTGGGCACGATCGCCCAGGAGTTCGCCGCACGCACCGACCTGCCCGAGCACGGCGGTCGTTCGATCTACGAGGGCTACTTCGCGAGCGAGCCCGCGGAGGCGCAGTCCGGCTTCGACCGGGCCTGGTCCGAGTTCGAGGCCGACGTGCAGCCGTCGCCCGCCTCCGACGACCCGGACGGCCTCCGATGAGCGACACGACGTCCCCGGTCCAGGACCCGGACGACCAGTCCGACAAGCCGTCGCAGGCCGAGGGCGAGGACTCGCGCGACACCCCCGTCGAGGTCCAGCCCGCCGATGGGAAGCCGTCGAAGGCCGAGGGCTGACGCCACTCGCGTGCACAACGAAGGAAGGATCCGTCCCGACCTCCCGATCCGCGCGGATCCGGAGCCGCGGGAGCGGATCCTTCCTTCGTTGTGCACAGGGGTCGCACCGGAGCGGGGACTCACCGCGGCGCGACGACCACCCGGCCGACGCCCCGCGACACGCACGGCATCACCGCCGACTCCCGCTCCTCGGGCGCCAGGACCAGATCGCGGTGGTCCACGTCGCCCTCGACGAGCCGCAGCCGGCACGTCCCGCAGGTGCCGCTGCCGCAGGAGCTCGGCACGGCGATCCCCGCGTCCTCGAGGGCGTCGAGCATCGTCCGTGACGCGGGCACCGCGATCTCGTCGCCGGTCGGCCGCCACTCCACGGTGAACGGCGCGGTCAGCCCGCCGAACGCCGGCACTCCTGCGAAGTCCTCCGCGTGCACCCGGCTCGGCCGCCAGTGCATGGTGAGCGCGCGGATCTCGTCCTGCAGCGCCTCGGGCCCGCAGACGTAGAGGTGCCGCTCGCCCGGCTCGGCGAGCAGCGACCACCAGTCGACCGGCCCGAGCTCGCGGCGGTGGTGGACCCTCAGCGCCGGCAGTGCGGCGGTCAGCTCGTCCAGGTACGGGGACTCCTCGCGGGAGCGGGTCAGGTAGAGCAGCTCCACCTGCGGCGCCCCGCGGTGCCCCAGCTCCGTCAGCATCGCCCGGATCGGCGTGACGCCGATCCCCGCCGCGATCAGCAGGTAGGCGGGTGCCTCGACCAGCTCGAAGGAGTTGCGCGGGCCGTCGACCTCGAGCGCGTCGCCGGCGGCCACGGAGTCGACGAGGCTGCGCGATCCGCCGCGACCGTCCTCGGAGCGCCGCACCGCGATCACGTACCGGGACCGGTCGCGGAGGTCGCCGGTGAGGGAGTAGCTGCGCTTCGCTCCTGAGGGCGTCGCGACTGCGAGGTGCGCGCCCGGCTCGGCGGCCGGCAGCGGGGAGCCGTCCGGGTGCCGGAGCACGAGCTCGCAGACGCCCGCCGTCAGCATCCGCCGCGTGGCGACGACGAGCCTCACGCGGCGACCCCCGGGTCGGCCGCGGCCACAGGGTCACCCGGAACGACCGCATCGCCCGGCCGCAGCACGCCGCCCGAGAGGACCTCCGCGAAGACCCCGACGTTCTCGTGCCCGCAGTGCTCGTGCAGCAGGCGCACCACCGGCACGTCGCGCCGCGCGGTCGTCGGATCGACCTCCGTCGCCGCGCAGCGCCCGGTCTCCTCCAGGACGCGCACGCGCACCTCGCCCAGCTGCAGCTCGCGCCCGACCCAGTCCCGCTCCGCCCACGGCTCGAGGCCGTCGAGGTACACGTTCGAGCGGAAGCGCAGCGGATCGAGGTCGTGCCCGATGCGCTCCGACAGGTCGCGGACCGAGGCGAGCGACACGAGCGAGATCGCGTGCATCATCCGCGGCCCGTTCTTCGCGTTGTCGGTGAAGTTGTAGCCGGCCTGCTCGGCGAGGACCGGCCGCACCCCGTCGGGCAGATCGGCGACCCGCGCGTACAGCTCGACGAACGCCTCGCGCCCGTCGGCCGTCGTGAGGTCGGCCTCGAGCACCCGATGGCCCTGCACGGTGACCTCGACGGTCCTCGCGTCGTCGTCGAAGCGGGTGCGCAGCCCCGCGAGGCGCTCGGTGTTCAGCAGCACGAAGTACTCGCGCTTGGACAGCGGCACGAACGCGTCGGCCCGGTAGGCGCCGTCCGGCTTCGCGAGGGCGTACCGGCGGTCGGTCGGGACGCCGCGTCCGGGCTGCAGAGCCACGCTGTCGAGACGCTCCGGCGTCAGCCCCTTCACCGGGTAGCGGTAGAGGGAGTCGAGTGTCGTCGGCACCGTGCGAGAGTACCCCGCGCCTCCCGCGGCCCGAGCGGTCCGCCCGTCAGCGCGCGGCCTGCGCCACCCGCTCGGTCAGGAGCGCGGCTCCGTCGTCGTCGAGGTGGTCGATCGCGTACGACGTCGGCCAGAGCCCGCCCTCGTCGTCGAGCGCAGCATCGACGCTGAACCCGAACGTCGAGTACCGCGCCTTGTCGACGAGGCCGCTGCGGAAGAACACGATGATCCGGCCGTCCTTCGCCCAGCCCGGCTGCCCGTAGTACAGCTTCGGGCGCAACTCCGGAGCCGCCTCCGTCACGAGCGCGTGCAGCCGCTCGGCGAGCGCGCGGTCCGGCTCCGGCATCTCGGCGATCTTGTCCTCCTGCGCCGTCCGCTCGGCCTCGGCCTTCTCGGCCGCCTTGCCGGCGCGCGCTTCGGCCCGCAGCTCGGCGGCCCGCGCCTTCATCGCCGCTCTTTCCTGGGCCGAGAAGCCCGTGTCGTCGCCCATGGTCGTCCCCTCGTCGTCCCCGCCACGCTAGGCCGTCGGGCGTCCGCGCCGGAAGAGGACCTCGGTGGGGTGGCCGCCGCGCGGGCACCTCCGGCTCGCAGAAACCGGTTCGGCTCGCACGATCCGGCGATTCCTGCGAGCCGAACGCGATTCGACGAGCCCGAGGTCACCGGAGCCGCGCGGCCCGCGTCACTCCTCCCGCACGCGCACCGTCCGCCGCACGTCGACCGCGATCACCGCGCCCGTGATCACCAGCGAGAGCGCGACCGAGCCGGCCGTGTCGCTCAGCCAGTGGTACCCGAGGTAGAGGCGGCTGACGATCTGCACGACGATCAGCGTCACCGCCACGGCGATCGCGGTCACCGTGAACCAGCGCCGCTGCAGCCTGCTCGCCAGCAGGTAGGTCGTGATCAGGAGGAAGTCGGCCGTGCCGAGCACGTGCCCCGACGGGAACGAGAACGTGTGGTCGGGCCCGAAGAGCATCTCGGCGACCGGCGGGCGCGGGTGCTGCACGAGCGGCGCGATCACCTGGGCGAGGATCACGCCGGTCGCCATGCCGACCATCAGCAGCAGGGGCCGCCAGAGGTGCTTGGCCAGGATGATCCACGCGATCAGCACGACGAGGACGACGATCGGCAGCACCACCGGCCCGAACAGCACGGCGAGCACGATCATGGGTCCGGTCCGGTCGCGCTCGACGCGGGCGTCGAAGAAGTCCTCGACCGGCCCGTCGAGGCGCTCGACCCCGGTCTGGGTGAGGACGCCCAGGAGGATCGCGACGAACGCGATCCCGCCGAGCAGCATCAGCAGGCCCGCGGTGATCAGGAGGCGCCGCCGGTCGGCCGCGGTGAGCGTCCGCTCCTCGACGACGAACTTCTCGTGCCAGGCCGAGAGCCGGGCCGTCTTCGAGCCGCTCACTGTCGGGCCCGAGCGGTCGGGAACGGGGCGGTGCAGGTGGTCATCGGCGGGCTCCCTCATCGGCGCTCGCGGCGGTGCGGGCACGAAAGTATGGCGCGCCCCGACCGCGCCGGTCGAGGCTTGCGCGCGGGGCACCGGGGTGCAGTCCCGACGGCCGCGGCCTGGTGCCGACGCGCACCGCGCGCCATCCTGGGCGGATGATCGACGAGAAGCAGACCCTCCTCCTGTACCTGCAGGAGGGCCGCGACGCCCTGCTGACCAAGCTCGAGGGCGTCTCCGAGTACGACGCGAGAAGGCCGCTGGTCGCCACGGGCACCAACCTGCTCGGCCTCGTGAAGCACATCGCGGGCACCGAGGCCGGGTATCTCGGCCTCGTGTTCGGACGCCCGTTCCCCGAGCCGCTGCCCTGGATGGAGGAGGACTCGGAGCCCAACGCCGACATGTGGGCCACGTCCGAGGAATCGCGCGACGACATCGTCGCGCTCTACCGCCGGGTGCACGCCCACTCCGACGCCACCGTCGCCGCGCTGCCGCTGGACGCGCCCGGCGTCGTGCCGTGGTGGACCGACCGCGACGCCACGCTGCACCGGATCCTCGTCCACATCGCGGTCGAGACGCACCGGCACGCGGGGCACGCCGACATCGTCCGCGAGCTGATCGACGGCCGCGTCGGCCTGCGGCGCGAGGGCGACAACCTGCCCGAGGGCGACGCCGCCTGGTGGGAGGCGTACCGCGCCCGGCTGGAGTCGGTGGCGCGGGACGCGCAGTCGCGGACGGCCGACCCGCAGAAGTGAGGCCGCTCCTGCTGATCGAGCAGGCCGCGCAGCGGCCGTCTCGAGATCGGTCCCGGTCGGTCGCGGGTCGCCCCGGTTCGCACCCGCGTCACCGCCGCGTCGCCCGCCCGTCACCCGAGTGGGCGACACTGCCGGGATGGGGCGCGGACCGACGGCACGACTGACGGCGGCGCTCGGCCTCCTGCTCGGGCTCTCCGGAGCAGCGCTGCTCCCGGCCGTCGCGCGTGCGTGGCGGGTCTGCTTCGAGGCGAGGGCGTTCGGCGGGCGCGAGTGCGGAGCGCTCCAGTCCGATTTCGACTACACCCTCGTGCTGTCGGTGTGGGGAGTCGCGCTGCTGCTCGTGATCGCAGGCCTCGTCCTCGCTCGCTCGCGGCGCAGCCCGTTCGCGTGGGCGCTGCTGCCGCTCCTGCTCGGCAACGGCATGACCGACTACGCCGCGGCTCCGCTGCTCAACGGCGGCTACTCGTCGTGGGACTTCCCGCCGGGGATGGGCTTCTGGGCGGCGGGCTGCCTGCTGGCGACGGGCGCGATCCTCATCGTCGGGGCGCTCTGGCCCCGGGCGCGCTCGGCCGAGTACGAGCCGGAGTCGGTCGCCGCCTGACCGCCGACGCCGCTCAGCGCTCCGGCTGCTCGTCCTCCGCGGCGGCGATCGCCGCCCGGCCGCCCACCGCCGCGCCGTAGAGCGCGAGCGCGAGCATCGCGAGGCAGCCGACGAGGACCGAGACGAGCAGCGCCTCGATCGGCAGGGGCAGCACCGCCGGCACCGCCGACGCGATCGCGACCGCCCCCGCCCCCACCGTCGGCCTCTCGGCCCGCCGGTGCGCGGCCAGCCAGGCGGCGTCGCCCGCCAGAGTCGACGGCAGCCGGATCCCGGCGACCGGATTCCGGCCGAGGCGACCGCCCGCCGTGGCCCGCGCCATCCAGACGAGCAGCACGCCCGATCCCGCCATCACGGCGCCCAGCACGATCCGTCCGATCACGTCCTCCATCCCTCGAGACTACGGACGACCCGGCTCCGTCCCGCGCAGGCGTCCCGCCGTCAAGGGGTGGGGCCCGATACGGCCTCGCCTTAGCGTCGACAGCGACGGATGCGGGGACCCCGCGTCGCGCGGGATCGGGAGGACACCATGCAGAAGCTCTACTACGCCAGCGGATACGTGCTCCTCGGCGACGCCATCTGCACCGCGGTCGTGGAGTACGCGCAGGCGCTCGCGAACGTCGGCAAGTCGGATCTCGTCGTCGTGCCGTCGTTGTCGGACGAGGGCATGCTCGGCGAGACGCGCCTGCTGCTGGGGCCGGCGAGTCAGCTCTTCGCGAGCCCTGCGCTCGACCGCGGCGTCGACCTCGACGATCCCGCGGCCGTCGAGTCGATGCGCGAGAAGACCCGCCACCTGCAGCCCGCCCGACCGCAGGCGCAGCCGGCGGAACCCGACGAGGACGACTTCCTCTGAGCCCGACCTGCTCGTCGAGGCCTACTTCTCGAGCGTCGTGCTCGGGCTCTCGCCGAAGCGGTGCGCGTACGACGCCGAGAAGCGCCCGAGGTGCGCGAAGCCCCAGCGGTGCGCGACCTCGGTCACGGTGACCGCTCCGGAGTCTCCCCCGCGCAACTCCTTCTGCACCGCGTCGAGACGGATGCGCCGCAGGTAGTCGAGCGCGGTCATGTCGAACTCGCGGCGGAACTCGCTCTGCAGGGTGCGCAGGCTCATGTCGGCGGCCTGAGCGATCTCCTCCGTGCGGATCGGCAGGTGCGCGTTCGAGTACATGAACTCCACGGCGGAGCGGAGCCGTCCGCTGCGCGGCACGAGGAGGTCGTTCTGCGCGGTGAGGACCGCGTGCGGGAACGTCTCGAGCAGGGCGACGGCCGCGGCGCGGTTCGCCTCGCTGCGCAGGAGAGGCGTGCTCTCGTCGGAGTAGATGACGCGCGCGATCGCCGCGACGGTCGCCGACCAGCGGCGCAGTCTCTCCCCGGTGGGGCGCGCCGTCGAGTCGAAGAGCAGCGGACCGGGCTCGACGTTCTCGACGTCCTGGGCGATGCCCTCGAGGTAGGCGCCGTCGAAGTGGATGAGGTTCTGCCGGTAGTCGTGGAACTCGAACGCCGTCGGCCGGTCGTTCACGAACATCGCGGGCTGCCCGAGCTGCAGCGCGACCGGGTCGCCGTCGATGTCGGTGACCCCGGTGCCCGATGTCAGCCACGAGACGACGTACTCGCCCTCGGTCTGGATGCGGCCCTGCACGGATCCGGCGAAGTAGCTCCCCCGGAGCGTCACGTCGGCGTCGCCGACCGAGGTGTAGCGGTAGGCGAAGTCGTCGCCGGGTTCGACGGCGAAGCGGTGGCCGTTGTAGGCCCCCTCGAACATCAGGCGGGCCTCGTCGATGTCGTGGCCGCTGATGTCGGAGCGGACGACCTCGGGGGAGGAGTCGTTCATTCCGATCAGCGTCCCATGCGGGAGGCGCCTGCGTCGACGCCGGATTCCACGAGTTCGTTAAGCGGATAAACGATTCAGGGGGCCGTACGCCTGCGTCATCGCGTGCACCGTCGCACTGCGGAACTCCGAGAGCAGGACGACCGAGTGGCGGTGCCGCCCCTGCACGGCCAGCGAGAAGGCGTCGCCCGAGGTCGAGTCCCACCAGGCGTCGACCTCTGCGGCCGGGATGCGGACGGTCCCGTCGTCCTCGCTGAGCACGAGCGCATCGGGCAGCACGAGGAGCGTGCCGGTCACTCCGTGCACGCGGGAGGAGCAGGTGAAGACCGACTCGGGGTCCTCGCGGCCGGCGAGCCCCAGGAAGTCGGTGATCCCGTCGAGCGGCGAGTGGTCGGTCCCGTCGTCCCTCCCCGCCCCGGGGGCTCCGCCGACGTCGCGGTCGGCGTCACCGGTGGAGTTCATCGTGTCTCAGGCCGCGTGCGTCAGGCCGACGCTCTCGGGCTGGGGAGCCGGCTCCGGGATGACGCGCAGGCCGCGGCCGCTGTTGGCCTCCTCCATCAGCGATCGGACCCACGTGGGGTTGATCGCCGGCATGCGGCTCCCGTTGAACGAGAACTGCAGCGGGATGGCGGGGTGCAGCCAGAGGGTCTGACGACCGGTGCCGTGGGTGTTCGACGCCTCGATCTGGAAGGCGAACGCCTCGTTGCGGCGGAACTTGTTGATCATGACGATCTGCAGGTGCGCGAGCGCGCGGTCGTCGATGTCGTGGGCGGTGGCGGGAGTGCCGTAGAGGAGGGAACCCATGTGCGGAGTCCGTTCTGTGAGATCGCCGCGGTGTCGGCCGCG
>NZ_JADILJ010000047.1 GCF_017355185.1 Rathayibacter sp. SD072 | reverse complement strand
CGACCAGCTCGCGGGCGGGCGGGTCGACGGCGGTGAGCAGGGGGGCGGACGCGAGATCGGCGCCGGCGGAGGCGGCGAGCCCGGCGAAGTAGCCGGGGGCCAGGAGGTAGGTCGAGACGACGACGCGCTCGCCGGGGTGGGCGGCCCGCTCAGCGGCGACCGCGTCGGCGACCCGCGGCTCGGCGGCCGAGATGAACGAGACGCTCACCTCGCGGCCGAGCTCGGCGGCGAGCAGCCGACCGGTCGTCCAGCAGTCGGCGACGGCGCCGGCATCGCTGGAGCCGGCCGCGGCGAGCACGATCCGGTCGCCGTCGCCCAGGCCCGCCTCGCGCAGGCGGCGGGCGAGGATCCGGGCGAGTCGCGGATCCGGTCCGAGCGCGCCGGTGACCCGCACCGGCCGCTCCGCCTCGGCCGCGGCCTCGGCGAGGTCGACGTGCACGTGGTAGCCGGCACTGAGCAGCAGCGGCACGACGACCGCCGACCGCCCGGGCTCGAGGGCGCCCAGGGTCTCGGACACGTCCGGCTGCTGCACGTCGACGAAGGAGTCCAGGACGTCGACGGCCGGATTCGCGGTCCGCACCGCGTCCACGAGCGCGGCGACGGCGCGACGGCCGTCGTCGTCCGAGGTGCCGTGGGAGGCGGCGATCAGCGCTGTCCGCTGGGCCACCTCGATCACGCCGTCCGACTCCCGAACCATCCAGGTCGCGAGGTGCAGCGACTCGGAGGTGTAGCACCGGCCGGTCTCGAGGTCGAAGACGTCCTTGTGCAGGGGGGAGGCGATGGTGGCGCGCTGCACGCCGTCGACGCTGCGCGAGCCGACGATGCCGCGCGAGAGCACGGCGGCTCCCGTCGCGGGGTCGAGGTTCGAGACGGCGAAGACGCGGCCGTCGGGGAGGAGGAAGAGCGCGAGCTGGACGCCCCCGACGAGCGCGGCCTCGCCCCAGAGCGGCTCGAGCTCGAGCCGGTTGCAGACGGGGACCCAGGTGGTCGTCGTCGCCGGAGCGGACGGGCTGTCGAGGAGTGTCATGGTCCCGCCTTCTCGATCGAGGGGCCGCATCCGGTGGGAGGCGGTGGAGGACGCGCATCCGGTCGGAGGCGTTGATGGACACGGTAGGGACCCCGCGTTTCGTCCGATGACGCCTGCGGTGTCCCGGGCGTAACGAAGCTCTCACGACGGCCGGACCGCCCCGTGAGACGCCCGTCACAGAGCGTTACGTCCGGGCAACGGTGGGGAAACGGCGCGTGCCTACGGTGGAGGGCATGACAACCGCAGGAGCGAACCCCGCCGCCCGAGCCCCTCGACGCGTGCTCGTCGTCGGTGCAGGTCCCGCCGCGCACCGCCTGGTCGACGCGCTCGTGGCACGGACCGGCTCCGGCGCCCTCGACATCACCGTCTTCGGCGAGGAGGTGCACCACCCCTACGACCGCGTCGCCCTCTCGAAGCGGCTCGAGGGACTCGTCGACCTGACCCTCGGCGACGGCGCGCTGTGGGAGTCGGCGCGGCTGATCACCTCCTCCCGCGTCGTCGCGATCGATCCGGAGCACCCCCGCGTCGAGCTGGCCGACGGCCGCTGGTTCGAGGGCGACGAGATCGTGCTGGCCACCGGCTCCTCCGCCACCGTGCCCACGATCGCCGGCGCCGAGCACGGCCGCGTCTACCGCACGCTCGAGGACGTCGACTCGCTCGTCGCCGATCTCGCCGCCTTCCAGGAGCGCAAGGGCCGCCCGGCCAACGTGGTCGTGGTCGGAGGAGGGCTGCTCGGCCTCGAGGCCGCGGGCGGCGCGCACAGGCTCGGCGCGCACACCGCGCTCATCCACTCCGGCCGCTGGCTGATGAGCGCCCAGCTCGACGAGGGCGCCGGCCAGGCTCTGGGCCGCATCATCTCGGCGCAGGGCATCGCGCTGCACCTCGGCAACCGGCCCACCGAGATCCTGACGTCCCCCACCGGCACGGTGCTCGGCGTCACCCTCACCGACGGCTCGAGCATCAGCGCCGACGTCGTCGTCTTCTCGATCGGCATCACCGCGCGCGACGAGCTGGCGCGCGCGGTCGGCATCGACGTCGCTCCGCGCGGGGGAGTGGTGGTCGACGACGCCTGCCGCACCAGCCGCGAGCACGTCTGGGCCATCGGCGAGGTCGCCGCGATCCAGGGACGCACGGTGGGCCTCGTCGCCCCGGCGAACGCGATGGCCGAGGTCGTCGCCGACAGGCTGCTCGGCGGCGACGCGACGTTCCCCGGAGTGGACGACGCCACCAAGCTCAAGCTCTCGGGCGTCGAGGTGGCCAGCTTCGGCGACGCGCTGGGGGCCGGCGAGGGCGCCCTCGAGGTCGTCTACGCCGACCCGGCCCGCGGGCTGTACCAGAAGATCGTCGTCTCGGACGACGCGAAGACCCTGCTGGGCGGCATGTTCGTCGGCGACGCGGGGCCCTACTCCTCCCTCCGCCCCCTGCTCGGCCGCGAGCTGCCCGCCGAGCCCAGCGCGTACCTCGCCGCGGCCGGCGCCGAGGCTCCGAGCGGCGATCTGCCCGACGACGTGCAGCTCTGCTCCTGCAACAACGTGTCGGTGGGCGAGGTGCGCCACGCCATCGGCGAGGGCTGCACCGAGCTCGGGCCGCTGAAGGCCTGCACGCGCGCCGGCACCCAGTGCGGCTCCTGCGTCCCCCTGGTGAAGAAGCTGCTCGACACCGAGCTCACGAGGGCCGGCGTCGAGGTGTCGCGCGCCCTCTGCGAGCACGTCTCGCTCAGCCGGAGCGAGCTGTTCGAGTCGGTGCGGATCCTGGGCCTCCACTCGGCCGAGCAGGTCATGGAGCGCTTCGGCTCGGGGCTCGGCTGCGACGTCTGCAAGCCGGTCATCGCCTCCGTCCTCGCCACGCAGACCAACGCCTACATCCTCGACGCGGGCCAGGCGCCCCTGCAGGACACCAACGACCGCGCGCTCGCCAACATGCAGAAGGACGGCACGTACTCGGTCGTCCCGCGCATCCCGGGCGGCGAGATCACCCCCGCCAAGCTCAAGGTCATCGCCGAGGTCGCCGAGCAGTACGGGCTCTACACGAAGATCACCGGCGGCCAGCGGATCGACATGTTCGGCGCCCGCCTCGAGCAGCTCCCCGAGATCTGGACCCTGCTGGTCGACGCCGGCTTCGAGTCGGGCCAGGCCTACGGCAAGTCGCTGCGCACGGTGAAGTCGTGCGTCGGATCGACGTGGTGCCGCTACGGCGTGCAGGACGCGGTCGGCATGGCCGTGTTCCTCGAGGAGCGCTACCGGGGCCTGCGCTCGCCGCACAAGTTCAAGCTCGGCGTGAGCGGATGCGCGCGCGAGTGCGCGGAGGCGCGCGGCAAGGACATCGGCGTGATCGCGACCGACACCGGCTGGAACCTCTACGTCGGCGGCAACGGCGGCTACCAGCCCGCCCACGCGCAGCTGCTCGCGCAGGATCTCGACGACGCGACGCTCGTGCAGTACATCGACCGCTACGTCATGTACTACGTCCGCACCGCCGAGCGCCTCCAGCGCACGGCGCGCTGGCAGGAGGACCTCCCCGGCGGGCTCGACCACGTGCGCGAGGTCGTCTGCGAGGACTCGCTCGGCATCGCCGCCGAGCTGGAGGCCGCCATGGCGACCCACGTGGACACCTACGTCGACGAGTGGGCGGCGACCCTGGCCGACCCCGACCGGCTGCGCCGCTTCCGCTCGTTCGTGAACGCACCGGACACCGCCGATCCTCGGGTCGCGACCGTGCGCGAGCGCGGCCAGATCCGCCCGGCGGGCAGCGACGAGCGCTCCGGCGGACCGGTGCTGGTGGCGGGGACGACGATCCCGGTCGGGCCGGTGAGCGTCGTGGGGCCCCCGGCGTCGCTGTCCGCTCCCGCCGCCACCGTGAAGGAGTCCTGATGCAGCTCTCGCTCGATCTGACCGGCCGCCGCGTCCTCGTCGTGGGCACCGCCTCCGGGACCCGCCGCGTGCTCGCCCGCTACCGCGCCGCCGGGGCGCTGGTCGAGCGGCGCGAGGCCGACGACTCGCTGCCGCTGCGGCTGGCGTCGGCGTCGCTCCTGGCCGCGGGACGCCCCGCGCTCCTGGTGTGGGTCGAGGGATCCGCCGAGCTGCGTGCGGCCGCCTCCGCCGAGGCCGCCCGCACCGGTATCTGGACGGTCGAGGAGGCCGCCGCTCCGCACCGCCCTCTCGGGCACGTGAGCATCGTCGGCGGGGGCCCCGGTGATTCCGAGCTGATGACGCTCGCCGCGCATCGGGCGCTTCGCGAGGCCGACGTCGTGCTCTACGACCGGCTCGGCCCGCACGACGGGCTCGCCGACTGGGCGCCCGGAGCCGAGCTGATCGACGTGGGCAAGACGCCCGGCCACCACGCGGTGCCGCAGCACGAGATCGAGCGGCTGATGGTTGCCCGCGCTCTCGACGGACTGGACGTGGTGCGGTTGAAGGGCGGTGACCCGTTCGTGTTCGGCCGCGGCTCCGAGGAGGTGCGCGCCTGCCGCGTCGCCGGAGTCCCCGTCACGGTCGTACCCGGAGTCACGAGCGCGATCTCGGTGCCGGCCGCCGCGGGCATCCCGGTCACCCACCGCGAGGTCAGCCGGGCGTTCACCGTGGTCTCGGGTCACGCGCCGTTCAGCGAGGAGGAGCTCGGGCACCTGGCCGGGCTCGGCGGCACGCTCGTCGTCCTGATGGGCGTGAACACGCTCCCGCACCTGGTCGCCGGACTGCAGCGCGCCGGGATGGGGGCGGGGATGCCGCTCGCGATCGTCGAGCGCGGCTGGTCGCACGCCCAGCGCACGACGATCACCTCCGTCGGCGAGGTGATGGGGCTGCTGGCCGACCTCGCCCCGCGCTCTCCCGCGGTCATCGTCATCGGCGAGGTCGTGCGCCAGGCCGCGTGCGATGATTCTCAGGATCCCGAGAGCATCGCCCGCGCGGTCGATGCGCTGACCACGTGAGACCCCGAGGCCCCGATGACCGGCACCCCCCGATGAGCGGCACCGACGCGAGCGACTCCGACGCCTCCTCGCCCGGGTTCCGACCCGACCAGCTCGTCGGGTTCCGCATCGGCGTGACCTCGGACCGCCGCTCCGAGGACCTCATCGCCGCCTTCGAGCGCCGCGGCGCCGACGTCACCCACGCACCCACCATCCGGATGCGCGGCATCGACACCGAGGGCGTCCTCGAGGACGAGACCCGCGCGATCGTCGCCGCGCGCCCCGACGTGCTGCTCGCCACCACCTCCTACGGCATGCGTCGCTGGCTCGAGGCGGCCGACGCGGCAGGGCTGGGCGACGAGCTCGTCGACGCCCTCTCCGCCGCCCGGATCCTCGTCCGCGGCCCGAAGGCGCGCGGAGCCGTCCGCGCCGCCGGCCTCGACGACCACGGCATGAGCGAGCGCGAGACCACCACCTCCCTCGTCGACCTCGCTCTGCGCTCCGGAGTGGACGGCCGCACGATCGCCGTGCAGCTGCACGGCTTCACCGACCCGCACCAGCTCGAGCGCTTGACCGACGCGGGCGCGACGGTCCTCACCGCCGCCCCCTACCGCTGGAGCGTGCACGAGGACTCCGCGCGCGTGCTGCGCCTGATCGAGGCGATCTGCTGCGGCGGGATCGACGCCGTCACCTTCACGAGCGCCCCCGCCGTCGAGGCCCTCTTCACCGTCGCCGAGGCCGCGGGCCGGCTCGACGCCCTGCAGGCCGCGTTCCGCGAGACGGTCGTCGCGGCGGCGGTGGGTCCCGTCACGGCGGCCCCGCTCGTCGAGGCGCAGATCCTGCCGATCGTCCCCGACCGCTTCCGGATGGGCGCCCTCATCCGCCTGCTCTGCGAGCACCTCGAGCAGAGCGCGCCCCGCATCGCCACCGAGTACGGGCCCCTCGAGCTCCGCGGCCGCCACGCCGTGCTCGCGGGGGAGCGGGTGCCGCTGACCCCCGTGGCGCTGGCGCTGTTCCGCACCCTGGTCGCCGCCGAGGGCGCGACCGTCGCGCGCGGCGTGCTCGCCGCCTCCGCCCCCGAGGCGCTCGACGACCACGCGGTCGACGTCGCGATCAGCCGCCTGCGCCAGGCGCTCCCGGAGCCGCGCCTGGTCGCCACCGTCATCAAGCGCGGCTACCGCCTCGCGACCCCCCTCTGAGTCCGCCGCCCCGGTGCCCCCGCGCTCTGCGACTGGTCGCGTGGCGGGGACTGCGCGGGTTCGAGGGCCCGCTTCGCGTCCACTCGTGTCTCCCGCTGTTCGTGAGTGGCCGCGTGGCGGGGTCTGCGTGGGAGGCGGCGCCCGTTTCGCGTCCACTCGCGCTTCCGGATGCTCGTGAGTAGTCGCATGGCGGGGTCTACGAGGGTCCGAGGGCCCGTCTCGCGTCCGCTCGCGTCTCTTGCTGTTCGTGAGTGGCCGCGTGGCGGGGTTTGTGCGGGTTCGAGGGCCCGTTTCCCGTCCGCTTGTGTCTCGTGCTGTTCGTGAGTGGCCGAGTGCCGGTGTCTGCGCGGGTCCGAGCCTCCGTTTCGCGCTCACGCGCTCTCCGCAGCCGCGCCGCGATCACGACGCCGGACGCCATCCACCCGCGACGAGCGCGCGGCGGACGCGGTGGGCGCAGCCGGCCGGATCCGCGTCGAAGGAGGCCGAGGCGATGCGCACCACTGTCCAGCCGGCGGCCGCGAGCCTCTCGTAGCGGATCAGGTCGCGATCCCATTGCGCACGGTCCGAGCGGTGGTGGTCGCCCTCGTACTCGACGACGACGCGCCACGTCCGGTAGAGGAGATCGACCCGGCCGATCTTCCCGAGTGCATCGAACAGCTCGACCTGCAGCTCGGGCTCGGGAAGCCCCGCCGTCACGAGGACGAGGCGGAGCCGGGTCTCGCGCCGCGACTCCGCCCCCTCCCGGACGAGGGCGAGCGCGCGACGAACGGCGCGCGACCCGCGGCCCTCGAGGCGCTCGACGCGCCGCTGCAACTCGTGCAACGAGACCCACGGGCGGGGATCGTCCGCTCGGGGCTGCGCCGGGGTGAGGACGAGCGCGTCCCCGACCGCGACGAGGTCCTCCATCCGGAGCACCTCGCCGAGCTGGCAGAAGACGCTCGCACCGTCGGCCAGGAGCAGCCCGCCCCGCCGAACGCCGGTGAGATCGGGGTCTGCGAGCGAGCTGCCGACGAGCCCGCGCCCTCGAGGGGCGCGTGCCGGGTGCCGGACCGCGACGTGCAGCGGTTCGTCGGCAGTCTCGCTCGGAAGATCCAGCGGCCAGAGCCGTGCCGCGGTCAGTCCGCAGAACACCGAGTGCCGCATGATCGTCGCGTACGCCGCCGCGCGCTCGTGGACGCTCGTCGCCGCCCCGGCCGGTGCCCGCACTCCGCGGAAGGGGATCACCAGATCGGACGCGCGGAGGCGGTCCTCCGTCACGCCGGCAGCCCGCGCCTCCTTCACCGAGAAGGCGCGTCCTCGCAGTCCGAGCGGGAGGGGTGCGGGTCGGGGCATCGCGTCATCGTGCCCGATGTCCAGTTCCGTCGAGCACGTTCTCCACAGGCCCTCGCCGATCCGCCGCGAACCGGGCTCTGCGAAGCGTTCGGAGCCCGGTTCCCGCCGATTGGCGCGTCGCGCACGGCTGCCAGAATGGGGTGCATGAGCAGCGCAGCCCTCCGTGTCGTGATCGCCCCCGACTCCTTCAAGGGGTCCGCGAGCGCGGTCGAGGTCGCCGAGGCGCTCGCCGAGGGCTGGCGCGAGGAGCGTCCCGGCGACGCGATCGTGCTCGCTCCGATGGCCGACGGCGGGGAGGGGACGGTCGACGCGTTCGAGGTCGCGGTTCCCCAGGCGGCGCGGCACACGATCATCGCGACGGGGCCCGACGACCGGCCGGTCGAGACCTCGTGGCTCCTGCTGCCCGGCGGTGCGGCGGTCGTCGAGCTCGCGTCGGCCAGCGGCATCACGCTGCTCGACCCGCTCCGTCCTCTCACCGCGCACACCCGCGGATTCGGGCAGGCGATCGCGGCCGCTCTCGACGCCGGGGCGCACTCGCTGCTGCTCGCGATCGGCGGCAGCTCGTCGACCGACGGCGGCGTCGGAGCGCTGCGCGAGCTGGGCGCGCGGTTCCTCACCGTCTCGGGCCACGACATCGGCGACGGAGGCGGGGCGCTGCACGACCTCGCGGCGGTCGACCTGCACGGCGTGCGGCGGGTGCCGGCCGGCGGCGCGCTGATCCTCAGCGACGTCACCAATCCGCTGCTCGGCGACTCCGGAGCGGCGCACGTCTTCGGTCCGCAGAAGGGCGCGAGCCGTGAGGACGTCGTGCGCCTGGACGACGGACTCCGGCACCTGGCCGCGCACCTCGACGCGGATCCGGAGGAGGCGGGCACGGGGGCCGCGGGCGGCACCGGATTCGGGCTGCTCGCGTGGGGCGCTCGCCTCGCCCCGGGCTCGGCCGCGGTCGGCGAGGCGCTCGGCCTGCCCGCCCTCGTCGAGGGCGCCGACGTCGTGCTCACGGGGGAGGGGCGCTTCGACGCCCAGTCGATGGCGGGCAAGGTGCCGTCCTACCTCCTCGGGCTCGCGGAGGCGGCCGGGGCCCGGGCGATGCTGGTCGCCGGAGCGATCCAGGCGCCCACCGGAGCGTTCGCCGCGGCGGCCTCGCTGACCGACGCGGCCGGGTCCTCCGCCGCCGCGATCGCGGAGCCGCTGCCCTACCTGCGCGCGGTGGCGCGGGACCTGGCGCGCCTGGTCTGACCGCGCGCGGCCCCGCCTCCGGTGTCGGTGGTGCGGCCTAGCGTTCGAGCATGATCCCGGACGCGCGACGACCCCTAGATGTGGTGGTCGCCCCCTGCCTGCGCACCCAGATGTCGGGAACAGCGACACGCCGACGAGCGTTGTACACAGGGAACGCCGGGAGCTCCTCCACAGCGGTGGATAACTCGGCGCGATCCGCGTCCTTCCGCGGATCCGCGGGCCTCGGCCTGTGGATGAACGGGGGAGGAACCGGTGGATAACTACACGAATGTAACTACTAGTCCTAGTGGGCTCCCGTCGGGCGCCCCCCTATATGTAGTATTGCTGAGCAGGTCGGAGCGAGTGCCCCACCGGCGCCCCGCACCACCCCAGACGTACCATTCACGACCGTCTCCCTCCCCGATCGGCACGCCGACGAGGAGCACAGGAGCCGGCCCAGGACACCCTCCCGGAAAGGACGACACGCATGGCCGTGACGGTCTACACCAAGCCCTCCTGCGTTCAGTGCACGGCGACCTACCGAGCCCTCGACAGCAAGGGCATCGACTACGAGGTGTTCGACCTCTCCGTCGACGAGAAGGCCCTCGAGGCCGTCAAGGCGCTGGGCTACCTGCAGGCCCCCGTCGTCATCACCGACGACGACCACTGGAGCGGCTTCCGCCCCGACAAGATCGCGACGCTCTGAGGCACCTGAGCGGCGATCTGCGGCGTTGTCGTCGGGCGCCGTAGCGCCGCTACGGCTTCCTCCTCCGCCTTGCAGCTCACCACTCAGGCGCCTCAGAGCAGGTGCGAGTGGAAGAGCCCCCACGCTCCGCCGGTCCGGGTGGGCAGGTTCTGCCCCGGATCGGCGGAGGATCCGAGTCGCGAGGCCCGGGTCCTCACCGGAACGACCGCCAACGACGCCCCGCAGGGCACCCGGAGGAGGAGCACGCGATGAATGAGCTCGTCTACTTCTCCAGCAGCTCGGGCAACACGCACCGCTTCATCGAGAAGCTGGGGCGGCCCGCGCAGCGCATCCCGCTGCACTCGCACCGCGACGGCGCGAAGGCCGAGACGCTCCACGTCGACGAGCCCTACGTGCTCGTCCTGCCGACCTACGGCGGCGGGATCGACGGGGGAGCGGTGCCCAAGCAGGTCATCCGGTTCCTCAACCAGCCCCGCAACCGCTCCCTGCTCCGCGGCGTCATCGGCGCCGGCAACACCAACTTCGGCGAGGCCTACTGCCTCGCCGGCGACATCATCGCGAGGAAGTGCGCCGTGCCGCACCTCTACCGCTTCGAAGTATTCGGAACCCCAGACGACGTCCGCGCCGTCGACGAAGGATTGGACACGTTTTGGACGCAGCAGTGATCGACGCCCCCCGGGACGCCGCGCAGATGGACTACCACTCGCTCAACGCGATGCTGAACCTGTACGGCCCGAACGGAGAGATCCAGTTCGACAAGGACCGCGAGGCCGCTCGCGAGTACTTCCTGCAGCACGTCAACCAGAACACCGTGTTCTTCCACTCCCTCAAGGAGCGCCTCGACTACCTGGTCGAGAAGGAGTACTACGAGCAGGCCGTGCTCGATCAGTACTCGTTCGAGTTCATCCAGCAGCTGAACGACCTCGCGTACTCCAAGAAGTTCCGTTTCGCGACGTTCCTCGGCGCCTTCAAGTACTACACGTCGTACACGCTCAAGACGTTCGACGGGAAGCGCTACCTCGAGCGCTTCGAGGACCGCGTCGTGATGACCGCGCTCGGGCTCGCCCAGGGCGACGAGAAGCTCGCCGTCGCCCTCGTCGAGGAGATCGTCGCCGGCCGCTTCCAGCCCGCGACCCCCACGTTCCTCAACACGGGCAAGGCCCAGCGCGGCGAGCTCGTCTCGTGCTTCCTCCTGCGCATCGAGGACAACATGGAGTCGATCGCCCGCGGCATCAACTCCGCGCTGCAGCTCTCCAAGCGCGGCGGCGGAGTGGCGCTCTCGCTCTCCAACATCCGCGAGGCCGGCGCCCCGATCAAGCAGATCGAGAACCAGTCCTCGGGCATCATCCCCGTGATGAAGCTCCTGGAAGACAGCTTCAGCTACGCCAACCAGCTCGGCGCCCGTCAGGGTGCGGGAGCCGTGTACCTCTCGGCGCACCACCCCGACATCCTGCGCTTCCTCGACACCAAGCGCGAGAACGCCGACGAGAAGATCCGCATCAAGACGCTGTCCCTCGGCGTCGTCGTGCCCGACATCACGTTCGAGCTCGCGAAGAACAACGAGGACATGTACCTCTTCTCGCCCTACGACGTCGAGCGCGTCTACGGCCTGCCCTTCGGCGACATCTCGATCTCCGAGAAGTACCGCGAGATGGTCGACGACCCGCGCATCAAGAAGACCAAGATCTCGGCGCGCGAGTTCTTCCAGACCATCGCCGAGATCCAGTTCGAGTCGGGCTACCCCTACATCGTGTTCGAGGACACGGTGAACAAGGCGAACCCGATCAAGGGCCGCATCAACATGTCGAACCTGTGCTCCGAGATCCTCCAGGTCAACACCCCGACGACCTACAACGAGGACCTCTCCTACGCCACCATCGGCAAGGACATCTCCTGCAACCTCGGCTCGATGAACATCGCGCTGACCATGGACTCGCCCGACTTCGGCCGCACCATCGAGACCGCGATCCGCGGCCTCACCTCGGTGTCCGACCAGTCGCACATCACCTCGGTCCGCTCGATCGAGGACGGCAACGACAAGTCGCACGCCATCGGCCTGGGCCAGATGAACCTGCACGGCTACCTCGCCCGCGAGCGCATCCACTACGGATCCGAGGAGGGCATCGACTTCACCAACATCTACTTCTACTCGGTGCTGTTCCACGCCCTGCGCGCCTCCAACAACATCTCCATCGAGCGCGGCACCACCTTCGAGGGCTTCGCCGACTCGAAGTACGCCTCGGGCGAGTTCTTCGACACCTACACCGAGAAGGAGTGGGCTCCCGCCACCGAGCGCGTCGCCCGCCTCTTCGCCGACGCCGGCATCGCCGTCCCCACTCAGGACGACTGGCGCTCGCTCAAGGCCTCGGTCATGGAGCACGGCATCTACAACCAGAACCTGCAGGCCGTCCCGCCGACCGGCTCGATCTCGTACATCAACAACTCGACGTCCTCGATCCACCCGATCGCGTCGAAGATCGAGATCCGCAAGGAGGGCAAGCTCGGCCGCGTCTACTACCCGGCGCCGTTCATGACGAACGACAACCTGGAGTACTACCAGGACGCGTACGAGATCGGCTACGAGAAGATCATCGACACCTACGCGGCGGCGACGCAGCACGTCGACCAGGGCCTCTCGCTGACGCTGTTCTTCAAGGACACCGCGACCACCCGCGACATCAACCGCGCGCAGATCTACGCCTGGCGCAAGGGCATCAAGACCATCTACTACATCCGTCTCCGCCAGCTCGCGCTGGAGGGCACGGAGGTCGACGGCTGCGTCAGCTGCATGCTGTAGCGTCCGCCGCAGCTCCCACCCCGAACGACACCGCACGACCTATCCGCACGAAGAAGAGATCATGACTCCCCCTGAGAAGCTCAAGCTGGTCAGCCACGTCAACGCCATCAACTGGAACCGCATCCAGGACGACAAGGACGTGGAGGTCTGGAACCGCCTCACGAGCAACTTCTGGCTGCCCGAGAAGGTCCCGCTGTCCAACGACATCCAGTCGTGGAACACGCTGACCCACGAGGAGCAGCAGCTCACGATGCGCGTGTTCACGGGCCTGACCCTGCTCGACACCATCCAGGGCACGGTCGGCGCGGTGTCGCTCATCCCCGATGCGATCACCCCGCACGAGGAGGCCGTCTACACGAACATCGCGTTCATGGAGTCGGTGCACGCGAAGAGCTACTCGTCGGTCTTCTCGACGCTGTCCAACACCCAGGACATCGACGAGGCGTTCCGCTGGTCCGTGGAGAACCCGAACCTTCAGAAGAAGGCCGAGATCGTCATGGACTACTACCGCGGCGACGACCCGTTGAAGCGCAAGGTCGCCTCGACGCTGCTCGAGTCGTTCCTCTTCTACTCGGGCTTCTACCTGCCGATGTACTGGTCCTCGCGGGCCAAGCTCACCAACACGGCCGACCTCGTGCGCCTCATCATCCGCGACGAGGCCGTGCACGGCTACTACATCGGCTACAAGTTCCAGAAGGGCCTCGAGCGCGTCGACCAGGCCAAGCGCGACGAGATCAAGGACTACACGTTCTCGCTGCTCTACGAGCTCTACGACAACGAGGCGCAGTACACCCAGGACCTCTACGACCAGCTCGGCCTGACCGAGGACGTCAAGAAGTTCCTGCACTACAACGCCAACAAGGCCCTGATGAACCTCGGTTACGAGCCGATGTTCCCCAAGCAGGTCACCGACGTGAACCCCGCGATCCTGTCGGCCCTCTCGCCCAACGCGGACGAGAACCACGACTTCTTCTCGGGCTCCGGCTCCTCCTACGTGATCGGCAAGGCCGTGAACACCGAGGACGAGGACTGGGACTTCTAGGCGTCGACACCACGTCCGGTCCTCCACGGCGAACGGCCCCTCCCCGACACGGGTGAGGGGCCGTTCCTCGTTCGCGTCGATGCACCGTGAGGCTGTCTATGGACGGACCGTAGCAGCCTTCGCGCGCTGCAACCGCAAGCCGTCTTGCGGACACGCGGCCGGCAAACGCTTGCAACCCTCGCTGATCCGGGCGCCGCTGGCGTCTAGCATACGGATGGAGGTCTTGCATGCGCGGGGTCGATCTGCCGATCAACAAAGGACGAATGTCATGTGGATATCCCGCATCAGAGTAACTGGCGGCTTCCTAGGTGGGCTAGACGTAACGCTGAGCAAGGGTCTAAACGTTATTGTCGGCCCGAGAGGGGCCGGAAAAACGACCTTCTTGGAACTACTGCGACACGCGGTGGGTGCTCAGCACGCTGAGCAGAGCGGAGCCACCGAGCGAGCCAGACGCGCGTTCCTCGACGCAGTCTTGGGATCCGGGGAGGTTATTGTCGATCTCGAAGCAGAGGATGGCGGTCGGCACCTCGTCGTAGACGCCAAGGGCGGCGGGCAACGGCTTGATCTTTCGGGATCCGTGCTCGTGCTGGGACAGAATGAGCTCGAAGAGATCGCGTCAGACGCGCCGAGTCGTCTAAAGCTACTCGATCTCAGAGTGGGTATAGATCTCGAAAGTCCTGATCTCCAAGAAATTAGATCACTGACCGGTGAGGCATTTGATCTTCGAAAAGAATTAAGTCTACGCCAGGAGGAGTCGGAGAAAAGGCGCCGACTATTGGCAGATCGAGATCTGTTCCTATCGCAGGAGGCAAGTCTACTCGGCGGCAGAGGGGCGCAACTAACAGACCAGCGGCAACTCCTGCGAATCGTGGAAGAGCGGGTAATCGCCACAGGACAGGAGCTGATCCAGATAGAGTCCGTTAAGCGCGAGCTTGCGGAAATATTAGGTGATCAACGGGGACAAACTGAACGCCTGCGTATGCTCACCGAGCGCGCGACGTCGCTTGGTCCAGACGCACCAAGCCGGGATGGCCTTGATGATGCAGTCGTGTTATCTGATCGAGTCGAAGTGGCTATTCGGGGCGTGATGGCAGCGCTCCTAGCGTCCGAGACTGACGCAAAGCGTAGGAATATTGAAGCGCGTGAGGAGGCGGCCCCTATTCGAGAAGAACTGGACGAAGCCGAAGCTGGCCTTGGACAAATTACGGCTCAATTGAGAAACGTCGATGTTGAGCTGCGGGCGCTAGATGAGAACGATGAATTTGCTCGTGGGCTAGAGCGTCGATACGCCGACGTGTTAGTTCGTCGAAGCCGCTTGTTTGACGGAGCCGAGCTTGTTGAGGAAGCTCTCTACGCTTCTCGAGCTGAAGTTGCGAGATCGACCACTGCGCACATATCAAATAATGTTGTTGTCGCCGTCGATCATCTTGCTGATGTCACAGAGTATCGCAAGTTCCTGCAAGACTCTCTCCGAGGTAGTAATACCCGTGCCACTTTGACGGACCTCACTGCGGAACGAGTACTGCCTAGGCAACTCCTCGAAATGGTCGAAACCGGTGACGCGGCGGGACTGTCATCGGTCGCTGGTATCGCCGAGGACCGCGCTCAGAGACTCATCGATAACATGAGTCAGCGTGAGTTTTTGCAGGGGCTCGCGGGTACTCGCCTGATCGACAACGTTGATTTCCGTCTTAGAGACGGATCGGTCGACAAAAGTGTTGACTCTCTCTCGACCGGTCAGAAATGCGCCGTGACTCTGCCAATTGTTCTCTCTGAGAGAGAAAGAACACTGATTCTCGATCAGCCTGAAGATCACCTAGATAACGCCTTTCTCGTGGCAAATATTATCAGTGGCCTCAATAGGCGCACGCAAGATGGCGCGCAAACAATCGTGGCTACGCACAATGCGAACGTTCCGGTGCTTGGATCGGCAGACAACGTCGTCGTTCTGGAAAGTGACGGTAAGGCTGGAAGAGTTGACGTTCAGGGAGTATTTGATACTAAGGCTGTCGTTGAGAAGATTACAAAGCTGATGGAGGGCGGCAAGGACGCTTTCGCGCGCAGAGCTGCGTTCTATGCCGAGTATGGTGAGCCGCAGTGACCTCGGAGGGGCTTGAGGCTTCCCAATCGCTCGAATCGAAATCACCGAGTCACCGCGCCACTGCTGCGCAGTGGCTTCTGCAACACCCTCAGGCGATATCTGCACGCGTGCTCATGAACGCGCTTCAGGCGGAGACTGTTCCTCAGGTGCGTAGGCTTTTGCTACAAGTAATGGAATTACGACAAGCGCAGGGAGGCTCGTTACGTAACGACTCTCGAGTGGAAAGGGGTTCTGGCTCTCCCGAGTCCGTCCCGACGCGCCAGGTCGGAGGCAGTGTGGACGTTGCTGCTCTGGTGCGCCATGAGCTGTCGCCAGCCGTCGGCTGGATCCGTCTTGCTGCTGACGACGAGATAGATTCGTTTGCATCGAGCAGGACAAACGACGCCATCCGTAAATTGCAACGCCGCATCGATGGGCTTGTTGCGATCATCAAGTCGAATGAAGACCTCAATCTTCAACGACTTAGTCTTCCGCACGTTTTGATGGATAATTGGCCGGATAGTCGTTTGGTGCCAGATATAACGTCTGTCGGAAATGAGCAGATTGTCGAGATCGAAACTGATGAAGGGCTCTTTTCAATGCTTCTTTCGAACGTTTATCAGAATGCGATAGACGCTGCCGGAGGAACCGAACAGGTGACGGGCACGCGCATTGTCTGGGGATGCACCGATCAAAATTTCTGGGTCAGGGTGACCAATCCTTTCAACGGCAATCGGTTTGACCTCATCGATGTGGTCGACGTAGGAAGCTCGTCAAAGAAAGCACATCAGGGCCGGGGGCTGTCGCTAATTCAGACGGTGGCAGAGCGGCTTGGGTACTCGATCTCATTGGGAGGGGTAAGTGGTATTGCTTCCTTCACTCTCACGGGGAGGCGCCCGAATGACTAATCCCGTAGCCGTCCTCGTCGAAGACGACGCACAGCAAGCAGAGTTTTCGTCGGGCATCGTTGAAGCCGCAGGTTTTCAGACTTCTGTGTTCAATTCAATCGCAGAAGTACGGTCGTTCCTGAGGGATTCAAGTGTGGCAATCGATCTGTTTGTCCTGGATCGCCGCCTTCCCGTCAACTTCGGCGAGACGGCTACTGATGAGTTTGGTGACGAACTTCTGGAAGAAGTGCGGACATCATTTCCGGATGCTTGCATCGTGGTTTTCACTGGTTTTGCGACGATTCGGCATGTTCAAGAATCAGTGCGCGGAAGTGGTCAGCTTCCAGAACTTGCTGGTTTGGCGTTGGACCGAATTACCGTGTTAGAGAAGGATCAATCGCTGGAGTTTCGAGGTCACCTCCGGTCTTACCGGCACTTGATTCAGGAGCTTGATAACATTGAGGTTATGCTTCCCGATGGTGTTATGCTCAACGACAGAGTACGCCGAGTGTTGCGTCGCCTTGCTTTTGACTATAAGGCGGTGTCGATCGACGTTACGCCGCTCGGAGGTGGTCTGAGCGGGGCGGGTGTTTGGCGCTGCGATCTGATGCGTGAGGAGGGGCAGGTTGCAACGGTTATTGCAAAACAGGTTAAGAAGCAGGTTCCGCCCGGCGGTCTTTCAGATCTGCTGCCACGAGTAAATTCTACTGCGACGGTCAGAACTCTCTCTGGGATGATGTCAGGAGCATACCTAAATGTTCTTCAGGTTGCGGGCCGAAGCACTTTTTCTGTGATGGAGATACTCCGATCACGGCCGGACGACGCGGTTTCATTGTTGCGTCCTCTTTGGGATGCGCTTGGCGAAATCGCTGAGCAAAGGCGCGTGCTGACAATTGCAGAGCTTTGCGAGTCACTCATCTCTTGGGAGGAGTTGACAGAATTGCTGAGTCGGCAGGGAGTCGCTGTCCCCGCTGGGACGCTTACTGCCTCTGCTCGCATTGGAGCTCGCCATGGAGATCTCCATCCATGTAATGTGTTAATAGACGGGACTAATGCAGTCCTCATAGATTTCGACAGTGCAGTTTTCGCCTCGGGATCGCTTGACCCTGTCACCATGTTGATATCTACGCTGGTGCACCCTGATTCGCCGATTCGGGGCGTTGCATGGCCTTCAGTCGATGAGATTGTCGAGTCGTTCGGATCGGCCGATTTCGGGCGCGGTAGTGCGGTCGAGGGTTGGTTTGCCGGGCTATTTGTCTGGACTGAGCAGAGGCGTACTAGCGTCCGCGAATTCTGGTCGCTTGTGTTGGCCTATTCCGGTCGGCAACTCCGCTACGGTGACGTCCTTTCGGACGAGGAAGTTTTGATGAGGGTCCTTGCGTTGGTCCGTCGTGCTTCTGATGAACTCTGTAATTCCTGAGTGCCGGTAACGGTAGTGCATTTGAGGGTGGGCTTTTTGTGTTCCCGCCTGGCTGCAAGTAGTAGCGGTTGAGACCATCTATGGCACAAGAGGTTGTTGAATTCGCTTGCGTCGACCTGCGTGTTAGGAGGGTCGCAGCGAGTACGGCGCGATCCGTCTTTGGTGGCTCGGAGGCGGGTCGTCGTCGCCTGCGACGCAGGGCCGTTCCTCGTTCGCGGGGACGGCTTAGTGGTCAGCCGTCGAGGAGTGCGGCCCGGATCGTGCGGAGCAGAGCGGGGGCGTGCTCGGTCACGGTCGCCCACAAGCGCTCGTTGCCGAGCGCGGAGTAGTTGTGCGCGGCGATGCTCCGCGTCGCTCGCAGCCCTTCGACCGCGTCGCCGGGCAGTCGTGCGACGACAGCGGCGGGCAGGTCGCGGTGCACGAACTCGGCGAGAGTGATCAGAGCGAGCGCGCCGATGTCCCTGCTGTCCGAGACGGGGCGGACGAACTCGTCCTCGCCGTCTCGCGCGGCACGATCGAGGCGGGAGAGAAGCCGGTCCGCCTCGAGGATCAGCCGGGCGCGCTTGTCGGTGTCGTCGGCGGGGCGCCGGGGGCGGGCGGTGAAGCGGCCGGGCGTCGTCTCGCCGTCGTCCGGCCCGGTCACAGCGGTACCGCCTCGCGTCGGATCGCCGCCACGACCTCGTCGTCCGGGCTGTCGGTCACGACGTCCACCGGGAACCCGAGGAGCGCCTCGGCGCGACCGCGGAAGGCAGCCAGGCGGAGGAAGTCGACGGAGGGATCCGCCGCGACGAGCAGGTCGATGTCGCTCCGCTCGTCGTCCGAGCCGCGGGCAGCGGATCCGAACACCCGGACGTCGCTCAGACCGTGGTCCGCGGCGAGCTGCCGGACGTCGTCGGCGAGGTACTCCAGAACGATCGACGGGCGGAGTCGGGCGGCCCGGAGGAGTCGCTCGAGCAGTTCCGGACTCGGACGACGCGCCCCGGCTTCGATCGCGGCGATGTTCGGCTGGCGCAGTCCAGTGGCGGCCGCAAGTGCCGTCTGCGACATCGCGATGTCCTCGCGGGCACGCCTCAGGACGGTGCCGAGGGGCAGGCTGTCGGGGATCACGACGGCATCATATCGCCGTGGTATGTCAGAGCGGCAGGCGCATCAGCACCCGTGGGAAGCCGTCGAGCACGGAGGCGGTGTCGGCCGCCCACGAGAAGCCGGCGCGCTCGAAGAGGGCGCGGGTGCCGACGTAGGCCATCGTCTGCTCGACCGTCGCGCCGCGGTTGTCGACCGGGTAGCCCTCGATCGCCGGGGCTCCGTGCGACCGTGCGAAGTCGACGGCGCCCGCGAGCAGGGCGTGCGAGATGCCGCGGCGGCGGAAGCCGGGGCGGACCCGGATGCACCAGACCGTCCACACGTCGAGGTCGTCGACGTGCGGGATCCTCCGGTTCTTCGCATAGCTCGTGTCCGCACGGCGGTGCACGGCGGCCCAGCCCGCCACCTGGTCGCCGTCGTAGGCGAGCACGCCCGGCGGGGGATCCTGCGCCACCAGTTCGCGCATCCGCTCGCCCCGTGCAGGACCGCGGAGGGAGGTGTTCTCGGTGGAGGAGAGCAGCCGGTAGCTCAGGCACCAGCACACGCTCGCATCGGCTCGCTTCGGCCCGCTCATCGTTGCGACGTCGTCGAAGACGGACGCCGGGCGCACCTCGATCGTCATGAGGGCACCCTGGCACCGGGGGAGGGCGCGGGCAAGCGTGCGGATTGACCACTCCGCCGCATGAATCGCACCAGCACCCGCTGTTGGACGCCACTCAGCCGGCCCCCCTACCGTGGGGGAGTACCCGACGAAGGAGTCCCCCTTGAAGCACGTCCCCCTCGGCGCCTCCGGCATCGAATCCCCGAACGTCGTCCTCGGACTGATGCGCATCCCCGAGATGACCCATGACGCGATCCGCGACCTCGTGCGCACCGCGCGCGACTCCGGCATCGACTTCTTCGACCACGCCGACGTCTACGGCAACGCCGTGCACCACTGCGAGGAGCGCTTCGCCGAGGCGATGCAGCTCACCCCGTCCCAGCGCGACGAGATCGTGCTGCAGACCAAGTGCGGCATCGTCGGCGACGGCCCCTACTTCGACTTCTCGTACGAGCACATCGTCGAGTCGGTCGAGGGATCGCTGAAGGCTCTGCAGACCGACCGCATCGACGTGCTCCTCCTGCACCGCCCCGACGCGCTGGTCGAGCCCGACGAGGTCGCCCGCGCCTTCGACGAGCTGCACGCCGCCGGCAAGGTCACGCACTTCGGCGTCTCGAACCACACGCCGTACCAGATCGAGCTGCTGAAGAAGTCGCTGAACCAGCCGATCGTGGCGAACCAGCTGCAGCTGTCGGTCACGCACGCGCCGCTGATCGCGCAGGGGGTCGCGTCGAACATGGCCGCGCTGGATCAGTCGATCATGCGCGACGGCGGTATCGTCGACTACTGCCGCCTCAACGACATCACCGTGCAGGCGTGGTCGCCCTTCCAGGCGGGCTTCTTCACCGGTGTCTTCCTCGACAACCCCGCCTACACGGAGCTCAACGCGGTGATCGACCGCCTCGCCGGGCAGTACGACGTGCCCGCGATCGCGATCGCCACGGCGTGGATCACGCGCCACCCCGCGAACATGCAGGTCGTGCTCGGCACCACCAACGAGCAGCGCGTGCACGACGCGGCGCTCGGCTCCGACATCCCCCTGACCCGGGCCGAGTGGTACGAGATGTTCCGCGCCGCCGGCTACACGGTCCCCTGATCTCCCACCCCGGAGGAAATGCGCGTCGGCGCACAGAGAGGGCACGGCTCCGGCCGTGCCCTCTCGCACGTCCGGGAGGCGTCAGATGCGCAGACGCACGGTGACGGCGGAGTCGACCTCGACGCCTTCCGCCCGCCGCACGGCGGTCTTGAGCGGTACGAGGTAGCCGCCGTCCTTCGGCCACAGCGAGGTGCTCCAGGTGCTCGAGCCGAGCACCACCGTCGCGGGGATCATGCCCCAGCCGTACGACACGTGGGGCGCGGCGTCCGCGATCGCCGGCCCGTGCTCCTCCGGCACCCGCACGAAGTGCCAGGGTGCGGGCCCGCGCCAGAAGACGACGACGGCGTCGAACTCGATCTCCACGAGCCGAGGGTACGACTCCGCGAAGACCGGGAATAGGATCCGCCCCTCCGCGTTGAACTTGAGTGCAAGTGACTCAACTCTTCAGGAGGACTGGTGCCCGACAACTTCAACGAGGCCGGAGCGAACTCGTTCGACGACTTCCTCGCCCGCTACCTCGACGGTGAGCGCGCCCGCGCGGCGCGGTCCATCGACCTCAGCCGATTCCTCACCGCCCGTACTCAGAGCATCCTGCAGGCCGCAGGACGCTTCGCCCTCGAGCGCGGTCAGACCGAGCTCGACGCCCTGCACGTGCTGCGCGTGCTCATCGACGACGAGGCCGTGGCCCAGGCCGTGCGCCGCATCGGCGTCGACCCCGGCGCGATCGCGACCGCCACGGAGGCGCGCCTGCCGCAGGCCGGCGAGGCCCACGCCTCGCAGAGCGCCGCCACCATCACGCCCAGTGCGCAGCGCGCGCTGTTCCACAGCTACCAGGTCGCCCGCTCGAGCGGATCGACCTACATCGACCCCGAGCACCTCTTCTTCGCGCTCGTGCTCGGTCAGGACGCGCCCGCCGGGCAGGTCCTGGCGCGCGCCGGAGTGACCGCGGAGGCGCTCACCCAGGGACTGCGCGAGACCGTCACGACCGGTCCGGAGCAGCAGCAGGAGGCCGGCACCCCCGCCTCCGAGACTCCGATGCTGGACAAGTTCGGCACCGATCTCACGCAGCTGGCCCGCGACGGCCGGCTCGACCCGGTGATCGGCCGTGCCGACGAGATCGAGCAGACCATCGAGATCCTCAGCCGCCGCACCAAGAACAACCCGGTCCTCGTCGGCGAGGCCGGCGTGGGCAAGACCGCGATCGTCGAGGGCCTGGCCCGTGCGATCGTCGCGGGCGAGGTCCCGGAGCAGCTGCGCGACAAGCGCGTCGTCTCGCTCGACCTCCCCGGCATGCTCGCCGGAACCCGCTACCGCGGCGACTTCGAGGAGCGCCTCACGAAGACGATGGACGAGATCGCGGCCCGCTCGGGTGAGCTGATCGTCTTCATCGACGAGGTCCACACCGTCGTCGGCGCCGGGGGCGCGGGCGAGGGCGGCATGGACGCGGGAAACATCCTCAAGCCCCGGCTCGCCCGCGGCGAGCTGCACCTGGTCGGTGCGACCACGCTCAAGGAGTACCGCACGATCGAGAAGGACCCGGCGCTCGAGCGCCGCTTCCAGCCCGTCCGCGTGGGCGAGCCCTCGATCGAGGACGCCGTCGCGATCCTGCACGGACTGCGGCAGGCCTACGAGGAGCACCACCGCGTGAGCTTCACCGACGACGCTCTCCGTGCGGCCGTCGAGCTCTCGGACCGCTACCTGCCCGACCGCGTGCTGCCCGACAAGGCGATCGACCTGATCGACCAGGCCGGTGCGCGGCTGCGCCTCAGCCTGGGGGCGGGAGTGGACACCTCCGCTCTGCTCGAGCGCCTCGCGGTGCTCGAGGGCGACAAGAACGCGGCGGTCTCGGCCGAGCACTACGAGGAGGCCTCCCGCCTGCGCGACGAGATCTCCGCCGTGCAGGCCCGTCTCGACGAGGCGACCTCGACCGGGCGCGCCCCGGTGGAGGCCGTGGTCGGCGAGACCGAGATCGCGGCGGTCGTGGCCCGTGCCACGGGCATCCCCGTGTCGCGACTGACGGAGGGGGAGCGCGAGCGCCTCGCCCACCTCGAGGACGAGCTGCACCGGCGCGTCATCGGCCAGGAGGACGCGGTGACCGCGGTCGCCCGCGCCGTCCGCCGCAGCCGTACCGGACTCGGCGACGCCTCCCGGCCCGTCGGATCGTTCCTCTTCCTCGGCCCGACCGGTGTCGGCAAGACCGAGCTGGCGCGCACCCTGGCCGGCTCGCTCTTCGCGGACGAGCAGTCCGTGATCCGCTTCGACATGAGCGAGTTCGGCGAGCGGCACACCGTCTCGCGACTGGTCGGCGCCCCTCCCGGGTACGTCGGCTACGACGAGGCCGGCCAGCTCACCGAGCGCGTGCGGCGGAACCCCTACTCCGTCGTGCTGTTCGACGAGATCGAGAAGGCGCACCCCGACGTCTTCAACCTGCTCCTGCAGGTGCTCGACGACGGTCGCCTGACCGACGGCCAGGGCCGCACGGTCGACTTCCGCAACACGGTGATCATCATGACCTCGAACCTGGGGTCGGAGTTCCTGGCCTCGCGCTCCGGCGCGCTCGGCTTCGTCGCGCAGAGCGACGCGTCGGCCGAGGGCTTCGCCTCGGAGAAGGACCTGCGCGACCGCGTCATGGGCCGGCTCCGCGAGGCGATGCGGCCCGAGTTCCTCAACCGCATCGACGAGATCGTGCTGTTCCGCAAGCTCGGCCGGGCGCAGCTCCGCGAGATCGTGGGCATCGTGCTCGACGCGACCCGTGCCCGGCTCGCGCCGCGCGAGGTGTCGCTCGAGGTCACGGAGGCGGCGATCGACTGGCTGGCCGAGCACGGCTACGAGCCGCAGTACGGCGCCCGTCCGCTCCGCCGCCTCGTGCAGCGCTCGGTCGACGACCGCATCGCGGACCTGTTCGTGAGCGGTGACGTGACCGACGGAGGCGCGGTGCGCGTGGACGCGGTCGGCGGCGAGCTCGTCGTCACGTCCGCGTCGCGGATGCCGATGGCGGCCTAGTCCTCCGGCCTCCGACGCCCCGGCTCCCCTCTTCGGGAGCCGGGGCGTCGTCGCGTGTGCGGCGCTCGGCCCTCGCGCGACCGCTTGCGCGGGGGAGCGGGGCCGGATAGACACGGGAGAGCACGAGAACCGGAGGCCCGATGTCGAATCCGCGCTACTACGACCCGGTCGGTCGCGCGATCCGCGCCCTCCTCTGGATCGCCCTGGTCTGCTTCGGACTGGCGGTCGGCTTCTTCGCGCTCGACGTCGTCACTCCGGGATCGATGACGGACGCCTCGCGCCCCTACGCCGAGGCGAGCGGGGCGCTCGCGTGCTTCGGCATCGCGGCGCTCATCGTGCACTTCGCGGTCGTGGCGATCGTCGGCGCGATCCGGGGGCGCGGGCAGTAGGGACGGAGCCGCGGCGCGTTCGGCTCGCGGAAACACGTCCGGCTCGCGGGAATCCGTGGATTCCGCGAGCCGGACGCGGTCTCATGAGCGGGAGTCAGCCGAGGCGGCTCACGGGCACTTCTTCGCCGTGATCGAGACCTTCAGGGTCGCGTCCGGAGCGACGGAGGATCCGCCCGCCGGGTCCTGACCCGTCACCTGACCGGCGTCCGGCGCGTTGCCGTCCTCGGTGCAGGCGAGGGTGATCTTCGTGAAGCCCGCGGCGCCGAACGCCGACTTCGCGGCCTCCAGGTCCTGGCCCGTCACGTCCGGCACGGTCTTCTGGTTGCCGGTGCTCGTGAACACGGTGATGCCGGTGCCCGCCTGGGCCGAGCCCGACGGGTCCTGGCGCGTCACGGTGCCGACCGCGGCGTCGCTGGCCTCGGTGCCGCCCTCGATGAGCGAGAAGCCGGCCGCCGCGAGCTTGGCCTTCGCGTCGGCGACGGTGAGTCCCTTCACGTCCGGGATCTCGACCTTCGGCACGACCTGCAGCGAGCCGTTCGCCTCGGGGAACGCCTCTCCGCCGTACTTCGCGTTCGCGGCGGCCATGACGACCGGCCAGATCCGGTGCCGGGCCGTGGCCGCGGATCCGGAGTCGAAGGCGTAGCGGCCCGAGCGCAGGCTCGCCTCGCCCTTGACGTTGAAGACGCCGACGGCGGTCGCGACCCGGGTGCTCGCCCCGGTCATCCAGGTGGCGACGGCGTCGTCGGTGGTGCCCGTCTTGCCGATCAGGGGGACGCCGTCGCGCGTCCTCGACGCGGTGGCGGTGCCGCCGGACGTGAACGTGGACTGCAGGGCGACCGCGGCGGTGGCCGCGACGTTGCCGTCGATCGACTGGCGGCAGTTCGCGGCGGGCACGGGCTGCTCCGCGCCGGTCGCGTCGGTGATCCGGTCGATCGCGATCGGATCGCAGGTGATGCCGCCGGAGGCGATGGTGGCGTACGCGCCGGCCATCGAGAGCGGGGAGACGTAGTTCGTGCCGAGGACGGTTGCCGGGTAGCGGTCGAGCTCGCCGTCGCTGCCCTGCACCACGCCCATGTCGACGGCCGTGTCGCGGATCGCGCAGAGGTCGAGCTCGCGGGCCATGCCGACGAAGCCCGTGTTCAGCGACGTCTTCGTGAAGTCCGCCGCCGTGCCGACCTGGCCGCCGCCGCCCTCGTCGTTCCGGGCGCTGGTGTCGTTGCTGGTCGTGGTGCCCCCGGGCTCGCAGGAGTCGGTGAAGGTGCCCCACGTGGGCTTGCGGGTGCCGTCGACCCGCTCGTTGATGCTGTGCCCCTCCTTCAGCCACTCGACCAGGGTGAACAGCTTGTAGGTCGAGCCGGGCTGGATGCCGGACGAGCCGCCGTAGGCCTTGTCGGTGCTGAAGTTGATGGCGCTGTAGGACGCGTCGGCGTTCAGGACGTCGGGGTCCTGCGAGTACTTCTTGTTCTGGGTCATGGCGAGCACGCGGCCGGTGCCGACCTCGACGCTGACCGACACGGCTCCGACGTCGAAGTTCCACGTCTGGGGGACCTGCGCGTTCACGGCGTTCACGGCGGCGTCCTGCAGGTCGACGTCCAGCGTCGTGTAGACGTCCTGGCCGCCGCGGCGGAAGTTCGTCCAGCGGGTGTCCTCGTCGGCGCCGAAGATCTCGTTGTTCTTCAGGACGTTGGTGACGTAGTCGCAGAAGTAGCCGGCGTTCCCGGCCGTCGAGCACCCGGTGCTGGGCTCGGTGATGACGGGCTCGACGGGAGTGGCGATCGCGGCGTCGTGGTCGGCCTGCGTGATCTTCCCCTCCTCCAGCATCTTCCCGATGATGTAGTCGCGGCGCTCCTTGTTGCGGACGTAGCCGTTGGCGGCGCCGTTGTCGGGGTTCTCGGGCTGGTCGATGCGCAGGTTCGCCGGGTTGTTGACGATCGCGATGAGGCTGGCGGCCTGGGCGATCGTGAGGTTCGCGGCGGAGGTGTTGAAGTAGTAGTTCGCGGCCGTCTCGAGGCCGTAGGTGGTGCCGCCGAAGAACGCGATGTTCAGGTACCCCTGGAGGATCTGGTCCTTCGTGTACTCCTTCTCGAGGCCGATCGCCAGCTTCATCTCGCGGAGCTTCCGCTCGGGAGTGGTCTTGGTGGCCGCGTCGATCGCGGCGGCGCGCTCGACCTCGTCCGTGATGTTGCGGACGGCCTTCTCGACGAGGACGTTCTTCACGTACTGCTGCGTGATCGAGGATCCGCCCTGGACGTCGTTGCCGAGCACGTAGGTCTGGGCCACGGCGCGCAGCGTGCCGGGGAGGTCGACCCCGCCGTGCTCGTAGAAGCGCGGGTCCTCGCCCGAGACGGCGGCGTCCTTGGCGAACTGCGAGATCTGATCGAGCGGCACCTCGATGCGGTTCTCGACGTAGAAAGAGGCGAGCAGCTGGGTCGAGCCGTCGGCGCGCGTGGCGAAGATGTTGCTCTTCTCGGAGAGCTTGTCGACCTCGAGGTACTCGGGCAGTCCGTCGAAGACGCCGATGGACTGGTTCGCCGCGACGCCGGCGATCGCGACAGCGGGCGTCACCGTGGCGGTCACGAGGACTCCGGCCACGACGCTCATGCCCAGGAAGCCCACGATCGCCTTGATCACGCCACCGGTGGTCCTTCTGTCGCTCGCCAATACGTCTCCTTCGGGTACCCCCGGGTCTCGCGGGGGCGGCAGCCCTCGCCCTGACGCGCTCTGCGACAGGTCAACCTCGACAGACTAACCCGAGACCTCCGGAAGACGAAGGCCCGGTCCGGGGCCTGAACGGAGGCTGGGACGCGGGGCGGAGGCGACCCGACGGCGGGCGTGCGTGCGCGGTGGACCGCGCGAGCGCTCCGTTCTTGCGCGTTGAGGTGATGGTTCTCTGAGAGGACGCCCAGGTTCCGGCTCGCTCCTCGGCGATCCGGCGGCGCCGGGAGAGCGCGGCCTCGCTGCGAGAGCGCGCCTCGCGCAGTTCGAAGGTCGTCGGGCGCCGGGGAGGGGTGAGCTTCCTCCACAGGCAGGCTTCGTTGCGCCATACATGTACGCCCTCTACTCTCCGAGGAAACCTCACCGATCCGAAGGAGATCACATGTCATCCACTCGGCGCGCAAGCGCTCTGGTCCTCGCCGCGGTCGCGGTAGCGACGCTGACCGCTCCCGTCGCCACGGCGGCGGAGAGCCAGTGCCCCACCGGCTTCAGCTGCGTCTGGACGGACAAGGACTACTCGAGCAGCTACTCCGGAAGGGGCAATGCGAATTACAACGAGTACTACGCCGTCGGTGGTCGGATCTTCAACGACTCGATCTCGAGCATCAAGAACCGCTACCCGGGCAAGAAGAACTGGTTCGAGCACATCGATCGAGGGGGCGCGCGTCTCGAGGTCGCGGCGTTCGAGAAGATCTCGAACCTCCAGGACCGCCACACGGGCCTCTGGTACCACGCCGATTGGAACGACTTCATCTCGAGCGTCGACTGATGACGC
>NZ_JADILJ010000046.1 GCF_017355185.1 Rathayibacter sp. SD072 | reverse complement strand
GTCCGGTACCGTCGATCGCATGAGCGACGCCGCCGAGACCAGGACCATCCAACTCCGACGCTACGAGCTGGTCGACGGGGTGATCGACGACTTCCTCGCCTGGTTCCGGGCGAGGATCGTGCCGGCGCGCGAGGCGCTGGGCTTCCGGATCGAGTTCGCCTACGCCGACCGCGAGGTGAACGAGTTCGTCTGGGCGGTGAGCACCCCGGGCGACGCGGAGTCGTTCCTCGCGATCGAGAAGACGTACCTGGACTCGCCCGAGCGCGCGGCCGCCTTCGAGGGCGAGCCGACGCGCGTCGCCGTGCACCACGTCCGGCTCATCGAGCGCATCGTCTGACGCGTCCTAGGGCCTGTTGAACAAGAGATCGCCGTCGCGAGCACGGCCTGGGCGTGCGAGCTGCAAGGAGGAAGCCGAAGGTCGATGCGGGCATCGACCGAGGATTCCGACGCCGCAGATCGTGCGATCGGGCCGAGCGGAGCACGCGAGATCGTGTTCACCAGGTCCTAGGCGCGGGCGCGCCGCACGGCCGCCCGCACCGCGCGCAGCGCCAGGGAGCCCACGGCGACCGAGGCGACGGTGCCGAGCAGCCGCGGCACGAGGTGCTTCGGAGTGTCGACGCCCTCGCGGTCGCGCGGGGAGGGCAGGGCGCTCGGGGCCAGCACGCGTCCGCCGGCACCCGCCTCCGCCATGTGCGCGAGGCGCTGCAGCGCCTCGATGTTGCGCACCCAGAGGAACGAGTGCAGGAGCGGCTTCGGGATGAGCGTGCCCGGCCCCTTGACGGCCGTCTCGTGCATGCGGACGCGGCAGCCGCCCTTGTGCGGCTCCACCTCGATCCGCACCCGCGCCTCGCCCATCGGCCAACCGGCCGCCTGGATGACGAAGCGGTGCGGCGGGTCCCACTCGAGCACCGTGGTGCGGTCGTCGATCACGAGCGGCCACAGCCCGAACGAGTGGTGCAGCTGCGAGCCCACGTGCGGGAAGTCCTGGTCGACCTTCCGCATCCGGGAGGCGCCCACGACCCACGAGGGGAAGAGCCACCCGGAGGACAGGGCGGCGAAGACGGACTCGGGCGGGCAGTGGAAGACGCGGGTGTTGCGGGACATCGCGGGCTCCTTCGTGGGCTCTCGGCGGGCGGTGGAGCGCGCCCGGCGGGGCCACTCCGTCCTTCAGGGTGCCAGATCGGGCGCCCGCGTGATCCCGAACTCGTGCCGCAGGGCGCTGCGGGCGGCGTGCCAGCCGGCCATGCCGTGCACACCGGGCCCGGGAGGGGTCGAGGACGAGCAGAGGTAGAGCCCCTCGGCCGGCGTCCGCCACGGGTCGGGGGACGGCACGGGGCGCGAGACCAGCTGCGCGACGCTCGCCGCCCCGGCCGCGATGTCGCCGCCGAGGTAGTTGGGGTTGTACTGCTCCATGTCGCGCGCGGTCATCGAGGAGACGCCGAGGATGCGGTCGCGGAAGCCCGGCGCGAACCGCTCGATCTGCGCGGTGATCGCCTCCTTCTGGTGCGCGGGCGAGTACCGCGGCACGTGCGTGTAGGCCCAGAGCACGTGCTTGCCCTCGGGCGCGCGACCCGGATCGGCCAGCGAGGGCTGCGCGACGAGCACGTAGGGGTTCTCGCTGTGGCGGCCCTGCGCCACGTCGCGCTCGGCTCGCGCGATCTCGGCCCGCGTGCCGCCGACGTGCAGCGTGCCCGCGCGGGCGAGCTCGGGATTCGTCCACGGCACCGGTCCGTCGAGCGCGAAGTCGACCTTGGCGACGCCGTTGCCGTAGCGGAACATCCGCAGCGCCTTCGCGTAGGCCGAGGGCAGCCGGCCGCCGGCGAGGCGGAGCAGCGCCTCCGGAGTGAGGTCGAAGAGCGTCGCCCGGGCGCTCGGCAGCTGCTCGAGCGAGGTCACCTCGACGCCCGTCTCGATCGTGCCGCCGTGCGCGAGGAGATCCGCGGCCATCGCGTCGACGATCGACTGGCTGCCGCCGACCGGCACGGGCCAGCCGCGCGCGTGGGCGTAGGTGCCGAGGGCGAGCGCCGCCGCGGCCGTCGACGGACTCGGCATCGGGCGGATCGAGTGCGCGGCGACGCCGGCGAGCATGGCCGGGGCCACGTCCTCGCGGAAGCGCAGGTTCCAGAACGGCGAGCCCTGCTCGAGCACCCGCAGGCCGAACCGCACGAGGACGCTCGGATCGGTGGGCACGCGCAGCAGCGCGTCGTTGGTGAAGCCGGCGACGCGGTCGGCCCGCTGGGCGAGCGGGCCCATCAGCGAGCGCCAGGCGGCCCCGTCGCGGCCGAGCGCCTCGACCGTGCGCTCGAGGTCGCGGTAGGCGATCCCCGCCCGCCCGCCGTCGAGCGGGTGCGCGTACGAGATCTCGGGGACGCGCAGGTCGATCCGCTCGTCGAGCCGGAACCGCCGGAAGAACTCCGACGCGAGGGCCATCGGATGCACCGCCGAGCAGACGTCGTGGTGGAAGCCGGGCAGCGTCAGCTCGGCCGTCCGCGCGCCGCCGCCGATCCGCTCGTTGCGCTCGAACAGCGAGACCGAGAGGCCCGCCCGTGCCAGGGTGAGCGCCGCGGCGAGCCCGTTCGGACCCGCCCCGACGACGACCACGTCGACGTCGGTCACGGTCACCTCCTCCGCAGAGCCGCGACGACGCCGACCACTCCGGCGGCCGCTGCGACGGCGGCCCCCGCGTAGCTCGCCGCGCGGTGGCGGATCATCCAGATCTGCGGGGTCATGGTGTGCGCCCGGTTGCTGAAGAGGCCGCGCGCGCCGTGGTCGCCGGGCACCGGCTCGTAGACGTTGTTCGGCAGCATCGGCTCCGTGACGTCGGGAGCCTGCTGCCCGTCGAAGGCGTTGCGCGCCAGGTACCAGTCGAGGAAGCCGCCCGCGAAGCGGTCGCCCAGGATCGTGCCCGCGGTCGGCTCGCCGACCCAGGTGCGCCGGCGCGGCTTGTCGGCCACGTCGGCGATGGCGATCGCCCCCACCTCGGGCTCGTAGATGGGCGGCACGGGCTGCGGGTGGTGCGGCAGCTGCGACTTCACCCAGTTGAACTGGATGGTGTTCAGCGCCGGCATGTCGACCTCGGACAGCCTGATCGCGCTCTTGGAGTGCAGGAGCTCGGCCGTGACCGCCTCGGTGAAGCCGCGCGCGCCGAACTTCGAGGCGCAGTACGCGGCCTGGAGCGGGATGCCGCGGTGCGCGAGGGCCGACCCGACCTGGATCACGTGACCGCGTCCGCGCGGGGTCATCCGCGAGAGCGCCGCGCGCGTGCCGTTGACGAAGCCGAAGAAGTTGACGGCGACGGCGCGCTCGAAGTCGGCGGGCTCGGTCGACAGGAACTCGCCGAACACTCCGACCATCGCGTCGTTGACCCACAGCTCGATCGGACCGAGCTCGGCCTCGATGCGGTCGGCGGCGGCCTCGACGGCCTCGCGGTCGGCGACATCGGTCGGCACCCCGAGGGCCCGGCGACCCGCCTGCTCGATCTCGGCGACCGTCGCGGCGAGCCCGTCCTCGCCCCGGGCGAGCACCGCGACGTCCCACCCGCGCTTCGCGAGCTCGCGCACGGTCGCGCGGCCGAGTCCGGCGGTGCCGCCGGTGACGACGGCGACGCCGCGGCTCATGCGCGGGCTCCTCGGCGTGCGCGGGCTCCTCTGGCGGGCGGGGCGGTGGTGGGGATCTGCGTCATGGGTCGAGCTCCTTCGTGAGGGCGCGGTCTGCGTGTCCTTCTCCTTCCACGGTAGGCGCGTCGGGGCCCGTTCGCGCGGGCTTGCGCCGGTGCCGTGGAGCACTCGGAGCATCCCCGCCTGGGGAGGAGCGTCGCAGGAGGGCATCGGAGCCCTCCGCCTTCCCAGTCGTCCAGGAGACCACCAGCGACCGTCCAGACCACGGGTCGAGACTGGCGCCCGCCGCCGCACCCGGCGACCGGACGACCGGAACCACCCATGAACGCACTCCTCGGGCTGAGCCTCTCCTCGGGCCCCCTCGTCGTGACCGCGTACGCGGTCGCGGCCCTCGCCTTCGCCGGGCTCGCCGTCGCCTACGCGCGCTCGCGCCCCGGTGGCCGTACGCGCCGATCCGCGGCCGTCGCGGCAGTGCTCCTCGTCGGGACGATCGGAGGAGCCGCCCTGACCGCGCTGCTGGACGGCACGGACGGCCCGTTCGGCGTCGACTTCACCGCCGTCACCCGCCTCTGGGCGGGACTCGCCCTCGGCGGGCTCGGCGTCGCCGCCCTCGTGCTCGTCCACGCGCTCGCCCGTCGACGCGCTCGACGCGCGCTCGCCTCGGTCGGCGTCGCACTCCTGGTCGTCCTGACCGCCTCGATGACGGTGAACATCGACTTCGGGCAGTACCCCACCCTCCGCAGCGCACTCGGGATCAGCGAGTACCCGGTGACCGACTCCCCGCTCGCCTCGATCGGTGGCGCCCACCCCGCCCTCGCCGACTGGACCGCTCCCGCCGGCATGCCCACCGCCGGCCGCGTGTCCTCGGTGGTGATCACCGCGACCTCGTCCGGATTCGCCGCGCGCGACGCCGTGGTCTACCTGCCGCCGGCCGCCCTCACCGCCGCTCCTCCGTTATTGCCCGTCATGGTGATGCTCTCGGGCCAGCCCGGATCGCCCTCCGACCCGCTCTCGACCGAGAAGCTGCAGCAGACCCTCGACGTGTACGCCGCCGCGCACGCCGGACTCGCGCCGATCGTGGTCTCGCCCGACCAGCTGGGCGATCCGGACGCGAACCCGATGTGCGTCGACTCGCCGCTGGGGAACTCGGCGACGTACCTCACCGTCGACGTGCCCGCGTGGATCCGCGCGAACCTGCCCGTCCTGCCCGACGCGCACGACTGGGCGATCGGCGGCCTCTCGCAGGGCGGCACCTGCGCGATCCAGCTGGGCGCCGCTCATCCGGAGCTCTTCGGCGCGATCGTCGACGCCTCGGGCGAGCTGGCCCCGACCCTGGGCGACGAGGCGACGACGATCGAGAAGGGCTTCGGAGGCAGCGCGAGCGCGTACGCGGCCGCGAAGCCCGCGAGCATCCTCGCGGCGCACGCCCCCTACGCCGACACGGTCGCGGTGTTCGGAGTCGGCGCCGACGACACGACGTTCCTGGACGGCGTCAGGACCCTCCACGCCGACGCGGCAGCGGCGGGGATGCAGACCACCTACCTCGAGGTGCCGGACAGCGCGCACGACGCGACCGCCTGGACCGCCGTCTTCGATCAGGCGCTGCAGCTGCTCGCCGCGCGCTGGGAGCTCGTCCCCGCCTCCTGAGCGGCGTTCCGAGCGCTCGGCTCAGCCGCGGGCCGCCGCCTCGGCCGCCGCCACCGCCGCGTCCACTCCCCCGCTCCACGGAGCGCCGTGCCCCGGGAGCACCCAGGCCGCCCGGGTCGGCACGAGGAGCCGCAGCGACGCGAGCGCCTGCTCCGGATCGTCGGTGAAGGGAGCGGGCTGCGGGCCCGAGCGCCCGGTGAGGACGTGGCGCGTGGTCAGCCCGTCCCCCACGAAGACGGCGTCGACGACGGGCACGTGCACCGCGATGCTGCCGGCGGAGTGGCCGGGCAGTCCGATGATCCGGGGCGACCCCGGCAGCTCGAGCACGTCGCCGTCGGCCACCTCGACGACCTCGGTCAGCGGAGGGATGCGCAGGCCGCCCTTGCGCGCGAAGTAGGCGAGGAACCCCGCCATCGCGCCTAACCGCATCGTCTGCTTGCCGTTCGCGGGCTTCTTCCCGCCCTTCGCCCGGTCGGCGTCCGCCGCGTGGACGAACACGGGGACGCCGTGCTCGCGGCGCAGGCGCTCCGCGAAGCCGATGTGATCGGAGTCGCCGTGAGTGAGGACCACGCCCTTCACGTCCTCGATCGGGCGCCCGAGGGCGGACAGCGCGGCGAGGACATCGGACCAGTGGCCGGGCAGGCCGGCGTCGATGAGGGTGATGCCCTCGGGCACCGAGACGAGGTAGGAGGCGACGATGTCGGAGCCGAGGCGGTGGAGCGAGGGGGTGAGTTCCATGATGGCTACGCTAGTTAGCCATCATGGCTACTGTCAATAGCTATGCTGAGGGCATGCCCACTCCGGACCGCACCACCCACGACGCCATCGTCACCGCCGCCGCCGAGCTCCTCGAGCAGGAGGGGCTCGCGGGAGTCACGATGCAGGCCGTCGCGCAGCGGGTGGGCGTGCGCGCTCCCTCCCTCTACAAGCGGGTCGAGAGCAGGGAGGCGCTGATCCGCTCGGTGGCGGAGGCGACGCTGCGCGATTACGCCGACCGGCTGGGCGCGCAGAGCGATCCGGCGCGCATCGCCGACGAGCTGCGGCGCTTCGGGCACGAGCGGCCCGCCGCGTTCCAGCTCGTGATGACGCCGGCCGCGGGGACGCCGGTGGCCGCGCAGGAGTACCGGGTCGCGGCGAGCACGTCGCTCCTGCGCGCGATGGAGGCGCTCGCCGGTCCTGAGCAGGCGCTCGAGGCCGCGCGAACCCTCACCGCGTGGGCCACGGGATTCGTCAGCATGGAGATCAACGGCGGCTTCACCCTCGGCGGCGACATCGAGGACGCGTGGGCGTTCGGGCTCGAGCGCCTCCTCCGCGCCCTCGCCGCCGACTGAGCTCAGCCGCGCCGGGTCGACCAGAGCGCCCACGCGACGAGCACCGGCTGGAAGAGCAGCCGCACCGCGCGCTTGCGGTCGGTGTCGAGGCCGAACGCGCTGGTCTTCGTGAGGTACTGCGAGACGTTGCCCGGGAAGATCGCGGTGAAGAAGGCGGCGGCCGCGTTCCCCACGAGAGGCGCGGTGCGGCGCGAGAGGACGAGCGCCGCTCCGAGGCCGATCTCGACCACGCCCGAGGCCAGCACGACCGTGTCCTCGTCCAGCGGCACCCACTCCGGCACCTGCGCCTGGAACTCCTCGCGGGCGCGGGTCAGGTGGCTCACCCCGGCGAAGACGAGGGCGGAGCCGAGCAGCAGCTTGGCCCCGGTGCGGGCGGCGGACGAGGCGGAGATGCGTGACATCCCCCCATCGTCCCGCGGCGGCCCGGTGCGCGCCGACCGCTCAGGAGCATCCGCACGGACGTGCGCCCACTGCCGTGTCGGAGGCCCGGCCTAGGGTGGAGGAGTGACAGATCGCATCCTCGTCCTCACCACCGGCGGCACGATCGACAAGGAGTACTCGCTCTCGGGCGAGCTCGTCATCGGAGCGCCGACCGTGCCGCGCCTGCTCGAGCCCGTGCTCTCGACACTCGAGTTCCGCGTCGAGGAGGTGCTCGCGAAGGACAGCCTCGATCTCGACGACGACGACCGCGCCCTCATCCGGCGCCGCGTGCTCGAGGCCGAGGAGGACCGCATCGTCCTCACCCACGGCACCGACACGATGACCGCCACCGCCGAAGCGATCGGCACGGTGCGCGACCGCGTCGTCGTGCTCACCGGGGCCATGCAGCCCGCGCGGATGCGCGACAGTGACGCCTCCTTCAACCTCGGCGTGGCCGTGGCGGCCGTGCAGCTGCTGCCGCCGGGCGTCTACCTCGCCATGAGCGGCCGGGTGCTGCCCGCGGGCGCGGTCGTGAAGGACCGCGCGGCCGGGATCTTCCTCCCGGCCTGACGAGGGGCCTCAGCCCGCGGTCGCCCGCGTGCACTCCGCGCACAGGCCGAACACGTCCACCACGTGGTGCGCGTCCGTGAAGCCGTGCTGCCCCGCGACCGAGTGCGCCCAGGTCTCGACCTCGTCGGCCGCGATCTCGACGGTCAGACCGCAGCGCCGGCAGATCAGGTGGTGGTGGTGCGTGCCGGGTGTGCAGGCGCGGTACAGGCTCTCGCCGTCGGGCGACTGCAGGGAGTCGGCCTCGCCCTCGACCGCGAGATCGGCGAGCGCCCGGTAGACCGTGGCGAGTCCGATCGGCGACCCGGAGGCGTGCAGTGCGCTGTGCAGCCCCTGCGCGCTGACGAAGTCGTCGCGCCCGGTGAGCGCCTCGCGCACCGCTTCCCTCTGCCACGTGTTCCGCTTGATGACCGGACCACCTTCCCGTCTCACGACCCGGGCCACGCTATACCCCCGCCCCGACGAGCGCCGGGGAGCGCCGGCGGCGCACTCCCTTGCGGCCGATGATCCGGCAGACGACGTAGATCGTGAACGAGATCGTCGTGACGTAGGGGCTGATCGGCACGGAGCCGCCGAGCGCCAGCAGGATCCCGCCCACCAGCGCGCCGACCGCGAACAGCGTGCTCAGCAGCGGCACGATCACCGGCGACGCCGAGACCCGCAGCGCCGCGGCCGCCGGGGTGACGAGGATCGCGAGCACCAGCAGCGAGCCGACGACCTGCACCGAGACCGCGACGGCGAGCCCGAGCAGCAGCATGAAGACGATCGACAGCGCACGGGTCGGCACGCCGCGAGCGGCCGCCACGTCGGCGTCGACGCTCGCGAAGGTGAGCGGGCGCCAGATCAGCGCGAGGCCGATCACGACGACGACCGAGATCGCGATGAGCCAGCCCAGCTGGGGGTCGTCGACGGCGACGATCTGACCGGTCAGCAGGCCGAACTTGTTCGCACTGCGCCCCGGGTAGAGCGCGAGGCAGAGGATCCCGATGCCCAGGCCGAACGGCATGAGCACGGCGATGATCGAGTTGCGGTCGCGGGCCCGGGAGCCGAGCAGCCCGATCAGCAGCGCCGCGACCAGCGAGCCGACGATCGACCCCTGCACCACGCCGATCCCGAGCAGGAGCCCCGCGGAGGCGCCCGCAAAGGACAGCTCGCTGATGCCGTGCACCGCGAACGCCATGTCGCGCGACATGACGAAGACGCCGATGAGGCCGCCGACGACGCCCAGCACCGCTCCCGCGATGACGGAGTTCATCAGCAGCGACAGCAGCGCGCCGTAGTCCGAGAAGTCGAAGATCTGCGACCAGACGTCGTCCATCAGGCTCGATCCTCCGAGTGCTCGTGGCGGTGCTCGTGCCGGTGCTCGCCCTCGTGCTCGTGCACGTGGGAGTGATCGGGGGCGCCGACGACGATGATCCGGCCCCGGGCGCGGATCACGTCGACCGGCGCGTCGTAGAGATCGCTCAGGACCTCCGAGCGCAGCACCTCGTCGGGGGTGCCGATGCGGAACCGGCCGCCGGCGAGGTACAGCACGCGGTCGACCATCCGCAGCACCGGATTCACGTCGTGCGTCACGAAGAGCACGCCCAGGTTCCGCTCGCGCCGGTGCCGGTCGATCAGCTCGCTGACCGCGCGCTGGTGCGCGAGGTCGAGCGCGATGAGCGGCTCGTCGCAGAGCAGGAGCGCCGGATCGCCCGCGAGGGCCTGGCCCACGCGGACCCGCTGCTGCTCGCCGCCCGAGAGGCTGCCCAGCGGAGCGTCGGCGTAGTCGGTCGCTCCGACCGCCGCGAGCAGCGCGTCGACCTGGGCGCGGCGGGCGCGCGAGGGCAGCGGGAGCCCGAAGCGGTGGCCGTCGATGCCGAGGCCGATGAGGTCGCGGGCGCGCAGCGGCGTGCCGTCGTCGGCGAGCTTCTGCTGGGGGATGTAGCCGATGCGGCGGTTGCCGCGGTGGACCGGCGACCCGAGCACCTGCAGCTCGCCCGTGCTGAGCGGCTGCTGGCCCAGCACCGCCTTCAGCAGGCTGGTCTTGCCGGAGCCGTTCGCGCCGAGCACGGCGACGAACTCGCCCGCCCGCACGTCGAGGTCGACGCCGCTCCACAGCTCGCGGGAGCCGAAGCAGAGGCTCGCGTCGCGCATCCGCAGCACGGCCGGAGACGCCGGAAGGCCCGCCTCCGGGGAGGCGGGCCGATCGATCGGGGACGGGGGCGTCACGACGAGAGCGCCCCCTCGATCGCGTCGAGGTTCGCGGTCATCCAGCCGACGTACCCGCCGTCACCGTCGGGCAGTGTCTCGGTGACCGCGACCTCGGGGATCCCGGCGGACTGCGCCGCCTCGAGCACGGCCTCGGTCTGCGCGTCGGAGGTCTGGGCGTTGTAGACGAGCGCGTCGACCGTGCCGTCCGAGAACAGCGCGAGCGTCTCCTGCAGCAGAGTCGCGGGCACGTCGGTGCCCTCCTCGATCGCCTCGCTGAACTCCTCCGGAGTCGCGTCGACGAGGCCGAGCGCCTCGGTCATGTAGAGAGGCACCGGCTCGGTGATCGCGATGGAGCGGCCCTCGACGGTGCCCTTCAGCTCCTGCTCGCGCTCGATCAGCGCGTCGAGGTCGCCGGTGAGGGACTCGGCGTTCGACGCGTAGGTCGAGGCGTTGCCGGGGTCGATGCTCGAGAGCTGGTCGGCGATCTCGGTCGCCACGTCGCGGGCGACGGTGAGGTCGTACCAGACGTGCTCGTTGTAGGCGGCGTGGCCGTGGCCCTCCTCCTCGGCGTGCTCCTCCTCGGCGCCCTCCTCCTCGTGCGCGTGCTCGTCCTCGAGCCCGGCGACGACCGTCGCGGTGACGACGGGCGCCTCGGAACCGGATGCGTCGATCATCGTGTCGACGAACGGGTCGTAGCCGCCGCCGTTCTCGATCACGAGCTGCGCGTCCGAGACGGCGAGCTGGTCGCGCGCCGTGGCCTCGTACTCGTGCGGGTCCTTCTCGGGGCTGTCGATGATGCTCGTGACCTCGACGAGGTCCCCGCCCACGCTCTGCGCGAGGTCGCCGTAGACGTTCGTCGAGGCGACGACCGAGACGAGACCGGAGTCGCCGCTCGCGCCGGACGCGGCGCCGGAGCCGGAGCAGGCCGAGAGGGCGAGGGCCGCCGCGCCCACGAGGGCGGCGGCGGAGAGGGAGCGCGTGCGTGCGGTGCGGATCGTCACGGAGAGCCAATCTGAGTCCGGAGTCGGACGGTCGGGATGCTTCACCGTAGCGACTATTGATAACGATTGTCAAAGTCGACAGGAGGACCGGCGCGGCCGTGTCGCGGAGTCTCCTCGTCGACACGCGGAGTCACACGCCGTCACCCGTCGACCCACTCGAGGCGGGCGCCTGCTCGGGCTGCGAGAGTCGCCGGACCGTTCGAGAGAGGACCACCGTGAGCACCGCACCGCCCCCGTCCGCCGCCGCCCCGGCGACCCCGTCCGCCGCCGGCCACGAGCCGGCCGCCCGCGCCACCGCGCTCGGCGACCCGCTGACCGACCGCTGGTCGGGCGCCGCGCGCCCCTCCTCCCCGGCCGAGTGGATCGCCCGCGCCGAGGAGGTCGCCTCGGTCCTCGCCGTCGACGCCCTCGAGCGCGACCGCGCCGGCGCCGCGCCGTTCACCGAGGTCGCCCTGCTGAAGAACGCCGGGCTCGTCACGCTCCTCGGCCCCCTCGAGCACGGCGGCGGCGGGCAGGAGTGGACCACCGCCCTGCGCGTGATCCGCACCGTCGCCCGCGCCGACGGCTCGATCGGCCAGCTCTTGGGCTACCACTACCTCTGGGCGTGGGCGGCGCGCCTCGTCGGCACCCCCGAGCAGATCGCGGCGGTGGAGCAGCTCGCCACCGAGGGGGACCTGCTCTACGGCGGCGCCGTGAATCCGCGCGACAGCGATCTGTCGATCCGGGAGGAGGGCGACGAGCTCGTCTTCTCGGGCCGCAAGTCGTTCTCGACGGGCGGCGTGGTCAGCGACCTGACCGTGCTCGAGGGGATCCTCGAGGGCACGGACACGCACGTCTTCGCCATCGTGCCGACCGCGCAGGACGGCATCGTCTTCGGCCGCGACTGGGACAGCCTGGGGCAGCGGCTCACGGAGTCGGGCTCGGTCGAGATCCGCGACGTGCGCGTGCCGTGGGCCGCGGCCGCCGGCTTCGTCGACCGGGAGTTCCAGCCGCTCGTCTACAACTCCCTGAACGTGCCGACGATCCAGCAGGTCTTCGCCGAGTTCTACCTCGGCATCGCGCAGGGCGCGCTCGAGCACGCCGCCCGGTACACCCGCGAGCGCACCCGCGCCTGGCCGTACGGCGGGGACGACAAGGAGCGCGCCACCGACGAGTGGTACCTCCTCGAGGGCTACGGCGATCTGCAGGCGAAGCTGTGGGCGGCCGAGGCGCTCATCGACGCGACCGGAGCCGAGCTGTCGGCCGTGCTGCACTCCCCGCGCGAGGAGCTCACTCCCCGTCGCCGCGGCGAGATCGCCGTGCGGATCGCGGCCGCCAAGGCCCGCATCGTCGAGGACGGCCTCGAGACGGCGACCCGCGTCTTCGAGCTGACCGGCGCGCGCGCCACCGGGAGCGCGGTCGGGCTCGACCTCTACTGGCGGAATCTGCGCACCCACTCGCTGCACGATCCGATCGCCTACAAGCGGCGCGAAGTGGGCGTCTTCGCCCTGCTGGGCGACGTGCCCGAGCCCTCCTGGTACACCTGATCGCCGTCGGCCCCGGTTCCGACGAGCCGGGGCCGGCTCAGATCAGGCCGTGACGGAGGAACGCCGTCCGCACCCCGTCCTCGTGCACCGAGGTCGTCACGTCGTCGGCGACCGCGAGGACGTCGTCGGTGGCGTTGCCCATCGCGATGCCGAGACCGGCGGCGGTGATCATCTCGACGTCGTTCGAGCTGTCGCCGATCGCGACCGTGTCCTCGACCGGGTGCCCGAGCCGCTCGGCGAGCGCGACGAGCGCCGCGCCCTTGTCGACACCGGGGATGCTCACCTCGCCGCCTGCGTGGCCGAGGTACGGGATGGTGCCGGTGACCACGTGGAAGCGCTCGCCCAGGCCGTCGCGCACCACGGCGAACGTGTCGTCGTGATCGCCGAAGAACGTCGCCTTCGCGATCCCCTCGGTCGGCGCAGGACCCCGGGGAGTCTCGAGGATCAGTCGGGAGCGGGTCACCCGCGGAGCCTACCGAGCCCCGCGGAGCACGCCTCGTGCAGCTTGGGATGCACGACCCCGGGCGGACCTCGGAAGGAAGGCTCCCTGACGGGATCCCGGGATTCCCGCTCGAATCGGCGCGCTCAGCCTTCGTTCTGCAGGCCGAGCCGTTCGCAACCGAGGTCAGGAGCCGCCCGGACGGCTCGAGAGGTCGCCGCACGCGCTCCCGACCTCGGTTGCAGACACGACGACGGCTCCAGCAGCGAGCTGTGCCGCACCTCGTCGACAGGGGGTCAGCCCAGCGTCCGCGGCGCGCGGTACTCCCACTCGCGGTCGCCGTCGCCGATCGCCCGCAGCACGCGCGCGGGCACTCCTCCCGCGACGACCAGCGGAGGCACGCTCGCCGTCACCACCGCCCCCGCGGCCACCACCGACCCCGCGCCGACCACGACGCCCGGCAGCAGGATCGCGCCCGCCCCGATCCACACGTCGTCCTCGATCACGACCGGCGCCGAGAACTGCGTGCCGTCGCGGCGCAGCTCCGGATGCACCGGGTGCCCGGTCGTGCTGATCGTGACGTTCGGCGCGATCATCACCCGGTCGCCGATCACGACCTCGACGTCGTCGACGAGCGTCAGGCCGAAGTTCACGTAGACGTTCTCGCCGAGCCGCACCCGGTTGCCGTAGGCGACGTGCAGCGGCGGCTCCACCCAGACTCCCTCGCCGACCGCCTCGAACAGCTCGTGCAGCAGGCGGCGGCGCTCCTCCGCCTCGCGGGGCCCGGTCGCGTTGTAGGCGTGCGCGAGCTCCTTGCCGCGGATCCGCTCCTCCTCGAGCGCCTCGAGCCCGTCACCGGCGTCGGTGTACAGCTCGTGGGCATCCATCCGCCGGCGGACCTCGTGCTCGCGTGCGTCCATCGCGGCTCCTCTCGTCGAGAGTCCAGAGTGGGGGACGAGGCGTCCCCCGGTCCCGCGCGCCGCGCCGGGACGACCGCCGGAGCGCACGACGGCGGCACCATGTCCCAGCAGAACCGGGCACGGCGGGGCGCGCAGTGGTACAACGTTGTAGGTTGGGCGCACCCCCGAGCAGGAGGAGGACCGATGGCGGTCACGTTGCACGACGTCGCGCGTGCGTCCGGAGTGTCGATCAAGACGGTCTCGAACGTCATCAACGACTACCCGCACATCCGCCCGGCCACCCGCGAGCGGGTCGAGGCCGCGATCGCGGAGCTCGGCTACAGTCCGAACCTGTCGGCCAGGAGCCTGCGCCGCGGCCGCACGGGGGTCATCGGTCTCGCCCTTCCCGAGCTCAGCCTCGCCTACTTCGCCGAGCTGGCGGACAGCGTCATGCGCGCCGCGGACCGGCGAGGGCTCACGGTCCTCATCGAGCAGACCGGGGGCGATCCGGCCCGTGAGCGGAGCGTGCTGAGCTCGCCGCGCCGCCAGCTCACCGACGGCCTGCTCTTCAGTCCGCTCGGCATCGACATGAGCGACGAACCGGCGCTCGCGGTCGACTACCCGCTGGTCCTGCTCGGCGAGCGAATCTTCACCGAGCGCGTCGACCACGTCACGATGCAGAACGTCGAGGCGGCGAGGGCGGCGACCGCGCACCTCCTCGAGAGCGGGCGGCGGCGGATCGTCGCGCTCGGAGCCCACGCCGACGAGGAGGTCGGGTCGGCGGTGCTGCGGACGCGCGGCTACCGCGAGGCGCTGGAGGCGGCGGGCGTTCCCTACGACGAGGACCTGATCGGCTACTCCGGGCCCTGGCACCGCCTGAACGGCGCGGTCGCGATGCGCGGCATCATCGAGTCCGGAGTCGACTTCGACGCCGTCTTCGCCTTCAACGACACGCTCGCGCTCGGCGCCGTGCGCACCCTGCAGGACGCGGGGCGGCACGTGCCGGACGACGTCGCGGTGATCGGCTTCGACGACATCGACGAGTCGCGCTACTCCGTGCCGAGCCTGTCCTCGATCGACCCGGGCCGGGAGGAGATCGCGCAGACAGCGGTCGACGTGCTGAAGGCGCGGATCGACGGCACGGACACCGATGCGCACCGCCTGCGCACCGCCGCGTTCTCGGTGGTGCCGCGGGAGTCGAGCGCGCCGGCCTGAGCCCTCAGCCGCACTCGCAGATCTCGCGGCGGATCCATCCGCCGGCCTCGCCGACCGGCAGCCGGCCCCGGCGCAGCAGCCTGCTCCACTCGACCGCCCGCCGCGTGAGCCTGTCGTCCGCGCTGCCCGGACGATCGCCGCCCGCGGTGCGCAGGAGCAGGTGGGCGAGCGCGCCGCCGAGGTAGAGGGTCGCCCCGGCCACCCCCGCGAAGTGCCGCGCCTGGCCGCGGGTCTGGTCGTCGTACGTCGCGGCGAACCCGCGTCCGCGGATCCGGTTGCGGCCGCCGCCCGCGAGATCGAGCACTCCGAGCGGGCCCGGGCGGATGCCCGCGATCTCGCGCGCCGTCGAGCGGATCAGCGCCCGGGGAGCGGGATCCGAGGCGGCGAGCGCCTCCACCCGGTCGGCGAGGAGGCTGCACGCGTCGATCGTTCCCACCCGGCCAGTCCAGCACGGACGGCTGGACGGACGCCGCGGGGCCGCTCGGCGAGCCGCTCTTGACAGGGCCGCGGCGACTCCGCATCATCATTTCTACAACGTTGTCTCCATCGTTGTAGAACCTTTGGAGACTCGCTGCAGAACCTCCTCGCTCCCGCGAGGGAACCCTCCTCAGGCCGACGACGGCCGCATCCGAAAGGAAACGCAATGACGCGTCATTCGAAGAGACTGCTGGCCGCGGGGGTGGCCGTCGCGGCCTCCGCCGCTGCTCTCACCGGCTGCTCCGCCGGCAGCGAAGCCGCCAGCTGCGAGAACACGATCGTGAACGACGAGGCGAAGGTCGTCACGATGTGGGCCTGGTACCCCGAGTTCGAGGGCGTGGTCGACCTGTTCAACAACAGCCACGACGACGTGCAGATCTGCTGGAGCAACGCCGGCGCCGGCAACGACGAGTACACCAAGCTCACCACCGCCGTGCAGGCGGGCTCGGGCGCCCCCGACGTCGTCATGCTCGAGAGCGAGGTCGTGCAGAGCTACATCCCGCAGGACGCGCTCGTCGACCTCACCGAGTACGGCGCGGCGGACGTGCAGCAGAACTACTCCGAGGGCGCCTGGGCCGACGTCTCCAGCGGCAGCGGCACCTACGCGATCCCCGTCGACGGCGGACCCGTCGGCATGCTCTACCGCCAGGACATCCTCGACGAGTACGGCATCCCGGTCCCCACCACGTGGGAGGAGTACGCGGCCGCCGCGCAGGCGCTCAAGGACGCCGGCTCCACTACCCTCATGACCGACTACGCCGGCAACGGCCGCGCGTACCAGCAGGCGCTCTTCGCTCAGGCCGGCTCCGTGCCCTACACCGTCGACGGCACCGACGTCACGGTCGACGTCGACGACGAGGCCAGCGCCAAGGTCATGAACTACTGGAACGACCTCGTCGGCAAGGGACTCGTCGGCACCGAGGACAGCTCGACGACCGACTACAACACCCACCTCGTCGACGGCACCTACGCGTCCGTCATCGCCGCCGCCTGGCTGCCCGGCTACCTGCAGGGCTTCGAGGGCGCCGATCCCGACGCCGTCTGGCGCGCCGCCCCGGTCCCCCAGTGGGAGGGCGAGGAGCCGACCCAGATCAACATCGGCGGATCCGCGTTCGCGGTGACCGAGCAGGCCGAGGACAAGGAGGCGGCGGCCCTCGTCGCCAAGGAGATCTTCGGCACCGAGGAGGCGTGGAAGATCGGCATCGAGAAGGCCGCGCTGTTCCCGCTCTGGAAGCCGATCCTCGAGTCGGACTACTTCGCGAACCTCGAGTACGACTTCTTCGGTGGTCAGCAGATCAACAAGGACGTCTTCCTCACCGCCGCGACCGAGTACCAGGGCTTCCAGGTCTCGCCGTTCCAGAACTTCGCCTACGACAAGCTCACCGAGGCCGTGAACGCGGTCAACAGCGGCGAGTCCAGCGTCGAGGACGCCCTCGCGACCTATCAGACCGCGGTCAGCGAGTACGCCGCCGGTCAGGGCTACACGGTCGGTTGACGATCGGCGGCCGCCGTCCCCCGGGGCGGCGGCCGCCCCGTCCCCTCTCGAAGGAGCACCCATGTCGACCCTCGTCGTCCCCGCGCCCGCCGCCACCGCCGAACGCCCCTCGAAGAAGCCCCGCTCCGGAGCCGTCGCCTCGCGCCGCGCCCGCTGGGGCTGGGTCTTCGTCGCTCCGTTCGGCGTCTTCCTCGTGGTCTTCCTGATCACGCCCCTGATCTACTCGTTCATCCTGAGCATGCAGAACAAGTCGGTCGCCACCGGCACCGAGTGGGTCTGGTTCGCGAACTACGCCAAGGCGTTCTCGGATCCGCTGTTCCTCGAGGGCGTCTGGCTCGTGGTGCGGTTCGCGTTCATCCTGATCCCGATCCAGATGCTGGTCTCGCTGATCGCCGCACTGATGCTGGACGCGCTGACCTCGCGGTTCTCGCGCTTCGCCCGGCTCATGATCTTCGTGCCGTACGCGGTGCCGGCCGTCATCGGCGCGCTGATGTGGGGCTTCCTCTACAGCCCCTCGTTCGGCCCCGCCGCGGAGGTGTTCGGCTGGTTCGGTCTCGACGCACCGAACCTGCTCGGCAAGGACTCGATCTTCGGCAGCCTCGTCAACGTCGTCACCTGGCAGTGGGCGGGCTACTACATGATCATCATCTACGCGGCCCTCCAGGGGATCGATCCCGCGGTCTACGAGGCCGCGCGCCTGGACGGCGCGAGCGCGATCCAGACCGCGCTGCGCATCAAGATCCCGATGATCTCCTCGTCGATGGTCCTGATCCTGGTCTTCGCCCTCATCGGCACGCTCCAGTTCTTCACCGAGCCGCAGATCCTGCGGTCGCTGGCGTCCGGCTCGATCGACGCGTCCTACACGCCGAACATCTACGCCTACACGCTCGCCTTCTCGTACAACCAGTTCAACTACGCCTCCGCGATCTCGTTCGCGCTGGGCCTCGTGGTCTTCGTCGGGTCCTACCTGTTCCTGGCCGCCACGAAGAAGAGGAACGGACTCTCATGAGCACCCTCTCGCTCGCACCCAAGCGCGACCGCGTCCAGCGACGCGAGGACGCCGTCCGGGCGCGGAGCCGCCGCGGCGGCCGCCAGCTGCTCCCGCACGTGATCCTGCTCGCCTTCGTCGTCTACTTCGCGCTGCCCTTCTGGTGGCTCGTGGTGGCGTCGACGAAGGACCAGGTCGGCCTCTTCTCCGGAACCGTCAGCCCGCTCTGGTTCGGCGACTCGTTCGAGTTCTTCACCAACATCGGCTCGCTGTTCACCTACTCCAACGGGCTCTACTGGAAGTGGCTCGGCAACTCGTTCCTCTACGCCTTCGCCGGAGGTCTCGGAGCGACGGTCCTGTCGGTGCTCGCCGGCTACGGCTTCGCGGCCTACGCGTTCAAGGGCCGCAACGCCTTCTTCTCGCTGGTCCTGGGATCCGTGATGGTGCCGGCGACGGCCCTGGTCATCCCGCTGTTCGTCATGTTCAGCGCCGCCCAGCTCACGAACACCATGTGGGCGGTCATCCTGCCGTCGATGCTCAACCCGTTCGCCGTCTACCTCATGCGCGTCTACACCCAGGACGCCGTGCCCGAGGAGATGCTCGACGCCGCGCGGATGGACGGGGCGGGCGAGATCACGGTCTTCTTCCGCGTCGCCCTGCCGCTGCTGCGACCCGCCCTCGTGACGGTGCTGCTGCTGTCGGTCGTGGGAACCTGGAACAACTACTTCCTCCCTCTCGTGATGCTCTCGAACTCGCAGCTCTTCCCCGTCACCGTGGGCCTGGGCACCTGGCAGACCCAGGCGTCGGTCAACACCGGCGGGCAGTCGCTGTGGAACCTCGTGATCGTCGGGGCCCTCATCTCGGTGATCCCGTTGATCGTCTCCTTCCTCACCCTGCAGAAGTACTGGCAGGGCGGACTCTCCATCGGCTCGGTCAAGTGACCGGCCGCACCCGCGCACCACTCCCCTCCGGAACAGGAGGGGCCCGCCACCGCCCCGGAAAGGCCCTGTCATGACCGACGCTCCCCGCGCCGTCCCGTCCACCTCCTCGGCACGGATCACCCTCGATCCCACCGCGGTCGTCGCCCCCGTGAATCCGCGGATCTTCGGCTCGTTCGTCGAGCACCTCGGCCGCTGCGTGTACGACGGCATCTACGAGCCCGGCCACCCCACGGCCAACGAGGACGGCTTCCGCCTCGACGTGGTCGATCTGGTGAAGGAGCTGGGCAGCACGACCATCCGCTACCCCGGCGGCAACTTCGTCTCGGGCTACCGCTGGGAGGACGGGGTGGGCCCGCGCTCCGAGCGCCCCCGCCGCCGCGACCTGGCCTGGCACTCGCTCGAGACCAACGAGGTCGGCCTCGACGAGTTCGCCCGCTGGGCCGAGCTCACCGGCAGCGAGATCATGTACGCGGTCAACCTCGGCACCCGCGGCGTGCTCGAGGCGCTCGACGTGCTCGAGTACGCGAACGGACCGGCCGGCACCGCCCTCGCCGACCAGCGCATCGCCAACGGCGGCACCGAGCCCTACGACATCCGCATGTGGTGCCTCGGCAACGAGATGGACGGCCCCTGGCAGGTCGGCCACATGAACGCCGAGGACTACGGCAAGCTCGCCTCCCGCACCGCCAAGGCGCTCAAGATCGCCGACCCGTCGCTCGAGCTCGTGGTCTGCGGCTCCTCCGGATCCGGCATGCCGACGTTCGGCGAGTGGGAGCGGGTCGTCCTCGAGCACACCTACGACGACGTCGAGTACGTGTCGTGCCACGCCTACTACCAGGAGTACGGCGGAGACCTGGGCTCGTTCCTGGCCTCCTCCCTCGACATGGAGTACTTCATCGCCACGGTCGTCGCGACGGCCGACCACGTGAAGTACAAGCTCAAGAAGACGAAGGACATCATGCTGTCCTTCGACGAGTGGAACATCTGGTACCTCGAGGAGTGGCAGGCCAAGGAGAAGGCCGACGCCGAGGGCGACCAGAGCACCCGCGAGTGGGCCTACGCCCCCCGCCTGCTCGAGGACGTCTACTCGGTCGCCGACGCGGTCGTGCTGGGCAACCTCATGATCACGCTGCTGAAGCACTCCGACCGGGTCACCTCGGCCTCGCTCGCGCAGCTGGTCAACGTGATCGCGCCGATCATGACCGAGCCGGGCGGAGCGGCGTGGCGCCAGACCACGTTCTTCCCGTTCTCGACGACCGCGCGTCTCGCGTCGGGCAGCGTGCTGAAGCCCCGGATCGAGGCGGGCACCTACTCCACCGCCCGCCACGGCGAGGCTCCGCTCGTCGACTCGGTCGCGACGCACGACGGCGACCGCTCGTCGGTGTTCCTCGTGAACCGCTCGCAGACGGAGTCGATCACGGTCACGGTCGACGTGTCCGGCCTGGGCGTCTCGAGCATCGCGGAGGCGGTGGCCCTCTTCGACGAGGACCCGTACGCGAAGAACACGAAGGACGACCAGGAGCGCGTGGGCCTGCGCGACGCGGTCGACCCCTCCCTCGAGGGCGGCACGCTCACGGTGACGCTGCCCCCGGTCTCGTGGACGGCGGTCGCGCTGACGGCGTAGCGCCGATTCCGGCGGCGGCGGTTCTCGAGACGCCGCCGCCGGCGGCCGCTCGACCAGCAGGCAGGAACCCTCAGCCGCCCGCCGGCCACTGCACCGGCACCGGCAGCCGCCGCCGCTCCGGCGTCGCGCTCCGGTCGGCCAGCCGCTCGATGAGCAGCTCGGCCGCTGCCCGCCCGAGCTGCTCGCCGTCGACGTCGACCGCGGGCACCCCGATCAGGCCCAGCGCGTCGACGATCGAGCGCTCGGAGCTGACCACGAGCCCCTCCGGCAGGCCGCCCGAGGACAGCAGCGCGTACCGCACGCCGAGGCCCAGCGCGGTCGCGTACGGCACGACCGCCGTCGCTCCGGAGTCGCGCACCGCCGCCGCGGCGCCCACTCCCGCCGCGAACGTGGCCGGGAACGGGCCCAGCACGGTGAGCTCCACTCCCCCGCGGCGCGCCGCCTCGCGGACCGCGGCCGTGCGCTGCCCGTCCTGCCACGATCCGTCCGGCCCGCCGACGTAGAGCACGCGCTCGTGGCCGTCGGCCGCGAAGCGCTCGACGAGCGCGCCGAACGCCGAGGCGGTGTCGGCGACGACCGACGCCATCCCGTCGACCTCGCGGTCGACCAGCACGGTCGGCTTGTGCGAGCCGGCCGAGAGCAGCAGCTCGTCGCCGCCGCGCGGCGCGACCACGATGAAGCCGTCGACCTGGCGCGAGAGCCGATCGAAGGCTCCGAGCTCGCGCACCGCCTCGAGCGGATGCACGGCCACGGTGAGCTGCAGGCCGTCCTCGTCGGCGCGGCGCTGCGCGCCTCCGATGATCGGCGTGAAGAAGGCGTTGTCGAGGGTGGGCACGACGAGCGCGACGACGCCCGTGCGGCCCCGCGCCAGCTGGCGGGCCGCCGAGTTGGGGATGAAGCCGAGCTTGGCCGCGGCGCTGAGCACCCGCGCGGCCGTGTCGGGCGAGACGACCTCGGGGCGGGAGAGCGTGCGCGACGCGGTCGCCTTCGAGACGCCGGCGAGGGCGGCGACGTCGGCGAGCGTGGCCATGCTCCCCCCCTCCGGCTCTCCCGTGATCATAGGGCCACGCGTGCAACCGCTCGCATCGACGAAGTTCCAGGACGCAGCATCTCGAAACACAGTGTTTACATGCGCGAATCGAACGGGGTAGCGTCGCCGGTCTACTGTCGATGCAACCGGTTACATCCATCCTGCGGCCTCCCACGACGCCGCCCGACGCGTCCGATCGGAGGTACTCGTGAGGTCGAGGACCGCTCCCCTCCTGCTCCTGCCCGGGCTGGGCTTCCTGCTGCTCTTCTTCGTCGTCCCCTCGCTGGTGATGCTCTTCGCCCCTCCCGGAACGGGGCCCCTCGAGGTGATCGCCCGGGTCGGCGAGATGCTCACCGACCCCTACGAGCTGCGCATCATCGGCCGCACGGTCGGCATCGGGCTCGTGGTCACGCTGATCTGCGTCGTCCTGGGCTTCCCGATCGCCTACCTGCTGGCGCGCTCCTCGTCCCGCTGGTCGGGCGTCCTGCTGGCCCTCGCGATCTTCCCGCTGCTGCTCAGCAACGTCGTCCGCACCTTCGGCTGGCTCGTCGTGCTCGGCTCGAACGGCGCGATCGGCCAGCTGCTCGTGGGCCTGGGTGTCGTGTCCGAGGCCCCGCAGCTGCTCTACACGGAGCTCGCGATCGTGCTGGGCCTGACCCAGCTCTTCCTGCCGCTCGCGATCATCTCCTGCTACTCCGCCGTCTCGCAGGTCGACGCCGGGCTCGACGACGCGGCCCGCGGACTCGGCGCGAGCCCGACCCGCACCTTCTGGGACGTGGTCGTCCCGCTCTCGCTGCCCGGCGTCGTCGTCGCCGCGACGCTCGTGTTCGCGGGCTCGGTCACCGCGTACACCACGCCCTACCTGCTCGGAGGGTCGAGCCAGCGGATGCTGAGCACCCAGCTGTTCTCCTACTCCAGCGTCACGATCGACTGGGCCGGCGCCTCCGCCACCGCGATCGTCATGACGGTCCTCGTCTTCCTGGTCTCCGGACTCTCCTCCCTCGTCGCCCGGAAGGGAGCCGTCTCATGAGGACCCGCCGCCCCGTCGCCGCGTCGCTCGCGGTCGCCGGCTACGTCATCATGATCGTGCCGATCCTGTTCGTCGTCGCCACGGCCTTCACCGCCGGCTCCACGCTCCGCTTCCCGCCGGAGGGGCTCTCGTTCCGCTGGTTCGGCGAGGCGCTCTCGTACGACCCGTTCCTGGAGTCGCTGGCGACCAGCGCGCAGCTCGCCGTGCTCTCCACGGCGATCGCCCTGCTGATCGGCATCCCCGCCACCCTGGCGATCTACCGCGGCAGGATCCCCGGCCGCTCGCTGATCGAGGGGCTCTTCCTCTCGCCGCTGATCGTGCCCGAGCTCGTCGTCGGCCTGGCGCTGTTCCAGCAGCTCGTCGTCACGCTCGACGTCGACAACGCGGCCGTGCTGCTGATCGGCCACACGGCGCTCCTGCTCCCGTACGCCGTCCGCGTGACGGGCGCCTCGCTCGCCACCAGCGACCCGGCGCTCGAGGAGGCCGCCCGCGGCCTCGGTGCCGGACCGCTGCGCACCTTCTTCACCGTCACCCTCCCGATCCTGCGGCCCGGGGTGTTCTCGGCCGCGCTGCTCGGATTCGTGACCTCGTTCAACAACGTCCCGCTGTCGCTGCTCCTGCAGAGCCGCGACGCCAGGACCCTCCCCGTGACGATGCTCGACTACGTCCAGCAGAGCTACGACCCCATGGTCGCCGCCACGTCCACCCTCATCCTCGCGGCGACCGTCGTCATCGCGATCATCGCCGAGCGCAGCGTCGGCTTCGCCCAGATCTTCGGAGGCATCAACCGATGAGCGCAGCAGCGGAATTCGTCGACGTCAGTCAGGTCTTCGGTGACTTCACCGCGGTCGACGGCATCGACCTGGCGATCCCGTCCGGCAAGCTGACCACCCTCCTCGGGCCCAGCGGATGCGGCAAGACCACGTCGCTGCGGATGCTCGCCGGTTACTCCACGCCGACCTCGGGCCGGATCCTGATCGACGGAGTCGACAGCACCCGGCTCGCTCCCGAGAAGCGCGGGCTGGGGATGGTCTTCCAGTCGTACGCGCTGTTCCCGCACCTCAGCGTGGCCGACAACGTGGGCTACGGCCTCAAGCTGCGCGGTCTCGGACGCGCCGAGCGGGCGCAGCGGGTGACCGAGAGCCTCGAGATGGTCGGGCTCGCGCACCTCGCAGCGAGCCGGCCGCGACGCCTCTCGGGCGGACAGCAGCAGCGCGTCGCCCTCGCCCGCGCCATCGCGATCCGCCCCCGGCTGCTGCTGCTCGACGAGCCGCTGTCGAACCTGGATGCGCGGCTCCGCGTGCAGATGCGCTCCGAGATCCGCCGCATCCAGTCCGAGACGGGGCTGACCGTCGTGCTGGTCACGCACGACCAGGACGAGGCGCTCGAGATGAGCGACGAGATGGTGCTCATGCGCGCCGGGCGCATCATGCAGCAGGGCGCGCCGGCCGAGGTCTTCGGTGCTCCGGCGAACCGCTTCGTCGCCGACTTCCTCGGCTACGAGAACTTCCTCGGCCTCGCCGACGGGTCGCTCGTGACGGTGCGTCCCGAGCACCTGGCGGTCACGAGCGGAGCCGCCGCCCCCGCCGGCGCACTGGCGCTGGACGCGGTCGTCGTCGATGTCGCGTACCGCGGGGTCGACGTGCTGGTGACGGTCGAGGCGACGGATCCCGCCGGCGATTCGGTGCGGCTGGTGTCGGACGTGCGCGCCGACTCCGCCGCGCGAGTGGCGCCCGGAGACGCGGTGGTCGTCTCGGCCGCGGCGTCGCGGATCGTCGCGCTCGCCCGCGACTGAGCGGCGCGCCTACTCCCGCTCCTCTTCTCTCCTCACTCTCCTCCGCAGCTCCCCCTCCGCAGCTCCCCCCTCGAAAGGAACCGCCATGTCCCGCACCACTCCCCGGCGCGCCGTCGCCCTCACCGCCGGTGCCGTCATCGGCGCCCTCGCCCTCGCCGGCTGCTCCGGCGGCTCCGACTCCGAGAGCGCCGAGGGCGCCTCCGAGACGCTCGTCGTCAGCACCTTCCCCTTCGGCGTCGAGCAGTTCCAGGAGGCGGTCATCGACCCCTTCACCGAGGCGACCGGCATCGAGGTCGAGGTCGAGACCGGCTCCAACTCCGACCGGCTCTCGCAGCTGCAGCTCGCGGGCGGCGACGACCCCGGCGTCGACGTGATGCTGATCAGCGACTACTACGCCGCACTCGGCCAGGAGGACGACCTCTTCGAGCAGGTCGACGCGGACGCCGTGCCCGCGATCGCGGACATCGCCGACTTCGCGAAGGAGGACGTGTACCTCGGCCCGGCCTACAGCTACCAGCTCAACGGCACGCTCTACTCCACCGACGCGTTCTCGGCCGAGCAGGCCGCCGACTGGGAGCTCTACGGCGACAGCGCGAACGCCGGCCGGGTCGCACTGCCCGACATCTCGGTCACCGCGGGCCAGCTGATGATCAGCGGAGTCGCGGCGACCTACGGCGACGGCCCCTACGACATCGACACGGCGCTCGACACCCTGTCCGGCTGGGCGCCCGGCGTGCTGCAGTTCTACAGCTCCTCCACCGAGGTCACGAACCTGCTGACGCAGGGCGAGATCACCGCCGCCGACGCGCTGAGCGGCTTCGCCACCGACCTCGTCGCCTCGGGCGAGCCGATCGCCTGGACCCCTCCCGCCACGGGCCGCTACATGGCGACCAACCGCGCGATGATCCCGGCGGGCGCGGCGAACACCGACGCCGCCGAGCAGTTCATCGACTACCTCCTCTCGGTCGAGGCGCAGACCTCCTCCGCCGAGATCGTGGGCGACCTGCCCGTGAACCTCGCCGCGCAGGTCCCGGAGTCGATCACCGCCGTCGTCGGCGACATCGCCGCCGACCCGACCGCCGCCGGCTACGAGACCCTCGACCCGACCGAGCTCGTCCCCACCCGCTCGGAGTGGGTCGACCGCTTCGCCCGCGAGGTCACCGCCCAGTAGGCCGCGCGCCCGTGCGCGGCCGCCGAGCCGCGCACGGGCACCGCCTCCCTCCCCGCACCGCCCGCACCACCCGGAGAGACCGCCATGAGCACCGAGCCCCCGATCACCGACCCCTCCGCCGTCCCCGACGAGTGGATCCGCCGGATCCCCAAGGTCGACCTGCACTGCCACCTGATCGGGACCGTGCGCGCGAGCACCTTCGCCGAGCTCGCCCGCCGGGAGGGTCTCGCGCTGCCCGCCGACCCCGAGCGGATCTTCGCCGACATCAACTCCCTCCCGCCCGACCCCGCGCTCTACCGCGACACGGTCGTGCCGGTGCCGCAGGGGCGCTCGGCGGGCGAGCCCGAGGTCTCGTACTCCCTCTTCCAGGTCTCGGAGTGGGTCGTGCAGGTGCTCCGCTCGGCCGAGGACCTGACGCGGATCGTCTACGAAGCCTTCGAGGACGCGCATCAGCGCAGCGGAACCCGTCACCTCGAGCTCTTCTTCGACGGCGTCCCCGAGCACCTCGCCGGCCTGGGGTACCGCGGCAGCGTCGAGGCCTACGCCGACGGCATCCGCGCGGCCGAGCGCGACTTCGGCATGACCGGGCGGATGATCGCCGGCATCGACCGCAGCCGCAGCGGCGAGGAGGCCCTCGCCCTCGTGCAGCAGGTCGTCGACTCCCCGCACGAGTACGTCGCCGGCATCGGCCTCGACAACCTCGAGACCGCCGGTCCGCCCGAGCGCTTCGCCGACGCCTACGCGCTCGCCGGCCGGGCGGGCCTGGGCCGCACCGCGCACTCCTCCGAGCACGCGCCCACCGCCGCCAACACGATCACCTGCCTCGACCTCCTGGGCTGCGACCGCATCGATCACGGCTACTTCGTGCTCGAGGATCCGGCCGTCGTCGAGCGGATGCGGGAGGACGGAGTGGTCTTCACCGTCGCGTCGACCACCTCCCGCCGCTCCTGGCGCCCGTGGCGCCGCGCGTCGATCCGCGCCATGCTCGACGCCGGCCTGCGCGTCACCCCCTGCTCCGACGACCCGGGCATGTTCCCGACGACGCTCGCCGACGAGTACCGGATCGCCGCGGGGCCGATCGGAGCGACGCACGCGCAGCTGCGCGAGATGGCGCTGACCGGGGTGGACGCATCGTGGCTGCCCGCGGGCCAGAAGGCGCGGCTGCGCGCGGCGGCTGTGGCGGAGCTCGACGCGCTGGATGCGGAGTTCGGGCTGAGGGCGTAGTCCGGCGCTGCTCGGCTGGCGGCGCGGCGTCGCTGCGAACGCGCCACCACTGCGACACGAAGTCGAGGGAATGTCAGTAGTCGCCGGTTCACTTCTCGCATGACGGGGATCGGTACGACGGAGGCGGTGCTCGCGGAGGTCCGCGGGCGCGGCGACCGCGCCGCCGCGCTCGCACGCTCGGCCGCACCGCTCCACCTCGCCGCGGCCGAGGAGCTGTACGCGGGCTACCGCGCGGCCCTCGAGCGCCCCGAGGCGTTCGCCCGCGGCCGGTCGCGCAGCGAGTCGAGCGACCTCGTGGAGCGCTCGATCCGAGCCGAGTTCGCGGTCGCCCTCGGTCTCTCGGAGGCGTCCGCCTCGCGCGCACTGGAGCAGGCGCAGCTGCTCGTCGAGGATCTGCCGCACACCCGGGTGGCACTGGCCGGCGCTCGCATCCTCTGGGAGTCGGGACGCATCGTCTGCGCCGTTGCCGCCACGCTGCCCGTCTCCTCCCGCGCCGCATTCGACGAGCGCGCCGCGCACCTCGCCGTCTCCCTGACCCCCACGCAGCTGCGGCGAGCCCTGGCGCGGCTCCGGGAGGAGCTGCACGAGCAGCCCCTCGCCGAGCGCCATCGGCGAGCCCGCGAGGACCGAGCCGTGTGGATCACGCCGGAGGTCGACGGCATGGCGACCCTGTCCGCGCTCCTCCCCGCTCCCGTCGCGGTCGGAGCGTTCGCCCGCCTCGACCGGATAGCCCGTACCCTCCGCGAGGGACGTGCCGACAGCGACGGATGCGGTGTCGAGCCGTGCGAGGACCGCACCCTCGCGCAGCTGCGCGCCGACGCCCTGGCCGACCTGCTGTGCGACGGCGACGTGTCGGGCACCTCGCCCGGCGAGCCCGGTGAGCCCGGCGAGCCCGGTGAGCGCGGGGCCGCCACGTTCGTCCCCAGGGTGCGCGCCGAGATCCGCCTGACCCTGCCCGCCACGACCGCCGCCGGTCTCGACGACTCCCCCGCAGACCTCGACGGCTACGGCCCTCTGCCGGCCGACGTCGCCCGCGAGCTGGTCGACCGCGGCGCCTCCTTCACCCGAGTCCTCACCGATCCGGGAGCCGGCACGGTGATCTCCGTCGGCCGCACGCTGCGCGTCCCACCCCCGCGGATGCGCCTCCACCTGCAGCTGCGCGACCAGACCTGCCGCTTCCCCGGCTGCACCCGCTCCGCCTCGGGCACCGAGGCCGACCACACCGTCGAGTGGCGCCACGGAGGCGAGACTGCCCTCCACAACCTCGCCTCACTCTGCGTCGCCCACCACCACGTCCGCCACGGCAACCGCTGGACCTACGTCCTGCACCCCGACGGCA
>NZ_JADILJ010000045.1 GCF_017355185.1 Rathayibacter sp. SD072 | reverse complement strand
CCGTTCCACTCATCGGATCCCCCTCACCGCGCTCCGGAGAGGATCCCGGAGGTCGCCCGGCTCGGTGGATCGACGCCGTCGGAGTCCCGCAAGCGGTGCTGCGCAGAGGCGTGCGGCGCGCGGCGCGGACGGCGACGGCTCGAACGGCGACCGCGCCGCCGTGCCCACCACATCCGAGGGCCCCGGGCAAGGGGGTGAAGCTCTCGAGCGGGCGGCGGCTAGGACTGCGGGGGACAGCACGCTCCGGGATCCTCTCCGGAGCGCGGTGAGGGGGATCCGATGAGTGGAACGGTGCTCGATCCGGCGGCAACGGTCGTCGCCGAGGCGGAGGAGCGGCCGATCGCGACGGGCCGGCGGGTCGTGCGCCGGGTCCGCCGCTCCGCCCCGCGCGAGGACCGGGTCGTCGTGCTGCGGGCGACCGCCCTCGAGCTCGAGCTGCTGCAGGACGAGCTGCGGAGGATCGCGGAGTCGGCGTGCCTGGACGCCCGGACGGCGGCGCTCGCCCGGATGCGGGCGCTGCGGGAGGAGGAGCGGGGCTGGGCCGCGCTGGCGCTGCCCGACGCGCGACGAGTCCGTGTGCGCCTCCGACTCGAGCGCGACGGTCTGCGGCGCGACGGGATCGGCTGCCGGCACGTCGTCGGTCCGCGCCGGTGACGGGATATCACCCGCGGCGCGCAGGGGGAACCCTCTCCACCGTGCTCCCGCCCCGACGTAGCGTCGGCGGGACGATCGACGAGAGGTGGACGACGATGACCGGTGCGGTACCCCAGTGGGTGCACTTCGCGCGCAAGGAGCCGCAGACAGCGGCGATCGGCTCGCGGCGGATCGAGATCGGCGCCCCCGATGCGCTCGCCGGCGAGGTGCTGCTCACGGTCGCCGAGGACGGCGTGCCCCTGGGCTACGTGCTGCCGACCGATCCGCCGTCGTACCGCGCCCTGGGCGCGACCGGGTCGGCTCGGGTGGACACGATGGAGGATCTGATCGGTCTGCTCGCACCGGCGACCGCGGCGCCGCGGGGGAGCAGCGCCTGACGCGCCCTGCGCATCCGGTCGCGGTGCCGCGGCCCGCTACTCGGCGACGCTGAGGGCGAGGGCCACGCCGGGCGTCAGCAGCAGGTGCGCGGTCCGCAGGTCGCCCTCGCCCTGGTTCACCTCGAGCCAGTGCGGCTCTGTCGCGAGCACCTCGGCGACGAGCTGCTTCGCCTCCTGCACCGAGACGTCGCCCATCGTGTAGAGGCGGCCGCCGTAGTGGAGCTCGACGCGCGTCATGCGCGCGCCGCCGCATCCGGGACCGCTGACTCGGGCTCGGCCGTGATGCGCAGGCCCTGGGCGGTGTACGAGTCCTGCAGCAGTCGGCGGATCCACTCCGGGTTGATCGCGGGCGCGCGCCCGCCGAAGTACTTGAAGCGCAGCGGGATCGCGGGGTGCAGCCAGAGGGCGGTGCGCCCGTTGCCCGACCCGCTGCTGTCCTTCCACGAGAGGTAGAAGCGCTCGCCCTTGCCGAGCTTGGTGCCGATCACGACCTGCAGGTGGGCGAGGAGTCGATCCTCGAAGTCCGCCTCGGTGCTCGAGTCGTAGAACAGTCTGCCCATCGTGTCTCCCGCCGTCGCAGACGTCCCGGGCGGACGCCGTGCCCGCACGCTCCGATCCGCGCAGATCCTCCACGCTACGGGGAGCCTGTGCGTTCGGGTCCGGGGGTTGACTGCTCCGATGCCGATCACGATGTCGGCCGCCACGGACTGGACGCGTCGGTGAAGTCGAGGAAGTCGATGTCGGGGATGTCGGCCATCTCGTCGCTCCACGAGGGGCGGGCGGGCTGCATCCGCCGCGTCTCCAGCTCGATGTGCGCGACGACCTCCTCGTCGATCGGATCGTCGCCCTGGCTGTTCTCGACCGGGGTCGAGTAGAGCTGGCTGGCGGGACCGATGAGCAGGTGCGCGTAGGCGCGGCTCCCGCCCTCGGTGACGACGGGGATCTGCACCACGTCCGATTTGCCGACGTCGGCGAGGGCGCGCGCGTAGCGGAGGACGGCCTTGCAGGTGACGTCCCCGACGAGCATGTGGCCGCTGGAGTAGTGCAGTCTTCTCATGCCGGACACCCTGCGCCCGCGGCGACCCCGGGGTGAAGAGGATTGCCAGCGCGGCAGTCGGGGCGTAGGGGCCCTAGAGCGTGGTGGTGGTCGAGACCACTCCGTGCGCCACGTCGCGGAGCTTCGCGCCGGTGCGACGGGCGTGCGCGCGGAGCAGGGTGAAGGCCTTGTCCACGCTGATGTTCTGCCGCTCGGCGAGCACGCCCTTGGCCTGCTCGATGACGACGCGGGAGTCGAGCGCCCGCTGCAGCTGGGCGGCGATGTCGTTCTGCTCCCGCAGCGTCTCGCTGAACACGAGGCCGAGGGTCGCGACGTCGGCGAGCGCCTGCACCACGGCGATGTCGTTGTCGCTGAAGGGGCCGGGCTCCCTCGTGAAGAGGTTGATCGCGCCCAGGGTGCGGTCGCGGTGGCGCAGCGGAGTCGCGTGCACGGCGCGGAATCCGCGCTCGAGGGCGGTGCGAGAGAAGTCGGGCCAGCGGTCGGTCGCGGCGAGGTCGGCCGATTCCACGACCGCTCCGCCGTGGAACGCCTCGAGGCACGGGCCCTCGGTCGTGCCCAGTTGCTCCTCTTCGAGCTCGGCCGCGCGCTCGCTCGTCGAGGCCATGACGTGCAGCACGCCGTCGGCGTCGGCGAGCACGATGCCGGCGTCCGCCGCCGCGGTGAAGCGCGTCGCCGCCTGCACGAGCGTGTCGAGGGTGTCGATGACGTCGTGCTCGGGGCGCAGGGCGTCGGCGAGCGCGACGAAGACGTCGGCGAGGCGGGCTTCGCGATCGGAGGAGGTCATGCATCGAGGGTAGGGACGGCGGCGCTGGGAGGGGAACCCGGTTCCGCGACCGCTTCGCTTCCCGTCTGAGCGGTCCGTCGCGTGCGGCGCACAGGTGGCACTGCCAGACGATCGTCGTGGAGTCAACGGTCTCCTCACATTCGAGAAGCCCGATTTACAGTCCTCACATCCCGGTGGAGACGCGTGACCGACTCGGAGCGCGAGGCCCGCCGGAGGACGAGGGGAGTCGATCATGTCGAGAGACGACGTAGCGCCGGGGCGGTTCGCGCGATTCGTGAAGTGGGTGCCGCGCGCCGACGGCTGGGAGCCCCAGTACCTGCGCGGGCGGGTCCTGGCCAAGAAGGACGGCGAGTGGATCGTCTCGGTCAACGGCCAGGAGACCCGCGTGATCAAGAAGGAGTGGAGCGTCTACCGCTGACGCTCCCGGGCGAGGACGGAGGGGTGCCGTGATGCTGCCCGATCGACGCAGCCCCGAGGTCCGCGAGGCGCGGCCGGGACTGTTCGTGCTGGAGCTGCGGCGCACGCTGACGCGGCCGGCGGAGGAGCTGGGCGTCGTGGTGCGGACCGGGGGGACCTGGACGGCGCTGAGCCTGGAGGGCGTGGCGGCGGGCGTGGACACGTTCCACGAGGCGGTGTCGGCGCTGGCGCGGCCCTGACGCTGTCCGCAACCGAGGTCGGGAGGCCCGGAGAGCGCCCGGACGACGGATACCGACCCTGCCGACCTCGGTTGCGTACTCAGAGGTGGCGGCCCGGCCGCTGCACGCCGATGACGGTGAGCGCGATCGACCCGGTGGTGCCCTGCGCGGCGGTCGGCGACGACTCCGCGAGCCGCAGGGTCAGGCGGAGGTGATCCGTCGCTCCGACCGCGAAGGCGGGGGAGGCGGGCAGGTCGATCCGCGCGGTGGCGGGCCGGTCGGGCGCGATCGGAGTGATCGTGCCGCCGCAGGTCGCCCCGTCGGTCGACCAGGGCTGCGAGCAGCGGTCGAGCGCGATCTGCAGGCCGTCGGAGCTGCTCGCCCCCACGACCGGGGCCGAGGACTCGAGCTGCAGGGCCGCGACGGCGACGGTGCCCGTGTTGGTGACGTCGACGAGGCGGCGGGCGGTGCCTCCGGGCACGAGCCCGGTCACGGCGACGGGGACGGTCGTCGTGGCGGTGGCGCTGAACGAGACGGTGACGACTCCGGCCCGCGCGCCCGCGACGGCCGTGTCGCGCGCGTCGAAGAGCGCGGTGGCCGTGGCCGCGCCGCCGAGGACGAGCGCGGCGGCGAGACCGGCGGCGAGCAGCATCCGGCGGCGGGGGCGCTCGGCGCGGTGGGCGGCGCCGCTCACGGGGCGGCCTCGGCGGCGGGCTCGGGCTGAGCGGCCGCGCCGGCTGCGGGAGCGGATGCCGACGCGCCGGGCCTGCGCCAGATGACCACCAGCACGGCCGTGACGATGAGAGCCCCGCCCGCCGCGAACAGCGCGAAGCGCGCCTCCGGGGTCGTCAGCGCGATCCCCGGCCAGCCGAGCAGCGGCACGACGGCCTCCTCGCGCCAGACGCGGTCGTCGGCGATGGTCAGGATCCACGGGTCCGCAGCGGCGTTGTTGTCGCCCTTCGTGGTCAGGGCGAGCTCTCCCGCGTCGTGGTCGCGCAGCTGCGCCGCCTCCTCCTCGGAGTAGACCGACGTCACCCGGTGGATCACGCGGCGAGAGGAGGCGGTGGGGTCGGTGAAGACGACCACGTCGCCCGCGCGGATCTCGGACTGCGCGGCGGGCATCGTGACGGCGAGCGAGCCGACGGGCATGCCGGGGGCCATGGAGTTCGAGAGCACGGGCACGAGGCGGATCACTCCGAGGGCCGAGAGGGCGAACGCGGCGACGCCCGCGAGAGCGAGCAGGGCGACGAGCACGCCGGCGAGGGCGCCGAGCAGACGGCGGATCACGCGGACTCCTCCCGGCTGCGGCGGACGAGCAGCACACCGGCGCCGAGCGCGAGCAGCGCGCCGAGCAGAGCGGCGCCGAGGTCGCGGCCGGTCACGGCGAGGCCGCCGGGCGAGGCGGGGCCGACGTCGGGGATCGGACCGGCGATCGGCGCGCCGGATCCCGTATCCGCTCCCGCCACCGAGAACACGACCCGGAGCGACCCGTCCGCGTTCTCGAGCGCGTTCCCCGCCGACTCCGGGAACGCGACGCGCACCCGGACGCCCACGGTCGCGCCCTCGGCGATCGGCCGGGCGGTCTCGAGACGGCCGAGGGCCGAGGCGGGCCCGGCGCCCAGGGGCACGTCACCCGACGCGCAGGTGAAGCGCTCGATCGTGCGGCCCTCGGGGGTCAGCTGGGGCACGGCGTCGAAGGGGGAGTCGCAGAGGTCGACCGCGAGACGGAGGCCGTCCTCGTCCGTGGGCAACGCGCCGTCGGAGTCGAAGCCGACCGCGAGGGCGTGCCCGGTGCTGTCGGTGTTCGTCACCTCCGCGGCCCACTCCGACGAGTCGCCCGGGGCGAGGTCGGCGAGGGCGAGGGTGGAGGAGGAGCGCTCGCGCACGTCGAGGACGTCGCGCTGCTCGGCGCTCGCCGCGGGCGCGAGGAGGACCGTCGCGAGGACGGCTCCGAGCGCGCGGGCGGCATGCATGGTGACTCCGGGGGAAGAAGGGGGTCCGCGCCCGACCGCGAGGGCCGGGCGCGGACGAGGGGACTACTGCTGGAGGCCGTCGCGCTGGATCGCGGCAGCGGTGTAGGTGATGGTCGCCGCGGCGTTCTCGTAGTCGTTGTCGGCGGCCGTCGGCAGCACGAGCTCGACGAGCGAGTTCAGCGTCGCGCCGGTGCCGGTGTCGGACGGGAAGGTGCCGTCGGCGGTGGGGGCGAGGCCGAAGTCGGCCGGGGTGAAGTCGATCGCGTTGGCGACGCCGCCGATGGTCGACAGCTTGCCCTGCGAGGTGACGGTCGTCGTGCCGGCGCAGTCGTACGGGCCGGCCTCTCCGGCGGCGTCGTCGTTGGTCCAGGCGACGGAGCAGGTGAGCAGGCGGTAGTCGAGGCCGTCGGTCCCGGTGACGAGCGACTCGCCGAGGCCGGTCAGCGCCGGGTCGTCCGTGCCGAGGGTCTCGGCGGTGACGTCCTGGTAGAAGCGGACGGACTCGACGAGGTCGCCGTCGTTCGTCGCGTTCGGCAGCTCGATCAGCAGCGGGCGCTGCACCGTGTCGCCGGGGGCGATGTCCTCGATCACCCAGTCGCCGGTGGCGACGATGTCGAGCTGACCCGCGTCGACGGTCGTCTCGGCGGTGTCGGAGTCGGTGAACACGGCGAAGGCGCCGGCGCCGGCGAGCGCTCCCGCGGCGAGCAGGACACCTCCGGTGAGGGCGATCTTCTTCCACGGGGTGGTGCGGGTGGGTCGGGGTGCTGCGGAGGTCATGGCGACCGTTCCTCTCTGGTCAGTGCCCGGTGCGGGCGTGGTCTCCCTTTCGCAGGACTGCGCAGAGGGAAGCTGTGGGGGGCGGGCGGGCATCAGCAGCCTCTCGCCGAGACGACGGCCGGTGTGGTCACGGCGGTCGAGGCGGGTGACGCGACGCCGAGCCAGCGCTGCAGGTCGGGGCGGATCCGCCACTGGTAGCCGCGGCCCTCGCCGACCCGGTCGTCGGTGAACGAGGTGGCCGAGGCGGCAGGAGTCGCGACGACGGTCCACGCGCCGGGCGTCGTGCCCGAGGTGCGGCGCTCGAGCGTCCAGCCGGTGGTGCCGGCGACGGCGCCCCACGAGACGAGCACGGTGGGCCGGTTGCCCGTGCAGCTCGCGACGGGGGTCGCGACGACGGCCGAGCGCGTCCAGGTGCCCAGGCCCACCGCCCCGCTCGTCGCGTCGGTGTCGTGGAACCCGCGGCGGGTGAGGGGCAGCGGATCGACGGACACGGTGATCGTGGACGCCGCCGTGAGCGCGCCGTCGCTGAGCGTGTAGGCGATCGAGACGGTCCCGGTCCAGCCGTCGGTCGGGGGTGTGTAGGTGCAGGTGGTGCCGCACGAGAGGCTGCCGCGGGCGGCGGCCTGGGCTGTGAAGGAGAGGGTGGTGCCGGCGTCCTCGTCGGTGTCGTTCGCGAGCGGCGAGATCGCGACGGGCGCGCCTCCGGTGGTCGCGACGGCGCGGTCGGCACGGGCGACAGGCGCGTGGTTCAGCGCGGTGACCGTCACCGTGACGCGTACGTTCCAGGTGCCGTAGGTGCTCTGCAGTGCGTAATCGAAGACGTCGGTGCCGACGAAGGCGGCGATCGGGCGGTAGGTGCACTGGCCGCGCGTCGCTCCGGTGTCGACGCAGGTGACCGACCCCTGCACGGGAGTGGCGGGCGCGGGCGACGCCGCGCCTTCGATGCTCTTCGGAGTCGCCGAGAGCTGCGCCCGCGAGAACGTCGCGCCGGTGGCGACCGCCCCGTCGTTGGCCAGCACGTCGATCACGACCGAGCCGCCCTGCACCACCGTCACGGAGTCGGCGACCGGGTCGGGCACGACCGTGATCGCCACGGAGGCGGTGCGCGTGAATGCGGGACCTGTCGGCGGAGTCGCGGTGGCGGTCGCCGTGTTCGCGATCGTGCCGGCCGTCACGTCGGCCGCGGTGGTCGTGTAGGTCGCGGTGGCGCTGACGACCTGGCCCGGAGTGAGGCGGCCGGCGGTGCCCGGCCACGTGAAGGTCAGCGCCGAGAGCCCGGCCTTCGGGTCGCTGATGCCGACGCTCGTGAGGGTGGTGTTGCCGGTGTTCGTGGCGCGGAACGTGTAGGTGACGACGGTGCCGGCCGCGCTGATGAACGACGGGTTCGCCGTCTTGGTGAAGGCGAGGTCGTTGGCGCGGGTGAGCACGACGGTCTTCGAGGCGGTGGACGTGACGGCCGCCCCGCTCGGCGGCGTGCCCGTCGCGGTCGCGGTGTTGAGCACGCTGCCCGCGTCGATGTCGGCCTGGGTGATCGCGTAGCTCGCCGTCGCTGTGACCGACTGGCCGACTCCGAGCGAGCCGGCGGTGCCCGGCCAGGTGCCGTAGGTCACGGCCGCCCGCGGGTCGGCGATGGCGACCGCCGTGAGCGGGGTGTTGCCGGAGTTGGTGAGCGAGAACGTGTAGTTGATCCGCGCCCCGGCGGCGGCGGTGCCGCTGAGCGTCCCGTCCTTGGTGAGCGTGAGCCCGGGGGCGTAGCGGATGGGCGTGGTGGCGGTGCTGGTGGCCGTCACGGTCGCCGGAGTCGCCGCGAGCGTCCGCCCGCTGACCGTCGCCGTGTTGGTGAGCGCCGTGTTCGCGTTGATGTCGGCCTGCGTCACCGTGTACGGCGCGGAGGTGAAGCTGGCCTGCCCGCCCGGCGCGATCTGCGCGGTGGTCGGCGTGATGCCGGTGACCTTCGGGTCGCTGACCGCGACTCCGGTCAGCGTCACGTTGCCCGTGTTGCGGGCGATGAAGGAGTAGGTGACCGTCTCGCCGACGTCGGCCCGGGTGTTGCCGTTGGTGTCGGCCAGCGCGCCGGTCTTGGCGAGGGTGATCGCGGGAGCGGGGGTGGTGATCGGGGCGGTGACGGTGGACGTGTTGCTCGTGATGGTGGTGGTGCCGGAGCGCCCCGTCGCGGTGGCCGTGTTGACGAGGGAGCCGGCGGCCGCCTCCGCCGCCGTCACGACCTTGCTGCCGGTGCAGGTGACGGAGGCGAGCGAGGCCAGCGTGGTCACCGGGCAGCTCACGACCGGGATCTTGGGGTCGCTGACCGCGATGGTCGTGATGCTCGCCAGCGAGGTGTTGGTGACGACGAACTGGTACGGGATCGTCTGGCCCTCGGCGTAGCTCGTGGGCTGCGCGGTGGTGCGGTCGATCTGCTTGACCAGGTTGAGCGCGCCGAGGTCGTTCACCGTCGAGACCGTGACGTTGCGGACGAGGTGGGTGTCGCTGGAGCCGCCGGTCGAGGCGGTGAAGCCGAGCTTGTAGGTGGAGGGGGCGGCGGTGGTCATCGTGAACTGCATGACCTGCGTGAGCTGCGCGGCGGTCATGCCCGCGGAGGCGCCGTAGAAGACCGTGACGACCGGGAACGCGGCGGGCGAGACGGTGACGCGGATGGTGCGGCCGTAGGAGGTGGGCGGGTTGGTCGCGTTGAGGCTGATCGCGGTGCGGACGGATCCGAGGGCGGGAGGCGCGACTCCGGCGATGTAGCAGTAGTTGAGCTTCGCCTGCCCGGGCCCGCGGGCGACGATGCGGTTGCCGACCAGGCCAGGTGCCGCCGGAGTCGGGGGGCAGCCCGCGCCGAGCCCGCCCGACGCGTTCGAGAAGTTGCCGTAGGCATCGAGCCCGATGCCCAGGTACCCGCCGTTCACCCCGTCGACCGTCGTCGACTGGCCGTAGCCGAGCGATCCGCCGGGCGCACCCGCCGCCGTGAGGCTCCGCGACCCGTCGGTGAGGAAGAAGCCGATGCCGTCGGCGCCGTTGAGCCCCAGCGCCGTTGAGTACTGGTACTGGTCGAACAGCACGTCGATGCCGCCGGTCGCCGGGATCGCCCGGTTGAGCACCGCGCCGCCCTTGCTGTTGGTGCGATTGTCGGTGAGCTGCAGATAGCCGAGGTCGGCGCCCGTCGTGGGCGAGGCCGTGCGGTTGGTGCAGACGCCGAGGTTCGAGGCCCCGGCCGGAGGGGCGGCGGTCGCCTTGGTGAGGCAGGCGCTGTCGAGCATCTGCCACGCGGAGTCGGGGACGCTCGTGCCGCCGAAGGACTCCTGCACGAGGAGGGTGGCGGCGTCGGCGCGTTGGGCGGCGGTCGGGCCGATGACGAGGACGGCGGCGAGGAGCGCGAGGACGAGGGTGAGTGCCGTGCTGCGGCGGGTGGTTCCGCGGTGCCGAGGGCGGCGCCGTGGTGTGCGCACTGCCGTCATGACCCGACCCCTTCTTGCCGCCCACCGGACCGTCCGAGCTGAGCTGGATCAAGATACGGTCGCGGCGGGAAGGACCTTGTCCCCCTAAGGCGGCACGTGGGGGGAGGGGCCGTGGCCTCCTTTTCGGGGTGGGGTCAGGTGGCGGTCATGTGGTGTTCACAGAGTTCTCAGGATTCGCGGTGCCGGGTGTCCTCGCGCCGGTGACTTCCGCGCCGTTGCAGGCATCGAGGCTGCTGAGTGGTGCGCTGCTCGATCGGCGATAAGGGGCGCCCTCTTCGACGTATGGCGGAGAACGGCAGTGCCTTGACGCGAGATCGCGACCGCTCGGACGTCTGTTCCGAGGGACGTCGGAGTGTCGAGGGGCGGCCCGCAGGCTGAGTCGCCCGACAGGGCTCGTTCTTAGGGGAGAGAACGAGCCCTTCCGGGCGCCCGGACGAGGGCGAAGTAACCAAAGCCGGGAGCGGCACAAACGCGGACGATCAGCGCGAGGGCACTGCGACACGCCAAGACCCCGGTTTAGATGGATTCGCCAGGGAATCATCGGCCTGAGCGCAACGCGAGCGCGGCAGCAGGGCAGGGTCGAGTTGCAGTGGTAGTTCTTCACCCATCAAAGTTCGTGCAGCATGCCCATATCCTGAGTATCGAGAGTTACGAGAAGCAGGAGGAGTAATCTCGCGCGGCGGCCGGCCAGCCGCGCCGGATACCGAGTGACCGGAAAAGCATGGAGCGCGTCGATGGCGCTGGCTCAGCCCACACCAGCCACTCAGCGCTCGAGCGATATCCGCCATCACCGCTCACCGCCAACCGCCGAATAACTTCCGACCGAGAACCATCTTCATGTACGCCCAACGCCCTCCGCAGGGCAGTCCCTGCAAGACCCCGTGGACGGCTACGACGGCATCGACGCCCCTCGCCGAGCTTCTCCTGCACGCGAGTACCCTGCTTGTCGACAACGACGACCTCCGGCCCGCCTGAAGGGGGAGCGGGCATGCCACCCGAGGCCAGCGGTCCTACACGGCACCTCTCCGGCAATGACCCTCTTCTAACTCGGAAATACCGTCCGCGACCTTCTTCGCGACAAACGCCATTCTACCTTTGAGTGGTCGCAAAATTCGTTCGATGTCGAACGCTACAGCTTTTCAAGCAGCAAAAATTCTTTTTTCGATAGACTGACATATCGCTCATTCCGGTGAATGGGCGGGCGGTGGTCGCTCGTTGGAGCTTTCCCCGTCACCGGAGCGCAATCTAAACGCCGCTACGCAAGTCTGCTCAGTCGAAGAGTCTTCACGCGCAGCACTTAGTAGAGTTGTGGAGGGACTGTAACTAACAATCCGACTGTGGACTCATCCCCATCCCGCACGAGCTCGAGTCCGTGGTCCGTAGATGAGGTACCTCCAGTGAAGAACCCTGATGGGTAGCGTTCGATAGGCTCGAGTGTGGTCGCACTCAAAACCGTTGTGCCCTCGGTGAACGCTGAGATGTACAGGACGCTTTCGGTGGTGAACAAGCCCGTTGCGCGCGCGTCTAACTGTCGTGCTGCCACGGCCACCCCATCGTCGAATCGAGTGACACGGCCGTCTGTGGAGAGCACGATCAATCCTCCGTCGCTCGAATAGGCCACGGCGGTGTCCGCGCCTGCGGGAACCGACAAAGTCGGCGATCGAAGCGGGATGGTGTCGCTATCAGTGGACTCCTCGTAGAGATTGCCGAGCATGGTGACAAGCGCCAGCCTCTCACCGCCGGGGGAGAGGGCGGCATCGACGACGAAGTCGTTTTCTAGGCCGGTCAGATTGATCGTCCGCTCGAGATCACCGTCCGACTTGAGCACCTCGACCGCGGAACTGCGCACAACGATAAACCCCGCACCGTCTGTCCGGGCGCGGACGTTTGCAACCTTACTCAACGTTGCAACGCGGGTGGCAGTACCGTTGCAGTCAACGTGCTGAATACCGCCGTCATTCGACGCAACGAGGGCATCGCAGCCCGCGATGGCAACAAGTCCCAAGACGGGAGGCGCGTCTAACCTCGACACTGCCTCGTCGCTCGCAGGGTCGCGCACGACACCGTCTCTGCCAATAACCAGAACCCGATCGGTTAGGTCGAGGACGGCGACAACATCGCCGATTCGCGTCTGCGTCGTGGCAGCTGACCCGACCACCATCAAGCGGCCCGGGCTTGGCGAGACGCTGGCTGCTCGCTCGTGCAGGGGATCGAGGACTCCAATGTTCCGGGTGACGTCGGACGGTCCGGAAATCCACGTGTCGCCTGAGAACTGTTCCATGTCACCCCTGACCGCGCTCGAGTACAGCACGCCTTCCGGCGTGCACATCGGCTTGGTTTGCAACGTCGTCGAAATTACGGTCGGCTCGTTTCCAGGAATCCAACGGAACCTCACGCCGCGAATGGAGGTCCCGAGGAAGGATCCTGTCACTTCGTTATCGCAGACGGTAACGGTTGCGAGATAGCCGCCGAGTCCCTCGGGGTGGGGATCGCTCGAGATGGATACCGCGTCGCCGGCTGAGGTCGTCGGCCCGTTGCGTTCAAATGTTTGAACCCAGCCATCATCACTGACGACACCGAGGCGGTTTCCGTTGACGTCGATCGCTCGCGCGAACGAGTCAAGTGTCGTGACAAGGTGCGACTCGAGAGCATTCGATGGGCGGGGGTACGGAGCCGAGTAGACCCCGCCGTCTTGCGTCCCCCAGAACAACTCGCCCTTCGCCGAAACAGTCAGTGACATCACGCGAGAGGGTGAAGCGAAAGGGGTGGTAGCTCCTGTGTCCAGGTCGAGCAAACGCAACGTCCCGTTCGTATCGACGTAGACGGCTGACTGCGCTTTCGGTCCCACCACGAAGCGACCAGCGGAAATCTTGGAGTCGACTGCGAGCGGGGATTTGACCCCGCCGGTCTCCGTGTCGATCATCACGACGTACTCGAGGGAATAGGCGGCGACCACAGAACGATCCGAAGCCCACGCCCCACCGATGAATTCCGATGGCATGAGTTCGATCACGCGCAGGCGACCGTCTCGCATCTGCGCAGCCCGCAGTGCCGCTTGGCTGACGGTACTGGGATCGAGCGTAACAGCTTGTGCGGCTTGAGCTACCGCCGCGGTCGTGTCGACGGATATTGCGGACAAGCGAGTGAGTTCCGATGCCTGCGCCGTGCGCCTCGATGCATCCGCTTGCGCCGAGAACGTGTCGGCACCAATCCAGCCCAGGATGGAGACGGTCGCCAGTACGACCAGCGTTGCGAAGGACGCAACTGCGATCCGGCGTAGGGCGCCGCGCGTGCGCGCCGCTTGCGCGAGGTCGGCGTCGACCACCTCGCGGATCGCCGGCGTCACGTTGAACGACGGGTCCTGCGCGCCGAGCACGGCCTCGGCGTCATGTGCTCGGCGAGAGAAGAGGATCCGCTGCACCCACGACGATGCGGGAGGGGAATCGACGAGTCGTGCGGCGAGCCGGGCGTGCGACTGAGCGGCCGCCCCGCTCCGCGCAGCCATCCACTGTACCCGTCCGACTGCTTTGGACGAGGCATCTTCCGTTGAGACGAAGTGAGTAGGCTTACCCAGCTCGAGGCAGAGAGTGTATTCGCGTGAGCAATATTCGCTAGCGCGCCAGTTCTGTGAGTCGAGGACCAAAATTTGTGTCGCCGCCGCGAACTCCGCTCGGATGACGATCCAATGCGATGAGCCGATTGGAATACCGACCGCATCGACAGCTTCCTCCCCCGGGTCGTCCATCCAGACGGAGTATCCGGCAGTGCGCAGCTGATCGCGTACATCCGCCGCGACGGCGCCGTCGATATGGGCATAGGAGATGGCGACGTCAGCCATCGGCGCCGCCGATCCCGAAGGAAAGCTGCTCTGCGTCAGTCGGCGGTCGCGGAGCGCGGAGGACGGACTGGTCGTAGATGCCGCTGTCCGAAATGTCCCACTGAGCGAGGGAGCCGATCGATGTGATCACGTACAGACTGTCGCCGCCAAACGCGACGTCGCTGGCACCCACTCCGAGTCCGGTCGTCCAACGGGCTGCCTGCGTCCCGTCCGACGCCTCTAGAAGTGTGACCGCGTCCGCACCAACGTGCGCAATTGTCTGACCGTCGGGCGAGATCCGCAGCGTGCCTGCAGCGCTCATCGTTCCCCGATCTGCGACGATCCGGATCGATCCGTCGCGACGTTCCAGTACGGCCCCGCGGTCTGTCAGCAGCCATAGGGTGCCGCCGTAATACTCGGCCGCGACGATCCCATCGCCGCTTTCCCCGAGTGACGCGGTCAGGTCTTCGACCGTCCCGTCGGATCGTCGCAATACAGAATCGTCACCGATTACCTCGCCGAGACCAGCGGCGGTAACACGGACCGCCAACGGATTCGCCGTGACATCGAAATTCGCCTCCGAATTTACCCTTCCCGAGGCGTCGGCCACCCGGATGCTCGATGTGGTAGCGACTACAACGTTTCCTGAACCGTCTACGTCGGCCAATAGTGGAGCGAGACCGGTCGAAGAGTACGGCGCTCTCATCGTGAAAGTTGTTGCAGGCGCGTCTGCCCACGCGTCGCCATCTCGGTGCCATACGTCGACAGCGAAGGTTGTGCCCTCCAGATCGAATCCGACGACGCGCACGAAGCGCGATCCATCCGCGACGAGGAAGATTCGAGCACCCACGCCCAGTCCTCTACCGCCCAGAGTGCGCTCCGGCGCAGCCGCGTCCACACGCAACACCACGCTGTACTGGCCCTGGAGGGCGATAGTGATGGAACCGTCTCCGGTGCTTACAAGTTGATTGCGCAATGTCGCCGCGGGGAATACCGCCTCAATGAACTCAGCAGAAGCGACGTAGCGTGCTTGAGAGGCGACAGACTGAGGGCCGAACTCGGTGAACCAACCCAGGAGGTTGAGTGCTTGGAGGTTCCACGAGCGCGCGTACCCGTCGAGGCCAGCACTCACTAGCGCTCCATCGGTTCCCGTCGCGAGGTAAACGAGGTCGGTCAGATGGGCCCGGATGCGGGCAACTGCGTCGGTTACGCCGACCGTGGCCGAGTAGAGGATGATCTGCCCATCGCGATCCGCAGCAGCGAAGTAGCCTTGATCGAGCATGACAACGGATCCTCCAGACACGCTCTCCGTGTCGACCGTCACGATCGGGCCGCTCAAATCGAATTCAATCCGCACGGCGTGTGGCGAAGCGGCGCCGACCACGACCCCCTCGTCTGACACAGCTACGTCAGTCACACCGGACGCATCGGCACTGCCTCGCAGCACTCCCGAACTCAGGTCCCACAGTTGAACCACATTTCCGTCGCTGACCGCCAGTATCGCGGAGTCTGGGCTGAGCACCCCCGCCTGGATATGACCGAGTCCCGCCTGTCGATACACGAGCTCTCGCCGGACTCCCGACTCCTCGACGCTCACAACAGTCCCCGCTCCGGTGGCGATTAGGACGTTGTCATCAGCGCCCCATGACAGCAATGTCGACTGGACCCCGCCGTCGGCGGCGGCCGTGATCACGTCGCCGCCGTCAATCGGGTGGAGTCGGACCCCGCTGATCTCTTCTGTGGCGAGCATCGACCCGTCCGGGCTGAGGAGGATGCGTTCGAATCCAGCGCCCGATGTCGCATCGTCGGATCTAAAGGCCCTCACCTCCCGGCCGTTGGCATCGATGACGTGAGCAGTCGCCCCGCCGTTCGAGAGATAGGCGAATCGACCATCTCGCGATGCCGAGATTGACTCCGGCACCTGCGCCAGGCGGATGGAGCTATGCGGAACGGTTGCGCCGGCGAGCCCGGACAGCGCCGTCCGCACCTCAGGCGCCATGCTGAGCCGAGACGCCTCCTCTCCGAGGATGAGGGGAACGTCGGGATCGGTCGCCAAGGAGGCCGTCGCCTCGCCCACCAATCGGCGCGCGTCAGCGTCGTCCGCCTCGGCATTGGAACGCTGCCCCGCATCGAGCGCCGATTCCACGTTGACGAGGGCGATAAGTACGGCCATTGAAAGCACCGCCGCGCCCGCGACCGTGGCTAGACGCCACCGTCGGCGCACGGAGCGCGATCGTGCTCGACTGGCGCCCATCAAGGCGACTATCGAACTCGTATCGCGACCGCGAGCTAGCGGACTTCCTAACAGTTCACGGGCTACGTCCTGTTCGCCGTCGGAGAGAAGTTCCTTCCGTGAGCCGGTCGACGACCACGCTCGAGCGGTCGCACTGAGGCGCTCCCACGCCACGAGGTCGTCTCCGTCGACCTGCAAGCTGCGCAGGAGCCGACGCGCCGCAATTTCTCGCCCGACGCGTCGAGGCAGGAGATGAGACCGATCGGAGTACGCCGCGCCGACCGTGTCGAGGAAACTCACGGGCAAGACTGTTCGGTCCGTAACCGATTCTTCATCCGGCGGGGTGTCTTGAGTGATGAAGACGATTACTGGAGTGGCGTCGGTCGAAAGCGCCAAGGGAGACATCACCACGCCGAGAGCGAGGAGATCGTTACGGAACTCTTTTAGCTCGTCCGTCCAGGGACCCAGGATCAGTTCGGCGGCCCTTGTCTCGAAACCTGGTTTGGCCTCAGCGAGCTTCCTCAAGACCACATCCACTCCCAATGTTCTCGGACTCGCAAGCAAGAAAAGGGCGAGGGCGAACGGCGTGCCTCCACGGATTCGGGCAACGAAGTTTGTTCCAGGCATCAAAACTGTACCAGCGGAGTCCCTCCCGACGGCTCTCCTCCAAAGATCCGCGAAGTTTCACCTTTGCCGCTCACCGGCCCCAACCGGATTGGCCTCGTCGCCCTACCATCGGGTCATGTCGCTTTTTCTCGACCCCAAACTTGTCGATCGCGCAGCAGCGATGGTGCATGACGCCTTGTCGGCGAATCTCAGTGCCGCATCCCCCTATCAATCGGTCCCGTTCGCGGACCTGCCGGAGGAAGTCAAGGAGTCGAACCGGGCCCAGGTCCGCGGGATTGTTGATCATCTCGCCGTCCTGGGGCTTCGCGCTGTCCCGCGCTACGGCGTCGTCGGTGTCGAACAAATCCCGGAGGACGCGGTAGACCGCGCAAGCGTGGCTGAGCATGCCCGCTGGGCGAAGGCGAAGCGGGCCAACGGATACGTCTTCGGACCGATCCGCGACGACGAGCGCAAAGTGCATCCTTACCTCGTGCAATGGGAGAACCTCAGCGAATCGGTCCGCGAGCTAGATCGCCAGCGCATCCGGCTGATACCTGCAGTCGTCAAAATCCTCGGCTACGCACTCGTGATCGAGGGCGGTACGAGTTCGAGCTGAGCGAAGCCGAAGATTGCCGGAGCGCTCCGAATCCCTGCACGCGTCAGTTCTCGGTTGGTTTCGCTCGTGTGGTCCCAATCCGCATGGTCCTCCGGCCTCGACTTGGCAGCTCGCCACGACGCGTGCTCCAACGGCGCAAGCCGTTCGACCAGCTCCTCGGGGAGCGCAGCGAATGCGGCCGAGATTCCGCTCAACGACCGGACCGACCATCCGGCCTCTAGCAGGCTCGAGCGCAGGAGAGCGGTGAGACGGATATTCGACCGCTGCAGCTCGGGCGGAAGCCGTTCCCACGGCGCGTCGGCTACTCGAATGTCACCCGAAGTCAGAGATTGTCGATACAGCTCGTGTGCTGATCGTGCGAGCGCCTGCTCGTCTCCCCAGGTGACAACCTCGACCTTGGCGACGTCTCTCGGCAGCACGATCACCCGGCCTAAATCCGACCCGTGCATCGCTAATGCCTCGATTGAGCCAGGGTCTGTCGCGAGAATAATTCGTTCCCATCCGGACGTCCGCGCCTCGGTCTGCAGCCCGAGGTTCACCCGAGCGCGGCGCACGGGATCATCGTCAAGGATGAGTACGGACGGGGATCGATAGGTGTCAGCAAGCAAGGTCCCGATCTTCGCGAGTGCGGAATCGTTGACCACGAGATGACGCAGCGTGACGACGCCCGCGGCGAGGACCTCGTCGAGGCCCTCATCCTGCAACCTCGCTCCAGAGGACACGAGGACCAGCTCGAGCTTCTCCGCGGGCAGTCGTCCCGCTCGGCGGGCGACGATAGTCGTTTCGCGGGCGAGACGCTCCACCACGGCGCGGGCAAGCGGGGAATCTCCTGTGAGCACAACCGTTCGTGAAGTTCGGCTATCGGCGCGGAGAGAGTGGACAATGAATTGCGCCGCGCGCTCCTCGAGACTGAAGAACTCGACTCGGGTACTTAGCGCGCCGGATCGGCGCGCACGTTCCAACTCATGGGCTGCAAGCGAATCTTCGACTTCGACGAACGCGCTCTGCACCACCCTGGCGGCCGGAACGATAGCGTCGATCGCCGCGGCGATCCCTGCCGTCGAGTCCGAGCGCCCGGTGAATGCGATGACACGTTGAGCGACCGCGACTCCGGAGCGTCGCAAGTCGGCCGCGTTCGTGCCGTCACCAAATCGGACAGCGATGTTGGCGCGCGAGAACGAAGCGGATGTTCTGGTCTTTGACGATTCGAGGATCACCACCTTTTGCCCGGCCTCGGCCAGTTGCACGGCTACCTGGACCGCTGCTCTGCTCTGACCGATCAAGACCGTATGTCCGCGCCAACGCCGCGAGCGCACCCGGTCAGCGAGTTGCCACAGCTGGGCTGCGAAGGCGATCGCTGCGGCGGAGGCGGCTATGAGAGGTGCGCTGAATCGACCGAGGTCGTACAGGAGCGGCGTGTCTTCACCGGGTACCGATGGTGCCCCAAGCACGAAGGCTGCGAGACCGGCGTATACCGCATCGCTCCAGGGTGCTGACGCGCCCATCCGGTCGGTCAGCTGTCGATACCCCTCTGCCGTGGCAGCCACGGAGAGGAGTGAGAGTGTTGCCAAAAGCCCGGCCCGATAGGTCGTTGCGAGGCCCAGCGCCCAACGCGCATGCGTGTTAAGTGACGAACGGACCTTCCTCCAACTCGTCGGCGCAGGCATAGTCGTGCTGATCATTGTCCTCGGCATTCCCTATCGGTTCCTCCCCGGTTCGAACTCGACTTCGTCGAGTCGCTGGGAATACGCTTTCGGTGAGGGTTTATGGCGAGCATGGCGCAGTCAACAAGGTAATGAACCTGTCGACTGGGTGTGTCAGGGGCGCAATAAACCTCTCGCGCGGGCTCGGTAGAATCAACAGTCGGCCGTCGGTCCCGCACCTACTGAAACCCCAACTTCCGGGAAGAACTCCCGATAGTCGTCGATGATGATCGATCCTGAACCTGGCTCTTTCCCATTCCAGTACCTCGTATCGAATACCTCACTAAATCCCGTCAGAACTCCGAACTCGTCTTCGGTCAGTGTGAACACCGGCTGACCGTCGAGGGTGATCGACTCATCGGTCGGCGCCCCCTGAACGTTGATCACTACCACTTTCTCGTCCATGTCGGTCATCAGTCCGACCCTCGCGCCGCTCGGCGTCAGCCCTTGCGGCCATTCGCAGATCGCTTCCGGTTCGTGGAAATCAGTGAGGTTCTTCACCGCATCGGCGAGGCTGTCCCCGAGACGAATTGGACCGACGCCGTTCTCGTCGATTTCCCAGGTTTCCTGAACACCGCGAGTGACTACGGTGGCGCCGTTTGGGTTCGCGAACTGCTCGACAATCGCGGCCGCGCCGACAACGAGAGTGGTGATTCCGGCAAAGAGCCACGTGACGCCGGCGACGAGCGCGACGCCAGCGACTCCATCCGCACCGAACGCCTTCTTGATAGCGCCTGCAAGGCAGCCGGTCATGATTGTGGCGATTGATGCGCTGACGTAGTCGGCTGCCGCGCTGGCAGTGGAGATGTCCGTAGTCGCCATCTTCGCGAAGCCGGTCAGGCATCCGCCCGTCGCGCTCATCGCTTCGAGGATCGGCTTCGCCTTTCCCTGGCCCAAGAGCATTCCCGCGGTCTCCGCTGCGAAAAGCAGTCCAGACGCGTAGAACGAGGCGTGGCTCGGCTCAGCCCGCAGGCCCTGCTCGGATTTGGTGGCGATCTTGTACGTGAACGAGCCACCTGGCGCGAGTAGGTCCACGGTGTTGCCTTGCTTGGATGGCGGTTCGGAGAGGGCGGAGAAGAGTTGTGGAATCAGCGAGGTCAGGCTGGTGTCCGGCGTGGCGAGCACCATGCGGCTGGTCGCTTCGATGGTCACTGGATACTGGTTCGGATTCCCGACCTTGAGGACCGGGGTTCCGTCCTCGAGTCCCATGCACCACTCGTACTTGTCGGAACCGGAAAACGTCGCGGTGTATCCAAGGTCTAAAGCTTTCTGCGAGTCATCGCAGGACACGCTCGCTGACACGGAACTATCAAAAAAGCCGGTTACGGTGCTCTTCGCTCGATTCAGTAGATCTCCCCAGTCGATGGAGAACCAGTTTGAGAAGTGGGTGGTGCGCACAATGTACCGGCCATCGCTCTGTAGCTCCGGCTCGCCACCGTACGTGAGCTGACCGCCGAGCTCTTCATTGAAAACCGCGATTGGTGCTGGCTCGCCCTCTTCTGTTCTGCCGCCGAACACAATCATCGCTTCCCCGATGAGTGTTGCGCCGGTTAGTTCGAGGCTCCACCCGTGCAGTTCCCCGTCTGACACCTCCGAGAGCACCAGAGATCCTGACCCGTCGATGCTGGACCCGGGTATGCGGACCTCGAGGTCGTCGCCGATCGCACCGACTGCGTCGGTCCCTTCAATCACTTTCACCTCTGACGAGGGCGCCAGAGGCTGACAAGCAGTCAGCGCGGTAGCTACCAGCGCAAGAAGGGCGAGCGCGGACGCGGATCTGAGAATACGACGGTTCATGAAGTCCCCCGGGATGTCGGCGCGGGTAGGAGCACGCGTCGTAACGAACAGTAGTGCTGTCGAACGAGCTGAGACGGAATGACTTGGCGTGAGACTGTGATCAGGGTCGCGCCGCGAGCTACAAACTTACTCGGCGCAAAAGTCACACTCGTACGAGGATGTAGCGGCTTTAGTTACCGCCGCCCCGACTCTCCTAGGTGGTAGTCAGAAAACGTCATGAACTGACGGTTGCGTTCAGGGGCACAAAGAACATCGCACCGCCCGCGAGCGGGGATGCGCTTCGCGCGCGTCGCCTGCGGCCCACGGTCACAGCGAGGCTCCGCGCCGAATCGACGACGTTGAACCAGTCACCCGAGGACGCCGCTTAGGTCCTTTCGCCGGCGATCGAGAAGAGCATCAGCGACAGGCCGAACCGCACCATGCCGTCGAAATCAGCGCTGCGCTCGCGAGCCTGGTGCAAGGCTGGGCTCTGAGGCCTCCCTGTCACCGGCACCTGAAGGCGTTCACGAGATCCCTACACCCAACAATCCTCACCTGTAGGACGAATCGGTGACAACACCGCAACCCTCGTTCGATCCCGCGCTACTCGACTCTGCACACGAGTCCGACTATCGCATCGTCGCCGAGGCGCTATGCGACCTTACCCACCAGGCGGACAGTGACGCCGACCACGAGGACGAGAGCGAGCGGTTCGAAGGTCGGCCCAGCGGCGACCGCGCCGCGGCCCTGCGCGCGCAGGGCGAACGCGCCCGAGCAATCTCTGCCAATGTCGAGCGCCAGCTCACGCCAACAGCGCCGCCCGCCGGCCCTGCAAGGGCGTGTCTCATTTCACTCGTAGAAACCGGGGACGGTTTCGGCACTCGTCCGCAAGATCGTCAACAAGCACGAACGTGACATCCGGGAGATGCAACGCACTCTGTTCATTGACGCCGGAGAGCGAATCGGCTCGAGGTCGGGTTTGACCGACGCCCAGGCGCACGAGCTCGCGCACCAGGACTCCTGCTCCTGCGAGGACCTTTGTAGCGAAGGTCGCGGCGGCTCTTGCCACTGCAACGCCTCCGGCCTTCGCTGCTGCGCCCGTCACTAGATCACCGAGGTCGGGACCTCGTTCGATCCCCACCGCACGCAATGGAGGGGGGAGTCCGGGTATCGCTCGTCGACGATCGTCTTCCACCCGCCCCACTTCTCGCCTGCGCCCTCAGTTCGGAAGCCGTTCGCCACTATCACCGGCACGCCGCCCCTGCGCGGGCCGAGCAGCTCAATGCGCATCGACTTGTCCTCCCGGAGATAGGCATTCGAGACGGACGCGCTCAGCGCGCCTCCGACCGCCGCTCCGACTGCGGCGATGACGGTCGTGCCGCTGGCCATGCCGAGGCGCCCGAGGAGTGTGTTCCTCCGCCGAGCAACGCGAGACTGTGGGCACTCGCGGCGGCACCGGTCAGTCCGACGAGGACGCCAAGCGAACCGAGGGCACCGCCGATCGTGGGAGCGGCGAGTTGCGCGACGCTGGACCCCTGGGGTGGTGCCGCTCGGCGTGGCCGCAGCGCTCCGGGAGGCGACCTCCGATGGGCACCGGCACGCCGAATCGCGCGGCTTCATCACGGCGCGGATGCAGGGCGGGCTCTCGCTGAACGAGTTTGCCCGCTACCTCGCGCAGCTCCTCCCCGTCTACGAGGCGCTCGACCGGCGCGATGCGTCGGCCGCCGACCCGGCGCTGCTGCACGGCACCACGGTGCACCAGGTCGCGGCACTTCACGCCTCACTCGACGCGCTCGGCGTCAATCCGTCGTCCGTCGTGCCGTTGGCCGCAACCGAGCGATACGCGGCGCGCGTCGCCTCCTCTGGCGACGACGACGGGGTGCTGCACCTCGCGCACCACTACACGCGCTACCTCGGCGGTCTCTCGGGCGGCCAGGCGGTTGCGACGATGATGGCGCACCACTAAGGGGCGAGCGCCGAGTAGCTGTCGTTGTTGCGCTTCGACGCGATCGAGAAAGCCGTGCACTTCAAGCGCGCCTACCGCGCGCAGCTCGACGAGCTGGTGCTGCCGACGCCCGCGCTCGATGCGATGGTGGCGGAGGCGCGCCTCACGTTCGCGCTGAACGCGGCGGTCTTCGACGACCTCGACGCATCCCGGCCGTCGGCCTGACACGGGGTCGGCCGGTCAGCAGGGCCGAGGGATCTCGGTGCGCCTGCTACGCGCTACTCGATCAGCAGAAGGCGGGTGTGTGCGCCCTCTTGCTGGTCGAGTAGCCCTGGAGGGGCTTATCGAGACCTCCGTGATCCCGGGGCGCCGTCGGTGGGGATCGCCGGCCGACGACGAAGGGCCGGAGCCACCCCGGCCGGCAGACAGAACGTCTCACGACATCCGTCCGCCGACCTCGGCGACCCCGGCCCTCGGCGCGGGTGACTCGCTACCGTGTCAGCGGCAGGCGGTCAGCGACTCCACTCCCTCCGAGAGAGTCTCCGTGCCGCCGAGCAGCACGACCTTGGTGGCGCCGAGCGACTCGATGTCGTCGAGCACGGCCTGGGGCACGCAGTCGGGACGCACGGTGTAGAGCGGGTTGCGGGTGAAGCCGGCGGCGTTCGCTCCGGCGAGGGCGTCGGGGAACTTCTCGCCGGTGGCGAGGTAGACCGTCGACGCGGCGGTGAAGGCGTCGCGGTTGAGCAGGACCGACGTCTCGTAGCGGTCAGTGCCTCCGAGGCGGAGGGGCGTGATGCCGAACGAGGTCTCGATGCCGGTGCTGACCGACTGGGGGTCGCCGGCGATCGTCAGCTTCTTGACGCCGAGGCCGCGCACGAGCGAGCGGGTGCGGTCGTCGACGGTGCTCTGTCCACCGTTGATGAGGAGGACGGGCGCCCGGACCGAGCCGGCCGCGGCAGCCGCGGCGAGGGCGTCGGGGAACTTCTCGCCGGTGGCGAGCCAGGCCTGCGAGGAGCCCTTCGGGAAGGCGGCCTCGACGAGCTGGGCGGCGGTGTCGTAGCGGTCGACGCCTCCGATGCGCTGGACCTCACCGGTCCTGGCATACGCGGAGAGCTCGGTCGCCAGGCGGTCGCTGATGCTCGCGTCGGAGCCGACGACGACGATCTTGCTCGGTCGGAGGCGGCGCAGCTCGTCGCGGACCGGCTGCGACATGGAGTCGGTGTCGACCAGCAGCAGCGGTCCGTTCTGCTTCGCGGCGGCCGGAGCGGCGGCGAGGGCATCGGGGAACTTGCCGCCGGTGGCGATGAAGACGACGGGCACGTTCGCGGCGAACGTCGCGGCCGAGACCTTCGCGGCGGTGTCCTGGCGGTCGCTGCCGGCGATGCGGGTGACGGTGAGGACCCCGGGGGTCGACGTCGGGGTGGGCGTCGCGGTCGGGGTGCCGGTGGGCGTCGCCGTCGGAGTGGCGGTGGGCGTCGCGGTCGGGGTGGCCGTCGCGGTGGGCTCCGGAGTCGGGACGGCGGTGCCGGTGGGCGTCGGAGTCGGCGTGGCGGTGCCTCCGCACGACTGCGCGGTGACGCGGTAGCGGTACTGCACGTTCGCGGAGCTCGCGGCCCAGACCTCGAGGGTGTCGCCGATCTCGACGGGCACCGGGGCGAAGGCGAAGGCGCCGCCGGCTGCGGGCTGGGTCTTCCGCTCGACGGTGACGTCGTTGCGATCGAGGCCGAGCGGGGTGTCGCTCGCGGTGGCGTCGCTGGTTCCGGAGACGACGGCGCTGACGGGGCCGTCGGCGTCGCAGGTGACGGCGGTCGAGGCGGAGGGAGCGGCAGCGGCGCTGAGTGCGGGGGTGAGGCCCGCGGAACCGGCGATCAGCGCGGCGGTGATCAGGGCGAGACGTGAGCGGCGCGAGATCTTCACGGGGCCACCACCGCAGAGGTGCAGAGAGAGGAGAGGAGGAGCGTTGACGACATCGTGTCGGCTTTCTCGAGAGGGCGGATCGGGCCGTCGACGTCCTCGTCGGAGGGTCCCGTCGCTCACGCGAGGCGCGACGATGCGACCGGATGCCGGGGACCGACAAGGGAGTGGAACGGTCTTCGCAAGCTATCGCCACGCTCCGCGCCCGGGCAATGGGGACCGGCGCTGCGTCTCAAAAGGGGGGTCCGCGACCGGGGCGCGCCACGGTGGCGATGTCCTTCCGCCCTCGCGACACGCCGAACGCGCTCTCGCGACACGCCGAGCGGAGCGACGTCCGGCGACGGTCTTCCGACGTGACGCGTCATGCCTCTCGAATTGTGAGAGCGATCTCTCGGGAAGGGCGTTCCGCGCCTCCAGGGACGGCATTCGCGCTCTCGTCGATCTCCTCGGCGGAATTCGTTGGCGGGTACGGGGGAATCGGGCGCCGGCACTCCTTCCGAGCGGCCCTGCGGGGGCAGGACCGCACTGCTCGCGCCCGATTGTCGATGAGCGGCGGCGAGGAATGCGAATTCGAGTCGCGAGGCGCTGCTGATCCGCGTCGACGGCGACTCTGGAGCGGTCGGGGAGGTTGAAGCGGACGCGAATGAGCTGGTCAGAAGATCTTTCGGCGCTACTCGTCAGCGAGCGGAACGGCCCGGAGAACAATCGTTCTCCGCGTAGTCCGACTCCTCACAGGGAGAGTGATCGAAGCAGAGAACGTTCATTCTCCCGAACGTGAGAGCACTGCATTCCGGAGTGACTTCTCCACGCTTCTCCCACGTCTTCTGCACACGTGACGCGAATGGCTGATGCGCCGTTATCCGCGGGACCGCCCCCGAGGAATGCCGAAGCTCTCGACAGGCATCGCGAATCACTTCGGAGACCCTTCTCGATGGCAACCCCCCTCACGCGCCCCATCCGGGGGTGAAACTTTTTGTTGATTCTTCACCGTCCGGCGCAGTAGCTTGATCATCGAGCAACCCGATGCTCCGTGATCTGGTACAGACCGCAACGCTTCCCCCGAGCGACGGCCGGTCCCCCCTCACCCGTCGTCCGGCGACCCGAATCGCCTCACGACGGTCATCGGCGCGCGTTCATCCGATCGAGTGAAGGACCCCTGGCCTTGACAGCGCACTCTGCGGGCGTGATGCCCGCTGCCCGGACGACCCCTGCGTCCGGCGCACCGACACGAGCGGCAGCCCCCGTGGCGACCGCCCGCGCCCTGACCCTTGCCGCGCCGTTCCGGTCGCTGGCGGCGGCGGGCGCCCCACCGCTCCCCGTGCGCTTCGCCGATGCCCCGACCGGGAAGGCGAAGGCCGAGACCCCCGCTCCCGTGCGCCGGACCGCTACCGCCACCGCCGGACGCCACGCGTCCCCGGTGGTCGGACGCCTCGTCGCCGTCCTCCCCGCGCACAACGAGGAGGCGGGCATCGCCGCCGCCATCCACGGACTGCAGAACCAGACCTCTCCGCCCGACCGCATCGTCGTCGTCACCGACAACTGCACCGACGGCACCGCGCGCATCGCGCTCGAGGAGGGCGCCGAGGTCTTCGCGACCGTCGGCAACACCGACAAGAAAGCCGGCGCGCTCAACCAGTTCCTCGAGGTGCTGCTGCTCGAGCTCGAGGACGACGACCTCGTCCTCGTGCAGGACGCCGACTCGGCCCTGGACCCCGACTTCCTCGCGATCGCCCGCCTCAAGGTCGGCATCAAGCGGATCGGCGCCGTCGGCGGCGTGTTCCGCGGCACCGAGGGCGGCGGCATCGTCGGCCACCTGCAGCGCAACGAGTACGCCCGCTACGCCCGCGACGTGCGGCGCCTGAACGGCAAGTGCCTGGTCGTCACCGGCACCGCCGCCGTGCTCAAGGGCGGACTGCTCCGCGAGATCAGCCAGGCCCGTCGCGCCGGGACGCTCCCCGCGGGCGACGGCCGCGGCGGCATCTACGACACCACGGTGCTGACCGAGGACAACGAGCTCACCTTCGCGATCAAGCACCTCGGCTACGACGTGCTCAGCCCCGCGGGCTGCACGCTCGTCACCGAGGTCATGCCCACGTGGAAGGAGCTCTGGCACCAGCGCCTGCGCTGGAAGCGCGGCGCCGTCGAGAACTGCGTCCAGTACGGGCTCACCCGCGTCACCTGGCCCTACTGGGGTCGTCAGCTGCTGACCATGGCCGGCTGCGTGATCACCTACGTGTACCTCGCGACCGTGATCTACGCCCTCGTGCTCGGCCAGCTCTCGATCCAGCCGTTCTGGCTCGGCATCACCCTCATCTTCGTCGTCGAGCGCATCGTCACGGTGCGCGACCGCGGGTGGAAGCACATGCTCCTCGCCGCCTCGATGTACGAGCTGTTCCTCGATCTGTTCCTGCAGATCGTGCACACCAAGGCCTACTTCGATGCGCTGACTCGCCGTCAGCGCGCGTGGTGAATCGAAAGGAAGAACCCGACCATGTACAGCAATCTCTCGCCCGCCCTCGGGGCCGGAGCCGGCGCAGGAGTCCTCGCGTCGACCGGCTTCAACTCGCTGTGGTTCGGCCTGGCGGCCTTCGCCCTCATCGCCACGGGCACCGCGATCATGCGCATCGTCCCGCGCCGTCACCGCGAGGTCCAGGAGTCCTGATCCCGAGGCGTCACCGGACGACGGCGGCCGTGGCCGTCGACGTCCGCGTGACGCTCGCGTAGCCGGTCTTCGAGCCGGTCACCGACACGGTGATCTTCAGGCCGACCAGCAGGCTCGACGGCTTGTAGGTCGCCGCGGTCGCTCCGCTGATCGCGACTCCGTTCGCCCGCCACTGGTACTTCAGTGTCACCGGCGACGGCCCCCACGTTCCCGGCTTCGCGGTGAGCAGCGAGCCGACCTTCGCGGTTCCCGTGATCGTCGGAGTCGCGGCGGTCAGCGTGCCGGTCCCGACGGCCGCGGTCGGCAGCGACGTGCGGCTCGTGGTCGCGAAGCCGGTCTTCGTGCCGGTCACCTCGACCGTGATCTGCTTGCCCGCGGTGGCGGCGCCGAGCACGAGCGTCGGCGAGGTCGCTCCGACCAGGTCGACCCCGTCGGCGTTCCACTGGTACGAGAGGGCGACCGGAGCCGGCTGCCACGTGCCGGGCTGGGCGGTCAGGGTCGAGCCGACCTTGGCGGTGCCGGTGATCGTCGGAGTCGGGGCCGCCATCTCGGCCGCGGCCTCCGACCGGTAGACGGCGACGTGATCGACGCTCATCGTGCCTCCCGACGACTTCGGCGCCGCAGCGCTGTCGCAGCCGCAGACCCCGTTGGGCAGCCCGCCGCCGATCGCCAGGTTGAGGATCAGGAAGTAGTCGTTGCCGATGGCGGCGCTCCACGCCTCCGGGCTCAGCTGGGTCTGCTCGACCGTGTGGCGCACCTCTCCGTCGACGAGGAACTGCAGCCGCTCCTGCCCCGCGACCCTGCGGTCGACGAGGGCGGAGTAGGCGTGGAACTCGGTGAGGCAGCCGTCGCAGTCCTGGAACCCGCTCGTGAGCCCGTACGGCTCCTCGCACTCGCCGCCGTCCTCGAGGTCGCAGTGGAAGGTCTGGGTGACCTGACCGGTGCCGTTGACCGCCTCGAGGATGTCGATCTCGCCCGTCCGCGGCCAGTCGATCGCGCCCTGCTCGTCGAGGCCCAGCGCCCAGAACGCGGGCCAGTACCCGGTGGCCTGAGCGGGGTTCGGCTGGCGGATCGACGCGGTCATCAGCAGCTGCCCGCCGGCGGGGGCCGAGAAGGACTTGTCGGCGGTGATGATGCGCCCGGACGTCCATCCGCCCGCCGCGTCCTGCAGCGCGCGGATGCCGAGGTTTCCCGCGCCGTCGAGGAAGACGTTGGCGGTGGAGTTCGTGGTGCGGTCGACGGCGCCGGTGCCCCAGACGCCGATCTCGTGGATCCACTTCGCACCGACGGGGGAGCCGGCGGCACCGTCGAAGTCGTCGGCGAAG